>NZ_JBEVDX010000037.1:0-28405 GCF_040513095.1 Pedobacter sp. | reverse complement strand
GTATTGTACGGTGCCATGGAGTGGAGCGGTAATTTCCGCATCGACCTGGAACTGGATTATCAGGATAACCTGCGCATCATCGCCGGAATGAACAATTATGCATCTCCCTACCCGCTGAAAGCGGGTGAAACCTTCCGTACGCCAGCTTTCCTCTATACTTTTTCTGATAAGGGAAAAGGGGAGGCCAGCCGAAAACTGCAAAGCTGGGCGCGTACTTATAAACTATTGGATGGTAAGGGAACGCGTTTAACATTGCTTAATAACTGGGAGGCCACGTATTTTGATTTCAATGAAAATAAACTGGCAGAACTGCTAAAGGATACAAAGAAACTGGGGGTAGAACTCTTCCTGTTGGATGATGGCTGGTTCGCTAATAAATATCCGCGCAATAATGATCATGCGGGTTTGGGCGACTGGCAGGAAAATAAAAGCAAGCTGCCAAATGGTATTTCTTCGCTGGTTAAGGAAGCTACCGGAAATGGAGTGAAGTTTGGGATCTGGATAGAACCTGAAATGGTTAACCCCAAAAGTGAACTGTATGAGCAGCATCCCGATTGGGTGATCAAACAGCCTGCAAGAGAAGAAACCTATTTCAGAAACCAGCTGGTGCTGGATCTCAGTAATCCTGAGGTGCAGGATTTTGTGTATGGAATTGTTGACCAGCTGTTCACAAAGAATCCTGCCTTAGCCTATATCAAATGGGATTGCAATGCGGTTATTTACAATGCCTATTCTGCACACCTGAAAAATCAGTCGCAATTCTATATTGAATATGTAAGAGGCTTGTACAAAGTGCTGGAAAAACTCAGGGCAAAATATCCAAAGGTGCCGATGATGTTGTGTTCAGGAGGTGGTGGCAGGGTAGATTATGCCGCGCTGCAATACTTTACCGAATTTTGGCCGAGCGATAATACCGATCCGCTGGAGCGCATCTTCATGCAGTGGGAATATTCCTATTTTTATCCTGCGGTAAGCAGTGCAAATCATGTTACCGACTGGGGTAAGCAACCCATAAAATACCGTACCGATGTGGCGATGATGGGCAAGCTGGGTTTTGATATTGTGGTAAGTAAACTGAGCGAGAATGACCTTCGTTTCTGTCAGGATGCCATCCGGCATTATAACTCGCTTAAGCAGGTCATCTGGCAGGGCGATCAGTATCGCCTGGCAAATCCGGTGGAAAAGAGTGTAGCTGCTGTTTTATATCTTAATAAGGAGAAATCGACCGGTGTTATATTCAATTATCTGGTCAATAACAGATATGATGAGGGCAGTAAACAACCGATCCTGCTCAAAGGACTGGATGCCGGCAAGAAGTACAGCATTAAAGAAATCAATCTGTATCCGGGATCAAAATCAACCATTGATTCAACAAAAGAATATACGGGCGACTTCCTGATGAAGATTGGTTACAACCCGGATGTTAATGCCCGGCGGTCCAGTGTAGTGCTGCAGATTGAAGAAGTTTAAGTCGCCCCCGGTAAGATATCCGCCGGAAAATTTGCTATTCCTCTCAACAATGAGTAAAATTGAGTTTGATAATTTGACCTGATATTACTAAGATGAGACAATTGAAAACTACACTGCTGCTGTTGGCAATGTGTATAGGATATACTGTTCAGGCTAAAGTAAAACTGCCTGCTGTTTTTAGTAACAATATGGTGCTGCAGCAAAAAACAAACGCGGCCATCTGGGGCAAGGCCGAGCAGGGTAAAACGATTGATGTAGGTACAACCTGGAGCAAAAAAAGATATACGGTTACTGCTGATCAGAATGGAAACTGGAAGATTATGGTTGCCACCCCTGCCTACGGTGGACCTTATAAAATTACAATTTCTGATGGTGAAGAGCTGGTTTTAAACAATGTGCTGATCGGTGAAGTCTGGGTATGCTCAGGACAATCCAATATGGAAATGCCACTGGCAGGATGGGGGAAAATTCAGGATTATGAAAGAGAGATCAATGAAGCGAAATACCCTGACATCAGGTTGTTACAGGTAGAACATCAGACGGCCAATCAACCTCAGCCGGATGCCAGGGTTACTGGCGGTGGCTGGCAGGAGTGCAATCCTCAGAGCATTGCAGGATTTTCATCTGCCGCTTATTTTTTCGCAAGAGAATTATATAAAAAGAAAGGTATTCCTGTGGGGCTCATCCATACTTCATGGGGAGGAACAATCGCCGAGGCATGGACCAGCAGCAGCATGCTGAAGGGCATGCCGTACTTTGCTGCTGCAGTGAATAAGATAGAACATACGGACCAGGAAAAAATGACTCAGAACTATGCCCGCGATCTTGAGAACTGGGGGAAAAATGTGTTGGCGAAAGACGCAGGTCTTGAATTGGGAAAACCAGTGTGGACAGCAACAGCTTATGATGACGCTGCCTGGAAGACGATGGCACTGCCCTCATTATGGGAAGAATCAGCTTTGCCTGCCTTTGACGGTATAGTGTGGTTCCGTAAAAAAATTTCAGTTCCGGCTTCCTGGGCTGGTAAAGAACTGAAGATTAACCTGGGTACAATAGATGACGACGACATTACTTTTTTTGACGGCATAAAAATAGGGGAAACCAAAGGTTATGGCGAAACCCGTAGTTATACTGTTCCGGCCAGTCAGGTAAAAGCCGGGGATTTTGTTTTAACGGTAAGAGTGTCTGATCTTACCGGTGGCGGCGGTATTTATGGCGGCAAAAAAGTACTTTCGGTCATTTCTGCAACGGGAGAAAGTATATCGCTGGACGGCGATTGGAAATATAAGACCGGATTAAACTTTAAGGATATTCCTGCTGTGCCTTCTTCGAGTCAGGAGCCCAACCGGCCTACGGTTTTATACAACGCAATGATCAACCCTTTTATTCAGTTTGCCATTAAGGGTGCCATTTGGTACCAGGGAGAAAGCAATGCTGACAGGGCAAACCAGTACCGTACACTATTTCCGGCAATGATCTCTGACTGGAGAAAGAAATGGAACATTGGTGATTTTCCTTTCTACTTTGTACAGCTGGCCAATTATATGAAAACTCCCGGGCTGCCGGGGCCTTCCAACTGGGCGGAGTTGAGGGATGCCCAGCTGAAAACGCTTTCAGTTCCCAATACGGGAATGGCAGTGACTATTGATATAGGAGATGGTAAAGATATCCATCCTAAAAATAAGCAGGAAGTTGGACGCCGTCTGGCACTTATTGCCCTGGCAAAGACGTATGGTGAAAAGGTACCTTTTTCAGGACCGCTGGCTGTTTCGCAACAGATCAATGGGAACACTGTCACCCTGAGTTTTAAATATGCCGACGGCGGATTAAAAACAAAAGACGGGACAGCATTAGCAGGATTTGCAGTAGCTGGTGCTGATCAAAAATTCTATTGGGCACAAGCCGTTATCAAAGATAAAAAAGTAGTGCTGAGCAGTGCTGATGTGCCAAATCCTGTAGCGGTACGCTATGCATGGGCAGATAATCCCGCCTGTAATCTGTATAACGGGGCGGGATTACCTGCTTCGCCATTCCGTACGGACAGCTGGACAGATGTTACTGCTGCTAAAACTGCGGTTAAGGCAGGGAAATAACATCAGGGAGCATTTCCTTTTCTTTCGTAATGAAGAGTTTAGTGAGGTGCTCTTCATAACGTTTCAGATCATTTACAATGTCTGCATTTTTTTCAACATCGTGGAAATGCATGCTTTCCAAAGGTTTCATACCGGTAAAAGCATTCATGCGGTGAAAGCCAAACATAGGGCCTTCATCTACGCTCTTTTCGTTAAAGAATTCACCCGGTAGCGTAAAGGCTTCTTTAGGGGCATTCCATGAAGTGGTAAGCATATAATGTTTACCATGCATCGAACCACCGGTTCCGTAATTGATCGCCGGGTTAGCTGATGAGCGTCCATCGCTGCGGTAAATTCCTTTGTCATGGCCTTCTGTAAATACCACATCAATGTATTTTTTCATTCCATGTGGTAACTGAAACCACCATACCGGTGTGTGATAAATCACAACATCTGCCCATTTATAATTTTCTACTTCCTGTTTTGGATCGTAACCTTCATTGATATCGGTAGAGCGGACTTCAAAATCCGGCTCGTTGTTAAAGAATCTGATGGTAGCCTCTGCAATTGATTTATTGAAGCGGCCTCCCGAATGACCAAATTTCTGGCCTCCATTAATGATAAATATATTCATGTCCTTGATTTATGATACAAATGTAGGGCGGGTCAAGCTATAAATAAAATAACCTGTATTATAGTTTGCTATCAGTATTATGATGATAGTAGCTTGTACTGACAGGTCGTTATTATTTTACTTTCAATCTGATAAACTTTCTTTTATTACAATGAAATTACCACACCTATGGTAACGAACAAATAAATTGCGGCATGTTGGACTATATTTTGATATACCTTAATAAAGTATGGGAATAATTGAAATCGAAAAGCAGCTCTCTGACATCACTTATAAAAACCTGGATAAAGAAGACTTGAAGCTCGATATCTATAAGCCCAAGTCAGCAGCCGGGCGTAAAGATCCGGTGGTTATATTTATTCATGGCGGAGGATGGGCGACTGGTGATAAATCAGAAATCCGTTTTAATTATCAGGCTGCTTTACTGCAGGCACTGCTCGAAAAAGGCTATGCAGTCATAAGTATCGATTACCGCCTGACAGACCTGGAGAACATACATTTCCCTGCTCCGGTGATTGATTGTAAAGATGCTGTACGCTGGGTACATAAAAATGCAGAATTATATCATTTTGATGCAGACCATATTGGTGTATGGGGTACTTCGGCCGGTGCACATATGGCCATGTTGCTGGCGTATTCTGACGATAAGGATTTTTACGGAGCTGATGAATTAATCACTTACAGTGCCAAAGTAAATTATGTTTTTAATAACTACGGACCTGTAGATCTGAACCAGCTTTTCAAGCCTGAGCTGGGCGCTTTCAAACTAGGGCTTGCAAGGATATTCCTGAAAAGAAAATACAATCTGAGACAGTCACGACTGACTACATTTTCCGGGATGGATATCGAAAATCAAAAGAAAGAAGTGATTAGTTTTACAGAGTTGTATTCGCCTGTAAAATATATTGCTGCGGACACAGTACCCACTTTTACAATTCATGGGGATAACGATCAGACTGTACCGCTGAAACAGGCTAAAATTCTTGATAAAGCACTTACAAAGAATAATGTTCCTCATCAGTTGATAGTTTATCCCGGGCAGGGACATGGTTTGAAAACTTTGTCAAAAGATCAGATTGCAGGTCTGAGCAGACAGTTTTTGCTGTTTATCAGTGATTATGATAATATCTGATGTCAATTGAAATGGACTGGTTATTGTTTTTTTAAGCTTAAATTCTGGTTTGATATTTGTTTGTCGTCACATCTAAATTGATGTTATGACTTTTATATTGCCGCTCTTCATTACTATTCATATAGTGCTGTTTCAAAATATTCTCTTTTATGCAGGAATATTTGTTGTCGTCGCATCTTTAATACCATTAATCAGACACGACTTTTGGATCTTTCGGGTTTTTGAATACCCGAGATTGCAAAAACTGACGTTAAACCTGCTGATACTCGTGTTATATGCGTTATGTTTTCCTGTTGAACAGACCATCGATTATATTTTGATTATTCTGCTTTCACTGAACCTAATTTATCTTTGCAGGCAGATATTTCCCTTTACTGTTCTTGCTAAAAAGCAGATCATTCAAAGTAGCAAGCCTCCAGGGGAGCGCAACGTACAATTGCTAATTGCCAACGTTTTCCAGGACAACAGAAAGTACGCGGAATACCACCAGCTGATCAAAAACTGTAATCCTGATCTGGTACTGATGGTAGAAACCAATCAGTGGTGGCAGGATAAAATGGATAGTATCGGCGCTAAATATCCGTACCAGATCAAAGTTCCATTAGAGAATACATATGGCATGCTGCTTTATTCCAAACTGAAACTTGTAGACGGGAATGTAAACTATCTTGTGGAAAATGATATTCCATCGATCGAAACTGAAGTAGAATTACCCTCAGGAGAACTGGTCAAACTGTTTTGTCTTCATCCAAGGCCGCCTGTACCACAGGAAAACCCACATTCAACGGAGAGAGACAAGGAAATTTTGCTGGTTGCTGAGAAAGCTAAGAAGAGTAAATATCCTGTGATTGTCATCGGGGATCTGAATGATGTTGCCTGGAGTTATACAACGGAGTTATTTTCCAAAATCAGTGAGCTTCTTGATCCCAGGAAGGGCAGGGGTTTCTTCAATAGTTTCAATGCCAAATATTTCTTTCTTCGCTTTCCCCTCGATCATGTTTTCTGTTCAGCCGATTTTACTTTAACTTCGATTCAAAGGATGAACAGCTGCGGTTCTGATCATTTTCCCATGTGTATCAATCTGCAATACGATCCCAAAGCAATAGCTGAACATGACATTCCAGAGGCAGATCAGGCCGATCAGGAACTGTTCAAAGAGAAAGTAAATGCAGATACTGATTAAAACATAACTGAATGGGCTGAAATGAAATCTTGCGAATGACCGGAGGTATAATTACCTTCAGTGCATGATTATAGTTATCCATTGTAAGGATCATATTGGGCTGGTTGCGGCCATCTCCAATGTTTTAGCAATACATCAGCTCAATATTGTATCTATGCGTGAGCATGTAGATGTCCAGGAAAACCGGTTTTATGTACGCCTGCAGGTAGATCAGACCGCTGATGAAGACACGCTGCATGAAGAACTGCAAAATGTTTTGCCCGCAGGAGCCATGATTACAATCAACCCGCTTCCGCACAAAAAGATAGTGGTACTGGTTACAAAGGAGTACCATTGCCTGGCCGACATCCTGATCCGCAATTACTTTGGTACGCTGGGGGCGGCTGTTTTATGTGTGATAGGCAATCATGATCATTTGGGTGATATTTGTAACCGTTTCGATATCCCTTTTTATGCTGTCTCGCACGAGCAAAAAACAAAAGCCGAATTTGAACAGCAGGTCATAAATACAATCAGTAACTATGAACCTGATTATATCGTGCTGGCTAAGTTTATGCGGATATTATCACCGGATTTTGTAGCACGCTTTTCTACAAAACTCATCAATATCCATCATTCATTTTTACCTGCCTTTATAGGTGCGAATCCGTACAAACAAGCCTTTGAAAGAGGGGTGAAACTGATCGGTGCTACCGCACACTTTGTAACCAATGATCTGGACGAAGGGCCAATCATCGCGCAACAAATTATTCCTGTGAACCATACACTGACGGCAGCAGACATGATGAAGGCGGGGAAAGAAATAGAAACATCAGTGCTTGCAAAAGCGTTGCGGCTGGTGTTTGAAGACAGGGTGTTTGTTTACAAAAACAAAACGGTCGTATTTGAATAATGATTTAAACGAAGAAAATTATGAAAATATCCTTACTCTCATTATTAGTGTGCCTTTGCCTCAGCACATCTGCCCAGAACAAACTTTATCCTATCACACAATATGGTGCAGTAGCTGATGGAAAGACCAATAATACACCTGCGATTCAAAAAGCCATAGATGAGGCCGGTAAAAACGGCGGTGGTAAAGTGTTGGTTCCGGCAGGAGATTTTGTCACAGGTGTTCTTTATTTAAAATCAAACGTTGAACTGAACCTGGCGCAGAACGCAAGGTTAATGGCAACGGCAAAACGTGCAGATTATGGTGGTAAAAAAGCGTCCGCATTAATTGTAGGCACCAACGTGCATCATATTTCAATCACTGGCAGGGGCACAATTGACGGGCAGGCTAAACCATTGCTGGAGGATATCTACCGTATGTTAAATGCAGGAACTCTGGAAGATGCAGAATGGAAGGAGTACAACGACTGGCACCAGATGCGTCCTGCAGAGCACAACCGTCCGCACCTGATCGATCTGACCAATTGCCAGAGTATCATAGTGAAAAATATTACTATCAGGGATGGTTTGTGCTGGATTCAGGATTACAGGGGCTGCTCGGATATTGTGATTGATAGCATTACTGTTGAAAGCAACACCTTTCTGAACAATGACGGGATAGATATCACCGACAGTAAAAATGTGAAAATCACCAACAGTTCAGTTAACGTAGCTGATGACGGTATTTGTTTGAAATCATCAGACGCAAACAGCGGATGTGAGAATATTTATATTGCCAACTGCAAGATACGTTCCAGTGCGAGCGGTTTTAAAATTGGTACAGCTTCGCGCGGGTATTTTAAGAATATTAAAGTAAGTAATCTTGAAATATACGATACGTACCGCTCAGCCATTGCAATTGAAACAGTTGACGGCGGAAATATTGAAAATATTGATGTCCGCAATGTGACAGCAAGGAATACGGGCAATGCCATCTTCATCCGCCTTGGTAAGCGCAGGACAAATGTTGCTCCCGGATATCTGCGTAACGTCTATATCAGTGACGTCAAAGTTAGCGTGCCGGCAGGAAAACCTGATGCAGGTTATTCAATGGAAGGGCCGGTAGTGCGGCATCCGCATAATGTGTTCCCTTCTTCTATAGCAGGCATCCCGGGGCATCCTGTAGAAAATGTGACGCTCAATAACATTGAGATTACTTATGAAGGTGGAGCTTCGGCGAAAGTAGCAGCCTTTGGTATTGATTCTCTGGAAAAGGTGCCTGAAAAGATTGGTGACTACCCTGAGTTCTCTATGTTCGGGGAATTGCCTGCATGGGGATTTTACACGCGCCACGCCGCTGGGCTTACGATGAAGAATATAAAACTGAATTATCAGAAGGCCGATTTTCGGACGGCCTGTGTTTTTGATGATGTTAGTAAACTTACTCTAAACAACGTTTCGATTGGGAAGGCAGAAAGCAAGCCGGTAATCCTGATGAACAAAGTAACCGGCAGCTCTCTAAGAAATGTGAATACCCCATCCAAATCAAAAGATGATATCAGGTACCAATAGCAAAAAAATGCATGAATCTAATTTTTATCATCGTAAAAATCTCCTAATCCTTTTCAAACGACCAACAGGATTTTTGTTTCCTAAAATAAGAATATGTTATACTCGTGTTGTATTTTAGAAAATAATTTTCTTAATTTGTCTTTTGAGGGTATTTTGTTGCTATAGTAGCAAATTATCCTGACACTGATGTATCTAAAATACATTCCTGTACGTTGTATTATTGTTTGTAATGAATTATAACCGTCATTATTGATTTTCAAATGAAAGCAAACCTGAGAATTGATCCCATCGAACAGCATGTAATCGATATTGTTCGTAAATTGAGGAGAACTAAAAGAATGAGGCAGCAGGATCTTGCCAAGATCCTGAATACGAGTTCATCTTTTATCGGCAACGTTGAAAACGGGCGCAACCCTGCCAAATATAACCTCAAACATATCAGCAGGCTGGCCGAACATTTCGACCTGTCCCCCAGATATTTTCTTCCTGAAAACAGTATGCCGGTAAAAAAAGAGATGTTCAATTAAGGGGCATCAGCTATTTTTATTTAAAGAAAATATTGTCTAACTATGCCCGGACATCGTGAATAGTCGAAGCATAACTAATGAGAATTTTTTTAACCGGTTTATTAATGTTTACAGGCTGTTATGCTTTTTCCCAGCAGACAGCACCTTTAAAATTATGGTATAACAAGCCATCTGCAGAATGGGTAGAAGCTTTACCTGTAGGTAATGGCAGAATTGGCGCAATGGTATTTGGCGGGGTAGAGGAAGAAGTTCTGCAGCTTAACGAAAGTACGCTATGGAGCGGTGGCCCGGTGAAAGATAACGTCAATCCGGAAGCAGCTTCATACCTCCCGCAGGTGCGGGAAGCTTTACTCAAACATGAAAATTATTCAGAAGCAGAGCTGCTGACAAGAAAAATGCAGGGGCTCTATTCTCAATCTTACCTGCCCATGGGAGATATCCTGATCAGGCAGGATTTTCATGGTGCAAAACCCTCAGCCTATTACCGCGACCTGAACCTGCAGAACGCTGTTGCGCATACCCGGTTTACGGTGAAAGGCGTAACTTACAGTCGTGATATTTTCACTTCTGCTCCCGATAACATTATGGTAATACGTCTGACGACCAGTAAAAAAGGATCCCTGACACTGAACGTCACAGCGAAAAGCTTGTTAAAATATACACTTTCTTCGCAGTCAGGTAATGAAATTGTGCTTTCGGGGAAAGCTCCGGTAAATGTAAATCCTACCTATTATAATCCAAAAGGAGTTGAGCCTGTAACATATGATGATAAGGATGGCTGCGGCGGAATGCGTTACCAATACCGGGTTCATGCAGAACATACAGGCGGAACTGTCTCGGTAAAGGGAGCTGTTATTCAGATTAAAAATGCAAATGAGGTGATCCTGTATGTGGCGGCAGCTACCAGTTTCAACGGCTTTGACCGCTGCCCGGACAGGGATGGGAAAGATGAAAAAAAGTTGACTGCCAGCCTGATCAGCAATGCCCTGAAAAAGAAGTATCTCCGGTTATACAATAGTCATCTGGCCGATTACCAGAAATATTTTAACAGAGTTGTATTCTATCTTAAAGACAGTCATCCGCAAACAGTATTACCTGCAGATGAACGTTTGAAGGCATATGCACGAGGGGCAACTGATCCTTCTCTTGAGACACTTTACTTCCAGTATGGACGATACCTGCTGATCTCTTCATCGCGACCGGGTGGACCACCTGCAAATTTACAGGGCATATGGAATAAGGAACTCCGTGCTCCCTGGAGTTCAAACTATACAATTAATATCAATACGCAGATGAATTACTGGCCGGCAGAGGTCACTAATCTTTCTGAAATGCATGAGCCTCTACTCAACTGGCTGGAGGCACTGTCTGAAACGGGTAAAGTTACAGCCAGGCAGTTTTACCACGCCAATGGCTGGGTGGCACATCACAATTCCGATATCTGGGCAATCAGCAATGCAGTAGGAGACAAAGGTGCAGGAGATCCTGTATGGGCCAACTGGGCTATGGGGGGCGACTGGCTCACGAGGCACCTCTATGAACATTACCTGTACACCGGAGATACGAAGTTCCTTGCTCAGAAGGCTTATCCCCTGATGAAAGGTGCCGCGGAGTTTACGCTCGACTGGCTGGTGGAGGATAAAGACGGATACCTGGTTACGGCACCATCCACCTCACCAGAAAATAAGTTCAGGGATCTCAATGGGAAGGAGCAGGGCGTTTCTGTAGCTACAACAATGGATATGTCTATCATCAGGGACCTGTTCAATAACGTAATTGCAGCATCCGAAAAACTAGGAATGGATGAAGGATTCAGGGACACGCTGATTGCAAAGAGAAGCAAACTGTATCCTTTAAGGATCGGGAAAAAAGGGCAACTGCTGGAATGGTATAAGGATTTTGAAGAAACGGATGTGCATCACCGCCACATCTCACATTTATATGGTTTGTATCCCGGAACGGAAATTTCGCCCCTTCACCCTGATTTCTTTCAGGCCGCAAGGACTACCCTTGAACTGCGCGGGGACGAGGGAACGGGCTGGAGCAAAGCCTGGAAAATTAACTGGTGGGCGAGGCTGCGCGATGGCAATCATGCCTATAAGCTGATCCGCGATCTGCTTAGATACGTAGAACCAAACGGGGGCAAATCCAGGGTAGGCGGAACGTATCCTAATTTTTTTGATGCCCATCCCCCGTTCCAGATTGATGGTAACTTTGCTGGTACGGCAGGTATGGCAGAAATGCTGTTGCAGAGTCACCTTGGTTACCTTGATTTGCTGCCGGCGCTGCCCGGAGCATGGGCTGAAGGAAGCATCACCGGTCTGAAAGCCAGAGGGGGATTTGAGGTAAATATGAAATGGAAAGCGCAGGAACTTAGCAGTGCGGAAATCAGGTCAGTACTTGGTCTGGATTGCGTTGTACATTCTCATGTACCGCTGAAAATCAGTGGTACAACTGTGGTGTCTGTAAAAACAGCTGAGGATTATACGCTTTCATTCAAGACCCTGAAGGGGAAAATTTATAAACTGCAGAAATTTTAACACGCTGAAATAAATGCCTAACTTATACGGTATTTTAAAAATTCTTATGGCAGAAAAAGCAACATTTACAGACAAAAAATACCTGGTTACACTGGCCTTTGTTACCTCCCTCTTTATGTTATGGGGTATAGCTATTACTATGGCAGATGTACTGAACAAGCACTTTCAGCATGTGCTCAGCCTGAATAAGACGCAATCTGCATTTGTACAGTTTGCTGTATTCGGAGCATATTTTGTAATGGGCATTCCAGCCGGGTTATTTATGAAACGTTATGGCTATAAAAAAGGCGTACTGCTGGGACTTTCACTCTTTGCCACAGGTGCCTTCCTTTTTGTTCCGGCGGCTTATACTTCGTCATTTGGTTTTTTTGGGTTCGCTCTTTTTATTCTGGGCTGTGGGCTGTCCACACTTGAAACAGTTGCCCATCCATTTGTTGCGTCGCTGGGCGATCAGCGCAGCAGTGACCAGCGGATTAATTTTGCGCAGTCGTTCAACGCAGTAGGGGCGATGATTGGCCCTTTTATAGGTTCATATTTCCTTTTGCGAACCAACATTCCGGGCAGCACAGATCTTACTTCTGTGAGGATCTTATACACGGTAATTGGTGTAGTGATTGCACTGATCGCTGTTTCCTTCTCATTTGTTACTGTACCAGCGACTACAGATCCGCATGTTGTTGCAGCAGATCCTGAAGCCTCCAATGTAGATGTTGCCCCCGGGAAAAAACTGTTTGAACACCGCCATTTTGTATGGGCTGTCATCGCCCAGTTTTTCAACGTTGCTGCACAGGCTGGTACCTGGGCCTTCTTTATCAATTACGGACATGAAAAAATGGGCTTTACAGATCTGAAAGCGGGAAATTTTATGATCCTGTTTATGGGGATGATGTTAACAGGCCGCTTTGTTGGTACCTTTCTTATGCGGGTGATCGCCCCAAATAAGTTGCTGGCTGCTTTTGCGCTGTCAAATATTGTCATGTGCATTATTGTTGCACAGAGCCTGGGCTGGCCTTCATATATTGCTTTGCTGATGATTAATTTTTTCTTTAGTATCATGTTCCCCACAATTTTTAGCCTCGGTATTAAAAACCTGGGTGTCCATACTCAGCAAGCTTCTTCATTTATCTCAATGGGAGTGGTTGGCGGTGCATTTTTTCCCTTTATTATGGGAAGAGTGGCGGACAGCGCAGGCGTAGCAAATGCTTATTACCTGCCAATTATTTGTTACCTGGTGATCTTCCTTTTTGGAGCAAAGTTTTTTAAGGTACAGCACTAAATAAAATTGCAACCAGTCTCTGTATATTCAGCACCGTATAAAGCTGATCGATTGTGATCCGTCAAACAATATGTCAGGGAAAGACGTTATTTTATCAATCAATGATTGTAACTTATGAATGCTTTATCGACTAAATACCTGCGTAATTCCATCCTGTCAGTTTCACTGTCAGCAGTCCTTCTGCTATCCTGTACAGATAAAAATAAGTCTGACGCTGCAGAGGCGGTACTCTTCAGAGACGTTACCCTTATCGACGGAAATGGTGGTGCTCCAATTGAACACACTGATATGCTGATACAGGCTGATACGATTGCCGCTATTGGGAAGAACCTGGACACTGCAGGGGTAAAAGTTATAAACCTTACCGGTAAGACCATTATGCCTGCCCTGATCAGTACGCACGTACACGTAGGTACCCTAAAAGGAACCACAACAAAATCTGTAAATTATACACGGGCAAACATTCTTGCACAGCTGAAGAAATATGAAGATTATGGCGTAGGAACGATTCAGGTTATGGGAACGGACAGGCCCATGTTATTTGCCAGCGGATTGCGGGACTCATCGCTGAACGGACTTCTGCCCGGAGCCAGAATGTATTCTGCAGGATACGGTTTTGGTGTACCCCAGAATGCACCGCCGGTAGATTTCGGAATGGATCAGGTATATCGTCCTGTTAGTGCAGGCCAGATCCCCTCAGAAATGGATAGCCTGGCGAAGCTAAAGCCTTCGGTGGTAAAAATGTGGGTAGACGATTTTGGTGGCAAGTTCAAAAAGATGGATCCGGCAGTCTACCAGGCAATTATTACAGAAGCACACAAACATCATATACGCGTTGCTTCACACCTCTATTATGCAGCTGACGCCCGTAAACTGGTAGCTAACGGAATTGATATAATCGGGCATAGCATTCGCGACACTGTAATTGATGACGCGCTGATCGCTCAGATTAAAGCTAAAGGTGTCGCATATATTCCAACTTTATCGCTTGATGAATACGCCTACATCTATGCCCGCAAACCGGAGTGGATTGATGACGAATTTTTTAAAGCCTCGCTTGAACCTGGTGTATATGCAATGATCACCTCCAAAAAATACCAGGATAATTTAAAAAAATCTCCTGCCTATCCGAAAAGTGTAGCTGCTTTTGAGACTGCACTTCGGAATCTAAAAAAATTATATGTTGCAGGTGTACTCGTAGCTATGGGTACAGATTCTGGTGCCACTCCTGTACGTGCACAGGGATTTTCTGAACACCTGGAACTGGAACTCATGGTACAGGCGGGATTAACCCCTCTTCAGGCAATTGGTATTGCCACAAAGAATTCTGCAGAGCTGCTGCGGATTGCCGCTGATTATGGTACTCTTGAAAAAGGAAAAAAAGCAGATCTGATCATTCTTACAAATAATCCGGCAACAAATATCAAGAACACCCGCTCAATTGAAGCTGTCTATAAAGCAGGTAAAGCAGTGAGTAAAGGTCCGCTAAATAAATAATGGATGATCTATGAATGCACCATGCGGTATATTTCCTGCATGTATGTAGCTTCGGCCAGGGCAGAAAAGAAATTGTACCATTCTTCCCTTGTAAACACAAGGCTGATATCCGGATAAGGCGTGGCAAGAACAACAATCTCCACGCCGTCTGGTGAATTCTCTAAATAATTATCAAAATCAAGGTCATTCGTTACCTCTACGAAAGAACTAAACTGGGAGAAGGTAAAGCTGATCAGCACACCTTTATTCCAGATATTTACCATTTTACAATTTACACACTGCGTTACGGCAATGTTTCCTTTTCTGGCGATAACAGTTGGTTTGCACATACTGGGTAAAGTCTATATTTACAAATATCTAATTATTTAGAATAATTCCAAATAACTTTTAGAATATTGTTGCTTTTACCTGCGGAAAATTTTGAAGGTTTTAAATCCCGTTTTAGTGAAATACGAGAGTACGCTGACAAGCCTAAAGTGTTGCAGATCTGAATTAAATAGGTGTCAATGAGATAAAGCTATAAAAAGAAGTGTTGAACCAGGGTTGATGTATCAGGATTGCGTGAGACATAATGCAATGCGTCTGGCATACGGGCTAAAACTTGGTAAATAATGATAAACAGGGTAGTTAAGATAATACCCTGCTTATTATGATTATTGTGCGTCGTAAATCACAACTTTATCGAATAAAATCCTGAACTCATCCAAAAAAGCTTTGTGCAAATCATGCACCTGATAAACATCGTGCCCGGCAAGGTCTTCAAAGAAAAGTACCAGAGAAAAAGTATAAGTAACATCCACTACAGCTCTTTCAATAGGGGCAGGTGTACCTACATGAAACTGAGTAACAGTTTCGATTTTCTCCAGTGATTCAAGCCCTTTTCTGAAAGCAGCTTTTTGATCTTCGGTAGTATCGGCTTTTAACCAAAATAAAACGTGGTGAGATAGCATATGATATTTGTTTTTTTTGCAAATTTAAGTATTAAAACCAAACCAAATGATAAACCTGGGACTCCTTTTAACAAATCAGTATAGATTATTGAGTGTTGCAGCCATACTGGATGTATTTGAAACGGTAAATGCGCTCTACTTTGACGAAGGTCAGGATGCACCATTTCAGATCACGCTATTTTATGATGAAACCGCTCAAAATTCTGGTACAACTGCTTTTTTTCCGGGATATCAGCCGCTAAAGATCAGTGGTGCTGATACACAGGACCTGATTTTAGTGCCTTCATTCCTGAATGAAAACATTGCAGCTGCAATTCATGAGAACCATACGGCAATCCTGTGGCTCAGACAGCAGTACAACGCAGGAGCAGGTCTGGCCAGCTTTTGTACCGGTGCTTTTTTACTGGCGGCAACCGGATTGCTCAACGGCAGAATTGCCACTACGCACGTAGATGCATGCAAGGCTTTTACGAGCACTTTTCCTGAAGTAAAACTGGAAGCCGAAAAAACGGTTACTCAGGATGGGAGACTGTATACCAGCGGAGGCGCAACTTCAAGTTTTCACCTGATGCTTCATCTCATACAGCTGCATTGCGGCAAGGAAGTAGCCGTAAGAATTGCAAAGTTATTTGCCATAGATATGGACAGACAAAGACAATCCTACTTCAGCACATTCCATATTTCGAGAAATCATAGCGACGACCTGGTGGCAATGGCGCAGCAAAAGATCGAGACAGCTTATCATAATACAGGTACCATTGAAGAGATGATCAAGGATATTCCTGCCAGCAGGAGAAATATAGTCCGGCGCTTTAAACAGGTTACAGGTATTACACCCATTGAATATCTGCAGCAAACGCGTATCGAAGCTGCCAAAAAGCTTCTGGAGCAGACAGTCGAACAGATGACAGAAGTCATTTACAAATCAGGCTATAATGATCCCAAAGCTTTCAGGAAAGTATTCAGGAAAACTGTTGGAATGACACCCAGTGAGTATAGAGAGAAGTTCTACGTCGGTTGATTGACATGTTCAGGCTTTGTTCATATTTTAGTTTGTGTTGGAACGGGGCTGAGACGGTGTTGAAACGGGGTTGGAACGGGGTTGGGTCGGCTGCAGCTGAACCAATTCCGTTCTAACCCCGTTTGAATTGCTTTTCAAAGCTGTTTCAGTACAAAGCAATGTACATACAATGCCTTATTGACAAATGATTTGTTAACATTACAGTCATCAGTATATAACATGCAATCCTTATTTTCGCGGGATATGAAACAATTATTTTTTCTGATCGGACTTCTCTTTATCGCTTTTAGCGGTAACGCACAAAAAATGAAATGGAACAAAAACAGTGTAATCGCACACCGCGGTGCATGGAAAAAAAACAATCTTCCTGAAAATTCTATAGCATCGCTAAAGGAAGCTATACGTCTGAAATGTTATGGTTCTGAGTTTGATGTCCATCTTACAAAAGACAGTGTAATTGTGGTAAACCATGATGACGTATTCAAAGGGATGACAATTGGTAATTCAACATATGCAGAACTACAGCAGCAGCTACACGCAAATGGAGAGCAGATCCCTACACTGGAAAGCTATCTCAAAGAAGGAATGAAGCAAAAAGGAACCAAGCTGATACTGGAAATCAAGATGGCGAAAACACCGGAAACTACCATTGCACTGACAGATGCTGCAGTAAAAATGGTAAAGAGGCTAAAGGCTGATGCCTGGGTAGAATATATCAGTTTCAGCTATCCTGCAGTTCAGAGAGTACTGCAGTTGGATCCTGCTGCTAAAACAGCATTCCTTGCTTTTACCAAAGGAGAGGTTGCACTTGAAAGATTGAAGGAAGACCATATCGCACAGGCCGATTATTTTTATACTATATATAAAGAAGGCGACTGGTTTAAAAAAGCGAAGGAACTGGGTATTACAATAAATGCCTGGACAGTTAACAAAGAAGAGGATATGAAATGGCTGATTGATGAGAAAGCCGAATTCATTACCACAAATGAGCCGGAGCTGCTTTTTGATCTGTTAAAAAAGAACTAGTATTTTTCCATAGCTTTAATAGATTTATTAAATCAGATCTGTTGAAGCTATGGAATTTAAAAGAATTGTATTAACCCTGATTACCGGGCTTCTGCTTTGCTTGTCTATCAGAGCTGTTAAGGCTCAGGCAAAAACGCCGAAGTTTAAAGTTATAGCATTTTACACTGCTAAAAATGATCATGCACATATCAGCTACGTGCATGAGGCCAATAAATGGTTTCCCAGGATGGCTTTAAAGTACAACTTCAGCTATGACTCCACCTCCAACTGGAGCAATATGAATGCGGAATTTCTCTCCAATTACCAGGTGGTTCTTTTTCTGGATACCAGACCGGAAGAACCCATACAAAGAGCGGCTTTTGAAAAATACATGGAAACCGGGGGAGGCTGGATAGGGTTTCATTTTGCCGCATTTGCCCTGACACCTTCTGACTTTCCACAGAACTGGGACTGGTATCATCATCATTTCCTGGGATCTGGTAGTTATGGCAGTAATACCTGGAGACCTACCTCTGCAATTTTGCGTGTAGAGAACAGGAAACATCCTGTAACCAGCCGTTTACCGGAAACTTTTAAAGCAGCGGCCAATGAATGGTACCGATGGTCTGAAGATCTCAGGACCAATCCCGATATCAGGATATTACTGTCTGTAGACTCTTCCAGCTTCCCGCTCGGAACCGGGCCTAAACAAAGTGAGATCTGGCATAGCGGATATTATCCTGTGGCCTGGACGAATATAAAATACAGGATGGTATATATCAATATGGGACATAATGATATGGACTATGAAAACCACACTATAAAAGATCTTTCTTCGAGCTTCTCAAGCGAAACGCAGAACGAATTTCTGCTCCGTTCACTATTCTTCGCAGCAAAAAAGAAATTTTAAATAGAAGCAGGGGATTTACCAAATGTGTTTTTAAATGCAAAGGAAAAATGCGAAAGGTCTTCAAAACCAACTTCAAGGTAAACTGCCGATGGTTTCATTCTCTTTTCCCGGATCAGGTGATAAGCCTCTTTAAGTCTTCTCTGTTGTAGCCATTTGCTGGGAGAAGTATGAAAAATCTTTGCAAAATCCCTTTTAAAAGTAGCGAGGCTTCTGCCTGTCAGGTAAGCAAAGCGGTCCAATCCAACGTTGAATCTGAAATGCGTATTCATGAAATTTTCAAGATCAATTTTTGAGGGTTCATAGAAGTCGAACAAGAATTGGGCTGCCTCCTTATCCAGATAAAGAATAAGCATGAGTGCCTCTCTGACTTTTAATGCTGTTAAACCCTGGTCTGTTTGCTCCTGCTGGTATGCTGTAAGGGAAGAAGCATAACTGGTGTAAAGTGGGTTAGCTGAAAGTAATGTCACTGGTGCCCCTGTGTAAAGTGGCTGAACTGGTATGCTGTTCGCTAAAGAATAATCTTTGAGTGTTGTCTGATCAAAAGATACGCTTACGGATTTAAATTCACCATTCGCGGCTGGTAATTTATTCACCCTGACCAACTGGTCCCGTTTGATCAGCACTGTATCTCCGGCTGCAAAACTGCAGGTATCACTAATAGTCTTTAATGATATATTACCAGATAAGATATGGATAAGGTAATGCTCCTTTACAAAGGACTCTGCCTCTCTGATTTTCTCAGAATGGCATGAATAAAGCAACCGGGGTAAATCTTTATTTCTTGCAGCAGGCATAAGCAAATATAACAAATTATAGCTTTGCTCAGCGGAGAGATTCTTTCATTATCCTTAAGCCTGGTACCATTCCAGGGAATGGACCAGGATTAGGCTATATGTGAGAGTATTTAGTAATTTAAGTATGAGATTACGCCAGTAGACAAGGCATAGAACAGTGTAATAAAAATTGCTACGCTACCGATGGTGATCATCCATTTTCTTGCTAAAGGGCTGAAAGGGCTGTAATGTTGTTGAGAGTTCATGTTAAATAGATTAGGGTCTATAATACCATAAACTAAGATTATGCCATTTTAAGTTTTAGGAAAAGAATGTCACATATAACATGTGACAGCACTATTTCTTTTAAACAGGATTTTTCCGTCAACAACTCATATGGGATACTATTTCCCGACTGGGGTTTTATTTCCCCGGTTTTATCCCTTTGTAAATGAAATTGTGCAAGGCCTCAGTAGTCTTGATCATATCAGCTGAAAGGTAGTAGACATTATTGATCCTGACTCCTTTACTCGATGAGTCCAATGGGAATCGGGCCGTTTCAATAGACTTACTTTTTGAATTGAGAATAGTTCCGCCAATCGAAAATAATTCCATGCTGGACATGCTGGTTTCGAGAAAGGGGAGTATCTGTGACATTAGTACCGGTAACATTGCAGAACCTCCGCCCTGCATTTTGTAGAAAAGGGCAATCAGCACAGTTCTTTGTCTTTCAGTTCTTTCAAAATCTCCGCGGCCTACTGCTCTGATCCTGGTATAGGCGACGGCTTGTTTGCCGGTAAGGCGCTGATATCCTGGCTGAGCAACATTATCCGGCGGGATATTATCTATGATAGATATTTCTTTCAGATAATTATTGAGATAAGGTATTTCTTCTGGTTTTACAGCTACCTCGACACCGCCCAGTGCATCTATCATTTTGGCTGTGGTAAAGAAATCTACATTGAAATAATCTTTAATGTCTAATCCGAAATTCTGGTTAATAGTTTTTATGGCAAGTTGAGGTCCTCCAATCGCATAAGCTGCATTGATTTTGTCCATTCCCTTGCCTTCTATATTGACGTAGGTATCTCTGAGTATGGAAGACATCTTTATCGTTTTGGTTACCTGATCAATAGTGATGATCATGATGACATCCGAATTTCCTTCCTTATCTGAACTACGCCTGTCAACTGCAAAAAGTGCAATATTCAGAGGAGGGTTTTTCATTGCAGCAACCCTGGCCTGTACTTTAGCAGAAATTCCCAGTGCTGCCGGGGTTTTTGCGAATTTGTGAACAGGCTCTGCAGGAATGACCAGTGGAGGAAGGCCTGTTGTGTCCTGCGCATGAGTTTCTGCGAAGGAGAATAAAAAAGTAATAAGGAGGCTGGAGAAGAGATACTTCATGTTTGAATTTGAGATGTAAGCGGGTGCAATTTTTTGCAAATTATGTGCTATTTTATTAGAATTCAAAAAATATCGAAGTATATTCATGAAAATGAAGTATTTGGAGATAATTTTATACATTTGAAACATAGTACCATCAGGAAAAACCCCTGGTCTGAAAGCACTCCTATGAAATCTCACTCATTGCAGCACCATCTTAAGTTTTTTTTTCTGTGGTTTTTTTCAATCATCCTTGTCCTCATCTATCTGTTTTTGATCGTCTGGACATTTTGTTATACGTTATTTGTTTGTTATCTCTTAGTTGCTGCTTTTTCAGCCTGTATTATCATTTATCTGCTGCACAAAAGTAAGCGGCAGGCTATAAGGTTCTTGTTACTGGGATTATTTCTTTTTTGTGTACTCAGCCCTTTCAATCTAAAGCAGTACAACCGCAGGGCAGAACAGCTGCAAAACAGGATCAATCATAAAGGAGAACTGAGTACCAAAGAAAAAATGGGCGTCTACGGATGTTTGCTGATGATTACTGTATTTGATCTGATTCCTTTTCCTGAAGCGGCAACGGAGAACTATTATTTACTGTTTCCTTCAAAAGACGGTCAAAGGTTTTTCTATGATCAGTCTATCTTAAAATCTCCAAGTATCCAAAGGGCACTGAAATTAAAAGCAAAAGGTTATATAGAGTGGAACAGGTGGAATTTTGTCCGCAACAAGGATTTCAGATACGCCATCGCATTTGACCCCTGTACGGTGACAACATCCGAGAAGGATGGATATAAGCAAGTCATACTGACTACTGATTTTGGTTACAGGCAAAATTTTGTGACTACACACGCAAGTAACTTTCTAAGGGGCTTGTTTACCTTCAGGGTAGATGAGGGCTTATTCTTTTACCTTCAGCAAAAGGGTTGGCTGCACCCCTACAAAGCAATCTGGATAGCAAAAATAAAATGATCATCAGTATCAGCGTCCATAATATTGCCACATAAATGGCAGCCATTTGCCCGCTGTTTTCAATATCCAGGGTTCCTTTATACTTTTATCAGTATGGGACGGCCAGATAAAACAAGCCTGTGATCCGGCCATGTACTCCTCATTAACTTCCTGAAGATGGAAGTCGGCTAACCTGTAAGGAATATGGTTTGCAGAAAATCTAATCCGGTTACTTTTTGACTCGCCCAGATCGACGAGTACCGTTTGTGAAGACGATTTCAACAGGGCCAGCTGATAGTTGATTTTAGAAGTCACAATCATATTGAAGAAAAAACCAGCGGAACAAAAAGCCAGGTTAATCACCAAAGCTGTATAAATGCATATTTTAAGCAGCTGATACCGGTTTTTAAATAATACTTCCGCCGTCAGGAGTAAGGTGAGGGGGAGCAGCCAGAATTGCGGTACATACCTTGCCCACCACGATTCAGGCATAACAATAATTGAGATGATAATAAAAACTAAACCCCAGGTCATATTTCCGATAAATGCTTCTTTCCCGGCATTCAGGTAAAGGAGTACTGCCAGAATAATTGATAAAAGGACAATTCCGCTGAACATAGGCCCAAAGCCACCCAGCCGTGAATCTACCATAGGCGCATGAGCCAAATCGATTTTATTGAAGGTGAACGGTACTTTGATCTCTACCGGGTAAATGCTGTTTGGATAAATGTTATCTGTCCTTGAAAAAAGCGCGGTAAAAAATCTTTCTAAACCGTTTTTGTTTTCAAAGCCGGCTGGCAGGTTCAGCGCATAAATGATGTCTACTTTATTTTTTCCCATAAGCGGGTAAAGTGGGTGCCCAAAGTTTACAGTATTGGTTATATAGGGATTAAATCCACAAACGATCGCGATTAGACCGGCAACCACCGATGTCCACCATAATTGTTTCGCTACCACATAATTTTTCTTCCATAATGCCCATATCAGGTATCCTCCAATGAACACTGCAATATACAGTACAGCTGTAAACTTCACATTCACCAGCAGAAATACAGTCAGAAAAAGCATAAAAAAGTAGACCGTTCGGGGTGTTTGTAAAATATATAGTCCCAAAATTATCAGGCACAGTAAAAGCGCGCCCATCGGGCCGTCAACATAATAAGTTAGCAACTGATTTAAAACAATAGGATTACAGGCAATGATAAAAGACAGTAAAAAAGCTTTGAATACCGACGTCCATTGATTGCGCAGGATAAATGAAAGTGTGAAAAAGAAGCTCGCAAGCCATATCATAAAATTTGCCGCTTTACCTGCTTCGATAGTATTAAAAGTGCAATTAATTGCGGCTCCCACTGTTTCCATTCCTTTTGCATAATGATTCACCCATAAGGCCTGGTTCACTGTGTTCGGTAATTGTTCGTAGAAAGGATTCCATCCATGCTTCATCTGGATCATCGCTTCCATGTGATAAGCCTGGCCGTCAAATGAGATGTCATAAAAATAGGATGCCATTGCAACAAAAATCAATACAAATCCCAGTGTCATTCCAAATAGCATTAAAATACTTACTGGCTGTTCTTTTTCATGATTGCTAAGGAAATAATAACTCAATGCACAAGCCGCAAGGGTTCCTATTGGAAAATGCCAGGCAGTCATGGTTATCCTCAGGAAAAAACAGATGGAACTAAACAGGAAAGTAAAGGCTAATATGCTTACCAATAGGAAACCGGTATAAAAACAAAGCCTTGAGAGTTTATTAGAATCTTGTATTGTCATTTTTTTTTAGATGCGAAGGAAACTGCTGTTATCCTAATAAATATACTGTCTTTTAGCGATTTTAAAATATAACAATAAAATAAAAATATAGTAGTAAAGATAGGTGATTATACTCAAGTAAGATGTTTTAAAGGCAGTTGATTTTGCTCTATTTACACAAGGAAATGTAAAATAATCCGAGGAATGAGGAATCACAGCAATGTGAGCTAATGTTTGCGCTTCAAAATGTCTACGACGATGGTGTTTTTAAATCTGGAATATTTCATTGAGTAAGTGTTACTGCTATGCTGTTCGCTCAAAAATGTATCGAGCACATTCGAAACGACTTTACCATTTGGATTAATAGCCAGTATTCTGATCATTTGATTCGCATTGGACCTAAGAACTGTTTTTACAGAGGAGTTGGGTTTCGGATAGATAAACCTATCTTCATTTCCTTCTTTGATGTTCATTGTAAATTTTTTGTTGTTCAGGGAATAAACCATCTCACAATCTTTGCATTCCACGCGTAAAATCCCAAATGGTTTTCCTTTACGCAGGTAAAGATAACTGTTGTTCGATAATCGCTCAGTTCCCCGGATAAGGGCAGGTCTGGGCTTTCTTACGCAACTGTACAGCATCAGGAAAGATATGCAAATAATTAATAATGAGAGGTTATGCCTGGTCATAGAATCAAAAATATTCCTATTGCAACTTACTAATATTATAGTTCAATTCCATCCTCATGTATATATTTATTATGTTTTATTAGCCGGAAACTATTATTTTATTCAGATCATTGTGAAAACTTTTATCAAATTTTAAATTCATGAGAGCAGCAATTCTGATACTTGCACATAAAAACGTATGGCAGCTGGAAAAACTTGTAAAAAGACTGAGTCAGGATTTTGATATCTATATCCACGCTGATGCAAAGTGGGATTTAAATACAGCGCTGTTTAAGGATTATAAAAATGTTTTTTTTGTGAAAAGGCACAGTGTTAACTGGGGCAGCTATATTCAGATACTTGCGACTATTGAATTATTTAAAGCATCATTTGCCTGTGATTATGATTACTATTTACTGATCAGCGGTCACGATCTGCCTATTAAAAGCAACGCATTTATAAAAGAATTTATTACTGCCAACAAAGATATGAGCTTTGTTAACAGTGAGCTGATGCCGAAAAAAGAATGGGCCGGGCAGGGCGGAGGATTTGACCGCCTGCACTATTACTTTGGAATTGATTTTAGAAATAACCTGGCGGGAATCCTGAAGAGAAAGGCATTGTCATTCACCCAGCGTATCCAATTGAAATACGGGCTCAAACGCAAACTTTATCCGATCAAATATTATGGAGGCTGGAACTGGGTGAATCTGAACAGACCAGCTATGCAGTATTTAATTCAGTTTCTTGCTGAGAACCCGGCATTTCAGCGGAGTTTTAAATACACCTATTGTGCGGATGAAATCTGGCTGCAGACTATTCTTATGAATTCATCCCTGCCAATCGTAAATGATAATTTGAGGTTTACAGCTTGGGAAGAACATGCTTCTCATCCCAAAACGCTCTTAAGTACTGACCTCGATGCCCTGAAATTATCTGAGGGCATATTTGCAAGAAAATTTGATGCTGAAACAGACAAAGATATTATTAATACAGTATATAAAATGACAGAATAATTTCTTCTGGCATCCCATATCTGTAATAACTGAAACAACAGCAGTCATTTTTTGTAGTATGTGTATGGTTAAGGGGTTTTATGTTTACAAGTAGTTGAAATAATTCCCCTTAAAATCTCATATTTTAATTCCTGATATTAATTCTGAAGAGTGTGGATAAGTTCTTAATAACAATAAGTGTGGATTTCTCGTCATCACTGTATTCTTGTAATAAAATCTGAAATTTGGTTTACAATTTGAATAAGTTTAATGAATCGAAAATCTCACAATTTTAAAAATACGTAAGTAGAAAATGATTTATAAATTGTATTTTTATAGCTATATACTTGATTGATTTATAATAAATGCTAGACCGATATATATATTTAAAAATATATCGCTTACCTAAATACCTACTCTGAAAATGGAAAGTGCATCATTTAATAGAAAGCAGGTTTTGATAGTCGATGATGAACCCAGCATTTTAAAATTGCTAAATTTCATATTATCAAAGCAATACGAGATCCATGCTATGGAAAGCGGTTACAAGGCCCATCTCTGGCTAGAAGACGGCAATTTTCCGGATATTGTCATTCTCGATTTGCATATGCCGCATTTCGATGGTACATCTTTCCTGAAAAGTATAAAAATCAGTGGCTATTACCGTGAAATTCCGGTAATTATCCTTTCGGCTGCTGAAGATCTGGATACTATTGTAGCCAATCTGCCTTTTAAAGTAGAAGCTTATTTTCCCAAACCTTTTAATCCCGAAAGTTTAAAGGAAGAAATTGTTAAAGTTCTGGCTGCACTACCAAAACCTATGTTATATAAATAATGGATTACAATTACAAAGGAATAAGATTAGTCTATTCTGGAACTGAGCTGTCGCAGGAGTCTGCCGCGATCTTGGGGCAGGAATATAATGTGGTCCACGTAGGAGACGCCTCAAAACTGGAGAATTATTTAAGTACCCTTTCTCTTTTCTCTACTCCGGACGTAATCATGATTGAGGTGAATGATGAAGAGTTTGTTTTTTCAATCATTGCCAAAATCAAAAATAATCCGCTGACAAGTGGACTGATTATTGTCCTACTGGGGCACATGCCAGATGTTAAATTGAGATCGAGGGCCATTAAGGCTAAAATACATGACCTGTATTTTTATCCTTATGAAATGGAGCATTTGAAAGACCGCCTGAATTTTTTGATAAAATTCAAGCTGATCAAACCCAATATTGAACAACTGGCAGTTATTAAAAAGGAGAAGGAATATAAAATACCGACAACTAAAAGAATGTTTGATGTGGTATCATCCGGAGGAATACTCCTGGTTGCCTCACCAATTCTTTTACTCATTGCATTATGTATCAAACTGGATTCCAAAGGTCCGGTAATTTACAAAAGTAAAAGGGTAGGTACAGGATATAAGATTTTTGATTTTTATAAGTTCAGGTCGATGAGGGCAGGAGCAGATCAGGAATTGAAAAATCTTTCTGCATTGAACCAGTATGCTGACGACGGCAGCGGTGCAAATGCATTTGTTAAGATCAAGAACGATCCCAGGGTTACCAAGCTCGGAAATTTCTTGAGAAATTCAAGTCTTGACGAAATTCCTCAGTTATTTAATGTATTAAAAGGAGATATGTCACTGGTAGGTAACAGGCCTCTTCCATTGTATGAAGCGGAGATGCTGACCTCCAATGAATGGTCTATGCGGTTTTTAGGTCCTTCGGGATTAACGGGCCTCTGGCAAATCAGTAAAAGGGGAAAAGGCGAGATGTCTGATACGGAGAGAAAGAAGCTGGATAACTTTTATGCAAAGAATTACTCAGTATGGTTTGATATCAGTATTATGCTCAGAACTTTCCCTGCATTGTTTCAAAAAGAAAAAGTATAAAAAAACATAAACAAATAAACATAACTATCAATGAAAAAAATATCTACACTCTCATTTATTATAGCAGTACTTTTCTGTCTGCAGGCATCTGCACAGAATACAATTATGTCTGACGTGAATTATCCGCTGCTGGACAAATACATTTCACTTGCAAAACAGAACTACCCAAGAATGAAAATTTCTGAAGGACAAATGGAATCCTTGAAACAAAATATTTCTATGGCCAAAGTTTCTTTCCTTGACCTCTTCAATGCTTCTTATTATTACAGACCAAATGACAATATAACAAATAACCAACCTGGTCAGATCTATACAGTAAATGGCTGGCAGTTTGGGTTCACTTTTAACCTTGGTACTTATTTACAAAAACCATACGCACTCAAAAAAGCAAAGGCAGATTACAGGGTGTCGGGATATCAATACGAAGACACTCAACTTACTACGACATCTGAAGTAAAACGTCGTTATTATGCTTATTTGCAATCAGTAAGCCAGTTAAAAATCAGGACACAAACTGCTCAGGATAACAAAAACATTTCTGAAACCAGCAGACATAAATTTGAAAGAGGTGAGTTGTCTTTAGATTTATACAACGCTTCGAGAATGTTAGTCTCTACATCATCAACGGACCAGATTCAGGCTGAAGTGAATTATTTAAATGCAAAAGACGCTCTGGAAGAAATTATCGGAAAAAAACTTTCAGAAGTTAAATAGTAAGAATAAAAAAAATAATGGATATAAAATCGTTTCTTAAATTATTAAATCGCTATAAATGGATACTCATTCTTGTACCATTAGTCTCAGCCGTTGCTACCTATTTCCTGGCAAAGCAATTACCAAAAACCTATAGTTCTGAAGCTAAAATAGCAACCGGGATAGTTGACCCTTCTAAACAGGTAGCAGGTGCTGCCACCCTGGACTATTTTAAAATGACTCAGGAGTTTGACAATATCATTGAACAGATGAAAATGAGAAAGATCATGTCTATTCTTTCTTATAACCTTATTATACATGATTTAGATAATCCGAAGGAAACGTTTACTCCATATAGTGAAAAAATAGATTCACTATCAGCCGAGGATAGAAAGAAAGTGGCGGACCTGTACCGCATTAACCTCTCAAAAAAGATACCAGTGAGCCCTGCGGATAACAAAGGGCAGTTCAAATTGTATGATATGGTGAACTCTATGGGATATGGGGACGTAGCTTTGAATAAAGGACTGGAAATCGCTCATAAAGATAACAGTGACTTCATCAGTGTTAAATTTATATCAAATAACCCTTTGCTGTCTGCTTATGTGGTGAATACGCTCAGCAATGAATTC
>NZ_JBEVDX010000036.1:0-61173 GCF_040513095.1 Pedobacter sp. | reverse complement strand
AACCCGGCTTTTGCAAAAATGGTAGCTGATGCAGGGCTGATCCTGATAGGGCCAACACCGGAGGCTATGGCGATCATGGGTAATAAGCTTTCGGCAAAGGCCGCGGCATTGAAATACAATATTCCAATGGTGCCCGGAACTGAAGAGGCCATTACAGATATCGAAGAAGCAAAGAAAAGGTCGCTGGAAGTAGGTTTTCCTATCCTGATCAAGGCTGCAGCCGGAGGTGGCGGAAAAGGAATGCGGATTGTTGAGGAACTGGCAGCTTTTGAAGAGCAGATGCAGCTGGCCGTCAGCGAAGCACAGTCTGCCTTTGGTGATGGTGCTGTATTCATTGAGCGCTATGTATCTTCTCCCAGGCATATAGAGATCCAGGTACTCGGGGATAACTATGGTAACATCGTTCACCTTTTTGAAAGGGAATGTTCTATTCAGCGGAGGCACCAGAAAGTAATTGAAGAAGCACCCTCAAGTGTGCTCAGTCCTGAGATCAGGGCGCAGATGGGCAAGTGTGCGGTAGATGTGGCCAGAGCCGTAAATTACACAGGTGCGGGTACAGTGGAATTTATCCTGGATGAAAACCTCGATTTCTTCTTCCTGGAAATGAATACCCGTCTGCAGGTAGAACATCCTGTTACGGAACTGATCACGGGGCTGGATCTGGTGAAAGAACAGATTAAAATTGCCAGGGGCGAAGCGCTTTCTTTTAGGCAGGAGGATATCAGACTCAATGGACATGCCATTGAACTCAGGGTATATGCGGAAGATCCCATGGAAAATTTTATGCCTGATATAGGAACATTAAAAACCTACCGTACGCCAAAAGGCAATGGGGTAAGGGTGGATGATGGTTTTGAAGAAGGGATGGAGATCCCGGTTTATTATGATCCTATGATCGCCAAGCTGATTACATATGGGGCAAACCGGGAAGAAGCTATCGCCCGGATGATCAGGGCTATTTCAGAATATGACATTACGGGCATTCAAACCACTCTGAACTTTGGTAAGTTTGTAATGGAGCATGAGGCTTTCAGATCAGGCAATTTTGATACACATTTTGTAGCGAAGTATTTTAACCCGGAGCTGATCAGGCAGGAAAGCGGAAAAGAGGATGAAGCACTGATTGCTGCGATTGCAGCTTTGCAGCAGCTAACGAAATATAAGGCTTCCGCTGCGGCAGTGCAGCAGGAGGGAACACAAAGTAACTGGCTTAAAAACCGGCTTAAATATTAAAAATTTATGTTTACAGGTATTATAGAAACATTCGGCACGGTAAACAATGTTGTGCAGGAAGGTACTAATCTTCATTACACCATCGAATCGAATTTAAGTAATGAATTGAAAATTGATCAGAGTGTTGCACACAATGGCGTATGTTTAACGGTGGTTGCATTGACAGACAGTACTCATACCGTAACTGCTATCCAGGAGACACTGGAGAAAACCAATCTTCAGTACCTTAAAACAGGGATGAGGGTAAATCTGGAACGCTGTATGCAAATGAACGGCAGGTTGGATGGACATATTGTTCAGGGGCATGTAGATCAGACCGCAGTATGTGTATTGCGGGAAGAACTGGATGGAAGCTGGGAATACCGGTTTAAATACGATGCTTCAAAGGGTAATGTGACGGTAGAAAAAGGCTCTGTGTGTGTAAACGGTATCAGCCTGACAGTAGTGAATTCTGCAGCGGATGAGTTTTCGGTATTTATTATTCCCTATACTTTTGAACATACCAATCTTCAGGAAGTACAGGTTGGTGATACGGTAAACCTGGAGTTTGACATCATTGGTAAATATGTTGCAAGGTTGCTTCAGCACAGTTAACCATTATTAGGCTTGCTCATGGCAACGCAGCAGAACTTTAAAGAATAAACCTGTTATGAGGCAATTACTGGCAAGGTAATTGGTTAGTGTTTGGTAGTTATAAATAAACACGGACTTAAAAATTAATAATATGGATACTTTAAAGAAGTTTGAACTGATGGAGAAAATTGTAAGGGAATTAGAAGACTTACAACATTCACAACAAGCAATCATTCAGAAAATAGGTAAAATTGAAGTAGATAATATTGAACTGAGTGACGGAAGACTTGACAAAGATTTACCGGATATGCACCAGAGAGTAGCAGACAACCTGGATACGATTGTTGGCATACTGGAATACTTTGCTGATAAAACACAGAACTTTGGCAGCAAAAATAATGTGGATGCATTGAAAGAACAGCAGGTGATCGATGATGCACTTGGAAATTAATTATCCTGCAGCCCGGTAAAAAATATGAAGAGCCCCTCCTATGAGGGGTTTTTTTATAGCTGTGCCCTTGGGATTTTCAGGTCAAACGTGGTTCCCTTGCCTACTTCGCTCTGCATGGTGATGTTCCCTCCGTTTCTTTCCATAAAATCCCAGCAGACCATCAGGCCGATGCCGGTACCTTTTTCATTTTTCGTTCCCCTGCTGGATACGTTTTCCCCTTTAAAGATCCGTTTGATGTTTTCTTCAGCGATGCCTACTCCTGTATCCCTGATGATGATAGAGATAAAATTGCTATCAAGATACGATGCCGAAATATCTATATGGCAGTTGGAATGGCAAAACTTGATGGCATTGCTCAGCAAATTCCTTACTACCATCTGCATCATGAGCAAGTCGGCGAAGGCAGTCAGTTCCCCATCCAGGGACTGCGTAATGGTGATCTCTTTATCGGCCGCTGATTTCATATGGTAGTTGATCTCAGAGGATACGAGGGCTTTCAGGTCACAATAATCCCTGTTGATACTGTAACCCTTTAACTGGCTTCTCGACCAGTGGAGAATGTTTTCCAATAAATCTGCCGTATAGGAAATATCCTTTGTCAGTTTTGGAGCAAGAAATTTGAATTCCTCAGGGCTGATGATATCATCAGACATCATCTTCAAAACCTCGGTCACATTTAAAAGGGGACCCCTCAGGTCATGGGCCATAATCGAAAATACACGGTCTTTGAGCTGATTGAGTTTCTGCAGTTCTCCGGCCTGCTGCTGTGATTTTAAGGCCTGCTGCCTCAGGTTTGTCAGATCCTGGAATTTGATGATGGTGGCATTCCTGTTCAGCTTGTTCTCGTTCAGAAATGTAATATCCACTTCAAGATCATATATGCCCTCCGGGGTGCCCACCAGCAGTTCTGTTTTACCAGATACATGTCTTTCCAGGAAGAGGGCCAGTTCTTCCTGTTCAGGCAGAATTTCATTGATAGTCTTGCCTATGATCTTCCCAGACTGGCTGGCGCTGGTGTATGTTTGAAATGCAGAGTTGTAATCGATAATCCTGTTTTGGTGATCGAGCACCACAAAACCATCACGCATGAGCTCAAGTACTTTTTCCCGTGCCACAGGGAGGGTATCAAATAACTCGAACCTGTAAATGGCAACAAATATCATTGTATTGGCGATCATAAACGCATAGGGCGTCATGTCCAGGTTATTGAGCGGCCGTAAATGAAGCATGTATGCAAAGTTTGCAATCCATGGAATAAGTGCCCCGGTCAGTACTGCCCTGTTCTGTTTGCGATACACTGCGTCAGACTTACTGAACTTTTTGATCAGCAGATAATTTCCGATTGCCAGCAGGATATAAAAATAAAATGTAAACAGGTAATAGGCTATTCCGGGATAGATCTTAAGCATGGGAAAGCTGCCACTGCTGTCAATACCCAGGTTTCTGTAATACAGATGATGGTGGCTGTTGGTCCACAATAATAGCAGCGTAAACAGCGGGACAACGGTGATCAAAACTTTATTGCTGGTCTTTCTGAGCCACTTTTCTTTCCCTGCCAGCACGAGACAAAACAGGAACCAGTTGAAAGGCAGGGAGGTAATACCAAGATATTCTATATTGATCAGCAGTTTCATCTGCAGCAATGACGTGCTGGCAAGCTCTAAGCCGTAACCGATCGACCATATGGAGTTTGACAACATTAACAAGCCTACCCAGCGCACAGCGCCTGTCTCATTGCTTAGTATATAGAAAGACAATAGCAGTGTTATACTTCCTAAAAAAACTAAAGTGAGTGCGTAGACGTTAAAATCAAAAGCCATTGAATTTTTTGTGGCTGTAAATATGGGCAGCTAAAACAAATCTATGAAATATGAGTTGATTACTATTAAAGACTGTAATTTAGTTTGCAATAAAATTATTAATAAATTTACCTGGTTCAAAATAAAAATAAAACAAGCACATTATGAAAAAATTAATACTATCGGCATTATTTCTTTGCTTTAGTGTAATCGCATTCGGTCAGGTTCTTCCGAGTTTCCAGTTTGGTATCAAAGGTGGTACTAACCTTTCCAAGCTAACTACTGATAATACACTGGGCAGTGATAACCGTTCCGGATATTATGCAGGGGTATGGGCAAGGATAGGTGCAGCAGGCATACACTTTCAGCCCGAGCTTTATCTTGCGGGTAAGAACACAACGCTGACCAATGATCTCGGATTGGAAAACAAAGTGAGGTTTACCAGTTTGGATGTGCCATTGCTGATTGGTACCAAGATCGGTGCAGCAGGAGTTGGCCTTCGTTTAAACACCGGACCTGTAGTTTCTTTTATCCTGGATGACAAGCAATCTTTTGGCAATGCCGCAGGCAGTGTTTTCAGGGGGGATTTTAAAAACCAGGCAGTGGCCTGGCAGTTCGGTGCGGGATTCGATTTCGGGAAACTGGGACTGGATCTGCGATATGAGGCAGGATTGTCCAAAATTGGGAAATCGGGATATGATGACACAAGATTAAACTTATTTACACTCGGATTGGCATTGCGCCTTTTCTAGGCTGGTATATCGTATTAGCAGATTAAAAGGGTAACTCATAACGGGTTATCCTTTTTTTTGGCGCTAAATTTGCTGGAATATTGTCCCCACCAAATCCCTGACAGTTATGAATATCAAAGACTTATTATTAAACGGAACCAGCTTTTTATTGTTGATGAAACAATACGCAATTGATATCGCCGATATCAAAATCAAAGACGAGGAACTACTGACTAACCAGTTTTTTAAACATCCCCAACTGTCACAGGAGAGCATTTGCATAGAAGGTAAAAATCAGGATGGGATCATCAATTTCTTTGGTACCATACACTACAATCTGTTTAATAAACTGGCAGTATTTGAAATGCATGGCTTTGAAAAGACCGCCCCTGAAGAACTCAACTAGCTTGTCTTTAATACCTCTTTTATCTCATAATTAAACGCTCCTTTAATGGGGCGTATGGGAGTTTCTTTGGCATCACTCAATACTTTGACAAAGCAGGCCCCAAAATAAAAAATAAAGGAAGAGTAGAACACAAAAAGCATAATCAGTACAATGGAACCTGATGCTCCATAGATATTGCCAATATTACTGAGGGGCAAAGCAAAACGCAGAATATACTTGCCAAGAGTGAACAATATACCGGTCAGCAATCCTCCCCTTACAGATGATTTCCATGTGGGTCTTCCGCTGGTGAGGAACCGGAATAAAACACTGAACCAGGTGGTGACAATGATAATAAACAGGATCTGATTCAGGATCATCAGAAATACCCTTCCGGCCGTAGGGGCCGCAGTATTGATATAAGGGCCGATGAATGCCTGGATACTGTCTGTGATTAAACCCACAAAAAACAATAATCCGGCAACAAGAATAATAATGAAAGCCCTGGCACGTATCTTTAATTTAAAAAGAAAGCTGGAATGTTCTTTTATGCCGATAGACCAGATCTGGTCCATTGAATTTTTGATGACGCTGAAAAGTGTTGTGGCTACAAAAAGAAAAAACACAAAGCTGACGAGGGTAGCGTACCATTTATGGTCCATGCCACGGATGTTTCTGAGGGTCTGCCTGATCTGTTTGGTGCTGCTCTCATCCAGGATACTGGATAAGCGTTCAAAGATCCTGGTAACCAGGATTCTCCGGTCTACAAAAAAGCCGAAAAGCCGGATGAGGATCAGTAAAATGGGTGGCAGGGCGAAGTTGGTGAAAAATGCAGTTGCACCTGCCAGTCTCAGAGGATCGTTTTTTTGAAACAGTTTAAATGCTGATCTCAGGTGTTCAGAAAATAAGCGGGTTCTTTTGATAATGGTATGGGGCATTCCTCTTTGATTTCAGCTAAGATCCGAAATTACTCAAATTTTTTTAATATTAAACAGCGAAAGCAGGGGAGGCCCTGCTTTCCTGTCCAAAAGAAGAGTGGCATTCTACAAATTGCCCCTCAGTTCCTGCTCGCGTTCAAGCGATTCAAACAAGGCTTTGAAATTGCCTGCACCAAATGACTGTGCACCTTTGCGCTGAATGATCTCAAAGAACAATGTAGGGCGGTCCTGCAGCGGTTTAGTGAAGATCTGCAGCAGATAGCCTTCCTCATCATGGTCTACCAGGATACCTAATTCCTGCAATGGTGCGATATCTTCATCTATGCTGCCTACTCTTTCCAGCAGTGTTTCGTAATAAGCACGTGGTGGCGGACTCAGGAATTCTACACCTCTTAACTTCATTTCCCTCACGGTGGTAATGATATCATGCGTAGCGACCGCGATGTGCTGAACGCCTTCATCTTCATAATATTCCAGGTATTCTTCGATCTGGGATTTCTTTTTGCCTTCGGCCGGTTCATTGATCGGAAACTTAACGTAGCCATTTTTATTGCTCATTACTTTGCTCATCAAAGCAGAATATTCTGTATTGATCTGTTTATCATCAAATGAAAGGATATTCCTGAAGCCCATTACCTCTTCATACCAGCTTACAGCCTCATTCATCCGGTTCCATCCAACATTTCCTACACAGTGATCAATATAAAGCAGGCCCGTACTTCCGGGCTGGTATCCGCCTTCTGTTGCCACATACCCGGGCATGAAGGCACCGGTGTAATTTTTGCGTTCTACAAAAAGGTGTACTGTTTCACCGTAGGTGTAGATTCCTGCTGTTCGGATCTCGCCGAATTCATCTTTAAGCGTTTGCGGTTCCTGGTAGGATCTGGCACCGCGTTTCATGGTTTCTTCATAGGATTTATAGGCATCATCTACCCACAGTGCCAGTATCTTTACTCCATCCCCATGTTTTTTGATGTGTTCCATTACCGGGCCTTCCGATTTGAGCGGCGTAGTGAGTACCAGCCTGATCTTTCCCTGTTGTAATACATAGGAAGCCCTGTCTCTCAGTCCTGTTTCAGGTCCGGCGTAAGCCACAGTATTAAACCCGAAGGCGGTTTTATAAAAGTGTGCTGATTGTTTGGCATTTCCTACATACAGTTCCACATGGTCTGTGCCGTTTAAGGGCAGGAAATCCGGGGTTAATGTTTCTTTTTCTACAAATTGAGTTTGCATGGTTTTTTTATTTAATGTTTTGTTAGTAGCTGCTGGTGGTTATTCTACATTGATCTGCCAGCTTTTATGATAATTTTCGTCTTCAATTTTCAGTGCATCTTCTGTGAGCATCAACGGACGGAAAGGATCTATCATGACGGCCAGTTCTTCGGTTTTCTCTTTCCCGATGGATTTTTCTACTGTTCCCGGGTGGGGGCCGTGAGGAATTCCTCCGGGATGCAGGGTGATCTGTCCTTTCACCACACTTTTTCTGCTCATGAAATCACCATCTACATAATACAAGACTTCATCACTGTCCACGTTACTATGGTTATAAGGCGCAGGAATAGATAATGGGTGGTAATCGTATTTTCGGGGCACAAAGGAGCAGATCACGAAATTATGGCCTTCAAAAGTCTGGTGCACAGGAGGCGGCTGATGCAGCCGGCCGGTAATCGGCTCAAAGTCATGTATGGAGAAGGCCCAGGGATAGTGGAACCCGTCCCAGCCCACAAAGTCGAAAGGATGTGTGCCATAGGTATAGGGATAGATTAAGCCTTGTTTTTTGATGAGCACTTTAAAGTCGCCCAGTTCATCAAATGTTTCCAGATCGGCTGGTTTCCTGATGTCCCGCTCACAGTAGGGCGAATGCTCCATCAGCTGGCCATATTCATTTCTGTAGCGTTTAGGTGTGCGGATGGGACTAAAACTTTCTATAATAAAGAGCCTGTTCTGCGCATCGTCAAATTCCAGCTGGCAGATGGTACCGCGGGGAATAACCAGGTAATCGCCATAGGCAAAGCGGATTTTACCAAAACCGGTCTTTAACGTTCCTGAGCCCTGATGGATGAAAATTACTTCATCTGCCTGGCTGTTTTTGTAGTAATAATCCGTCATGGATTTACGTGGTGCAGCGAGAGAGATGTGCAGGTCACTGTTAACAAGTACTGGTTTCCTGCTTTGCAGATAATCATCTTCTGCTGAGATGTTAAAGCCGATCAGCGAAGTGTGTCTGAGGTGTTTTTCCCTCGCAATCCTGGGTTCTACGGAATACGGCTCTCCCAGGGATTTGACGATGGTTGGGGGATGACAGTGATAGACAAGCGAATACAGGCTTGAAAACCCTTCTGTCGATACCAGTTCCTCAGCATAAAGTTCAGCGTTTGGTTTACGGAAAACAGTGTGCCGTTTAGGCGGAATGGTACCCAAGGTATGATAAATGGGCATAACTATAGGATTATATATTGGTTAAAATACGGGAGGTATAGAAAACGTGAAAACGTTTAATAGATAAGGGCCGGGAAAAGCTTAAATGGAATATTGGGCAAATATGAGCTTCGAAAGCATAGCATACCGGAAGGAAGCCAGAACCTGGCTGGCAATACGCTCCTGATATTTAAGATTGCTGTTTGTCATATAATGCGTGTGCTAATTTAAGAATTAAATCAGCAGTAATCAAAATTATCCTTACATTCTAATTGTTGTAGATTTAAATCATATTCCGTCGAAAATCTCTAGCTTTGATTCATATCAAACAAAACGCAGCCAAAATATAAACTTTATGAAATTAGTATCCTACAAAACAGAAGACAGGGAACACCTGGGGGTTTTCGTCAACGGACATATCTATAACCTGCATTCCTGCGACAAGCAAATACCCAATGATATGAATTCTTTTCTGAAGGATTCAGAAGTATTGATGGAACGTGCTTTGGCTATTGATGCCAGAATTAAATCGGGCGCAATTGAACCTAAAGAAGAGGCTTTCTATGAACTTATCGCGCCGGTACCTCATCCTTCGTCCTGTCGTGACGGCTATGCATTCCGGCAGCATGTTGCTGCGGCGCGCAGGAACAGAAAAGTAGAGATGATTGCTGAATTTGACCAGTACCCTATATTTTACTTTACCAACCACAATGCCATCAGCGGGCCCGGTGAAATAGAATGTATGCCGGATCATTTCGAGAAACTGGATTTCGAACTGGAAGTAGCCATTGTGATAGGAAAACAGGGAAGAAATATTACTGCTGCCGAGGCGGATCAGTATATTGCCGGTTTCATGATCATGAACGACATGAGCGCACGTACACTTCAGATTGAGGAGATGCTCCTGAACCTTGGCCCTGCCAAGGGTAAAGACTTTTCTACAGTTATAGGCCCCTGGCTGGTTACCCCAGATGAACTGGAAGCATATAAAACTGCGGCCAAACCCGGCCATACCGGTAATTCCTATAATTTGAGCATGACCTGTTCTGTAAATGGCAAACAGGTTTCTGCAGGCAATATGGCCGATATGGACTGGACTTTTGCAGAAATCATAGAACGCTGTGCTTACGGTACTGCTATTTTGCCGGGGGATGTAATTGGTTCGGGAACTGTTGGTACGGGATGTTTCCTGGAACTGAATGGAACCGGTTTGCTGGATGACCCGAACTACCAGCCTCAATGGCTGCAGGAGGGTGATGTGGTTGAAATGGAAATCACTGGTCTTGGTCGCCTGAGCAATACCATACGCAGGGCGGATACGGATTTCTCTATATTAGCCCTTAAAAAATAATGCTTAGCCTGAACGTCTCCGACCTGAGTCCTGCCCAGCTGCAAAACTACATGCATTATGCAGTAGCGCCGCGGCCCATCTGTTTTGCCAGCACCATTGATCCGGAGGGCAATGTAAACCTGAGCCCTTTCAGCTTTTTCAATATGTTCAGCACCAATCCTCCCTTGTGTATTTTTTCTCCTGCGAGAAGGGTAAAAGACAATACCACAAAGCATACACTCGAAAATATTCTGCTGGTAAAGGAATGTGTGATCAATATAGTGAATTACCCGATGGTTCAGCAGATGAGCCTGGCGAGTACCGATTACGGCAAAGGGGTAAATGAGTTTGAAAAAGCCGGATTTACGATGCAGGCTTCGCAGCTGGTGAAGTCGCCGAGGGTTGCCGAAGCGCCGGTACAGATGGAGTGTATCGTGCGGGAAGTAATTCATCTGGGGGAAAACCCCGGTGCGGGAAACCTGATACTGGCAGAAGTGAAGCTGATCCATATCAGGGAGGATATCCTGGATGCGGAGGGTAAAATTGACCAGGCAAAGATCGATCTGGTGGCACGCCTGGGGGGCGACTGGTATTGCCGGGTAACCCCTGAGAACCTGTTCAAAGTTGCCAAGCCACTCACTACCACTGGAATTGGTGTTGATGCACTGCCGAGACAGGTCAGGAATTCTTACGTCCTTACCGGGAACGATCTGGGGATGCTGGGCAATGTGGAGAAAATCCCTTCTGAAGAGGAAATTGATATGATCAGGCATAGCGCTGCAGTGAAGGAAGTACTAGATGCCACCATAGGGGATTCAGCCAACCGTCAGCGGGAACTGCATGAACTGGCCAAAGAAATGCTTAATAAGGGCGATGTAATCAGTGCTTTAAAAGTTGTGCTGCTGGAAAGCTGATCCGGGTTTATAGAATACTCACTGCTTTCATCAGCCTGCTTCGGTAGTAGGCATTGAGAGTGGTGATCGTTACCCCATGTGCCTTTCCCGAAGTAGAATGGATAAAGTGTATCGTATCTCCTTCAATATCGGCTATGATGCCTACATGGCCAACAATTCTTTTTCTTGGATTTGTGCCGGTAAAAACTAATACATCACCCACTTTTGCGTTTTCGAGCTTGATCGGCCTGCCTGCTACATTAAATTCTGTAGAAGACCGGGGTACATCAAAACCAAAATTGTGAAACACATAACTGACAAAACCAGAGCAGTCGAAACCAATAGTAGGGCTGCTGCATGCATAACGGTAAGGCACGCCTATCATAGTTTTAGCGAAGCTGATTAGTTTGCTGGCAGGCGTTTCTGCTGAGAAATGTGAGTTCAGCCTGTCAAGTAGTTCTTTGTATTTACCAGGAACTGTCTGTGCTTCGCCGGCAGTGGCGAACAGTACTGTGAAACAGAGGAAAAGAAGGACTTTTTTCATACTTGTTGCCCTAAAGATATTAAAAAATATATCAATAGGGCAAATGGCCAAAAAAAATTTTAGGGTGTGGTTACTGCCACAGGAAGGATCTTGCCATTGAAAAACTTATGTCCCGTAGCCGCAAAATCAGCTACATATTTACCCATTTCAAAAGCCATGATGGGAGATTCATATCCTGGGAAGGCCTTTTCCAGCATTTCGGTTTGTGCAGAGCCCAGAGCCAGGCAGTTGACTTTAACTCCGGTTTCTGCCAGTTCGTAGGCAAGGCATTCCGTCAGTGTAGCAAGGGCTCCCTTACTTGCAGAATAGGCAGAAAGCCCGGGAAATTTAACGCTTCCCTGGAAACCTCCCATACTGCTGATATTCACAATATGGCTGCCGCTTCCCATCAGCGGCAGCAAATTCCGGATCATGTTGAAATGGCCCAGCACATTACTCTGGAACATGCTGGTCATATCCTCTGCAGTGGTATCGGCGAAGGGTTTGTTGATCAGCTGGCCGGCATTATTGATCAGGATATCTATAGTTCCCAGCCGCTGCTGCAGAAAGGGAACAAGGGCAGCATAATCATCATAAACAATATCAAACTCAACAGGCAGCAGGGTACATTCAGGGTTAATGCCCCTGGCAATTTCCAGCAGTTTCCTTAATTTATCGGCTGATCTGGCTATGCAGACCACTTTGTTTTCCGTTTTTAATGTAAATTCCAATGCGGTTTCAAAGCCTATTCCACTGCTTGCGCCTGTTAATACGATATTCATTTAATCTTCTTCTGTTATGAGTTGGGTAACGGGATTTGCAATTACATGCAGTCCGTCGTTAATTAGTTTTTTGTGGTCGGGTTCATTGGAAGCTTTCATTTCCAGGTAAATCCTTACTTCCTTTTCCAGCTCGGGATAAGCACCGGTATAGTGCAGTATTTCCAGGATCTCGAGTGCAGCTAACCAGTCCTGGCGATATCTTGTTTTTAAAAGACCGAACAGTTCAGGGAGCCGGTCATGCTGTTCTTTACCTTCCCTGATCAATCTTACTGTTTTATAAATCTGATGCAATTGTGTTGTTGTCTCCCCATAAATCACTTTTGCAGTCTGTTTTCCGCTGATGTGGCTGAGTTCTTCATAAGCTTCCTTATCAGCGGCGCCGTTAAATACGGAGACAATCTTTTCACCCACTGCCATATCGTAAGTTCCCCATTCAGGCTGAAAAAGAACATTTCCATTGCTTTCTTTTACTGTACAATCCAGGAAAGAGATCATTACGGTTTTATCAGCAAAGCGAACAATTGATTGTACGAGACCGGAAACCCGGATGCCACTGTCAAAAGTGAGAACCGCCCATTTTCCTTCTTCTACAGCAATAGCTTTAAGTTCATCCAGGTTAAAGGATTCCAATGGCTGCAAAATATCTTTTAATTTGCCAACGGGTGATGAAAATCCGTCTTTATGGTAAACTTTGCTATGTCCTTCAAGCTGTTTACCCCCAACGGCCAGTGCCGATGGTCCACTGGTTTTAATGAAGGTAAGCTGATCATCATAGCTGAGGCCCATATCAGTGAAAATTCCCGTAACCTGCAAGCCTGAGCTGTATACAGCAGTAGCCGGATTGCGGGATTCCATCGCTTTGATGATACTTTCAGAGCCACCTGTTCTGAAGGCCATGGTGTCAGCAAATTGGTCCAGCACATCGATCAGGTTCTGGAAAGTTTCAGTTACAAATAGCTGAGGCTGTGTTTTAGTAATATCGTAGGCGTACCTGATCGTATCTATCGTATATGGAATCTTTTTAACGGTATCCATCATACAGGAAGCACTCTCTCCAATGGAAGAAAGTAAACCTGCCCCGTAGATCTTAGGATCTGCAAGGCTTCCGATCAATCCATATTCCACCGTCCACCAGTGCAGCCTGCTTAGCAAAGCCATTTCTGAAGGCTCGCCCATATTTTCTGCAATTTCCTTCAGGTGATTTTCGGCCCTGGCAATTTCATATTCTGGTGCATCTACAGCTTCTTTCAGAATTGACAGTGCGCGGATGGCTTCATACAATTCAAAATCTTTGGCGGAGAACATTGCTTTTGCTCCGATAGAACCTATATAGCTCAGGTAACTGTTGTAGTCTGCATCGGCAATGATAGGTGCGTGACCGGCCGATTCATGAATAATATCGGGAGCGGGAGTATACTCTATATGGTTAATCTGGCGGATGTCGGCTGCGATAACCAATACGCGGCAGGCCTGGTATTCCATAAAAGCTGCCGGTGGAATAAAACCGTCCACAGTTACTGCACCCCAGCCAAGTTTGCCAAGATTGTCGTTCATGGTCTGCAGGTCCGGAATATATTCTATGCTTAGTCCGGCACGCTGTAATCCTTTAATGTAAGGGTAATAAGCCACATCTTTCAGATAGCTGTAATTCTGGCGCATCACATACCGCCATACAGCCTGGTCTACCGGGGTATATTTATCATAGTTCTGATCCACAATAAACTGCCTTAAATGTTTTGGCAATTTAGCTACCTGCGGATTTTTAAAGTCATTGAAATCACTCATAACCAATTTATATTTGATAGCACTAAGGTAAGCCTGTGTGAAGGATTTATCAAGGAAACGGACGTCCTTTTACTTTATCTTGATTTATTTTTTTACCCTGAAAGAGAAGTGCGTCTGGATAAAATAACTGGCTACAGCTAATATGATGGTAGTGACGAACTTAGCTACAGAAGGATAAAAATTAAAAGTTTCGACCATGAGCTTGATCATGGCAAAGTTGAGCATCAGGTTTGTGCATACGACGATGGCATACCTGAACATCTGAATCCTGCCTTTGAGGTCGGATTTCGTAAATACGAGGTACTTGTTCAGCGTAAAGCCGATAGCGAAAGTGAGGGGCGCCTCAATGATCAGTGTTGCTACCGGAGCGGTAATCATGCCCGGGCGAAAGGGAAGGATTACATCCTGCTGATGCAGCACATAATTGTAAATCAGGAAGTATAAAATGATCCCGCTCGCCACATTTGTACCACCTGAAACTACGTACCTGAAAGTATGCAGAGAAAGCCAGCGTGAAAATGGTGGATAAAAAAAATCAATAAATCTGAGGAGGGCTTTACGCATAGTCAAATAAGGTACTCAATAAGCGGCGCAATTTAGGGAATGCAGATCATTTCCCGAAATTATGATTGCCTAGCGGGCCGGCGGTGCCGAAATGAAGTCGATCACTGCACAGTACCTGTATCCGGGATGTGTCCTGATGTTCACCCCCACAAGGCTCAGATTATAACCTGTGCCCAGTATTGTTTTCCGGTGCCCTAAATCAGGCACATTTTTGTCGAGCAGTAACATGCATACATTGGCCAGGCCTTTTGAAAAGCCAAAAGCGAGATTCTCAGCCATAGCCCTGCGGGGATAGAATTTGGAAATTCTGTCCTTCACCGTCCTGCCATCTGTGGAGTTATGGCCTGCCTTATTGTTTTTGCTCAGGTCTTTTGCATGTTGCTGGGCTATCCAGGTAAGAGTTTCATCGGGACTAAACAAGGGGAGGTCTTTAATCTCCATAAGGTCTTCCTGCAAACCCCTGTAGTATTTGTCTTTACGGTTTACCTTCAGGTCGTTATAATTACTGTAACGCTGCATATCGACATTGTAGGCATCTGCAAAATCCTGGAAATAGGTTTCGAAGAATTTCCTTCCGTCTGTACGGGCCAGGTTCATATAAAATACGATCTGTTTTTCCTCCTCGTTCAGGTAATCCGTATTTCTGGCTGTGTTTGCATTGTCGAGTTCTTCCTGTGTCCACATATTGTTGGACGATTGTGCTTTTGAAGCAAATGAGCTGAAGATCAGGAGAAAAAAAAGGATAGATGTGAATTTCATTTTGTAGCGTCGGTATCGGGTTTAGCTTGCTGATCCCTCAATAACAATAATAAGACCATTTGCTGATGAAATAGTTTAATCACGAAAAAGCCTGTACTACACGCTGGTGCGATACAGGCTCTTTTGCTATTTAAATTATCTTCTAAGACTTTCTCAGCAGGTTTTTCCAGCTTACTTTACTTTCGATCAGGTCGTTCAGGTCTTTGATGTCTATACGCTGCTGCTCCATGCTGTCGCGGTGGCGGATCGTTACAGTATCATCTTCCAGGGTCTGGTGATCTATTGTGATACAAAAAGGTGTTCCTATTGCATCCTGTCTGCGGTAGCGTTTTCCTATAGAGTCTTTCTCTTCATAAACTACATTATAGTCAAGCATCAGATTGTCCATGATCGCCTGGGCTTTCTCCGGCAGTCCATCTTTTTTAGTTAGTGGGAGGATTGCTGCTTTGATAGGAGCCAGGCAAGGGTGTAAGTGCAGTACTGTACGGCTGTCAACTTTCTCGCCTTCGCTCAGGTCCTGCTGCTCAAATGCATTGATCAACGTAAGCAGGAACATGCGGTCTAAACCAATGGAAGTTTCAATCACATAAGGGATGTAATTTCCATAAGGTTTGCCTTCCTCATTCAGGTCGTTATCAAAATACTGCATTTTCTTACCTGAGAATTCCTGGTGCTGGGTAAGATCGAAATCTGTACGGCTGTGGATCCCCTCCACTTCTTTAAATCCGAAGGGGAATTCAAACTCAATATCAACTGCTGCATTGGCATAATGCGCCAGTTTTGCGTGGTCATGATATTTATATTTTGCAGGGTCTGTGCCCAGTGCAGTATGCCATTTCAGACGTGCTTCCTTCCAGTAGGCATACCATTTCATTTCTTCGCCCGGGCGAACAAAGAACTGCATTTCCATCTGTTCAAATTCGCGCATACGCATGATGAACTGACGGGCTATCACTTCATTTCTGAAAGCCTTGCCTATCTGTGCAATCCCAAACGGGATTTTCATTCTTCCTGATTTTTGTACGTTGAGGAAGTTTACAAAAATACCCTGGGCAGTTTCAGGGCGCAGGTAAACTTCTTCGGCACCTTCGGCCATCGCCCCGAACTGGGTGCTGAACATCAGGTTAAACTGGCGTACATCCGTCCAGTTTTTCGTGCCGCTAACCGGGCAGGCAATCTCATGTTCTTCGATCAGTACTTTTAACTGCGGCAGGTTTTCTGCTTTCAGCGCCTCGTCCATATCCGACTGAAGTTTTGCTGCTTTATCTGTTTTGCCGTCTTTTTCATAACGGGCAATTTTATCTTCTAATAACTGGTCTGCACGGTAACGTTTTTTCGAATCTTTGTTATCGATCATCGGGTCGCTGAATCCGTCCACGTGTCCGCTGGCTTTCCATACTTTGGGGTGCATAAATATTGCAGAATCGATCCCTACAATGTTTTCATGCATTTGTACCATTGATTTCCACCAGTATGTTTTGATATTGTTTTTAAGTTCGGCACCCATCTGACCGTAGTCATATACGGCACTTAATCCATCATAAATTTCGCTGCTTTGAAATACAAAACCGTATTCTTTAGCGTGAGAGATCACATTTTTAAATTGTTCGTCGTTATTCGTTTTGGCCATAATACTGCAAAGATAGAAAGTTGAGGTTAATTTTGACCGAATAAGTAAGGACTAATTATTACTTTTGAGAGGGATAGCGGTGCAGCTGTTAAAAAGGGCTTTTTCCGTACCGGTACAGATTTAAAATTGAGACATTGAGTATACAGGTAGAAGGTTTATCCAAAACGTACGGTCAGCAAAAGGCCGTAGACCAGATCAGTTTCAGGGCAGTGCCCGGCAGAGTACTGGGCTTCCTGGGGCCAAATGGTGCCGGTAAATCTACTACGATGAAGATGCTAACCGGATACCTTCAGCCCAGTTCAGGCAGTGCAAGTCTGGGTGGTTTTGATTCGCAGCTGCAAAGCCTGGAGATGCGGAGAATTCTTGGCTACCTCCCTGAAAACACACCTTTATATACAGATATGTATGTCCGGGAGTTTCTTGCTTTTGTAGCGGATACTTATCAGCTGGAACAGAGAGAGCTTAAAGTTAAAGAGGTGATCGAGCGGGTAGGACTGGGGGATGAGCAGCATAAAAAGATCGCCATGCTGAGCAAGGGATATAAACAGCGTGTAGGTCTGGCGCAGGCGATCGTCCATGATCCATTGATACTTATCCTGGACGAGCCCACAACTGGCCTCGATCCCAATCAGCTGACTGATATCCGGGAACTGATCAGAAATCTGGGCAAAGACAAAACTGTTATTCTCTCTACGCACATCATGCAGGAAGTGGAGGCGCTTTGTGAGCAGGTGGTAATCATCAACAAAGGCAAAATTGTTGCGGATTCGCTGCTGACTGATCTCAAAACCAAACATAAAACTGACGCTCTGGAAGAAATATTCAGATCTTTAACGCGCTGATAAATAGTGTTTTGTTGAACAACTCTTTTGTTTGGCAACCTTTTTGTTTAGGTATCGGCGGGAATATATTTCCGCTGACTAAATAAAAAACAATTATGAAAAAGTTATTTTTACTAACCGCTATCGCCGGAATGTTTGCATTCTCAAATGTTTCTGCTCAGACAAAAGATCCTGCAATGAGCGGATCAAAAATCGGTATAGGTGCTGAATTTGCTTTTCCAACAGGAAATTTTGGAGATGCTTACAAGTTGGGTTATGGTGGAACGTTACAATTCCAGACGCCAATTATAGAAAAACTGAATTTTACAGCATCTGCAGGCTACCTGACCTTTAGAGGAGAAGATCTTGCAACTGTGGGAGGCGTAACCCTGAGAAATGCCGATCTGAATGTTATACCAGTAAAAGCAGGTATCAATTACTTCCTTGCAGAAAACATTTATGTAGGTGGTGAGCTGGGTGCTGCTTTTGGTACCGGTGACAATTCAAAAACTTCTTTCGCCTACACGCCGCACATTGGAGTTGAATTCCCTGTATCTGACAAAGGATCTATCGATCTGAGTGCAAGATACGAAGAGTGGTCAACTAACTATGATGGACCGGGCAACACCAACTTTAATTTCAAATCGAGATTTGTTGGTTTAAGACTGGCCTATAACTTTGGGTTATAAACCAAAAGGTTTAACAGTAAAAGGCAGTCCTGATAAGGGCTGCCTTTTGTGTTTTATAATGGTTTCATTTTCCCGTTATTTAGCTAACTTCGGCATCATTATCATTTTTCATGTACGCAGTATTCAAACGCGAATTATTCAGTTTACTCAACTCGCTGATGGCCTATATCACCATTGGTGTATTCTTGCTGGTCTCGGGATTGCTCCTCTGGTTTTTTCCGGATACTTCTATCCTGGAATACGGATATGCAGAAATGAACGGATTTTTTAGTCTTGTCCCATTTCTGTTTATGTTTTTGATTCCTGCAATGACTATGCGTTCGTTTGCCGAAGAACGGAGGGAAGGGACGTATGTTTTACTGGCAAGCAGGCCTTTAACCGACTGGCAGATTCTTCTGGCAAAATACTTTGCCTGTCTGATCCTGGTTTTGCTTGCATTGCTTCCTACACTATTATATTATTATACTATTGTTCAGCTGGGGATGCCCAGGGGGAATATCGATGGCGCTGCGGTTGCGGGTTCATATATAGGCTTATCATTGTTGGGAGGGGCTTTTGCAGCTATCGGCATTTTTGCTTCATCCATCACTAAAAATCAGGTGATTGCTTTTGCTGTTGCAGTATTTTTATCCTTCATCGCTTACAGCGGATTTGATGCACTGGCAAAGATCTTTGCTCTGGGTATGCTGGAAGATGTTTTTGTATGGCTCAGCGTTAACGAACATTTTCAATCCATGAGCAGGGGAGTGCTGGATACACGCGATCTGGCTTACTTTATTAGTTTTATACTGTTGTTCCTGGGGGCAACGAAGCTGGTGATCGGAGGCAGAAAATGGTAAGCAGCAAAAATAAATGGTTGAAACCAGTGGTATTTGTGATCGCTCTCGTAGTGCTGAATATTGCCTCGTCTTACCTATACACCCGTTTTGATTTTACGCTTGAAAAGAGATTTACGCTTAATCCCAAGTCGAAAGCTGTACTGGCGGAAGCTGATAAAGAAATCACGGTTACCGTATTTTTGGATGGAAACCTTCCTGCTGCATTCAAAAGACTGAAAAATGCAACTTCAGACCTGCTGAATGACTACAAAGCCAATTCAGGGGTAAAGATAAAGGTTGTCTTTACAGATCCCATGGAGGGCCTTAATCAACAGGCACAGGATACAGTTATACAGAATCTATACAGCAATGGTATCGAGCCTACCAATCTGAATATCAAAAACGAAGCAGGTTTCAGTCAGAAAACGATCTTCCCAATGGCCATCGTACAGGCCGGAGACAGACAGGTACCTGTGAAACTGCTGCAAAATCTGGATGCCACAGGCAATTACGAACAGAATATCAACAATTCGATCCAGAACCTGGAGTATGTATTCAGTTCGGCAATCAGGAAAGTCAATACAGCTGAAAATCCAAGAATAGGCTTTACCGAAGGAAACGGCGAGCCTGCAGATCCGTATCTGAGCGACGCGATGAAGTCGCTCTCCGATAGTTACGAGGTGGGAAGGGTAGACCTGAACCTGATCAGTAAAGAGGGGCTGGACAAACTGAAAATGCTGTTTATCACCAAACCCCAGAAGGAATTTTCTGAGGCCCTGAAATACAAGATCAACTATTTTGTAATGAATGGCGGAAGGGTTGTCTGGAGTGTAGACCAGGTGAGCGCTGACCTGGATAGTTTAAAAGGCAAAGGACAGCAGCTTGCTTTTAACAACAAGCTGAACCTTGATGATATGCTGTTTATGTACGGGGCAAGGATAAACTATAACCTGGTTGCTGATCTGAACTGTGCTGAAATTCCTCTGGCTATGGGCGGTGCTAACGGGCAGCAGCGGGATATCCAGATGGCGCCCTGGGTGTATTATCCGGTGCTTGTTCCGGATGCGTTCCCCGGCCTGGTGAAAAACATTGATGGTATACGTACGGAGTTCCTGAGTACAATAGATACTATTGGCCTAAAAGGTGTGAAGAAGACGGTACTGCTCCATACTTCGCCTTACCACATCGAGCACAATACCCCGGAAGTTTTATCCCTGCAGGTTGTTGCAGAAACACCTGACCAGCGCAAGTATTTCCATCCTCCGGCTATTGCAGCCGTGCTGCTCGAAGGTACCTTTCCCTCTGTCTTTTTGAACAGGCAGCCACCTGCCGGAATTGCTGAAGATTATAGCACAGGGGCGCTGAGCAAAAAAACGAAAATGATCGTGATCGGGGATGGCGATATCTTCAGAAATCAGGTAAGTGGCCGTGACGGTTCGGTATTCCCCCTCGGATTTGACCGTTATACACAAAGAAGTTTCGGAAATAAAGCCCTGCTTTTAAATATTGCAGATTACTTGTCATCAGATGATAATCTGATCGACCTGCGTAATAAAGAGGTCAAAGTCAGGCTACTGGATAAACAACTGTTGCGCGCAGACAAGGTCAAATGGCAGCTGATCAATGTAATTGTACCTCTTTTACTGTTGATATCATTTGCAATTTTTCAACATTATTACCGCAAGTATAAGTATGCAAGGTAATTTTTATATTTTTGAGAATTGACCAGATCATAATTATGAGATTTATTGTATCCACATCAACACTTTTAAAACATTTACAAACAGTTAACGGTGCCTCAAGCAGCAGTACTGTTTTGCCGATACTGGAAAACTTTCTTTTCGAGATCAAAGATGGTAGCCTGACTATTTCTGCGACGGATTTGCAGACAAGTATGACTACTTCTTTACCAGTAGAATCTAAAGAAGGCGGGAAAGTAGCTGTACCGGCAAGAATCTTGTTAGATACTTTAAAAACACTTCCTGATCAGCCGATCTCTTTCAATATTGATGATGCTTCATTTTCAATAGAGATCAGTGCCGGTGATGGAAAGTATAAACTAAGTGGTGAAAACGGTGACGATTTCCCGAAGATCCCTACTGTAGAAAATGCTTCTTCAGTAAATCTGCCGGCATCTGTTCTTACAGAGGCGATTACCAAAACTATTTTTGCCGTGAGCAGCGATGAACTTCGTCCTGCGATGACAGGGGTTTTCTGCCAGCTGTCGGATCAGTTTATCACTTTTGTAGCTACTGACGCACATAAACTGGTTAGATACAGACGTATGGACAGCAAAGCTGATAAAACAGCATCCTTCATTCTGCCAAAAAAAGCACTCACCTTATTAAAAGCAGCTTTACCTTCAACTGATATCAATGTCTCGGTAGATTATAATGCTACCAGCGCATTTTTCAAATTTGAAAATATCAACCTGGTATGCCGTCTGATCGATGAGCGTTATCCGGATTATGAAGCGGTAATCCCTGCCAATAACCCTAATAAATTAATTATCGACAGGGCATTGTTCCTGAATACTTTACGCCGGGTGGTTATTTTTGCAAACAAAACTACCCACCAGGTAAGATTAAAGATCAACGGCAGCGAGTTGAATATCTCTTCTGAAGATCTGGATTTTGCCAATGAGGCCCACGAACGTTTAAGCTGCCAGTATGAAGGTGAAGACCTGGAGATTGGCTTTAACGCGCGTTTCCTGATTGAGATGCTGAGCAACCTGGGTGGGGAAGAAGTAACACTCGAGCTTTCTACACCTAACCGTGCAGGACTGCTGATCCCTCAGACCAATGATGAAAATGAAGATGTTCTGATGCTGGTTATGCCAGTTATGCTGAATAACTATAACTAATTAAAAAGATACTACCTTTGAGCGTCATTATGTAAGCTATACTTTCGTAATGACGTTTTTTTATAAGCAAGATACCGCCCTATGGACATCATTAACCAGCTGATACAATTTATTCTGCATACCGATGTAGAATTAGTGAAACTCGTAAGTAGTTACCAGACATGGACCTACCTGATTTTATTCCTTATTATTTTTGCAGAAACCGGGTTTGTGGTTACTCCGTTTTTACCGGGTGATTCCATGCTGTTTGCTGTAGGCGCACTTATTGCCAAGGGTGGAACCGGACTGGATATCTGGCTGATGTTCTTTCTTTTAACAGCTGCAGGTATATTGGGTAACAGCCTGAACTACAGGCTGGGAATGTTCTTCGGTATCAAGGTTTTTAAGGAAAGCAACAAGATCCTGAAGCTGGAATATTACAACAAATCGCATATGTTTTTTGAAAAACATGGCGGTAAGGCAATTATTTTCAGCCGTTTTCTGCCTATTATCAGAACTGTGGCCCCTTTTGTTGCAGGTGTGGCGAGAATGCCCTTTGGAAAATTCACCTATTTCAATGTGCTGGGCGGGATTGCCTGGATCGCCACCTTACTTTTTGCCGGTTTCTTAATGGGGCAGATCCCTTTTATTAAAAATAACTTTTCGGCCGTAATAGCGTTTATTGCCATTGTTACTTTTGCTCCTATTGTTTTTGCTGCGGTAAAATCCATGTTCAAAAGTAAAGAGGTTATCGAGAGTTAGTCATGTTTTCCAGGCTTGGCTGACCAGCGTCAACCCATGCAGAATACCAGTAGGAGCCCACAGCCAGAATGGCTGCACGCATCTGCTTTTCTACCATATGATTCAGCCTGTTGTGGTATTCACTGGAATATTCGAAGGAATATTGTTTTGTAAGCTGACCGTTTCTTTTGCTGTAGCTGTATTTTTGCTGAGCAGAAAAGTTGCGGTTTAAATCTTCCTCCACTTTTAAAGTACTGTCTGCCAGGCTATGGGTGTGGCTGATAATTCTCCAGGCCTCTTTCAGCGGATTGTCTATATACATTGCCCTGCCTACCACAAAATTATACTTGTCTGAAAACAGTTCCGGCAGACGGCTTTCCCAGAAGGCATGAATGCCAGCCTGGTTGGTCAGCTGTCCGTTATGATTTTCTGAAGTATGCAATGGCACATTGGCATCCGCCAGATAGTGTCCCAGATAAGCTGATTTGATTAAGATCCTGATCGAATCCCTTTCCTTAAAAGCATTTACGAGCTGGTAGTAGCTGCGCTGGATATGCCAGGGAAGGATCCCGTTTTTTTGAAGTTTTGGGTTTCCGTACCGCTTTACAGCATCTTCCCATTTCCGGGGAATACTGTCGATAGCTGTTTCATATACTTCCACATCCAGATAATGCCTTGGCGCTTCAGCAGTGTCTGCATAACGCCTCTTATCGGGATCTGTTGCATGGCTACTAAGATAGGCCAGGTTATTTTTATAGAACCTGTTCATCCCGTCGGGCAGGATAAATACGGAGAGATGATTGATCCGCATGTGGGCAAAGAAGCCCCAGGAGCAGGTGAGAATGGCGGTCGCCGTCAGCAATCCGGAGATGAAGAATCTTTTCATCTCCGGAATGTAATGCCAAACGCGAATATGCTGGTAATTATTCTGTTTTTTTATTTGAAGCTGTGGCTGTGGTGCTCAACAGGCGTGCAGCGAAGGGGCGTGTAAACTCATTGAGTTCAGTGGTAAGGCTGCGGATAGTAGCTGTGTCATCCTGCGCAAGCGCTGCCCGCAGCTTGTCGAGAATAGCTCTTGTACCAGAAATGTCCATCGATGTAAGTACAAATCTGTGCCGTTCGATGAACTGACCGGCAAGGTATGCAAGCTGCTCGCCTTCAGCCCGCGCTTCATCCAGCAGGTTTTGTGCTGAAGCTGACGAGGTAGTATTGTCCACCTGTACATCTTCATCCGGCAGATTGATATGATACCGGTTACCAGCCATAATATCGGCCTGAATGGCAGCTCCGAGCGCAACAATTTCTTCAGGGTCGATCTGCTTGTTCGGCTGTTTACGAAAAAACTCAGATACCTCTGCTTTAATATAGGGAATACGAGTAGAGCCGCCCACCATGACCACTTCATCTATAGCCGTAACAGGTAACTTAGCCTCTTGAAGAGCCTGTTTACAAGCGTTAATGGTTTCGGCTACCATGCCGGCAATCAGTGTCTCAAATGTCTGTTTGTCAAGTGTACACCAGATATCGCCTGCTTTTTCGTTGAACAGATTCTGGCTGCTCAGTGCTTTTTTTGCCTCTTCGGCCTTTAAACGAAGTTGCTGCAGCAGGCTTTTATCAGAAATGATACTTGCTGAGTCGAGTTTGTTGTTCTCCATCCAGTAGTTCAAAATAGCCTGGTCGATATCATCTCCGCAGGGAGCTGTATTTCCATTGCTGGCCAGTACCTCAAAAACACCGTTGTGAATGGAGATGATAGCAACGTTGAAAGCGCCGCCGCCGAAGTCGTATACCGCGATAGTCTTTTTTACCGCTGGGTCTAAACCGCTGCTGTAGGCCAAACTTGCTGCTGTAGTTTCATTTAATATCTTCAGTACATCCAGGCCGGCTAAGCGGCCTGCTTCTTTTGTAGCCTGACGCTGACGGTCGTTAAAATATGCAGGAACGGTGATGACAACCTTGTTCACTGGTGTTTTCAGCGCGTGCTCTGCTCTTTTTCTGAGTTCTTTCAGGATTTCGGCCGACAACTCCAGGGGAGTATAGTACTTTTCTCCCAACTGTATTTTCACAGGGACATCATCAGACGAAGCACTGAGTAAACGTTTTATGGAGCATATCGTATTGGAAGGATCTCTGATCAGCAATTCCCTGGCTTCATTACCAACCAGCGGAATACCGGCATCATTAAAATGTACAACTGAAGGAACCAAAGTACCTTTGCCTGTATCATTGATTACACGGGGTTGTTTATCAGGATCAATAAATGCCACCAAACTGTTGCTGGTCCCTAAATCTATACCTGCAATAATTTCTGGTTGCTGTAATGTACCTGTTGCCAGGTTAATGGATATCTTTGCCATAGTACGGCAAATTTAGGAATGTTTTGAGCTTTATTTGTTTTAAGGTTGTAATGTTTTGACAGCAGTTCCGGAAGCTGCTATAATCTCCTGTTTGTGCAGGTTAAACACCCAAAGCACGATATCCTGGTAGCTGTCTGTTCCTTTTTTCTGGTTATTGATTTTCAGAAATTTGTCCAGCGCAGTGCCCATGTAAGCCGACATGTCACCATTGTATTTCCTCCAGAACACCTGTTCTGCTTTGAAATCTGCGAGGGTACCCGCATTGATCTCTTTGAGCAGCCTGGAGAAATCTTCTGGAGATTTGACCCTGATTTCGAATAATACACTTCTGAGGATAGTATAGTAACCGGAATAACGGAAATTTATATCCGGGCTGTTAATGCTGACCAGGTAACCGATCAGGTTGGCTTCATCTTCGCGGGCTACCCCAAGGGTGTGGGATATTTCGTGACTGGTCACAAATGGCAGGTCCATATAGGGCAGTCTCATATTCAGGTTTGCTTCGCCCGAAAGAGGGCAGTAGTAGCCTTCAATCCCGATTTTACTGATCAGCCAGCTGAACATGACCGGTTTTACCGATGGTACTTTGTAGCTGAAGAAGGGATTAGTTTTTGCTAGTTTATCATAAGCTATTTTTGCATTATCCTTCAGTGCTGTGATAGTGTATGCCCTTTTTTGGTTCTTACGCTGCTGGTCCAGCAGGTTTACCCGTTTAACAAGGAAATCGCCCAGCAGGACAAGGTCTTTTGTGGTGTATTTTTCGTTGCTGATGCCCAGCCTCACAGAGATAGACGGCCGGGAATAGTTTAATCCCCACAAAAGTTTGAAAACTATGTAAAGGATCAGGCTGAAACTGATGAACCGGAGCGGAATTACAAACCGTGCTTCGGCCGTTAGTTGTTTACGGGCGGCTTTCCTTAGTATTCTGAAAACCGACCAAAGACAATAGAAAATGAGTGCAGCATAAAGAAAATCTCCCAGTGCAAAAGGGAACAGCGCAGAAAAAAAACGTTGTGCGACAGAACTCAGCTGGTAAAAGCCGTCAGAATAGACCACTTCCACGGCTTCGCTGCTGAGTCCGAAGAGGAAGATCAGTAAAGCAATGCTGAAGATGATGGCCAGGCGGCGCAGTTGAATGCTGATCGCGGGATGCATCTACCTGTTGAATGCTAATCTTCTGCCAGTCTCGTTGGTCATGAATTTTCCCTTCTGATAAGCCAGGTTACCCGAAATAAAGGTATGGGTGATATCAGATGTAAAGGTTTGTCCTTCGAATGGAGACCAGCCACATTTATACAGGATATTTGCTTTGGTTACTTTAACGGGATCATTGAGTGCCACAAGCACAAGATCTGCCCAGTACCCTTCCCTGATAAAACCTCTTCTGTCGATCTGGAAACAGGTTGCCACATTGTGGGCCGTCTTCTCTGCGATCTGCTCGAGGGTAATTTTTCCCTGGTGATACATTTCCAGCAGGGCTGATAAAGCATGCTGTACCAGTGGCCCACCGGAAGGTGCCTGTAAGTACGGGAGTGCTTTCTCTTCGATAGTATGTGGTGCGTGGTCTGTTGCAATGATATCAATATACCCGTCCAGCACTCCTTTGAGAATTGCATCCTTATCGGCCTCCGTTTTTACTGCCGGGTTCCATTTGATGAGGTTGCCCTTTTCTGCATAGTCCCTGTCATCAAACCAGAGGTGATGTACACAGGCTTCAGCAGTGATTCTCTTATCTTTTAAGGGGATGGTATTGTCAAATATCCCCACTTCCATTGCTGTAGAGATGTGCAGGATGTGGAGTCTTGTATTATATTTTTTTGCAAGGGATACCGCCAGTGACGACGAAGTGTAACAGGCTTCTGCCGAACGGATCAGTGGATGCATGTCGATGGTAATATTTTCTCCGTACCGTTCTTTAAAGGCGGCCATGTTGCGCTGAATGGTCAGTTCATCTTCGCAGTGTGTTGCCACAAGCATAGGTGCCTGGCTAAAGATATTTTCAAGCACCTGTTCATTGTCTACCAGCATATTTCCGGTAGAAGAACCCATGAACACCTTGATGCCGCATACATTTGCCGGATCTGTTTTTAAAACTTCTTCGATGTTGTTATTGGATGCACCCATGAAGAAGGAATAATTGGCCAGCGACATTTCTGAGGCTATTGCATATTTATCTGCCAGCAATTCCTGCGTAAGCGTATTGGGTACGGTATTGGGCATTTCCATAAAGGAAGTGATGCCCCCGGCCACTGCAGCCATGCTCTCTGTAAAAATATCTGCTTTGTGGGTTAAGCCCGGTTCACGGAAGTGTACCTGATCGTCAATCATACCCGGCAGGAGGTGCAGCCCCTCAGCATTGATTTCCTGATCTGCATGTCTGCCGATCACCGGACTGATTTCATCAATCAATCCGTCTTTAATATAGACATCCGCAACAAAGGTTTTGCCTTCGTTGACCAGTGTTGCGCCTTTGATAAGGATGGTTTTCATATAGCCAAAGCTATGAACTTTTTAAACAAGTTTCTGACTGAACCGTCATTATATGCGGCAAAGGTTTTTTTGAAAGCACCCGGGCGGTGTTTTTCCACGTAGCTAATATAGATTATAGTATATTTGCAAAATGTCGAAAACATTCGAAGAGTTTAACCTGAACAGGCAGATTTTAAATGCTGTAGCTGATGCAGGCTTTACAGTTGCTACTCCAATACAGGAAAAAGCAATTGCCCCGGTATTATCCGGCCAGGATATCTTTGGTATCGCTGAAACGGGAACCGGTAAGACGGCCGCGTATGTGCTGCCGATTTTAATGCAGTTAAAATATGCACAGGGTGATGCGGCACGTGCGCTGATCCTTGCACCAACACGTGAACTGGCGATGCAGATCGCCGAACATGTGAAAATATTTTCCAAATATACTGACCTGCGTTCGGTGGTTGTATTTGGAGGTATCGGACCAAAAACACAGATCGAACAGATCAAAGCTGGTGTTGATATCATCATCGCTACACCGGGCCGTTTCCTTGATATTTACCTGTCAGGCCACATCAACACACAGTATCTTAAATTCCTCGTGTTGGATGAAGCAGACAAGATGATGGATATGGGCTTCATCGGCTCTATCCACAGAATCCTGGAAGTTGTGCCCCGCAGAAGACAAAACCTGCTGTTCTCGGCAACAATGAGCGATCTGGTACACAAGATTGCCGGTGATTTTCTTAAAAATCCAACGATTATTGAAGTAGGTGAACAGGCCACTCCGGCACAGACAGTTACCCAGGTACTGTATGAAGTGCCTAACTTTAAAACCAAGATCAACCTCCTGCAGCATCTGCTGAAAAATGATGTGGATTTCAAGAGACTGATGATCTTCTGCAAGACCAAAACGGTTGCGGATAACATCTTCAGCTTTATCGAAAGAAGATTTGGTCCCGAAGCGGTGCGGGTAATCCATGCCAACAAGGGACAGAATACCAGAATCAATTCTATCGCAGCCTTTAAAGAAGGAAACCTGCGTGTACTGGTGGCAACAGATGTAGCCTCAAGAGGTATCGACGTAGCCGAAGTAAGCCATGTGATCAACTTCGATGTTCCGATTATCATTGAAGATTATGTTCACCGTATCGGCCGTACCGGCAGGGCTTATGCCAAAGGTGATGCATTGACATTCTGTACAGAAGCAGAAAAGTACTATATCAAAAAGATAGAAAAACTAATGCGCCAGACTATTCCTGTAGCTCCTCTTCCTGCTGAAGTATTCGTTGAAGAAACGCCATACGAAGAACGCCAGTATATTGCCCGGGAAATCGATAACCAGAAAAGAAAAGATGACCCTGATTTCAAAGGGGCTTTCCATGAGAAAAAACACGCTGCTGCTATAGCTGCAGCTGCGGTAGCTGCTGCCAAAAAGAAAATGGACAAAACACCAGCCTGGAAAAAGAGGAAATTCAAAAAGACCTGAGTTTGAAATTAACGCCTTTAAATATTGTTACCTCGGCCTGCCTGGTGCTGGCATTGGTCATGCTTTTTAGTCCGGCCCGGCATATTCCTGTGCAGAAAGGGGTAGATGTCATGCTTACCGCCCTTTGTTTTTTAGCCGCAATTATTGCTTTCATTTCAGACTTGATTTTCAGGAAGTTTATACCTTTGCTCCGAAACTTATGGGTGGTTGAATGTGCTTTCATCGTATTTACCCTTGTTTTGATGGTGATATTAAAAATCACTGTTGCATAATTACCTTAAATAAAACGCTTTAATAAACCGGGCTTGCAAGCTCCTGAATAAAATACAATGAAAACAGCAGAAATTAAAATTACGGTTGAACTTGATGATAACAATGTCCCTGAGAACTTAACCTGGGAATCTACAGATGCACAAACACAGGAAAAGGTGCCTGTTAAGTCAATGATGCTTGCTTTGTGGGACCACAACTATAAAAACTCCATGCGTATTGATCTCTGGACAAAAGATATGCCTGTGGATGAAATGAAAAGATTTTTCTATGAAACTTTACAGACTATGGGCGACAGCTTTCTGAAAGCCACAGGTGAAAAACTGATCATTGAAGACTTACGTGATTATTGTGCACATTTTGCCGATAAGATGGGCATCGATCAGGGAAAATAATCCTGATACTCCTGATATTTTTAGAAGAACAGACGAATTTGCGCCTGTTCTTTTTTTTTGAAAAAATTTTAAATTCCTTATAGGACCTTTTGAAGAAATGGTTGTCATGCAGATGAAAAAACCTCTTTTCTATAAGGTCACATGTTTAAACTCTTCTCTTCAAAAACTGCAGAAGTCCAGTATGGATGGTCCGGAAACTACGCTTCGTGGCAGGATGCTGCCAGCTTAGCCGGTGGTTATGATTCGGGCAATATCCTTAAGAAAACCAGGGATGCCCTGCTGCAAGTCAAAAACGGAACTGCTGTTTATGAGCGTGATTCTGTGGTGTTCGATAAAATAGAATACCCTTTTCCGTTAATCTCCTGTCTACTCCGCAGTGCGGCCCTGCTCAAACGTCCCCTTAATATTCTCGATTTTGGCGGTTCTATGGGTAGTACATATTACCAGGTCAAGGATTTTGTGGGCTCAGGATGCTGTGCCAGCTGGAACATAGTTGAGCAGGAACATTATGTAAATTGTGGTAAGCTGAATTTTGAAGACGACTACCTGAAATTCTACCACAGCATCGATGACTGCCTGCAGGACAAAAAAATTGACCTGATCCTTATATCCAGTTCTGTACAATATCTTGAAGCCCCTCATGAATTCCTGGAAAAATTTGCAGGGTATAAATTTGATTTTATCGTTTTTGACCGTACTGCATTCCACGATGGTGCAGAAGACAGGCTCACCCTGCAGATTGTACCGCCGGAAATTTATGAGGCTTCTTACCCTTCATGGTTTTTTGCTGCTGACAAGTTTCTAAATCCTTTCAAATCAACTTATAAAATCATTTGTGAACTCCCTTCATACATCGAAGGTGAAGCAGTAATGTATATCGACAACAAGCCAGCAGGCTATAATAAAGGCTATTATCTTCAAAATAAATCTCTCCATGCTTAAATTCTGCACCTTATTTAACACTACTTATCTTTCCCGCGGATTAGCTATGTATAATTCGCTGAAACAGCAATGTGAAGCGTTTCATCTGTACATCTTTGCTTTTGACGCCAACAGTTACGAACTGTTATCCAAAATGGAGCTCGAACATGCAACTATCGTCAGTTTATTTGCCTTTGAAAACCCGAGATTACTGGCGGTTAAGGATGGACGTACAGCAGGGGAGTACTGCTGGACCTGCGCTTCATCTACCATTAAATACTGCATTGAAGAATTCAGCCTGGACCATTGCACTTATGTAGATGCCGATCTGCTCTTCTTTAGTAATCCGGCAGTACTGGTTGAGGAGATGGGAGAAAAATCGGTGCTGATTACAGAACACAGGTATACTCCGGTCCATGATCAGACTTTAACAAGCGGTCTTTACTGTGTGCAGTTTATTACTTTCAAAAATGATCCGAAAGGAATGGAAGTGCTTAACTGGTGGGTGGACGCCTGTATTGAATGGTGTTTCAACAGGTTTGAAGATAATAAATTTGGTGATCAGAAATATCTTGACGACTGGCTTACCCGTTTTGACTGTATACATGTACTGGCGCATCTGGGGGGTGGAGTGGCCCCATGGAATGTTCAGCAATATGATTTCAGCAGCAGCGGGAAACAAACAACTGGCGTAGAGCTGAGTTCAGGTCATAAATTTGAGCTGGTGTTTTATCATTTTCATGATTTCCATTACATTGAAGAGCAAACCTACTGTTTGTCAAATCCGCAATACGCTTTAGATCGTAATTCAGTAAGGTATATTTACAGGCCTTATGCCTGGGCACTTGGGAAGGCTAAAGGACAAATATTTAAAGTGAATGAGGAAACGGTTACGCATGAGCTCAGCGGTGATATCAGCTGGATCAACGCGGTAGTTGGCCGCTCCGTGTTATTTTTCTTGCGTGGTTATTACAAAAATTTCTACCGGCAGCGGGGAATGGAATTTAGCTTTGCAAGTGTAAAAATGTTTAACATCTTCTAATCTGTATTTAGTATTTTAGCCCTTTGTTTTGAAAATCAATGGGGTTTAAAAAGATTAAATTTTATGTTTTGATGCTCGCAGTATTTACTTTCTGCTGCATGTCATCATGTGAAAAGGAAAAGCTGGCCGAAGAAGCCAAAATAGAACCTCCTGTAAGAGCGTATGTGATTACAGCGAGAATTGATAAAAAGGGTACCAACTCTGCTTCAGAAGGTGTGGCAGTGTTGAAAGGATCCTACGATGAACAAAGTAAAGCATTTTCTTACTCCATCGAGTATGAGAATATAAGTCCTGCTTTGATTACCCTGCGGAGCGGAATTAAGGGCTCGGCAGGTGAAATGATCAGGGAAATTTATAAAAGTGACGGGCAGGTTTTGTCGAAACAGCCCCTGACCGGATCTTTGACATTGACTCCCCTGCAGGAACGTAATCTCCTGAAGGGACTATGGTTTATAGCGATAAATACAAATAGCTCTGCAAGTCCTGAAATTTCAGGAAGCCTTACTTTAAAGCAAAAATAAGCTGAATGAGTAGTAGCGAGCAGGAGATCGTTAACGCGATCAGGAACAAGGAGAAAAGTGTATTTGAAGCGTTATACAAAGAACATTACAGGCAGCTGTTTGCAGTCGCGTTCAGGTATGTACGCAATGCACCAGCCGCTGAGGAGATTGTACATGATGTGTTTTTAATGATCTGGAACAAGGCAGATCAGTTAGTTATCCAACAGTCAATAAAGAGCTATTTATACAGATCGGTGGTGAATTCATCACTGAATTTTATTAAGAAAGAGAAAACCCAACGGGAGAAACAGGATGTTTATATGAGAGTAAAAACTCATGATACTCCTGGCGGCGATGATGAGGACCAGCAGGAAGCACTGCTGACAAATTTAGAGAATGCGATACAGGTATTGCCTCCGAAGTGCAGGGAAGTAATGTACCTGAGCCGGTTTGGCAAATTGAAACAACAGGAAATCGCAGATCAGATGCAGATATCTGTGAAAACAGTTAAAAACCATCTGACCTACGGCTTTCAGAAAATACGTGAACACCTGGGAAACCAGCCTCAGCAATTATGGATGGCCGCATTGCTGTTGTTAAACTACCTGGGCTAAAAAGAACAGAAATGGAAGAATTTGAAACCAATGAAGAATTTATTTACTCCCTGATCATTGATGAGCTGGATGAGTTGATCAGTCCTGAAAAACGATATTTGCTCCAGAACTGGCGTCGAATGAGTCCTGAAAATGAAGTTACCTACCAGGAGTTTGTACGCATTCAGCAAAATATTGATCTCCTGTATCAAAAGCAGGCTTATACTGCAGAGGAATCCTGGGAGGAGCTCGACAAAAAACTGGAAGGGGTACAAAATCATAAGCTGACAGTAAGGAGAAACAGGAACCTGGGAACATGGTTGAGCGTAGCTGCATCAGTCATGCTTATCCTGTCTATTGGTTATTATTTTATCAATAACGCGCGTTATACGGTAGTGAGGAATGAAAAAGGTGCTAAAGTTAAAAACGTGTTTCTGCCGGACGGTACCGAGTTGGCGCTGAATGGCGGAGCTGCAATCCGGTACATCAGCAGCGACTTCAATACGAACCGTAAGCTTGAACTGGTAAATGGTGAAGTGTTTGTAAAGGTAAAGCACGACCGCCAGTATCCCTTCGTGATAGATCTGGGTGAGGTACATGCCAGGGATATAGGAACAAGTTTTAATATCGTGAAAGAGCAGCAGGAGATCAGCGTTACTGTAGAAGAAGGAATAGTAGCTTTGGAACAACCCTCCACATCACAGTCGGTTCTGCTTACAATGGGTGTGACCGGCCGTTATTCTGCTTCAACAAAGAAGCTGATTGCAGAACAAAATCAGGATATCAATTATAAGGCCTGGGCGGATAAAAAGTTTGTATTTACAGAAACGCCATTGAAAGAAGTGACGAGACAGCTCAGCAAAGCATACCATACTCCGATAACTGTTAACGGGAATGAACTCAAAAAGAAAAAACTGACTGCAAATTTATATTACCAGACACCAGACAGCGCATTAAACGTGATTGCTGCAACTTTACAATGTAAATTAACCAGTACCAAAGGAGGCTATATCTTGTCTGAAAATTAGAGATATATGTCCTTGAGGTTAATTGCATTGCTTTTATTTGTGGCTATGCTGCACACAGGTAAATTGTATGCACAGCAACCTTCTGCGCTGGACAAGCCTGTCACTATTCAACTCCAGCCTGATTCGCTGATCAGCGTGTTGTTAAAGATCCAGCGTAAAACAGGTTCAAGCTTTTCCTTTAATCCTGATCTGTTACGGAGATACCAGGTTAAATATACCAGCGTCCAAAGGGTACCCCTGAAGAACCTTCTGCAGTCCATCATCAGCGGAACCTACTTAAAATTTGAACTTGTTGGAAACGATATTGTTTTCACAGAAGTTAAACCAGAAAAACGTACTGTCCATGGTCATATTGCTGACAGCGCAAACGGTGAGGTACTTATAGGGGCAACTGTATTTGTTCCGGAACTGAAAGTGGGTGTGCTCAGCAATCAATATGGGTTTTATGCCCTGAACATCCCGGAAGGAAATTACGAACTCTCTATCTCAAACCTGGGGTATCAGACAAAAAAAATCCCATTAAAACTGACCAACGATTACCAGCTGGAGGTAGAACTTTCCATGGAGGCCAACAATTTGTCGGAAGTAAAAATCCAGCAGCCTGTCACGCCAGACCCATTGCTGCTGAATGAACAAAGTTTTACGCCCCGGCAGCTAAACCGTATTGCCTATTATGCCGGAGAGCCGGATGCTGTCAAAGCACTACAAATGCAGAATGGCATCAAAGCCATTTCTGAGGGCAGTTCGGGATTATTTATCAGGGGCGGTAATTCTGACCAGAACCTGATCCTGCTGGATGAAGCTGTAATTTACAACCCTTCGCATTTATATGGGCTGGTATCGGTATTTAATCCTGATGCCATCAATAGTGTACAGGTTTATAAAGATTTTATCCCCGCTAATTTTGGGGGCCGGTTATCCTCAGTCATTGAAAACCGCATGGCGGAGGGGAACAACAAAGAATTTCATGTAAACGGAGGTCTCAACCTGATGTCGGCCCGTCTTGCGGCAGAAGGACCTGTCGTGAAGGATAAAAGCTCATTTATCATTGCGTTCAGAAGAAGTTTGCTGGATGTCTTCCGCAGTAAATTTAAGCTGTTTAATCCAAGCTCCGTCTATTACGATATCAACGCCAAGGTCAACTATAAGTTAGACACCAGGAATAATCTTTTTTACTCGGTTTACGGAGGGCAGGACCACCTGCTGTCTGATAATTCTTTTGCCAACAACTGGGGCAATATTACTTCGACACTGCGATGGAACCACCTTTTCAATTCCAGGTTGTTCATGAACATGTCTGCTATCTACAGTAATTACAGCAATCTGCTGGACTTAAACGCTGATACGCTTTCCAAAAAAAGCCAGTGGCGAACAGGGGTGAGAGACCTGACGCTGAAGGAGGATTTTACTTATTACAATACGCCCGAAAATCAGATTAAGTTTGGGATGATGACCACCTATCACCGTTTTACGCCTGGTGAAACCAATAACTCCATCAGCGACGAACTGAACATTGCAAAAGACAGGTCACTGGAGTCTGCCCTGTACTATAACCAGCAGCTCTCAGCAGGCAAACACTGGGAGTTTAATTATGGGCTGCGTGTCGGGCTGTTTACAAATGCCGAAGAACGCCTTGACATTTTTGACCAGAACGGGAACCGGGTAAAACAGGAAGATACCCGTACTTTTCTGAATCCCGAACCGCGGATAAATATCAGCTATCTGCTGGCCCCCAAACAACGCTTTTCCCTCACTTATAACAGGAGTTACCAGTATTTACAGCTGGTACAGAACAGTACCCTTGCGTTTTCTTCCCTTGAGCCCTGGATACCGGCATCCCGCAGCATTAAACCTCAGCATATCGATTATTTTTCCGGAGGATACTGGTATGTGCAGGATAAATTCTCTGTCTCGGCAAATGCTTATCTGAAGAAACTATACCATCAGCTGGAGCTTGCGGGGCATGCACAGATCATTCAGAATCCTGCTATCAGAAACCAGCTCGAAGCGGGAAACTCAACTGCCTCCGGGATAGAGCTGGAGCTCAAAAAAACAGGGGCGAAACTCAATGCAACTGTAGCTTACACTTATGCCAGGGTATTCCGTACAATCAATGGGATCAATGAAGGGAAAAGATTTGCTGCAAATTATGATATCCCCCATGAACTGAAAATTACCGCCAGCTATAACTTTAATAAAAAACTTTCTGTACAATCTTTTTTTACCTATTCTACGGGGAGGCCTCTGACACTTCCGGTAGGATACTATCAGTATGACGGAATAAATGTGCCGGTATTTGAAAGCAGAAACACATCAAGGTTTCCTGATTTCAGCAGGCTGGATATTTCAGGGCAGTATCAGTTCAGTTCAAAATTATCAAAAAAGCGTGCGCTCAACAGTACTGTATCTGTTGGGGTTTATAATTTATACAACAGAAAAAATCCTTTATATTACCATTTGAGTACGGATTCGAGTCAGCCCCAAAGCAGTACGCTGGAATATGCCTTCGGATTTTACCCATGGATTGCTTACAGCTTTAAGATTTGATGATGAAACCGCTACTGTATATTATTTTGTTATTGCTGCTCCAGGGTATTTTTAGTTCCTGTAAAAAGAATAGTGGCGATATTGCATTTGATGCACCGCAGAAACAGTATGACCTGACGGTTGAAGGTGGAATCAATACCTTTTACAGCATGCAGGCCATCCGGTTAACAAAACCCTCCCTTGATCCGAATGTTGCGCCACAACCGATACGGAAAGCATCGGTTATTGTAAATGACGGAAGGGCAGATCTGGTTTTCAGAGAACTGGATACACTTCCCGGTGTTTATGTTGCTTATAATACAAGGGTGGCAAACTACAATTATGGATACACACTCACTGTTAAATACAACAGTCAGACTTATACTGCAGTTGATACTTTAAGACAGGTTGTAAATATTGTAGATGATTATTTACCTTTTTCGGTTACTAAAACGCCAGACAATATTTATAGTGGCACTGTTCCAAAACATACGTTTGGCTACCTCAATCCAAACAAATGGTGGATCAACTACGCTGCAGTCCTGAGAGATACCTGGTGGAGCCCGGAGAAATTCACAAAGGCAAATTTTTACAGTTATACCCATGTACTCGGCTCTCCGAATTCTTTGTATCCCCTTACCAATCTTAAGCACACTTTTTCCTTATCTGCTAAAAACTTTGTAGCCATCTATAAATTTTCAGTATCGGAGAGATATGCCAAATACCTGTATTCGGTTTTTCTTGAAACCGACTGGAACGGATTGTTTTCCAGTGTGCCTGTAAATATCACTGGAAATGTCTCGGGCAATGCCCAGGGCTACTTCTCTGTCAGTGATGTGGATTATAAGGCATACCGGGCTGAAGAACTGAGATAATTTGGATTTATTGCTAATTTTGCGCGGGCTTCAACATTAAAAATTATATACTGATGAAAACTTTAGGTATTACAGCTGCGGTAGCAATGGGGGCAGGAGGGATGTGCCCACTGGTACACGTTACTTTTATCGGGAACTGGAATTACTTCCAGATCGACCCGGTGTTGGGAACAGGTTTCTATATTATCGTCGCAATTGCATTAATAGCAGCATTGCTTGATAAAACAGGGCTGATGCGTTTTGCAGGCTGGGCCGCTCTTCTGTGGGTAATTCTCACGCTTGCTGCGGTCTGGTTTAAGTCGCACGATGCCTTTAGCTTTATCCATTTCAAAAAGCTGATTAATCTGGCTTCAGGTATGGTAAAATACCGTTGGGGCTGGCTTGTTATTATTGCCGGTACGCTTCCTCTGATTACCGGCCGCCGCAAACATTTATCATCAGATTACAATAAAATCAATAATTAACCTGCAAAGCTGCCCCGCTGCATAAAAAAACGAAGCATAAAATTATCTTTGTCCTGAAATGCAGCTGATAAAGGAAGTTAAGTTTTTAATAGGTAAGGAATTACTGCTGGAGTGGAGGTCTAAATATGCACTGAATGGTGTGGTACTCTATGTGGTATCTACGGTTTTTGTGTGTTTTCTTTCCTTCGTATCCCTGAGAGGGGTAACCTGGAACGCACTGTTCTGGATCATCATGCTTTTTGCTTCGATCAATACGGTATCCAAAAGCTTTTTACAGGAAAGTAAAGGGCGTCAGCTGTATATCTATACCATTGCAAGTCCGCTTGCACTGATCATTTCAAAGACCATTTACAATGTGTTCCTGATGCTGCTGGTCACCCTCATTGCGCTGGCCTTTTACATACTGGTGTTCGACTATGTTCCGGAGGATATGGGCCTGTATCTTTTGGCAACCGTGCTGGGAAGCTTAAGTTTCTCCACGATATTTACAATGATCTCTGCTATCGCGTCCAAAGCAGGAAATGGGGGGATGCTGATGGCAATCCTGAGTTTCCCGGTGATTATACCTGTGATCATCATGCTGATCAAACTGACTAAAAATGCCGTGGATGGACTGGACAGGAGTGTAAGCCTGGATGAAATAGCTACGCTATTGATCATAAACGTTTTGGTGGCTGCATTTTCCGTGCTGCTTTTCCCTTATCTGTGGCGCGATTAAGGATTTATAATAATTAACTGAAATATATAAAGCTTTATTAACTTTGAACTCGCAAATCCGGGCTGATCTTTATCTGCTCAGCAAATTGGCGGGCAATCTAAATCTGAAATGAATGTATAAATCCTGGTGGAAAATTTTAGGGGCAGTTCTGGTTATGTATTCTACTGTTGCCGGTTTCCTGGCTTCCGTACCTCCATTGCCTATATTGCATCAAAGCATTAGAAATTTGTATTTCCATGTGCCGATGTGGTTTGCAATGATCATACTTTTTACGATCTCCGTGGTACACAGTATCAAATACCTGAGCAGCAGCAATGAAAATGACGACAGGAAAGCGGTGCAAAGTGTCAATGCCGGCATAGTGTTCGGTATACTGGGCTTAATCACCGGTGCTGTATGGGCGCGCTTTACCTGGGGACAAGCCTGGAGTTTCGACGTAAAACAGAATTTTGCTGCTATTGCGATGTTACTGTATTTCGCCTACCTGATCCTGAGAAATGCCATTGATGAAGAGCAGAAACGCGCAAAGATTTCTGCCATTTACAATATTTTCGCCTTTCCAATGATGGTGGTACTGCTTTTTGTACTGCCACGACTGTCAGATTCCCTGCATCCGGGAAACGGCGGTAATCCGGGCTTTAATGCCTATGACCTGGACAGCCATATGAGAATGGTATTTTATCCTGCCTGCCTGGGCTGGATATTGATAGGATGCTGGATATACAGTATACTTTTCAGAGTAGCTTCCCTAGAAAAAAATAATTAAAAACCACATGAAGAAATTGATTACTACCGTCCTGATGTTAATGGTTACCCTGCAATTGTTTGCACAGGGTGAAGGATCTGCTATTGCCGATACACTTGCAGGATCTGAAAAAATCTATGTTGTGGTTGCCTGTGTGGGCATCATTTTGCTTGGACTGCTGATATTCCTCTTCTCTATCGAGCGCAGATTAAAAAAACTGGAAAAAAAATCCTAAAGACAAAATCGTGTTTTAACGCCGTTAATGGTAGTTTTTGCGGATTGATGTGACATGTGTGTCACATACACTAAGCAATTATTTATTTGTATTAATCACTTATTTTAGTGCAATTTTGCAGCCATTAAGAATTATAACTAATTCATACCAATAAAAAAACCAAATATAATGGCTACTTCAGCAAATGAGACAAACTTCTTTACAGACGTCTGTAAAAATTTTGACAACGCAGCACAATTCACCGGTCACCCGGAAGGCCTGCTCTCCCAAATCAAAGCTTGTAACAGTGTTTATCGTTTCCAGTTCCCAATCCGCAGGGGCAACGGATTCGAAGTAATTGATGCATGGCGTGTAGAACATTCTCACCACATGAGCCCTACCAAAGGAGGGATCCGTTATAGTGAAATGGTCAACGAAGATGAGGTGATGGCGCTGGCTGCCCTGATGACTTACAAATGCGCAATTGTAAATGTTCCTTTTGGCGGTGCCAAGGGAGGAATTAAGATCACTCCAAAAAATTATACGACCGGCGAACTGGAGAACATTACCCGCCGTTATACTACTGAATTAATTAAAAAGAACTTCATCGGTCCCGGTATTGACGTACCTGCTCCTGATTACGGATCTGGTGAACGCGAAATGAGCTGGATTGCCGATACCTATATGACCATGAACCCCGGACAGCTTGATGCCCTGGGTTGTGTAACGGGAAAACCAATTGCCCTGCATGGTATCCGTGGCCGTAAAGAGGCAACAGGACGTGGAGTAGCTTATGCAGTAAGGGAATGTGTACGGGTGAGCGAAGATATGGAGAAGATTGGCCTTAAAGCCGGTTTGGGCGATAAAAGGGTAATCGTTCAGGGATTAGGTAATGTGGGCTATCATTCTGCGAAATTCCTGACTGAATTTGGTGCTACTGTTGTAGGCCTTTGCGAATATGAAGGAGCAATCTACAATGAAAACGGGCTGAACGTAGATGAGGTTTTTGCCCACCGGAAACTGACGGGTTCGATCCTGGGATTTCCGGGAGCCAAAGAATTTAAAAATTCTATGGAAGGCCTGGAGCAGCCATGTGATATCCTTGTGCCTGCCGCACTGGAGAACCAGATTACTGTCCATAATATTAAAAATATCAAGGCGAAAATCATCGCTGAAGGTGCCAACGGACCTTGTACGCCTGAAGCGGAAGAGATCTTTACCGAAATGGGAGGGATCATCATCCCTGATATGTACTGCAACGCCGGTGGAGTTACCGTATCTTATTTCGAATGGCTGAAGAATCTTTCTCACGTAGCTTTTGGACGTATGGAAAAACGCTATGCAGAAAACTCTAATGCTAACCTGATCAATACACTGGAAAGCTTAACAGGTCAGAGTATACCCTCAGAGCACAGACTCATGATTGTTAAAGGTGCCTCTGAGCTGGAGCTGGTAAACTCAGGGCTGGAAGATACGATGATTCACTCCTATCATGAGATCAGGGAAACGCTGGTGACGAAGCCGGGCATACAGACTTTAAGAACTGCAGCTTTTGTCGGTTCAATCGATAAGATTGCTGTTTCCTATATGAATTTGGGTATCTGGCCTTAATTTGACCTGTTAAGGGAGCAGCTGGGATTTTCCCTGCTCCGCTGAAAAAAGGCAATCCCTGATTCAATGCTGCCGGGCGCGGGAATACGCCCGAAGGCATTGAAACAGGGATTGCCTTTTTTGAGATGGCCTGTTTCGGGGTCTTTTAGACTATCCCGCACACCCTTCATCAGTGGATGCCCATGACCTGGTAATCCCATCAATATGACACTCCGGTTAACATCCGGCCATGCACCATTTCGTATATTGCTATATGAAAGCAAGTGTTTTTTTACTATCGGTTTTACTCTTGTTAAGTGCCTGCTCGGGCACAATACAAAAGAAACAGAATATAGCCAGTGAAAACGGTTTTGCAGTGCTGCCGAAGCCTGCGGCAGATGAAGCTGTTGCTACTTTTGCCGGTGGATGTTTCTGGGCGATGCAGGAAAGCCTGATCCAGCTGAAAGGAGTGAACAGCGCGATCAGCGGCTATGCCGGCGGGCTTACTGTAAACCCTAATTACGACGAAGTATCAGGACAACAGACAGGGCACGCAGAATCCGTGCAGGTCTATTACAATCCCGCTGTGATCTCCTATGAACAGCTGCTAAAAGCATTTTTCATCGCACATAATCCAACAGAACTAAACAGGCAGGGGCCTGATGTAGGGCCGGAATACAGATCTGTTGCCTTTTACCGCAGCCCTCAGGAACTCAGGACCATCAGCAGAGTGATGTCAGCGATGGAACGGGAGAAACATTACCAGGGAAGTTTTGTCACAGAAATGGAGCCCTTTAAAGTTTTTTATCCGGCAGAAAGTTCGCATCAGGATTACTATGAAAGAAATACCTGGGATCCTTATATCAGGAGCGTATCCAAACCAAAGGTAATGCATGTAAGAGAAGAATTCCCTCAATTGATTAAGCCAGAATACCTTAAATAGCAGCAAAATCTATCTGCGCTATGCATTCACGTTTTTTTCTGTAATTTTTATGTCAGCCTACTATCAATATATTGTCATCTAAAGTATTAGAAGGCGTCTATCCGACATTACGAACTTATATTTTTTATCTTTGTGTGTTCTTATAATTTGTACCATAGCGATACTGGCTTTTGTCCAATCCCGATATTGTTTAAACTACATCAACTGATGAAACCTGGGCATAGATTCAAGTTTCACAACTGTTAAAATAAATAAGCTCATGACAGCTTCATAACCATTAAAGATAATTATATACTAATGAAAAAAAGTGCAATTATTGGCTTAATTACTATTGCGATCTGCGTATGTTTTCTGGTAAGCTTAAATGCTGATACCAGTAATTACTCTTCTTTCACTGAAGCGGCGAAAGACTCCAGGGAGTTTCACGTAATGGGACATTGGGCTAAGGACAAAGGAACTTTTTATGATGCTTTTAAAGATCCCAATCATTTCTCTTTCTATATGAAAGATGAAAAAGGGGAGGTGAAAAAAGTAATTTACAGCGGAACAAAGCCTCAGGATTTTGAGCGCTCAGAAAAACTGGTACTGGTAGGCAAGATGAACAATGACACTTTTTATGCTTCAAAAATCCTGATGAAATGCCCTTCAAAATATAACAATGACCTGGTAGAAATCAACAAGGACGGGCAGGCTATCCAGGATGGAAAAGTTATTCCGAACAACCAGCTTAAGCAAGACAGCGGACAGGTAATAAAATACAAATAATTTTAATGGACATACAATTCACAGGAGAAACCCTCCTTCCCGGTAAAGTTGGGCAGTTTTTTATTGTTTTAGCATTTGCAGCTTCACTACTTTCAACTATTTCGTATTTCTTCGCTACACGCAATAAAGATCTTGCCGATCAATCCTGGCAAAAGCTGGGACGGATTGGATTCCTGCTCAACTTCATCAGTATCGTCGCCATTGGAGGAACATTATTTTACCTGATCCTCGATCATTATAATGAGTACTACTATGTGTATTCACACTCTTCAAAAGCACTTCCTGTATATTATATCGTTTCTGCTTTCTGGGAAGGACAGGAGGGGAGTTTCTGGCTTTGGGCCTTCTGGCAGTCTATTCTGGGGGTAATCCTGATCTGGAAAGCAAAAACCTGGGAAAACCCGGTACTGACTGTTATTGCTTTCTCACAGGTATTCCTGACTTCAATGCTGCTGGGTATAGAAATTTTCCATTACCGTGTGGGCAGCTCGCCTTTTATCCTGCTAAGGGATGCGGTAAACCTGAAAGATATGGCTCCGGTAGTATTTGCTGATGCGGAGAACTTTAAAAACTACCTTAAATTTATCACTGACGGCAGGGGATTAAATCCATTGCTGCAAAACTACTGGATGGTGATCCACCCGCCAACCCTGTTCCTTGGTTTCGCCAGTATGGTTGTGCCTTTTGCTTATGTAATCGCTGCACTATGGACAAAAAGATATAAGGAATGGGTAAAACCTGCAATGCCATGGGTATTGTTTGCCGTTATGGTACTGGGAACAGGAATCATCATGGGCTCTTTCTGGGCTTATGAGGCACTGAACTTCGGTGGCTTCTGGGCCTGGGACCCGGTAGAGAACGCTTCCTTAATTCCCTGGCTTACCTTAATCGGTGCGCTGCACGTAATGATCGCATTCAAAAATACCGGCCATGCTTTCTTCACTTCGATCGCACTGGTACTCATCAGTTTCATTCTTGTTTTATACGCTTCGTTCCTAACCCGCAGCGGTATTCTTGGAGAAACATCTGTACATGCCTTTACCGATCTTGGTATGTTCGGACAGCTGGTATTCTTCAATATCGTTTTCCTGATTATTCCAGTGGTGCTGATCGCTGTCCGCTGGAAAGAATTACCCATCACCAATAAAGATGAAGAAACATACTCAAGAGAATTCTGGATGTTTATCGGTGCCCTTGTGGTAACCGTAGCCTGTATACAGGTAATCTTTTCTACTTCAGTTCCGGTATTTAACAAAGCATTTGGTACCAACTTCGCACCTCCGATAGATGCAGTTAAATACTATAACCAGTGGCAGGCTCCTTTCGCCATTCTGGTAACGCTGATCTCAGGATTCTCCCAGTTCTTAAAATATAAACGGACGGATGCACGTAAATTCTACAGCAGCCTGATCGCAACGGTCATCATTGCCATCGTGGTAACAGCAGGATTTGTGTATGTAACCAATGTTTACAATAACCTCATTTACATTTTGCTTTCGTTCAGCTGTATGTTTGCGATCTTATCCAATGCCCGCGTACTGTCACAGGGAGTGGCAGGAAAAGGTAAACTGGTTGGTGCCGCGGTAGCTCACATTGGTTTCGCGCTGTTATTGGTTGGGGCACTTGTCGCTGCAGCTACAAACAAGCCTATTTCCATTAATACCTCCAACTTTATTCCTGTAAAGGATTTTGAAAAAGCGGACAAGCCGGGTGAGAATATTGTCCTCTATAAAAATGAGCCAAAGAAAATGGGTCGTTTTACGGTGACATATACTAGCGATACCACTATTGCCCCTAATACGTATTATAACCTGAACTTTAAGGTGTACGACGAGGAAAGTCATAAACTTAAAGAGGATTTTAACCTTAACCCGCGGATTCAGATCAATGAGAAAATGGGGCTGATTGCTTCTCCTGATACAAAACATTACCTTACATACGATGTGTATACGCATATCACCAGTGCACCTGATAAAAAGGAGTCACATGGTGAGATGGATGCAGAGAGCGATGAAACCAATTATAAGAAACCAAGGATCGTGAATGTAAGCGAAGGCGATACATTGCATACCAGCAGTGGTATTATCACGGTAAAAGGACTGAACTTTAAACCTACCGCCAAAAGCCTGGCTTTGGCAGAAGGAGATCTTGCAGTGGGACTTCCATTGGACATCGACCTGAATGGAAAGATTTATAAAACTGAGCCGATCTTCCTGGTAAAAGGTAACAATACATTCGATTTTGCCCGTAATATTACTGATCTTGGATTGAGGGTACGTTTCACTAAAATCCTTCCTGAACAGAAAAAAGTGGAGTTACAGGTGTTTGAAAAACCTCAGCAGGCGAAAGACTGGGTGGTATTTAAATCCATTGAATTCCCGTTCATCAACCTGTACTGGGTTGGTTTGATTGTGATGGTTATCGGATTCCTGATTTCTATCGTAAGAAGACAAAAAGAAATAAAGGCATAAATGAACATAGTTTGCATAGGCTCAGGAAATGTGGCAACACACCTGGCCATCGCCTTAAAAGCGATGGGGGCGGAGATTGTGCAGGTATGGAGCCAGGACAGCCGGAATGCGGAGATCCTGGCTGCACTGACCAAAGCAAAACCTGTGCTGGACTGGCAGGAAATTGACCGCTCTGCTGATCTCTATCTGATCGCAGTGAAGGATGATGCCATACCGGCTGTAGCCTCACATTTAAAAGGTGTAAAAGGTATTGTGGTGCATACTGCCGGCGCCACAGACATGAATGTCCTTCAAGGTGCAGGAAGTGGATACGGCGTTCTGTATCCTTTGCAGACCTTTTCCAAAACCAAGTCAATTGACCTTACTCATGTGCCCTTTTGTATTGAGGCCGACCGCCCGGGGACACTGGAAAAGATTGCTGCTGTCGCGCATCTGCTGAGTCAGCAAGTGGCCGAACTGAGCAGTGAACAGCGCAAAATACTCCATGTCGCAGCTGTTTTTGCCTGTAATTTTACCAATCACCTTTACCATCTGAGCAGTCAGTTGCTGGAACAGCACCAGCTAAAATTTGATCTTCTCAAGCCTCTGATTACCGAGACCGCGCAGAAAATACAAAATGCCTTACCTTCCGATGTACAAACAGGCCCTGCGGTTAGAGATGACCAGGAAACCATGAAGAGCCATCTGGAACTGCTTGAGGGCTCGCCGGAGCTGCAGCAGTTGTACGAAACGCTGAGCAACAGCATTAAAAAAACGCATCTGTTATAGAATTGCCGTTTCTGCTGCTTATTTTGGCGCAGTTATGAATATCCACCAATAAATCTTTAGGACAAATGTTACTGGAAAAACTAAAAGAAATTACCACGTTTGTGTTTGATGTAGACGGGGTACTGACTACCGGGGATGTCCTTGCTTCGGAGTCAGGCGAGCTTTTGCGCACGTTCAATATCAAGGACGGTTACGCATTACAGCTGGCCGTTAAAAAAGGATACCATGTCTGCATTATCTCCGGGGGCAGCGGACAGGCTATGGCAAGACGTTTCGCCGGTCTGGGCATACCGGATGTGTATCTTGGCGTAGCTGATAAAGTGGAGATTTTCAATAATTTTCTGAACGCCCATAACCTCAGTGCAGCTGAAGTTTTGTACATGGGGGATGATATCCCTGACCTGAATGTGATGAAGCTGGTTGGAGTTCCAACCTGTCCGGCAGATGCCTCAACTGATATCAAGGCCATTTGCAGTTATATTTCACCCTTCAGCGGTGGTAAAACTGCTGCCAGGGAGGTGATCGAAAAAGTGCTTAAAATACAGGGCAGGTGGTTTGACGCCAATCCCTCAGCAGCCGATGCCAGTAAATAATTATCATACCTGCTTTAAACCTTCCTTAGTTTTCCCACTCTATTCTGAAAACGAAAACAAACCAAACCTGCATTTATACAGGCTTAAATTTAAAAAAAAACAGGATGAAAAAATTATTGATTATTTGCGGTATGTTATTCAGTATGGTAACATTTGCACATGCACAGGGTGGCAGAATGATGGGTACCCCGGAAGAACGGGCTACTAAAACGACCACTCAGCTGACTGAAAAATTAGCACTGACAGCAGATCAGCAAACAAAAGTTAAAGCTATCCTGCTTGATCAGAACACACAAGCGGCAAAAGCACGTGAAGAAGCAGGTGATGACAGAAAAGCATCCCGCGAGAAAATGATGAAAATGATGCAGGAAAACAATGAGAAGATCAAAGGATTGCTGACTGATGACCAGAAAAAAGCATATGCGGCTTACCTGGATGAAAGAAAAGCGGCCATGGAAAAAAGAATGGGCGGAGGGGGCAATAACTAATCCCGAAAAAATATCAAATAATAGAAGCGGCTCCAGGCCGCTTTTATTATTTTAGCGGATATTTAAATTGATCATGTACAAGCAAACTTTTCCACTTATACTCGCTTCCAAGTCTCCACGCAGACAGGAGCTCATGCAGGCTATGGGGCTTGATTTTAACGTGCTTTTGAAAGATGTTGATGAAAGTTACCCCGAGCACCTTTCTCCCGCTGAGATCGCCTGTTATATCTCTGAAAAGAAAGCGTTGGCATTTACTGAGGAACGTCTAAACAGCCTGGTCATAACTGCTGATACAATTGTAGCCTATAACGGAGAGATTATGGGCAAACCCGCAGATGCAGCTGCTGCCCGCGAAATGCTGGTCAAATTATCAGGAACGGTTCATCAGGTATACACCGGAGTAAGCCTTGCGTACAAAGATCAGCTGAAAACATTCTACGACATGACCGAGGTATGGTTCAGGGTAATCACTGAGGAGGAGATAGCACATTACGTGAACAACTTTAATCCTTTTGATAAGGCGGGTTCATACGGTATCCAGGACTGGCTGGGTTTTGTTGCCGTCGAGAAGATAACAGGTTCCTATACCAATGTAATGGGATTGCCTACAGAAAAACTTTATACAGCACTGTCAAATTTCCAGTATTAGCTGCTGGGATTTTGTTCTTCCCGGATCGTGTAGAGCACACCCATCTTCAGGTCATACGTGGAAAGGCTGATCGACTTCAGCTCAAGCTCTTCGATCACAAAACTGGTGATCAGTGCCGCAATTACAATCATGTCTACTCGCAGTGAGATCAGGTCCGGCATTACTTCCCTTTCCGCGTGCGTTGAACGGATCAGCTTTTCTGACAGTATTTTATACGCTGACATATCCAGCGAGGCTGAACTGATACTTCTGATATCGGTGTCCTTCAGCAGCATGGCAGCAAAAGTTTCAAATGCCCCGGCAGAACCGATTAAAACCTGTGGTTTATACCTTTTACAGGCTTCTTTCAGATCCGGCAGTTCCTCTTTAAGCCGTTGTATAATGGAGGACTGATCTCCTTCACCAATAGGATCAGAATGAAAATAGGCCTGCATCAACCGTGCAGCACCTATATTGTAACTTTTCTTCCACAGGTAACCTTCGGCATTGCAGATGATAAATTCTGTACTTCCGCCGCCAATATCCATGATCAGGGAAGTTTCGGTAATTACACCCGTTGCTTTTACACCGTTGAATATAAATGCAGCTTCATCTTCACCTGAGATCACTTCTATCACTATCCCCGCTCTCCCGGCAGCTGCAGCTACAAATTCAGGCCCGTTGCCCGCACTGCGGACAGCAGAGGTAGCAATGGCCCTTACCACTGCCGCATCATACTGATCAATCTCTTTTCTGAAATCCCTGAGCGTCTGAATACCTCTTTCAAAAGCTTCGGGTATGATTACGTTGTCGTTAATACGGCCTTCCCCCAGCCTTACCGGTACATTTGTCTTGTAAATTACTTCTACTCCAACAGATGTGATTTCTGCTATAATCAAATGAAATGTATTTGTACCGAGATCTATAACTGCTGCTTTCATAATGCTGCAAAATACATCAATTCTTATAAGTAAACCACTTGATCATTTCTTTCATACTGGTTTTCTTGCCATACATCAATATTCCTACCCTGTATATCCTTGATGCTACCCACACTGTACCGATAAATCCCAGAATCAGTAATGCCATGGACAATGCCAGCTGCCAGTCGGGCACACCATAGGGCAGTCTTACCATCATCGCAATAGGAGAGGTGAAAGGGATCATAGACAACCAGAAAGCCATATTCCCGTAAGGATCATTTGTCACCACGCTCAATGACAAGGAATATCCCAGGAGGAGCGGTAGCATGACAGGAAACATAAACTGCTGTGTTTCGGTTTCGCTATCTACTGCAGAGCCTATCGCTGCATACAGGGCACTATAAAACAGGTAACCGCCAAGGAAGAAAAACAGGAACAAAGTGATGATCTTTGTTAAGTTTAGGTTTGCGAGGCTTTTCTGAATATTTCCTATGGGGCTTTTCTCTGTGGCTTCCTTGAGTATCTTGTTTTCATTCTGTTTTTTTAAAGCAGCACTTACGGAGCTTTGGGTAATATTTGTCTTGTCTGCGTAGATTTTAACCACTGCTGTGGAGATGATTCCGGTAAGAACAATCCAGAGAATAAACTGTGTAAGGCCCACCATGGCGATCCCGATGATCTTTCCCATCATCAGCTGGAAGGGTTTCACTGAAGAAATCATCACTTCAATAATCCGGTTTGTTTTTTCTTCGATCACGCCACGCATTACCTGGATGCCATACAGAAGGATAAACATGAACATCAGAATTCCTCCTACATAGGCGATGATCGTGCTTGCTCCTGCGCTTGAGTCCTCCTCCTTACCGGTCTCACCTATTTTCTTCATGTCGATATCGACTGAAGATTTGAGGTTATCGAGGTCCTGCTGTGCGAGGCCGCTTTGTTTCAGTTTCTGATTGCGGATGGCATTTTCTACATCGTCAGATACTTTGTTATTTAGGTTTAAGCCCGCTTGTTTGGTACCAAGGAGTTGTATTCCTGCTGGTGCATCAAGGCTGAATTCAGGTAAATAAAGCACGTAATCGTAACCGTCTTTGGCCAGGTCTGCTTTCATGGCCGCCAGGGGTTTATTTACATAGGTATAAGTTGCGTTTTTGGAGGAAACGAGTTTTTCTGTCAGGGTTTTATTCGTATTCACTACCGCAATTTTGTTGGTAGTGCCCTTAATCCCCTGGATGGAAAAGTAGATCATTATGCCGTAGAATCCGGCAAATATTACCGGGGTGAGCAATGTCATAACGATGAATGATTTTTTCTTTACCCGCGAAAGGTATTCCCGTTGTATAATGAGTAAGATTTTGTTCATATCCTTAGTCTTTGGTTTTTACCTTGTCAATAAAAATGTCGTTCATGGTGGGGATCACCTCATCGAGGCGCTGGATGTTTACTACAGGTAGTAATGCAGCAAGCATATTGTTGGCTGACCGGCCCTCTTTCAACTGTACTTTCAGCTTGGTTTTGCCCTTGTTAAGCTCCTTATGCAGGATGTCAAAAATATCAGAAGGAAGATCAGTATTATATTCCCCTTCATATTCCAGCCAGTAAGTGTTGTTCCTGTATTTTTCCTTGATTTCTTCAACAGAGCCATCCAGTATCTTTTTAGAGCGGTGGATCAGTGCGATGCTGTCACATAATTCTTCTACAGACTCCATGCGGTGGGTAGAGAATATAAACGTTGCGCCCTGTTTATTTAATTCAAGAATTTCATTTTTGATGATCTCTGCGTTGACCGGATCAAAACCTGAGAAGGGTTCATCGAGGATGATCAGTTCCGGCTGATGCAGGATCGTGGCTACAAACTGTACTTTCTGCTGCATTCCCTTACTGAGGTCTTCCACCTTTTTGTTCCACCAGCCGCCCATTTCAAGCTTTTCGAACCAGTATCTTACCCGTTTTGTGGCTTCGGCAGTACTCAATCCTTTCAGCCGCGCCAGATAAAGTACCTGCTCACCGATTTCCATTTTCTTGTACAGTCCGCGTTCTTCCGGAAGATAGCCGATCCGGGCAATGTGATTTGAGTTTAACCGCTGTCCGCTGAATATGACCTCTCCGCTGTCTGGTGCCGTGATTTGGGTAATGATCCGGATCAGGGATGTTTTTCCGGCACCATTGGGCCCAAGCAGTCCAAATATCTTACCCTGTTCAACTCTGAGACTTACATCATCAAGTGCGCGGTGTTCTGCATATTGTTTCACAATATTGTTTACGCTTAACATAGAAATAGTTTTAGTTGTTTAGTTCTATGTTAGTATACAAAGAGTAACAATTGTTACAGATTCTATGATATTATTTGCAAAGTATAGCCGGGGATGCTATGCTTTTGAAAACATGAGCTTAAGTTTATCTGTCAGCCCTGTTTTCTTCTGCCGCTGCTTTTCCGTTCCGATTAAAAATCCATAGGGTTGCAGCTGGGGAACCTGATCGCAGATAATCTTAACGATACCCAGCAGAGGGATTGCAAGGATCATTCCGGCAACGCCCCATACCATTTCTCCCAGTACGATTACAAGAATGGTGAACAAAGGATTAATATTTACCTGTTCTCCTACTATCAGTGGTTCCAGCAGGTAGGTCTGGATAAACTGGACAAATGCGTAGGTGACCAGAACCCCGATGATCATTTTTGTATCACCACCCTGTGCAACCACGGACAGGACAGTTAAAGATGTCCCTGTAATATTGCCTACGAAAGGAATAATCTCAAGGATACCACACAAGACTGCAAAAAAGATCGCGCTTTCAACACCAACTATACTGAAGCCTATGCCATACATGATCCAGAGCATGACGATCATTGCGCCAAGTCCGCCTAAGTACTGCTGGGATACATTTCCCGCTTTATGTACTATATTTTCGGCCGTGTTCTTTTCGTCTACCGGAACAAGTTTAAGGATGAATTTTTTGATATGGGAGCGGTATACCAGGAAAAGGAACATATATACTATTACAAGTATAGCATTTACAAGGATGCCCATCATACTTGCCGCAAAGCTTGCCAGCATAGAGCCAGCACCACTTCCTGTGCTGCTTTCCTTAACCATAAGCTGCTGTTGCTTCATTGTTATCCCTGTGCTTTCGTGCAGCCAGCGGCGCAGGTTGGTAAATAAACTCACTACACGATCTTTCATTACATCTATATTTTCTGCAAATCCGCTTAGCTGCCAGGCCAGTAGGGTCACCACAATGGCTATCGAGACCAGGAAAATCAGTATGCAGAGAAGGGAGGCTATTCCTCTGCCCATGCCTTTACTTTCAAACCAGGATGAGAGCCTGCTGAGCAACATCGCAAAGATGGCGGCTAAAGCTATAGGGATCAAAAATTCAGCGGCGAAATAAAGGCCCGCAAAGGTCAGAAAGAAAAATAAAAGAGTGTAAATGCTGTGTTGAAGTTTATCCATAATTAATTACAGAACAACACTTTTCGGGAAATGTTTCCGGCATAAAAAATGCCCCCGCTAAGCTTTTAGCTTTACGGGGGCATTCATCAGTAAAATTTATTTTTTATATTATGATTTTACTCAAAATATTCTTTCATTTTTTCGAAGAAGCTCTTGTCATTCTTACCTGGCTGAGGTTTGAAGTTTGGAGAATCTCTTAATTTCTCCAGCATACTGCGCTCTTCACTGCTCAATGCTTTTGGTGTCCAGATATTGACGTGAATGATCTGGTCTCCGCGGTGGTACGAATTCACTTCAGGAATACCTTTTGCTTTCAGCCTTAACAGCTTTCCGCTTTGTGTTCCAGGTTCAATTTTTATCTTCGCCTTACCATCAATTGTAGGTACTTCAGCGCTATAACCCAAAGCAGCATCAACAATGCTCAGGTGCAGGTCATAAACCACGTTGTTACCTTCGCGTTTGAGGGTTTCGTGAGGAATTTCTTCGATCAGGATGATCAGGTCTCCCGGAATACCACCATTAGGTGCAGCATTTCCTTTTCCGCTCATGCTCAGCTGCATTCCGTCACTTACTCCCGCAGGGATATTGATTGAAATGGTTTCTTCACCGCGTACTGTTCCTTCACCATGACAAGAGTTACATTTTGAAGTAATCTGGCTGCCTGATCCGTTACAGGTAGGGCAGGTGGCAGTCGTTTGCATTTGTCCCAGGATAGTATTTGTTACCCTGCGCACTGAACCATTTCCACCACATGTTTTACAGGTGCTGATTGATGATTTATCTTTTGCACCGCTGCCGTCACAGGTTTTACAAACTACCTGTTTGTTTACCTTGATCTTTTTCTCTGCGCCATGCGCTATTTCTTCAAGAGTGAGTTTTACCTTGATACGAAGGTTGGATCCTTTGGATACCCGTCTGCCGCTGGCACCGCCACGCTGCTGCCCACCGAAAAAGCTCTCGAAAGGACTGCCGCCGCCACCGCCGCCGCCAAAGATATCCCCAAACTGGCTAAAGATATCTTCCATATTCATACCGCCGCCGCCATAGCCGCCGCCACCTGATGCGCCACCAACACCTGCATGGCCATAATGGTCATAGCGTTGTTTTTTCTCAGGGTTGCTCAGGATCTCGTAAGCTTCAGCAGCTTCCTTGAATTTATCCTCCGCAGTATGATCATCCGGGTTTTTGTCAGGATGGTATTTTATAGCCAACTTTCTATAAGCTTTTTTTATCTCTTCAGGTGAAGAGCTTTTGCCTACGCCAAGGATATCGTAATAATCTCTTTTACTCATAATTAACTGCCAACAACAACTTTTGCAAAGCGGATCACTTTATCATTTAAAGTGTATCCTTTTTCTAATTCATCTATAACCTTTCCTTTCAGCTCATCTGTAGGGGCAGGGATTTTAGTAATCGCTTCATGAAGATCTGTATCAAATACAGTATTGATGCTTTCCATTTCTTTCAAGCCTTTCTGAACCAGAATGCTTTTGAGTTTGGTATGTACCAGCTGTACACCTTCGCGGATCGCGCTGATATCAATGGCATTTTCAGTCGCTTTATTTGCACGGTCAAAATCGTCCAGCACAGGGAGCATTGAAATGATCACATCTTTACCTGCTGTCTGTAAAAGTTCAACACGTTCTTTTTGTGTACGTCTTTTGTAGTTGTCAAATTCAGCGAAAAGGCGTAAGTATTTATCATTCAGTGCTGCAACTTCCAGCTTTAGTTTCTCTTCAGCAGAAATCTCTTCAACAGGCTCTGTTACTGTTTCCTCCGTTGCCGCACCCGCGTCATCAACTTGCTCATTATTTAACTGCTCTTCTGCAGTGTTTTCCGTAGTAGGATTTTCTGTATCGTTCGGTTTCTTCTTGCTAAACATACTATAGTAGAATTTTTGGGTATAAAGTCAAATTGTTTGCCAATAGGATATATCAGCCATGCTGTCAGTTTTGGTTGAACAACACTGTACAGAATGGCTGAAAAGGAAATTTTTGTCAGGAATACCTTAGTTTATTGTGGCATCTTCGTGTACAATACCAGATTCACATTTGATGATACGTGAGGGTAGGGTACGGATAATATGGTAATCATGGGTTGCCATCAGTACTGCTGTACCGTTCTGGCTGATCTGTTTCAGTAGTAATACGATTTCTTCAGATGTATCAGGATCCAGATTTCCTGTAGGTTCATCCGCAAGAATGATATCGGGATTGTTCAGCAGGGAGCGGGCAATTACTACGCGCTGCTGCTCTCCGCCCGACAGCTCATGTGGCATTTTCCTGATTTTTGAACGGAGACCTACTTTTTCAAGCACATCCTTAACGCGTTCCTCAATCAGTTTTTTGTCCTTCCAGCCTGTAGCTTTCAGTACAAAATCAAGGTTCTGCTCAACGGTACGGTCTGTCAGCAGCTGAAAGTCCTGGAATACGATACCCAGTTTCCTGCGCAGGAACGGAACATCTTTTTCTGCCAGTTTCTTCAGATCGAATCCTGCAATCTGTCCTTCGCCATTACCAATGTGAAGATCTCCGTAAATGATTTTCAGCAAACTGCTTTTTCCGGAACCGGTCTGGCCGATCAGGAATACAAATTCACCTTTATCTATATTGAGATTTACATTGGAGAGCACCAGGTGTTTCTGTTGAAATACATCTACATTCTTTAAATTGATAACTGCGTTTCCTGTCATTGTTTAAATATCTAATTTTGCAATCTGACCAAATGGTAAGTCTTTTACCAGGTCCATAATATAAGGCAGCTTGTCGCCCAAACCCAGTTTATCCAGGGATTTATCCGGTCTGTCTACCCTGAAATAGGCCAGCAGCGTAAACTTATCGTCCCGTAGCTGAACATAGTCCGGTATTTTGGCAATGCCTTTAACTTTGATTACATACATTTTGTTCAAAAATAGTGTTTCAAAATGAGAATTACGAAAGGAAGCATTGTTAAGCAGCTTCTTTTAATTCAAAAAGCTTTCCTGATCGTTCCGGGTACTGTATATATGAGCTTCGTGTACTGTTCGTACATTGGTCGTACAAGGATCCGGGAGTATTATGTGAGTGTTCGCTGAGTGCTCCCTATACCTTTAATTTAGTCATAGTCCGGATATACATCAGACATACCATTTGGTTACCTGAAAGGTATACCTGAGGTAAGACTGCGGTAAAGGTGTGGTATGTTTGAGGTATGGCCATAAAGAGCGCTCACAGAACTGTCTCCGAGCACTTACAAATCTCTCCACGACCAGTATACGAGCAATGCATATATCGTGCTTAGTGTATTAAAGGCTGTTAAGGAATTCAATAGTATTGACGTTATCTGCGTAATCCCATAACTGAGGATGCTGACTTTGTCCAAAGCTGACTACATCACTTTCCAGTTTCAGATCAGCATGCGAAACTACACATTGAATCTGCTCCTGTATCCCTTTCAGTTTTTCATTGAGTTCTTCCAGGCTTGCATAGTATTCAAAGAAAAGCACAGCAAGGGGGGAAGACAGCCCAGCATCCTCTTTCAACAGTACAAAGCCATTGTCAAAATGCGGCTCAGCATTCACCAGATAGATGGACTTGTTATAATCGTAATTGTTATTGTATTTGAAGTGATTGATGATTGGCTGAAAACTTTCCAGGGGTTCAAAGAAGTTTTTGATCTCATAACCTTCAGGAAGGTAAACTTTAGACACATTACGGCAACCCAGTCCGAAATAATCAAAGATGTCGTGGCCCAATAACGCAATTTCTTCACTGCTTTCTTTGCCATCCAGCACGGCAATGCTGTTACGGTTCTTTCTGATAATGTTTGGCACTTTGCCAAAGTAATAGTCAAAATACCTCGAGGAATTGTTGCTGCCGGTTGCGATGATCGCATCAAAATCTTTTAGCCTTTCCGTAAAGATAATCCGTTCGGTAAGCGCAGGTTCAAAATTAATCAGTTGTTTAAGGAGGGCCGGAAGAAGTTTGTCATCAGATGATGAAAGTTTAATCATGGCTGTATTTCCGGTAGCCAGTACGCAGAGTATATCATGAAAACCTACCATTGGGATATTTCCCGCCAGGATCATCCCTATCTTTTTCGGTACCTCTGTCACTGTTACCTGTTCGAACCATTTTTCCAGAGGGGCGGGAGACAACATGTCCTTTAAAGAGGTCAGTGACCGTCTTACTTCCTCAGGCTGGAACCAGGCGTTATGATTCAGGGCTGAATCGATTACCCTGTTAAAATCATCATCTGGCTGATTCAGGAAATTACTTAGTTTATGAAATGCAATAATTAACTTTTCAGCAGTAAGGGTAGGCATGTTTGGAATGATTTTAAACGATTAATTGTTATATTTGCACTGCAAAGGTAACTTTAGCAACTAGATTTATACTAAGACATGGCTATTAAAATAACAGACGAATGTATTAATTGCGGAGCATGTGAGCCTGAATGCCCGAATAATGCAATTTATGATGCAGGTACAGCCTGGAGATTTTCAGATGGTACCAGCCTGGACGGCATTATTGATTTCGGTGACCAGGAGGTTGACGCAGGTGCAGCTCAGGAAGCAGTTTCTGACGAGGTTTATTATATCGTTTCAGATAAATGTACAGAGTGCAAAGGTTTTCATGATGAGCCCCAGTGTGCGGCTGTTTGTCCGGTAGATTGTTGCGTGGATGACGAAGATATCCGTGAAACTGAAGAAGAATTATTAAAGAAAAAAGCCTGGTTACATCAGGAAGGCTAGTCCTAATCGCTATATAACAGAAAAGGACGCATTTGCGTCCTTTTCTGTTATATAGCGATTTTCTGGTTAAACCTCCGCCTTATTCGGAATGATCATTACCGGGCAGGCTGATTTGCGGGCAACATGTTCTGCCACACTGCCCATCAGGAAATGGTACAGGCCTGTTCTCCCATAGGTACCGATCACGATCAGATCTGCGCCCCATTCTTCAGCCTGGTTCACAATGCCGTGAGCGGCACTGTCGATAATACTCAGATAAGTAGTTTTGATCCCTCCTGAATAGGTTGTTTCTATTTCCTTCAGCAATACATGGCTGTTTTCTTCACTATTATCATACGTTTCCAGGAAAACCGGGGCAAGGGTAAGGTCCTGGTTAATGGTAGCTGGTATCGGCTCAATAATATTTGCCAGCGCAACTTCTGCGTCAAAGGCCTTAGCCATTTCATAGCCTGATTTTGCAGCCTTTTCAGCGCATGTACTGTTGTCAACGGCTATTAAAATCTTCCTGAAGTTCATAATATGGTTTCTTAATTTGTAATACTAAATTAACAATTTTATGAATCAAATGTTTAAAATGACGTTTATTAGTTCAGGATCATTAATTTTATAGACCGTTACATTATTGCTTTAATTGAAACTTACGACCGATATTTACTATGGAACAGAAATTTGCAATCTGCAGGGTAGCCATTGCACCTTTACGACCGGCCGCTTCCGATAAAGCAGAGATCGCCACACAATTGTTGTTTGGCGATGCTGTGGAAGTGCTTGAAGAAGTACAGCCCTGGTGGCGCATCCGCAATGCCTATGATGATTATGAGGGATGGATGGATTTTAAGCAGTTGATAGTGGTCAGCCATGAAGAGTATTTATCGGCTCAGGATTATAAGACGCTGGTGCCTGCTGATGTTGTGAATACTGTTACAGCGCAGGATGAGACAGCTTTTTATTTGCCGTCTTCTGCTGTTCTACCGGCATACGCCAATGGTTCCTGCCAGATAGGCAATCAGCAGTTCAAAGTATCATTTGATCCTTATCAGGTATCTCCGGTTACTGAAGAGAAAATAACGGAACTGGCTAAGTTCTTCAGGAATGCCCCTTATCTCTGGGGTGGAAGGACGCTGTTCGGGATAGATTGTTCGGGGTTCTCACAGGCGGTTTTTAAACTAGCAGGTATCCGGATCAAAAGGGATGCTGCACAGCAGGCGGAACAGGGTGATACAGTGAATTTTCTGCCGGAAGTAAAAACGGGCGACCTGGCTTTTTTTGACAATGCCGAAGGCAGGATTATCCATGTGGGGATCCTTTTAGATCAGCACAGGATCATTCATGCATCGGGAAGAGTAAGGATTGATCCTATAGATGATCAGGGGATTTACAATCCGGAGTTAGGCAGATATACGCATAAGCTCAGGATCATTAAGAGGTTTTTCTGATTATAGAGCTGGTAAACTACTCCCATTCCCAGACCATGACGAGTTTGTCATCACCTGTTGTAATCAGGTATTTGCCGTCTGGTGTCCACACCAGCTTATTAATTGAGTGTGTATGACCGTGAGTATTTTTTTCAATACTTAGGATTTTGTAGAGCCTTAAGTCTTCAGCGCCCCATAACTTAATGCTTTTGTCCTGGCTGGCCGTGGCGAAATAAGGAAGTACGGGATTAAAAGCAATACCGTAGACACTAAAGAGGTGTGCAGGAATATTGTGTTTAAATTCGTATTCGGGCAGCGACCAGAAGTTCAGCTGTGCATCTCTTCCACCGGAGATCAGGTATTTGCCATCAGGCGAATATTGAACTGAAGTTACCGGCAGCGTATGTTTTTCCAGCGTGTGTTCAAGACCGTAATCGGTAAGGTTATAAATGCGGATCATGCCATCTTTACAGCCGAATGCGGCATGTTCGGTATCAGGACTGATTGCTATTGCCCTTACTGTATCATATGAAACGGGAATACGGTAAAGTAAAGAATGATCAACAAGCGACCAGACACCTACAGTACCATCCTCACTTGCGGTGAGGAATTCCTGTTTGGAAGGAATGACAACAATGTCAAATACCGGTTTTTCGTGTGCCTGGAAAGAGGCTTTTATAGTTTGTGTGCTGAAATCGAATATAGATACTTCACCACTTCGCTGACCTGCAAACAGCTGTTCAGCATAATAATGAAGACTGTAAACCGAACTTTTTACCGGCATCAGTACTTTCAGAAAAGACATTTTCTCCAGCGACCATTCTACCACGCCTTTATCATTACCTCCGGTAAAAAAGATGCCTTCTTTACCAGAGTTAGCTAAAGCGTATACGGGGTTCTGGTGTCCGCTCAGTGATTTAACATGTTTCAGCATTACCTGTGCCTTCCTTCAAGGTTTACTCCAATATCAGCCAGTGTTTTTCCTTTTTCCCTCAGCAAAACCAGCAAGTGGAATACCAGGTCGGAACTTTCGTTCACAAAGTCCACATCAGTTTCGTTCAGTGCCGCAATAACAGTTTCCACACCTTCTTCACCCACTTTTTGGGCAATCTTGTTCAATCCTTTCTTGCGGAGTTTATTTACATACGATTCTTCAGTAGGATTGTCGTATCTGTCGCCGATTATTTTTTCCAGTTCAAAGATAAAGTTCTGGTTAAAGTTGGTTTTAAAGCAGCTTCTGCTACCTGTATGGCAGGTTGGGCCTACCGGTGTGGCTTTAATCAGGATGGTATCGTTATCGCAGTCAATATGTGTTTCTTTTACGTACAGAAAGTTTCCACTTTCTTCTCCTTTGGTCCACAAACGGCTCTTTGAGCGCGAATAGAAAGTTACTTTGCCTTCTGCCTGTGTTTTTGTCCATGCTTCCTGGTTCATGTAACCCAGCATTAACACTTCCAATGTTTGTACATCCTGAATGATCACAGGAACCAAACCATCGGTTTTTTCAAAATCTATATTCATAACCTTACTGGTATGTTGTGTTTTTTTAATTCGTTCTTCAACACCGGGATCGGGATCTCACCAAAGTGAAAAACCGAGGCTGCGAGTGCAGCATCCACGCCTGTAGTTGTAAAAACTTCTGTAAAGTGATCAATTGTTCCTGCACCGCCAGAGGCGATTACCGGGATATTGATCATCTGACTGATTGTTTGCAGTAAATTGCAATCGAAGCCCTGTTTTGTGCCGTCATGGTCCATCGAAGTCAGCAGAATTTCTCCTGCGCCCAGATCCTCGGCCTCTTTGATCCATTTCTCTGTTTCCAGTTCAGTGATCAGCCGGCCGCCATTCAGGTGCACCATATTCTTTCCGCCTACAAGTTTGGTGTCCACTGCAACAACGACGAACTGTCTGCCAAATACTTTGGCCAGATCTGCAATCAGCTGCGGGTTTTTAACTGCGGCAGAGTTGATGCTGATCTTATCTGCACCTGCATTAAGGAGAGCCTCAGCATCAGCGATTTCAGTGATACCACCGCCAATCGTAAAGGGAATGTTGAGTTGTCTTGCTACAGACTTTACCATTTCGATCATCGTTTTACGACGTTCGTGGGTAGCTGTTATGTCAAGAAATACCAGCTCATCAGCACCCTGCCGGGCATATTGCCATGCCAGCTCCACGGGGTCTCCTGCATCCTTAAGATCTACGAAGTTAACTCCTTTAACTGTCCTGCCGTCCTTAACGTCGAGACATGGGATGATACGTTTACTCAGCATGGATTACAGGGAAGTCATTGCCCTAAGGTTCCACTCCTTGATTTCGTCGATAGTGATGCGGTTTTCATAGATCGCTTTGCCTACTACTACAGATCTTACTTCGAGTTTAGCCAGTTCTTCTATATCTTCCATTGAGCTTACGCCTCCGGAAGCAATTAGTTTGATGAAAGGTGAGTGCTCCAATAGCTTTTTGTACAGGTCTACTGCGGCACCGCCCAGTTTACCGTCTTTGTTGATATCTGTACACAGGAACCTGAAGAAACCGAGCTGAAGACATTTATCAACATAGTCCATCAGTTTAATCGGAGAGCTTTCCATCCAGCCTGAATATTTGATTACTTCATCAAGTACATCAATAGCAATCACGATACGGTTGGCGTAATCGTATTTTTTGCCCACTTCTTTGCTAAGTTCAGCAAGGAAATCAGGGTTTGTGATGGCTTGTGTGCCCACGATCACACGGTGAATGCCTGCATCTAGTAATTTGGTTACCTGCTCAATGGTTCGGATACCACCTCCGTACTGTACGCGCATATCTGTTTTGTGGATAATCTCGAACAGTTCGGCCTGGTTACTGAAATCCCCTTTGGCACCATTTAAATCAATGATATGAATAAACTCGGTACCGTTAGACCGGTAAGTTTCGATCATTTCGGCAATCGATACTTCATACACTGTTTTTTGGTTGTAGTCGCCTTCGGTTAACCGGACAACCTTGCCATCTAAAATATCTATAGCGGGAATAATGTACATCTTGTTATTTTAAGTTTGAAAAATTCAATAATAAACGTTCTCCGGCAGCACCGGACTTCTCT
>NZ_JBEVDX010000035.1:0-90277 GCF_040513095.1 Pedobacter sp. | reverse complement strand
TGCAGAACTACAATTCTGGCAGGTGTATCAAAATGAAGAGGTTTATCCGATCATGGAGAACATCAACAAAACTCTTGCCTCTGTATTGAAAGATACTACAGCTGCAAAACCAGCAGTTACAACAGATACAGCTGCAAAAGGCGGAAGCGCATTAGCTAACCTGGGTAAAAAATCTACTACAAAAGATTCTGCTGATCTTAAAACTCAGGAGCTTTCTAAAACCAATCCACTGTTTGCTGTTTTAAACGTCCCTACTTACCAGGCACAAAACGGACAACCAGCACTGCGTCCCGGTTCTACTGTTGGATGGGTTGCACAAAAAGATACTGCTAAAGTAAATTCTTACTTTAAAAAATCTGAAGTTGCAGCAATCATTCCGCAAAGCATGAAATTCATGTGGAGTGTAAGACCAATGGATGGCACCAAAGTTTTCGAACTATATGCGATCAAATCTGTAAATCCTGATGGAAAACCAGATTTAGGTGGCGAAGCTATCAGCGATGCCCGTCATGACTACGATCAGAAAGGTAAACCTGAGGTGACCATGTACATGACTGGCGAAGGCGCTCAGAAATGGAAAAAAATTACTGCTGAAGCTTCTGCCGATGCAAACAATAAAAAAGCAATCGCAATTGTTCTTGATAACGCAGTTTACTCTGCCCCTACTGTTCAGAATGAAATTCCTAACGGTATCTCTTCGATCACTGGTAACTTCACAGTAAACGAAACTCAGGATTTAGCGAATATCTTAAAAGCAGGTAAATTACCAGCTCCTGCACGTATCGTTGGAGAGTTTGTGGTTGGTCCTTCATTGGGACAGGCTGCAATTGACAACGGCTTGCTGTCATTCGTTCTTGCCTTTGTAGTGATCCTGATCTTTATGGCACTGTATTACAACAAAGCAGGATGGGTAGCTAACCTTGCATTGGTAATCAACCTTTTCTTTATCATGGGTATCCTGGTTTCACTGGGCGCTGTGCTTACTTTACCTGGTATCGCCGGTATCGTTCTGGTAATCGGTTTATCGGTAGATGCGAACATCCTGATCTTCGAACGTGTAAGGGAAGAGCTGAATCATGGTAAGAGCACTGCTGCTTCTATCGCAGAAGGTTTCAAACATGCAATGCCTTCGATCATCGACTCAAACGTTACGATCCTGATTTTGGGTATCATCCTTTACGTTTTTGGTAGCGGTCCTGTTCAGGGTTTTGCTACTACCTTATGTATCGGTATCCTTTCTTCACTTTTCTGTGCGGTTCTGATCTCACGTTTAGTGTTCGACTCTTTACTGAACAAAAACGCAAACATTACTTTCGGTAACAAAGCAACAATTCACGCTTTCAAAAACATTGCCTTCAACTTTGTTGGCCGCAGAAAGTTATACTACATTATCTCTTCAGTGATCATCATCCTGGGTGTGATCTTCTACTTCAAAAATGGTGGATTGAGATTAGGTATCGACTTTAAAGGCGGAAGAACTTACATCGTTCATTTCGATAAAGGAATGGATACTGAAGATGTAAAGGCTAAACTTGCACCAAGCTTCAAAAACGAAGAACTGCAGGTAAAAACTGCCGGTAACGATCAGGACTTAAAAATCACTACTACTTACCATATCACTGATCAGGACGCAGGTGCTGATAAACTGGTAGAAGATGCACTGAGAAGCGGATTAGCTACAACAGGTGTAAAATACAGTATTGAAAGTAACCAGAAAGTTGGCCCGATCATCGCAAGTGATTTAGTTTACAGCGCTTACGGGGCCATCCTGTTCTCATGCCTGGTAATGTTTATCTATATCATCGTAAGGTTCAAGAAACTGAACTATGGTCTGGGTGCGGTTATCGCATTGTTCCACGACGTGTTACTGGTATTATCATTCTATACAATCCTTGATGGTGTACTGCCTTTCTCTTTAGAGATCGGACAAGACTTTATCGCAGCGATCCTGACAGTAATGTCTTACACGATGACTGAAACAGTAGTTGTATTTGACCGTATCCGTGAGAAACTTGCTGAAGCGGGTAAAGATGACCTTTACGGAGAAGAACGCAATACGCTGATCAATTTCGCACTGAACAGTACTTTGAGTCGTACAATCCTTACTTCATTAACAGTATTCTTCGTATTACTGGTAATCTTCATCTTCGGTGGTGAAAGTATCCGTGGATTTATCTTCGCATTATTGATTGGTCGTATCATCGGTACATACTCTTCACTATGTATCTCTACTCCTATTGTAATCGACCTGGGTCAGAAAAAACCAAAATTGAACTAAGGTATTTTTATCATACTGAAAAGGCTTCCCCATAAAGGAAGCCTTTTTTTATTCTCATATTTTTGATTTAAATTGGCAGCATAACCAAATAAGCTATGAAGTTAATTGAATGTCCGAGAGACGCGATGCAGGGAATCCATGATTTTATTCCTACAGCGCTCAAAGCAAAATACATTAACCTGCTCTTACAAACAGGTTTTGATACAATTGATTTCGGAAGCTTTGTATCACCAAAAGCCATTCCCCAGCTAAAAGACACCAAAGAGGTTCTGGCACAGCTGGATCTTGAGAACACAAGCACACAGCTGCTTGCCATTGCAGCTAATCTGAGGGGTGCTCAGGAAGCGATGGCTTTCCCGGAGATCAGTTACCTTGGTTTTCCTTTTTCGATCTCAGAGAGCTTCCAGCAACGCAATACCAATTCCAGTATCCTGCAATCTTTAACTACAGTAGAACAAATGCTGGAGTTATGTGACAGTAAGGGAAAAACTGCTGTTGTGTATCTGTCTATGGGTTTTGGAAATCCTTACGGGGATGAATACAGTGCAGCAATTGTTGAAGACTGGGCCGCAGCACTGGTAGATAAGGGTACAAAAGTACTGTCACTATCGGATACCATAGGTGTTTCCACACCCGCACAGATCAATGAACTTCTGCCTATGCTAACAAATGCTTTCCCCGGTACGGAAATTGGCCTCCACTTACACAGTACCCCGGAGAGCCGGACAGAGAAGATTGAAGCTGCTTACAACAGTGGCTGTAAACGCTTTGACAGCGCACTGAGGGGATTTGGCGGCTGCCCCATGGCTAAGGACGACCTGACAGGGAATATGGCTACTGAGAACGTCATTGCCTACCTGGAACATCGGGGCGAAAGCCTTCAGCTCGATACTGTAAAATTGCAGGAAGCTTTACTGCTATCTTCCAGTATTTTCACTTCCTAGTCAGCTTTGCAGGGCAGCACAAGGTTTTCTATTTCCTTACCATTCTGAAGTGCTGGATACCTGCTTCTTCAAACTGTTCACCTTCAATAGCAAAGCCAAACTTGGTATACAAGCCAACTGCGTCAGTCTGTGCATTTAAGTATATCGGCTGGTCATCATCAGGAATATCGTCCAGCACTGCCGCAACCATTGCCAGTCCTACTCTCTTGTTGCGGAACTCTGGTAATACGGCGAAACGCTCCAGCTTGTAGCCTTTATCGGTTTTCCGGTACCGGCAGGCACCACAGGGCTGGTTATCCAGTAAAGCCAGAAAGTGAACAGAAACATCTTCATTTTCCAGTTCCAGTTCCGCAGGAACACCCTGCTCTTCCACAAAGACTTTTCTGCGTACTGCAAATGCGCTTTCAAGTTCTTCTTTTGTTCTGATCTTATTTACCTGCAATATTTCCATGTTGGTCTTTATTTGGTTTTGGCTTACGTGTATGTCTGGATTTATATTCATTCACTTCTTCCGCGGCGTCTATGGAATGAGAACAATGAATATCGGTTTCTTGTTTGGCAAGTTCAGACAATGTAACGTAGAATTTATGTAACTGGTCCAGCTCTTTTTCTGTCAGGTCTTCAATATCTACCATTCTGTTGCTCGCCCTTTCATGGGCAGCAATCAGCTCGTTCAGTTTCAGCTGTATGGCCTTGCCATCTTTATTCTGCGCTTTCTGGATCAGGAAGACCATCAGAAAGGTAATGATTGTAGTGCCTGTATTGATGACCAGCTGCCAGGTCTCTGAATAATGAAAGAGCGGGCCGGTAACTGCCCATATAATGACTGTTAATAATGCGATTACAAAAGCTGTTGAGCTGCCTGTAAATTTTGTAGCTGCGTTTGAAAATTTCTCAAAAAAATTCTTTTTACCACCTGTTGGTTCCATGATGTATGTGTTATGACGTAAAGTTGAACATTAATATGGATTAAACTTCCTGTCATTTGTTAAATACATGAAACTATTGCGCAGCAACGTAACTTTTAAAATAGCCGCAGTCCCGGAGCACCTCTTTGTAGAATGCAGTGTTGCGGTACTTCGTGTACAGATCTGCAAAATACTTTGCCGCAAATGCAGTTGTAAAATCGATGTCCCAGTAATATTTCTTCTCGTTGGCAGGATCGTTAAAGACCGCGTTATATATATCATTCCGCTCACACTTGGCAGCCATGAAAGTACAGCGTGCTTCCTGAGTACTGGTTCTGGCGGCTGTAAGTGCCCGCAGGTAATATTTTTCTGCTATAGCCGATGAGGTAAACCGGGGCCTGAATTCTGCAGGAATATCCATTGGGGATGTTGCATTTGAACCCGTGATCTGCGTTTGATAAAAATCCCTTGCATTGCCATAATGTGTAATGTTATAATACGCATTTGCTATCAGCAAATTATTGGTGTAAACGTTTTTGCCTGCAGCAATTTCAGCCTTCATGATCTTTATTGTTTTTAAAACATCCAGGGCAGTATATTTTGTCGCCTGTACGGCTTCAAAGTCGCAATCGTGGCAATCATTGATCCTGCTGTTAAAGGGGTTTGCCAATAACTCATGCGCAGCATTTCCACCGGATTTCTCAAACAGGGCAATTGCAGCATCCGTTTTCTCCTGGTATACCAGCATCAATCCCTGATGATAATAGAGGTCGCCCATAGTGTAAGGATAATACCGGAGCATAGCTTTTTCAAAAGCGGTCTTGTTTGTTTTACCCAGCAGCGTCTTCATAGCTTCAATATTGGCATTCTTTACATAAAACCTGGTACTGGCCTGAAAGCAGTCAGACTTTAGCAGGTCGCCCTGCTTTTTATAGCGGTTGCTCAAAGCACTAATACTTTCTGATAAAGCACGCTGATACCGCAGGTCAGCCACAGTATCCTTCTGGTCTCTCAGGTCAGCCAGCCAGTTGAGATCCGCAACCATTTCGCTTTCAGCCCCCGCATCAATCGTTTTAAGGGCTGACAGATGCAGATTCCAGTTCAGCAGCCTGTACTGAGCTTCCAGCAGTCTATTGTTCGCCGGCAGCTGTAATTTAGCCTCTTTGTAGAATTTCCCTGCAAGCGCATTGTCGCCGTTCAGGGCATGCAGATATCCGGCAACCATGTTCCAGTAATAGGGTCTATGGGTATTCCCTTTGCTGGCGATCGGATCTACAAGACTAATATTTTCCCTTGTCTTCTTTCGCTGTTGTGCGCTATCCAGCCCGTTATACGGACCATCAGGTATTTCTATTTTGTTCACCAGCCTGCTCAGCAAAAGGTCCAGCTTCCCGGATTTCGGATCAAGCAGGTATATATTTGCTATAGCCCTGTTTTCATCGCTGACGATGCCCATCATTTGCCAGAGGGTAATCTTTTCCTCCTTGTTTTTTGCCAGTTTCAGACTCCCCTCCCAGTCTTTTTCGTCCTGCGGATGAAAGCTCCATTTACTTGGGATCTTCATCTCTGCAGAAAAGTTATAGCATAAACTATAGAGGTAATTGGCCCGGGCAAAGTCCTGCCGTTTGTAATAGTGCCCTGCAAGGTAACCGAGCGCCCGGTAATACATGCTGTTTTTGGGAAAACTGTTTTGATCCTTTTCAAAAAGGGCAACCAGACCACTGTTATCCGGACCTGAGCTGCTATCGGCGTTGAGGGCAGGCAACTCTTCAAAGTAGGCACACCGGATCTGCTGAAACCAGTAACGCTGTTTGATAAAGGGATCCCGGCTTTTTTTATATGCCGCGGCCAGTGATACACTGATGTCAGGCTCCGGAGTTACCGGAGTTACCTTTTCATCCCAGTAATAAGTAACATTTGATACGGCAAACTGCTCACATTTCTTAGCCAGCAGCAGGTAGCTGAAGAAGGTATCTGCCTTCTTTTTGCTGAGACCTGATGTTTTAATTGATGCCAGGCTATCGGGTAAAGACCTGAGCTTGCCTTTACAATATTGATATACCGAATCTATTTTGCCATATGATGCCGTAAACAATAAAGTACTCAACTCTTTTTCCGGTATCTTTCCATCGAGGTACTGATTCCATTCTTCGGCTACCTGCTGGTTGTAGCGGGTATTGCTGTCATCATTCACCCCGCTGCCATAATAGCTTTGCCAGCTGTCGTAAAAAAACGGAGCATACTGCTTGTCTACAAAAGCCTCAGGTGCAAAATTAGAATACTCGCTTTCATCCCAGTCGCCCCCACCGCAGGCCCAGACTATGCCGGCGGCACTGGTCAATAAAAGACTAAAAATGAGCAGAAACTCCTTTGATATCTTTTGCATATAAGGAGGATAAACTGGCTGATGAGAGTTCATAATAAATGATATTTCGGTTTTTGAGTAGCGGAAGATATTGTGCCACCTGTTTTGCGGCCTGTGTAAGCTTTCCGGCATTCATACCTTCAAATTTAAACAAGTCGCCTTTTTTCACATAAACACCTTTAAGGTAAAAACTTTTGAGGGACCTGTAGGCAGGTTCGGCACCTCCCCCTGCAGGAAGAACCTCAAAATTTCCCGGATTTGATAAATCCTGAACCGTGATCTTTGCATATACCTGTGCAACCTTTCCGTCGCGGATCTGAACAGCCCAGGAAAACAAGGGTAAGGCCACATCCAGCGGCAGCTGATAATGTGGAAGGGCAGCAATGTAAGCCGCAGCATCCTTCTCATTGTATATAGAATTTCCTGCGTTTAAGTCGGCCGATATCTTGCCCATGTTATAAAACATCAGCAAGCCTTTATCCACAGGAGGTACACCTGTGCGTTCCGGATACTTTACCTGATGCAAGCGGATGGTAGCTTCCAGTGGCTTACGGTTATAACGTTTAAATGCACGCAGAAAGGCGAAATATTTCGTTTTTGTGGCTACCGACCAGTCGCAGTCGATCTGAATATTTGTATACGCAAGATGATGTTCCTTAGCTAGCCGGTCCGCCAGCCGGTTGACTTTAAAAGCGAGGCTGTCCATCTCTGTCAGACTGCTCTGTTGTAAGGATTGATTGGTGATATAAATGACTGGAGTAACCGATAGTCCCTGCAGCGGTGTTTTTACCGTAAGTACGCCATCTGGCAGAGCCTGATGTTCCTGCCTGTTCCATACAACGTCAAAAAAACGAAGATATAAATGGTTGTTTGCAGCATCGCGCAGCAGTTCTGTCTCCTTATTGTCCAACTTAAACACTGTCTTCCAGGAATAAAAAGCTGTATGCGCGGTGCCTTTTGGTCGGCAGCCATTAAACAGCAATAACAATGTACAGCAGAACACTGCAGCTGATCTGAGCCATTTGATTTGTCTGCTGCACTTTATCATCCGGATAAAGGTAAAAAAAAAGCGCTTCCCGGTTCAAACCGGAAAGCGCTTATATTTTTTTTATTGATTGCAGCTTATAATTTGTCGCTTGCGTTTTTGCAGTTCAGATCTTCGAAAGCCTGGGTCAAACGCTCAACAAAAGTTTCTTCTCCTTTACGTAACCATACGCGCGGATCATAGAATTTCTTGTTAGGCTTGTCTTCTCCTTCAGGATTTCCAATTTGTCCCTGAAGATAAGCTTCGTTTTTCTTGTAATATTCAAGGATACCTTCCCATAATGCCCATTGCATATCTGTATCAATGTTCATTTTGATCGCACCATAAGAGATCGCCTCTCTGATTTCTTCCTGAGTAGAACCCGATCCACCGTGGAATACAAAGTTGATAGGTTTTTCAGCAGTAAGGTTAAATTTCTCTTTCAGGAAATCCTGTGAGTTTTTTAAAATTACCGGCTGCAGTTTAACATTACCTGGTTTATAAACACCATGAACATTACCAAAAGCGGCTGCGATTGTGAATTTATCACTCACTTTACTTAACTCTTCGTAAGCATAAGCTACTTCAGAAGGCTGCGTATATAATTTAGAACTGTCTACATCGCTGTTATCAACTCCATCTTCTTCACCACCTGTTACTCCCAGCTCAATTTCGATCGTCATGCCCATTTTGGCCATGCGCGCTAAATATTTTGCAGAGATCTCCATGTTTTCTTCGATCGACTCTTCAGAAAGGTCAAGCATGTGTGAAGAAAATAATGGTTTTCCTGTTTCAGCGAAGAATTTCTCTCCGTGGTCTAACAAACCATCAATCCATGGCAATAATTTTTTAGCAGCGTGGTCTGTATGTAATACTACAGCTACACCATAATGCTCTGCTAATAAATGAACGTGTTTCGCTGCTGATACCGCACCTAGCACACATGCATTTAAGTTGTCATTATTTAATGTTTTTCCCGCATAAAATTGCGCGCCACCATTAGATAATTGAATCATCACTGGTGAATTCACCGCTTTAGCAGTTTCCATAACTGCATTGATCGTATTTGTACCGGTAACATTAACTGCAGGTAATGCAAATTGATGTTTTTTAGCCTGTTCGAATAGTTCTTGAAGGGCATCTCCGTAAATTACGCCTTTATAGCCTTTTAAACTCATTGTTATTAGATTTTATATCTGCCGAAGTTAGGAAAAATATCATGTCGGGCAAATCAATAGCCGATTATTTTACCTTAATCTAGGCTAAACTCTTCTAATTTTTTTTCGTTTCTTTGTAATCGCATTTTTCAACGAATAACATGGCTTGGTTTAAGAGAGAAAAAAAAGGTATCAGCACGCTGACAGAAGAGAAAAAAGAAGCGCCGGATGGCTTATGGAACAAGTGTCCAAACTGCAAAAAGGCTTTACACAGCGCTGACCTTATAGAAAATAAATACGTTTGTCACTATTGTGACTACCATTTAAGAGTTGGTTCCAAAGAATATTTCCAGGTATTATTTGATAACAATGAGTTCACAGAGCTTTTTGGCAATTTAACTTCGGGCGATCCGCTGAATTTTACAGACAGCAAACCCTATACAGAACGTCTGGTAGATACCATGTCAAAAACGGGCTTGCGGGATGCCATCCGTGCAGGCGTAGGTAAGATTGAAGGTGAAGAACTGGTAATTGCCTGTATGGACTTTAACTTTATCGGAGGCTCAATGGGTTCGGTAGTAGGAGAGAAAATCGCAAGATCGATCGATTACAGCATCAAACACAAGATCCCATTTCTGATGATCTCCAAATCGGGCGGTGCCCGTATGATGGAAGCTGCATTTTCTTTAATGCAGATGGCCAAGACTTCTGCTAAACTGGCCTTGTTAAGCCAGGCTAAGATCCCTTATATATCTTTACTTACCGATCCTACTACCGGTGGGGTAACGGCTTCATATGCCATGCTGGGCGATATCAATATCGCTGAGCCGGGAGCACTCATTGGCTTTGCCGGACCAAGGGTAATCAAGGAGACAATCAAAAAAGATCTTCCTAAAGGTTTCCAGACTGCGGAGTTTGTTCAGGAACATGGTTTCCTTGACTTTATTGTTGACAGACGCGCTATGAAGGCTAAATTGGCGACTTTCCTTAAAATGGTAAAAAATTAAATAGATTTTGTGGTTGGGGGGCTGAGATTGCCCATTTCGCAAAAAATTGGTACTCTGTTTCATTGCTGCCTGCCGCTGAAGGGCGCCAGAAGGCAATGAAACAGAGTACCAATTTTTTTGCAGTTTACCCGGGGCATAGCGCTTTAACCCATAGCCTGACCCAACAACAAAATCCACCCCGGGGGAGAGATCCAGGCAAAGTGCTTTAACCCGTTGCCAGAACCCATTCAAAATCTACTTAGTGAGTTCCTTGCAAAGTGCTTTAACCCGTTGTTGGAACCCATTTCAAAATCCACCTAGGAAGATCCTGAAATAGTGCTTTAACCCGTTGCCAGAACCCATTCAAAATCTATCAAGGAAGATCCTGGCATAGTGCTTTAACCCATTGCCGGAACCCATTTCAAAATCCACTTAGGGAGATCCTGAAATAGTGCTTTATCCCGTTGCCAGAACCCATTTCAAAATCCACCTAGGAAGATCCTGAAATAGTGCTTTAAAGCCGGATGCTGCTACTTTCTTACATAAAATTTATTATAAGGAAATATTTGTAATAATATTTGGTGCTGAGTTTTGTAATTATTAAAATTGTACATGAATTTTATTAATATTAACTAAATAGTCAATGTATGAATTTAGCACAGCAAAATACACCGGAAAAACGGATGTCAGATCACGACCGTTATTTCCCGATTCTTCAGTTATTGGCTGATGGTGTAAATCCGGTCAGCGGGGATGTTTTTCCGGCTGGCAGTATCTATCAGCAGCCAGAGATTATCAGGGCTTTATTTTATGCCGTAAATGAGGTCAGGAGCGGTGTTGGCAATACCAAACGCGGAGGTAATCAGGGCAAGCCCTGGTCTCCTGAAGAGGAGGAATTACTGATACAGCAGTTTCATGAGGAAATGAAGATCAGCGAGATTGCCAGAGTGCATGAACGTACTACCGGGTCTATTCGTGCGAGGCTTGTCAAGCTTGAATTGTTAGCTCAATAAGGATGGCTGTACTTCTGAAAATAGGGGATCTTGCTGCATAAAAAAAACTGTATGTTTTGTCAAGGCCTTTTGGTGCCATTCAGCAGCAGGCAGCCTTGACAATACATACAGTTTTTTGCAATCAGGATAACCTTGAGATTATATTGTAATCTGGTTAACCTGATAAATTATTTTGCAGTGGGGTCAGTTGATAGCGAATAGGGATAGTCCGCTTCAGCAGCTCCCCTGCTTTTATTCGGCTCTGCAGACATGTTAAAATCTAAAGTTGCTCCTTTTAAAAGTTCAGAGTGACTGATCCAGTTCTTCTGGTAATCTTTTGTATTAAATTTCATTGACTGGATATAACGGTTATCAGCATTATTTGCTGCTGCATTGATAACAACTTGTTTTCCGTTCTCCAGGTTCAGTGTTACCTTTTTGAACAATGGAGCACCAAGAACATACTGGTCCACCGCCGGTGTTACCGGGTAGAAACCCATTGAAGAGAACACGTACCATGCAGAAGTCTGCCCGTTGTCCTCATCACCGCAATAGCCGTCAGGAGTAGCTTTGTACAACCTGTTCATGGCTTCTCTTACCCAATACTGCGTCTTCCAGGGTTGTCCAGCATAATTGTACAGATAAATCATGTGCTGGATCGGCTGATTGCCATGTGCGTATTGTCCCATGTTGGCAATCTGCATTTCACGGATCTCATGGATCACAAAACCGTATTCCTTATCGTCAAAAATTGGGGGTAAAGAGAATACAGAATCCAGTTTGCTTACAAATTTTTCTTTTCCACCCATTAACTTGGAGAGGCCGTTAATGTCCTGGAAAACCGACCAGGAATAATGCCAGCTGTTTCCCTCAGTAAAGGCTCCGCCCCATTTGAAAGGGTTAAAGGGCGACTGAAACGAGCCATCCTTATTTTTGCCGCGCATCAGGCTGGTAGAAGGGTCAAAGAGGTTTTTATAGTTCATTGCTCTTTTGGCATAGATACTGGTTTCTGAAGCCGGTTTATTTAATGCCCTTCCCAGCTGATAAATGGTAAAGTCGTCATAGGAATACTCTAAAGTCCTTGCCGCATTTTCACTTACTTTAACATCAAAAGGTACATAGCCAAGTTCATTGTAATATTTAACCCCTGCCCTGCCTACAGCTTCGATAGGACCTTCATTGTTTGCACCATGTTTTAAGGCTTCGTACAGTTTCTCGATATCATAACCGCGAAGACCTTTGATATAGGCATCTGCAACTACAGAAGCAGAGTTATTACCCACCATAATGTTGGCGTAACCCGGGCTGGACCATTCCGGTAACCAGCCACCTTCTTTATAGTCGTTGATCAGACCTTCCTGCATCTCTTTGTTGATGGAAGGATAAACCAGGTTCAGGAAAGGATATAAAGCCCTGAAGGTATCCCAGAAACCGGTTCCGGCAAACATATATCCCGGTAATGTTTTACCTGTGTAGGGACTCCAGTGAACGATCTTGTTACTGGCGTTGATCTCATACATCTTATTCGGGAAGAACAGTGTGCGGTATAAGCTGGAATAAAAAGTACGGGTTTGGTCTACCGTTCCGCCTTCAACAGCGATTCTGCTGAGCGTTTTGTTCCAGACAGCTTTTGCTTTTTCCCTGGTCGTTTCAAAGTTATCATTTGCCAGTTCCCGTTTCAGACTGATGTCTGCCTGCTCTACGCTGATAAACGAAGAGGCAACTTTCATATTCACCTGTTCGCCTTTGGCTGTCCTGAAACCTATGATCGCACCGGCATGATCGCTTTGCAGCTCCAGTGTATCCTTGGCAAGGGTTTTTCCATGCCAGGTATTTGCAGATACAAAAGGTTTATCAAAGTATACAACAAAGTAGTTTTTGAAATTAGGCAGTGGCCCTCTCGCGTACTTTGTACTGTAACCTATAATTTTTCTTTCCTTTGGAATAACCTTGATATAAGAACCCTTATCAAAAGCATCAATCACCACATATGAACTGTCTGATTTGGGAAAGGTGAAACGGAATTGTGCCGCACGTTCCGTAGGAGTAATTTCGGTAGTCACATCGGCATCTGCCAGGTATACGCTGTAGTAATAAGGTTTTACTGTTTCTGCCTTGTGCGAAAACCAGCTTGCCCGGTCATCCTGGGCAAATCTCATTTTACCGGTTACTGGCATCACAGAGAACTGACCGTAGTCATTCATCCAGGGCGAAGGCTGATGCGTTTGTTTAAAGCCCCTGATCTTATCAGCGTCGTACGTGTAAGCCCAGCCGTCACCCATTTTACCGGTTTGAGGAGTCCAGAAATTCATTCCCCATGGAAGGGCAATTGCCGGATAGGTATTACCATTTGACAGATCAGGTTTACTTGCAGTACCCATTAATGGGTTAATCCATTCTACAGGATCACTGATCTTATCTGTTTTCTGCGCTAAAGCCGGCACCGCGGCAGCAATAAGTAACACTGATAAGAAGTGTTTCATCATAGTATATTAGTTTATTATTAATAATGGTGTATTTGATTTAAAAACGTTTTAGCTAACTTCAAAATATGGAGATGCTTCAGCCCATCTGAATACGACCTCTAATGTAACTGACTATCTATTACCAGACAAATTAATACCAGAATATTTACACAAAAAAAAAGAGGCTGTATATTATACAGCCTCTGATTGATATATTATTGTTTTTAGAAATCCCTTCCTGGTGTTACTCCCGGCTCATGTCCGGAACCCAGTGGTTTATTCTTTCTCTCAGGCGTGTGTGAAAACGCTGTAGAACCGGATCCTGAATTTGACGATGTTTCGCCATTGCTCAGTTCATCATTCTCATCCGTAGTCGTTTCTTTATATACAGTTTTTTTGTTTTCTTCGTCTTCGTTGTGTTCTTCAGGAGTAATCATAATCATTGGTTTTTAGTAAAAGATAAGTAGATTACAAGTACAACAGGCAAAAAAATCAAATTGTTTGTCACAATTCATTAAACACGTTTCGCAGTACATAAAAAAAGCCCTGATCCATGATCAGGGCTTCCTAAAAATATCTTTCTGTTTTTATACAGCTATATTTTGTTCTACAATTTGTTTTACCTTTTCAACTACGTAGTCGATCTCTTCTCTGGTATTGTTCTTACAGAATGAGAACCTTACAGAAGGCCTGTTAGGATCAGCTCCTATAGCCGTCAATACATGTGACCCAATATTGGAGCCCGAGGAGCAGGCACTGCCACCCGAAGCTGACACGCCATTGATATCGAGGTTAAACAATAACATATCAGACATATCCATTTCGGGGAAACATACATTTAAAACGGTATACAAACTTTTTTCGGGTGCTGTTTCTCCATTAAAGCCGATGCCCGGCACTTCGGCAAGCAACTTGTCTTTCATATAACTTTTCAATCCCTGAACATAATCCTGGTGATCCTGCATATGAGCGTAAGCCAGTTCCAGTGCTTTTGCCAGTCCTACAATACCATAAATATTTTCGGTACCGCCACGCATGTTGCGTTCCTGAGCGCCTCCATAAATAAGCGGGTTAATTTTTACAGTATGATTGATGTAGATGAATCCCACCCCTTTCGGGCCGTGTAGTTTGTGGCCCGCACAAACAATAAAATGAGCTTTCAGCTTTCTCACATCATGCACATAATGACCCATTGTCTGAACCGTGTCACTATGAAAGATCGCATCATATTTTTCGCAGATATCCCCTACCCTTTCCACATCGGTCAGCGTGCCCAGTTCATTATTGGCGTGCATCAGCGAAACCATAGAGCGCGGGTTTTCTTTCAGCAGCTGTTCCAGATGGTCGTAATCTATTGTTCCTTTATCATCAATATTTACATAGCTCAGCTTATCGATAACACCGTCTTTCAGTAACTGGTCCATCGTATGCTCCACCGCATGGTGTTCGATTCTGGAAGTAATTGCATGTTTAATACCGAATGCCGCGATCCCGCAGCGGATAGCCATATTATCGGCTTCAGTACCACCGGAAGTAAAAAAAATCTCCGCCGGTACTGCATTTAACAGACCAGCCACAGTCTTCCTGGCTTTTTCGAGCAATGTGCGTACCTCACGGCCCTGCGCATGGATAGAGGATGGGTTACCATAATAGTTTTCCATCACATGAACCATTTCAGCGATCACCTCTTTATCCAGGGGTGTAGTTGCAGCATTGTCTAAATAGATTCTGTTCATTTGTATCAATTCAATTTTAGTATTTCTTTAATGTCTGAGATAATCTTATTCGCCAGGCCTTCGGCAACCGTTTCGTTTTCAGCTTCGCTGTAAATACGGATGATCGGCTCAGTGTTTGACCTGCGCAAATGTACCCATTCATTATCAAATTCAATTTTCAGCCCGTCAATTGTACTGTTGGGCTGATTTTTATATTTCTCCTGCACCTTTAACAATAACGCATCAATATCCATCTCTGGTGTGAGCGTGATTTTATTTTTTGAGATATGGTAGGTCGGGTAGCTGCTTTTGAGCAAAGAAACAGATTTACCAAACTTCGCAAGATGGGTGAGGAACAGCGCAATACCTACCAGGGCATCCCTGCCATAATGCAGTTCAGGATAGATGACACCACCATTTCCTTCACCGCCAATAACCGCATTTGTAGCTTTCATCTGGTTCACCACATTTACTTCACCAACTGCTGCAGCATGGTATTCCATACCTGCTCTGAGTGTAACATCTTTCAATGCACGTGTTGATGACAGGTTAGAAACAGTATTACCCGGTGTATTCTTCAGTACATAATCTGCAACAGCTACCAGTGTATACTCCTCGCCAAACATCGATCCGTCTTCAGACACAAAACACAGGCGGTCTACATCAGGGTCAACCACAATACCGAGATCGGCTTGCTTAGCCTGTACAACTTTAGAGATTTCTGTAAGATTCTCAGGAAGCGGTTCCGGGTTATGCGGAAATTCTCCGTCCGGAGTACAGTACAATTCATAAACTGTTTTCACACCCAGTGCTTTCAGCAGTGCCGGAATAAAGATCCCTCCTGTGGAATTCACGCAGTCAATTACTATTTTGAAATCAGCCTTCCTGATCAGTTCCACATCTACCAGCGGCAGCGCCAGAACAGCTTCAATATGTTTCTGCAGATAGCTGTCATCATAGGTTACCCTGCCGAGATCATTGACCTCGGCAAATTCAAATTCGGCTTTCTCCGCTATCTCCAGCACTTCCTTACCATTGGCATCATCGATAAACTCGCCCTTTTCATTGAGCAGTTTTAAAGCATTCCATTGTTTCGGATTGTGACTGGCTGTCAGGATAATGCCGCCACCGGCTTTCTCCATGGGAACCGCGATTTCTACAGTAGGCGTAGTGGATAAACCAAGATCCACAACCTCTATTCCCAGCCCCTGTAAGGTACCTGTAACCAGATTATTGACCATCTCTCCAGAAATCCGTGCGTCGCGGCCAAGGATGATTTTTTTGATGCCGGTATTCCGTATTACCCATGAGCCATAGGCTGCAGTAAACTTCACGATATCAATTGGTGTAAGTCCGTTTCCGGCAGTTCCACCTATAGTTCCCCTGATTCCGGAGATAGATTTTATGAGTGTCAAGTGCTGTAAATTTTGTTTTCCAAAAGTACAAAAATTAAGAATGAATACCAATTAAACCGAATTGACTGAATATCCTGCCCTGTTTGCTATATTTGCCCTTTATAAAAATATCTTATGCAGCGTAAATGGTTTCAGTACTGGTTTAACTCTCCCTACTATCATATTTTATATAGTCAGCGAAACGACGAAGAAGCCGAATTTCTCATAGATAACCTCACCGCATTCCTCAAACCTGCGCTCCATTCAAGAATTCTTGATATAGCCTGCGGCCGCGGCCGTCATTCCGTTTACCTGAACAAGAAAGGATTTGATGTTACCGGGATAGACCTTTCTGAACAGAGCATCAAGTATGCCCGCCAGTTTGAGCAGAAACACCTGCACTTTTTTGTTCACGATATGCGCAGGCTCGGTTATATCAATTACTATGATATTGCCATGAACCTCTTCACGAGTTTCGGCTATTTCGAAACAGAAAAAGAACATGTCAATGCTTTAAAGTCATTCAGAAAGAGCATTAAAGATGAGGGTACGCTTGTGCTTGATTATTTCAATACGCAGAAGATCCTGAAGAACCTCACTCAGCGGGAAACCAAGACCGTTGAGGGTATCGAATTTGACATACACAAGTTTGTTTCCGAGGGCAAGATCATCAAACACATAAATTTTGAACATAAGAGCAAACACTTCGCTTTTGAAGAACGCGTACAGGCTTTTACACTGGAAGACTTCGAACGCATGTGCGAAAAAAGCGGATTGCAGATCACCACTACATTCGGCAGTTACAATCTTGATCCCTACGACGCGGTTAAATCTGAACGGTTAATCCTTGTTTGCAAAAAAGTATGATAGAGAGCCTATATAATTTTGATATAGCCCTTTTTTTAAAAATCAACAGGGGCCTTTCCAATGGCTTTTTCGACTGGCTGATGCCTTTGGTACGGAACCGCTTTTTCTGGTCGCCCCTCTACCTGTTCATTATCATCTTCTGCTTTAAGGAATATAAAAAGAGAGGCTGGTATATCATTGGCGGTATCTTACTGACCTTTGCCCTGGGAGACACTATCTCTTCAAAGCTGATTAAACCATTTGTTGTGCGGCTGCGTCCCTGTAACGACATTAACCTGGCCAGTGAGATTATTCACAGGGTACAGTGCGGCAGTGGTTATAGTTTTCCTTCTGCACATGCCACCAATCATTTTGGAATTGCAGTATTCCTGATCATGGTATTTTATCCGAAATGGAAGCCGGTTTTACCACTGGGCCTGGCCTGGGCATTTCTGATTTCATTTGCACAGATCTATGTGGGGGTGCATTATCCGCTGGATACAATCGGAGGAGCAGCACTGGGCACTACGGTAGGTCTTATGGTCTCCGTGTTTTATAAAAAATTACAACCGGGATTATAATGGAAATCTGGAAACTCCTTGTACTTTTCTTCTGTGCTTTTCTGGGAGGGCTGTCGATATTTTTGGTTAAAAGCGATAAGTCTCAGCTGCTGAAGCTCATCCTTTCTTTCAGTGGTGCATATTTGTTTGCCATCACTGTATTGCACCTTATACCCGAGGCTTACAGCGGGCCGGATCATGCAGAGATTGGTATTTATATCCTGATCGGATTCCTGCTGCAGATTTTTCTGGAGCAGTTTTCTGAAGGTGTTGAACACGGGCATATCCACAAACATGGCGAAGGACATACCTTTCCTTACGGGATTATGATCAGTTTATGCCTGCACGCATTTCTTGAAGGTATGCCACTGGCGGCAGATCAGCACAACGCCCTGATCTTTGGAATTTCCCTGCATCATATCCCCGCAGCCTTTGCCTTATCGAGCATCCTGATGCAAAATAATTTTAAATTTAAGGGGATTGCATTCTACCTGCTGATTTTTGCCATGATGGCTCCCATGGGCTTTTTACTGAGCTATGGCATCAGCAACGGAAGTATTGGCGGCATAGAACTATACTTCAATAAAATGATGGGTATAGTCATTGGAATATTCCTCCATATCTCCACTACCATCCTTTTTGAATCGAGTGTGGACCATAAAGTCTCAAAAAGAAAGATGATTGCTGTCCTGCTGGGGATCAGCATTGCACTGATTGGTTTTTACCTTGGCGGGCATTAAAAGAGGGAAATCAGAATTTCCCCCTCGCTTTATCCAGCAGTGCGATCAGCTGTTCTGCTTCTTCCTCCGAGATGTTCGGCGAAAGAATGCCCGACAGGCTTACCTCTCCATCTATTTTCTTTAACAGGTTCAGTCCTTTATCATTGATAAGGATATCTACCGCCCTTTTATCATAATTACTGACATTTTTTATGACCAGATCTTTATGCACCAGGCGGTCAACAATCCTTGAGGCGTCACACATCTTATCAAGCATCCTTGACTTAACAAAGTTGATAGTTGACGGATTGGGGAACTGACCGCGGAGGATCCTTAAAACATTAAACTGCTGAGAGGTAATATCGTATGGCGACACAGCTTGCTTAACTTTATCGTTACACCAGTTATGTGTGTAGGACACGTTCACAATTGCCTCATGATAAGCGCTTTCAAAACGGGGAGCTTTGGTTTCTTTCAACATTACGTAAGTTATCTAATGGTTATCAATTACTTTTCTTCTGACTATCGTTATTTTTTACCTTACCATATTTCCAGGGGCAATGTAGGCATTTGTTCTTACAGCAATATCCCCTTTTAAGGTGAAATATTTCTGTAAACACCATCATTCCAGCCTCATTGAAGTAGTAGTCGGCATTTTTTTTCATCAGTTAAGCAATTTAACATCCAAATTGTTTTGAAAATATTCCTTCAATTGAATCCCGCTCCCGTGGGTAGTCCATACCTGTGTGGGGTTTACCCGTTCAATGGTTAAAATAATATCTTTCCAGTCAACATGATCAGATATATACAATTGTAATTCATTATTGTTTTGTAAATGTTTCCAACCCGTTGCAAAAACCCTGATTACATTTACAGCCTTGATATAGCTCCGGTAAACCAATGGGGGAACAAGATAAATCATGTTTGTTAAATTGTTTTTCATGACTTTACGGTCATATACCTCATATTTCCCCATATTGATCCCCAGCGACTCATATACCTTAACGAAAGGCAGTATACTATGGTGTACAAGTATCCTTTTTTCCGGACAATGGTCACTGATCAGGCGGATCAGGCGCTGGCTCTTGCCCAGTGCATAAGCTCCCAGCATAATATTGCTTTGTGTTGAGTTCAGTTTGCGGATTTCGTCTTCCGCGTCGGGGTGGCTGGTATCGGGATTGGCAAAAGTTGTTTCCGTAATCAGCACATCGGCCTGTACAAACTCTATCGGTTCGCAGGTATCATCAGGCTGCAGTTTATAATCACCGGTATACAGGTACCTTACTCCCTTATATTCCATAAGTACCAGGGCGGAGCCAAGCATATGCCCGGCAGGTACAAAACTGATCGTCACCCCATTCAGCACAAAAGGTTGATGGAAAGCATGCACATGAAATTCGCCGGCGGCGAACTTCTTGTAGCGCTGTTTCATAAACAAAGAGGTTGCCTCTGTGCAATACACATTAATATTACCACTTACGGCATGGTCTCCGTGTGCATGTGAGACCACAGCATCCTTCACTATTTCCTTTGGATCCAGGTAAAAACTGCCATATGCGCAAAACAGCCCAATTTTAGTTGGCACCAGGAAATCATCTAATATCATCTATTCTGTAATTTTTGTAAATCGATTGTGCAGTTCCATGACTTGCAGTATCAGCGACTGACTTTCGTCGTTCCTGATCAGGAAATCTGCCATTTTCACTTTTTCTTCGTCGGTCAGTTGTTTGTTCATCCTTGCCCTCACCTGTTCTTCAGTTGAGCCGTCCCTTTGCATTACCCATTTCAAACGGGCAGCGACAGCTGCAGTAACTACTATATTATGATCACAGGATTTATAAGAACCACTCTCAAACAATAACGCAGCTTCTTTCAGGATATATGGGGCATTGCCGGAAACGCGCGCCAGCCAGCTGTCAAAAGCCCTGAAAACAGCGGGATGAACCAATGCGTTGAGTTTAGCAAGTTCAGTATTGTTATTGAAAACTATCCTGGCTATATGTTTATTATTGAGCCTGCCGGCCTGGTCATAACTCTCCTCTCCAAAGGCCGCTTTCAGCCCGGCAATGAGCAGCGGATCGCTCACCATGATTTCTTTTGCTACGGTGTCAGCATAAAAAACAGGAATTCCCAAATGCTCAAATATCCTGCAGACAGTACTTTTTCCGCTACCTATACCACCAGTAATACCAATCTTCATCATTGCTTTTCAATTATAAAGTCGACCTTCTCCGGAACCAGTTTTACCTTTTTGCAATAATCAGGGAAACGGGTCAGTTTGATACTGAGCTGATGGTGTTTCTGTAATTTCCATTCGTTGAGATCAACCGATGCTTCAATAAAATCTTCGTTCACCTGCTGGTAACTGGATAGTGCCACCATAAAAGTGATCTTGACCTTTTTGGGATAAAGCTTCACATTGTAGTATTCTGTATTATTTAAAATCTTCAGCGGTATCTCCAGTGTTTTCTCTGTGAACTCATCTACCGGCAGCTTCACCTCTATGGTAGAGGGAAAGATATTGACGTTTTTCTGCAGGTTGGGCCGCATCGCTACCCGGGCAACAGAAGCCCGCTGAACATCACGCATTTTCAAAGTGTCAGTTTTCCATTCCCTGATCTTCTCCAGCTCTTCCTGCGGCCCGGATACGGTGACATAATCCGGTGTAAATTCTATATCATCAGAGATACCAAACTGCCTGGCAAAAGTTAAACTGGAAACCAGCTTTACGGGAACCCTTTTTACGGTTCTTTTAGAGAAATCGAAATAGAGTGTATCCGGACGGACTGATATGATTTTCTGCGAAGTTTCCAGCTGACTGTTCACACTGTATAACTGTTCTGAAAAGAGGATGTAATTTCTGTTGTTCAGTTTATCGAGGCTGATATTTATGGATGGGGGACTGACGCGGAGCCTGGCAAAGAGGAGCTGCCATCCGGTTCCTTCAACAAGGAGATCTACGGTATCTGACTGCAGCGGGTGAAATGCTTTTTTTTGGGGGAAGTTCTTGTATACCAGTACAGTTTTGGCGGTATAAACGTATTTGTTGTTCAATGCCAGGAACAGCCATCCTGCGATCGCCAGCAATACGCAGGTGATCAATACCAAAACGCGCTTTCGCTCTATCTTTGTAAGTCTTATAAAAGGCATGGCTGTAAAGTAAACAAATTTAATAAAACAAAAAAGCCGCACCAGGGAAAGGAGCGGCTTCAGGTGTAAATTAATACATTACGCTTTAGGCAGTTCTGTAGTTGCTTTTGTGGCATCCAGAGAAATTGCACTTTTATCGAAACGGATCTTTGTACCGCCTTCAACTTCAATCAGGAAAGTCAGCTCGTTCATGTCAACAATCTTACCGTGGATACCAGCAGTAGTAACGATCTTATCCCCTTTTTTCAGGTCGGCAACCAATTTCTTGTGATCTTTTGCTTTTTTAACCTGTGGCCTGATCATGAAGAAGTAAAAAACTACCATGATCAGCACCATTGGAACCAATGTACTCAACATACTGCTTCCGCCGGCTGCTTGTAAAATTACTGTAGATGTCATATTTGTTTGTGTGTGTTATTATTAATTATTTAGCAGGTATTTCCTGTACCTCACCAATCAGGTGCACCTCTGTGGTTTCCGGGTTGGCATTGGAGGTAATGGTTACAATTTTGTCCTGCATACCCATTTTACCTGTACTGTTAAAAACGACCTTGATCACTCCAGAATCGCCGGGCTTAATCGGTGCCTTAGGAATATCAGGCGTAGTACAGCCACAGGTAGCCGTGGCATTGGCAATGATGAGCGGACTTTTTCCTGTGTTTTTAAACTTAAACTCGTGGTTTACCTTTTCACCCTGGCTGATTTTACCAAAGTTATACATCCCGCTTTCAAAGCTGATGACCGGGGCGTTTTCCGGCGCAACAACAGTCCTGGTTGTTGTAACCGTGCTGTCAGCACCTACTGATGATTTTGATTGCTGGCAGGCCGTAAACGATGCCGCAGCCAGGGCCAGTACAAAAAATTTCTTCATATTATTCTTCTATTAATCCGCGGCCTACTTTTTTGATACTGTTTGTACGTTTCAGGTCGCTCAAAATTTTGTCCAATATACCGTTAATAAACGAATTACTTTTCGGTGTACTGTAATCTTTGGACAGGTCAAGGTATTCGTTTATAGTTACTTTCACAGGGATCGAGGGGAAATTCATCAGTTCGCAGATGGCCATTTTCATCAGGATGGTATCCATCAGGGCAATCCTTTCAGACTCCCAGTTCTTGGTACGTTCTGCGATCAGCGCCTGGTACTCATTGTTGTTTTTCAGCGTATATACAAACAGATCTTCCACAAACTTGCCATCCTCTTTCCAGTCGGCACTGATAGGTGTCAGCTTGTTTTTAAATGGATCTTCCGAGGTAAAGTTTTTCAGCGTTTTCGCTACCATTCCCTGCATTACTTCCTTATCTACCGACCAGTTGATAAACTTATCTTCAAAAGCCTGGATAATGTTCTGGCTTTTCAGAATGATCTTCCTGAAAATAAATTTAATGATCTCTTTTGATCCCTCCAGACTGTCATCTGCATCATTCAGATAAGCGGTGTACTCCGGAGTGGATTTCAGTTTGTTGTAGATAGTTTTGATAAACTCAGGATCGGCATGCCAGTTGATCTGGTATTTGTTTACAGCCGCTTTGAACTCGGGGTTCTGCTGCAGCAGGACGATAAACCTGTTGGTCAGTAGTTTCTTGTTTGGATTCAGGTCGTCCGCCGTCGGAAAGTGCTTGTTTGCTCTTTCGATCGCATCGATCTCAGTATATTCGGTAATCTCCGAAAGCAGTGCCAGCATCCTGACATACATTTCGTATACATTATCAATACTGAGCAGCAATTCTTTCTTCGCAGAATTGAGATCCTTTTTTTCAGTCATTTGCCATGCAAAAATGTTTTGCAGAGCTTTAATTCTTAAGTGCCTTCTATTTAACATGAATGTAAGAACGAGTTGGTAATTTACCGGTTATTAAAATGATGATTTTATTTTCTTTATATCGCTTATTCTTTTTTCAACGATCCTGTTTGCCGCCAGGATGGTAGGTATATTATCTGATTTGGACATCCTGATTACATTGCGTGTAGCGTCATAAATATTTTCCGTGAGCTGCATGGTACGTTTTTTTCCGTAGCCCGTCAGTTCAGAGTAACAGTTGATCAGTCCGCCGGCATTGATCAGGTAGTCAGGAGCAAACAAAATGTTCTTCTCCAGCAGGAGCTGACCATGAACCTGCTCGTCTGCCAGCTGGTTATTGGCAGAGCCCGCAATGATGGCAAACTTCATTTTGGGTATAGTTTTGTCATTCACCGTGGCACCTAAAGCACATGGAGCATAAATGTCCACATCCAGTCCGAAGATCTTATCTGCATCCACAGGTTTCGCCTTGTACTTGCGTGCCACCTGATGCAGACGCTCCTCGTTGATATCACTGATAAATACCTCCACATTTTCCTGTCTCAGTAATTCCACCAGGTGTTCACCTGCATTGCCTATCCCCTGCACTACTACAGACCGGCCAGCAAGCGTATCTGTACCAAAGACCTCTTTTACGCATGCTTTCATTCCCAGGAATATACCTTTTGCCGTAGTCGGGGATGGATCGCCCATACCGCCAATTGACTCCGGAACCCCGGTTACATGCGTAGTTTCCATGCTGATATATTCCATATCCCTCGTCGTTGTACCTACATCTTCAGCAGTGATAAACTCACCGTTAAGATTTTTAATAAAACGTCCGAAACTGCGCATCATTGCCTCCGACTTTCCTTTTCTTGAATCGCCAATGATTACGGCCTTGCCGCCACCCAGGTTTAAGCCTGTGATCGCTGCTTTGTAGGTCATGCTTCTGGATAAGCGCAGCACATCTTCAAGTGCTTCTGTTTCTGTTGCGTAATTCCACATGCGGGTACCGCCCAAAGCAGGGCCGAGCGTAGTATCATGTACAGCTATAATAGCCTTCAAACCTGTATCAGGATCGCTGCAATAGACCACTTTTTTATGCCCTAATGCGCTTAACTGATCTAAAATTGAGGTAACCACAGAACTCTTAGCAGACATATGATTTCGTTTATCAAACAGTCTGCAAAACTAAGGATAAAAAAGTTTAATTACATTGTTTTAACTAAACAGTTTTAAAAAATCCTCCTCAATTGGCTAACTTTACCCCACCATGAAGCACCTTCTTTTTCTCAATAAATACTTCTATAAATATAAATGGTGGATCGTGCCAGGGGTGTTTTTTGTCATCATTTCCAACATATTCGGGGTCATTCCTGCACAGGTTATCGGGCATGCCTTTAACCTCATCACGGAGAACATCCAGATCTATGGCCTGTTCAATGGTTTTGAAAGACAGCAGCTCATTTATGATATTTTCAGCTACAGCCTGTTTTACTTTGGTACGCTGGTGCTGCTGCTTTATCTGGTACGTGGTTTATTCCTTTTTTTCATGCGGCAGACACTTATCCTGATGTCCAGGCACATTGAGTACGACATGAAGAATGAGATTTATGCGCATTACCAGGAACTGAGCCTTGGTTTTTACCGCAGAAACAATACGGGCGACCTGATGAACAGGGCTACCGAAGATGTTAACAGGGTAAGGATGTATGTAGGCCCGGCGATCATGTATGCCATCAATACGTTAGTCTTATTTATATTGATTGTTACTTCCATGTATTCTGTCAATCCCCGGCTCGCTACGTTCTGTCTGCTGCCCCTGCCGGTGCTTGTCATTATTATCTATTATGTAAACACACAGATCAACCACAAGAGCGAGCAGATCCAGGAACAGCTTTCCCGCCTGTCCAGCTTTGTGCAGGAACGTTTTTCAGGGATCAGGGTAATCAAATCTTATGTACGTGAAGATTATACCCGCCAGATATTTGCCGGAGAAAGTGACGGATACAAAACCAATGCAATGAGCCTTGTCCGCGTACAGGCACTATTCTATCCTACCATGCTGTTACTTGTGGGCTTAAGTACAATCCTTACCGTATATATCGGTGGAGAGCAGGTACTGGACGGTTCTATCACTGCAGGTAATATCGCAGAGTTTATCGTCTATGTGAATCAGCTTACTTTCCCGGTGACTATGCTGGGCTGGGTAACCACATTGATCCAGCGGGCGGCAGCATCCCAGAAAAGGATCAACGAATTTCTCGAACTTCAGCCGGATATCCTATCGGGCAACAATGCCCCCGGAGAACTTAGCGGCAATATCACTTTTGAAAATGTGAACTTCAGTTATCAGGATACCGGTATTGAGGCGCTGAAAGATATATCTTTTACGATTGAAGCAGGACAGTTTGTAGCTGTCATTGGACGGACAGGATCAGGAAAATCCACACTGGCAAATCTGATTATGCGGATGTACGATGCCGATTCGGGCCAGATTTCTATTGACGGACAGCCGCTCCCGCAGATCAACCTGAATTCATTCAGGAACCAGGTAGGTTTTGTGCCACAGGAAGTTTTTCTCTTTTCAGATAACATCCGGAACAATATTGCATTTGGTTTGGATAAGGTGAGCAATGATGAAATCGAAACTGCGGCCAGAAATGCAGCGGTATACCATAACATCATGGACTTTGAACTGCAGTTTGACACGATGCTGGGTGAAAGGGGTATCACACTTTCAGGCGGGCAGAAACAGCGGGTATCCATTGCCAGGGCACTGATTAAGGAACCCAAAATCCTGATCTTCGATGACTGCCTCTCGGCCGTAGATACCAGAACGGAAGAAGAAATCCTGAACAACCTCGGAAATGTCATGAAAGGAAAGACGAGCATATTGATCGCGCACAGGATTTCCACCATCAAAAAAGCTGATAAAATTATCGTACTCGAAGAAGGCAGGATCGCAGAACAGGGTACTCATGACGAATTGATTCAGCTCCATGGTATCTATGAAGAAATGTTTCTGAACCAGTTATTGGAAGAAGAAAATAAATCTCTTTAATTTCTATTTTGATCTTTACTGATTAATAGTTTATATTTACCCGAACCAAAACCAACAGTAATACCAAACATGGGAGAATTTGACAACAAAGAGAGAGAAGAGGTTTTTTCTAAAAAAGTAAGGGCCGGTAAAAGAACATATTTTTTCGACGTTAAAGCTACTCGTTCAGGCGACTACTATTTAACCCTCACTGAAAGCAAGAAAAGACTGGAAGACGGTGTATTTGTAAAACATAAAATCTTCCTGTATAAAGAGGACTTTGAAAAGTTTGCTGAAGGTTTAAACGAAACTGTGGATTATATCAAAACGCATCAGGATGTAGTTGAAAAGCGCTACGAATATTCTGAAAATCATGAGGGAAGTGGTAAAGGCCACAACGATGATTTCTCTTTTTAGAGATGCAAAATCCATTCAGAAGCTCCGTTGGGGCTTTTTTTATGCAATAACATCTGCCGACCAAATGAGCAGGGCCTGATAAGTTATCAAACCCTGCATTTTATCTCTTAGTTCTCCTTCACTGCGCATTCTTTTACCTGGGCCTGGTTTACCACGATCCAGTTTTCTTCTTCGGATACGTTGGTACCCAGGACGATCTTTTTGCTTTGGTGCAGCTGATCTTCTATTTTTGCCAGCAGCTCGGCAGAAATCACTTTATTCAGAATCCTTACCGGCTCATCCAGGGCCTCTGTTTTGATTTCAAGATCGTATATACCCGAAACCAGTGTTCTGCAAATGATCAGCTCCACATTTTTTTCATGTGTTACGCTCTTCAAAGCATCAAATGCATTGATGATCTGATCAGCATTGCCCGCCTTAAACCCCAGTATAATTGAAGGGTTTAACTCCGGCTTTTCACTGTCATTTGATAAATATATTTCATCAACATCGGCTAATATTGATTCTATTACTAATCTGTCCATAATTTACTTCTTTAGAAATCTATACTGTAAAAAGGAATGAAAGCCCGTATTGTTTGGTTAAAGATTAAAATATAACAGTGGCTTTCTTATTAAATCGATATATTCAGCTCCAAAGGGCTTCATCTGCCCGCAAAAAACAAAAACCTATGAGTATATTCCTTTTTATGGTAGGCGGCGTAAATGTCGGCACCCCCGAAATTATGATCGTGCTGCTTGCCCTCTTTGTGGTGTTCCTTGTAGTTAGAAATATTGTCTATCAGCCTAAAGAATAATTCCCGGATTCCTCAAAAGAACTACTGTATTACCTGCTGCGCAAACAATTTTATGTTAATTGTGTATTACAGATTGCCAATATTATATCTCAATTCGTTTTATGCCAGATTTTGAAGAAATAAAGCAGATACTTGATGATTCTACGATGTATTATTTGATCAGCGTAGGGATGGACAGTAACTATTCCTATGTCAACAAGAGGTATCAAAAAATCTTTAACAATGTACATGGTAACCTTGTCGGGCAGCACTATTCGGTAACTATGCATCCCGAGGATACCAAAATCTGTCAGTCAGTTTCTGAGCAGGCCTTTATGAATCCCGGTAAGGTATTTCCTGCCGTTATAAGAAAACATGACGGCGATGGCGGCTATGTGACTACAAAATGGGAGTATAAGGCAATTTTTGACAAAAATGATCTGCCAGGAGGAATGTTTTGCATCGGGCATGATATCACTGAACTGGTGCTGAACAGCTCTGAACTGAAGGATACTAAGGAGTCACTGACTAAAACGCAGTATAATCTGGCTGAAATCAATTATATACAGTCGCACGTAGTAAGAAAACCACTGGCCAATATCATGGGATTAAGTAATCTGCTGGAATCAATGGATATCACGCCGGAACTGGGGGATATTATCGGTATGATCAATGAGAGTGCGAAAGAGCTGGATCAGGTGATCAGGGATATTGCTGCAATGAAGTAACCGCAAAAGATCTATAAAAATAAGGCATATCTTATCCCGGCGGCATAATTTTGCAGGCAAAACAACGAAGGCCGGGATAAGATATGCCTTTTTTTCTAGAAGATGCTGCCGGGTTTATACCGGTAGCTTACCATGGTTTATACCAAAGTTGCATCTAAAGTGATGTCCAGGTTGTAAGCTTTACTTACAGGACAGTTAGCTTTGGCACCTGCAGTGATTTCTTTAAACTGCTCTTCTGTGATATCAGGAATACTTGCTTTCAGAACCAGGTTGGATGTAGTGATCGTTCCTGTGTTTGTATCTAAAGTGATTGTTGCTTTAGTTTCCAGGGAAGTAGGGTTAAAACCGGCTTCCGTAAGGTCAAGGCTCAGTTTCATGGTAAAACAGCCAGCATGGGCAGCTGCCATTAATTCTTCAGGATTGGTACCGATGCCATCAGCAAAACGACTGGCGAATGAATATTGAGTTTCGTTCAACACAGTACTGTCAGTGGTTAAAGTACCTTTTCCTTCTTTGATGGTGCCATTCCAAACGGCTGTTGCATTACGTTTCATATTGTTCTTTTTTTAATGGTTTGAGCTATTGTTTTATTGGTTGTTAACACATTTTTACAGCAAAATTTAGTCCATATTCCGACCGAGGAGTTTAAATCCCAGTGCACATAACAGGAGCAGAAGTATCAGCCCGATCCATAGCCAGTTATAGCCATACATTTCTGCAAGGTAAAAACCGGCAGAAGGCCCGATCACCTGTGAAATGGACCAGCTCATGGTGTAACCTGCTGCATATTGTCCTCTGTTATGGTCAGTTGTCCGGCTCATCACAAAAGTATTGATAAAAGGCAGGGCCAGCATTTCACCGATGGTAAAAGTAATGGTTACCATTACTGCAGCAACTACCGGTACGATCCCGGGCAGGAGCAGTATACAGTAAGCTAGGGCAATCATCAGGACCCCCATAACGATATATTGGATAGGTGATCGTTTATTCTCTATTCTGCTGATCATAACCATTTCAAAAAGGGCGATGATCAGGCCGTTCATGCCCAGGATCAGTCCGATCCAAAACTCATCGATATGCCAAACTTCTTTATAGAAAAGCGGAACCACTCTGAAAAGGAGAAAGAAGCATATGGTAAGCAAAATATTCAGCAGCAGAAATTTCATGAACAAAACATCCTTCCAGGGTTTGATAACCGAAGACTGTATGATCTTTTCAGCAGCAGTTTTTGCTGCCTTTTTTATGTTGGGAAGCATGAAGAAAATAGCTATGCCCGCCATTATGCTCACTCCCCCGTCTACAATGAACAGCAGGGGATAGCTAAAAAAGGCAATCATTCCCCCGATGCTGCTGCCGATGGCAAAGCCCATATTATTGGCCAGCCTGTTTAGCGAAAAGGACCTGGTAGTTGTGCCCGGAGCAGCATAAACCGTAATCGCAGCATAATTTGCGGGTTTAAATGCTTCGGAGAAAAAACCGATGAGCAGGGTAAAAAAACACAGCAGTTCAAAATGAGTAATGGTTGAATACAGGATAAAAAATACCCCACCAATAATGGAAGAATAGATCTGTACAGCGCTGAACCCTATTACATCAGTGAGCTTGCCCCCTACTGAAGCCCCTGCAAGTGAGCCTGCCCCAAAAAGTGCAATGATCAGTCCGGCGTCAGACATTGGCCTGTGCAGATACTGCGTCATGTACAGGCTCATGAAAGGCACGGCCATACTGCTGCAGCGGTTAATAAACATCACTGTGCTCAATATCCAGGTTTCGCGGCTTAGTCCGGAAAATGATTCTTTGTAAGCCGCAGCTAAATTCTTTATCATTTTTTATAACGTTCGAAGAATTCCATCGTTCGCAGCATCTGGTCTACACGCTGCCTGTTGTTCCCTGAGCGTGTCAGCTCATGCGTACCTCCGGGATGCCTTACATATTCTACATCACGACCGAGGACCTTAAGCGCCTTATACATCATTTCCGATTGGATAACACCTGTACGCAGGTCGGTTTCTCCATGAAAGATAATCAGGGGGGTATGAATTTTATCGACGAATGTAAATGGTGACTGTGCCCGCAGGAGCCCAGCAACTGAACTTTCCCAGGGATAACCGCCAAAGTAATTGGGCACCAGGCGCCAGGCATTGCCCTCACCAAAAAATGTACTGAGATCATATACCCCGCGCTGCGCACAGGCAGCCTTAAACCTATTGGTATGGCCAACTATCCAGGCTGTAAGGTAACCGGCGTAAGATCCTCCGGTGATGAACTGTTGCGTGGTATCTGCCCATCCTTCAGCAATTGTGAGGTCCAGTGCTTTGATGACATCCTTCGTCGGGCCTTCGCCCCAGTCCTTCACATTACCGCGTAAAAAAGCTTCACCATATCCGCCAGATCCGCGCGGGTTGCTGTAAACAACACCGTATCCCATGCCTGAATAGTATTGGAATTCGTGCCACATACTCGCTTCCCCCGGCCCCCACATTGCCGCAGGGCCACCATGGATCTCCAGCATTACAGGATATTTGCGCCCGGCTTCCAGACCAGCAGGTTTCATTACCCAATACTCCACTTCCATGCCCAGTTCATTTTTGAACGTCTTTTTTACCGGATAACTCAGCTGCCTGGCTGCCAGCCAGCCTGTATTCAGCTGAGTAATCACTTCAGGAGATTTATTCAGCAGGTCTGCAGCATATACTTCAGAAGGATCGGCAACACCAAGTTTAGCGTAAACCAACTGGGATTTGCTGATATCAAAAGATGTAATACCGCTATCAAAGTCAGAAAGGCGAGCTACTGATTTACCCGAAAGATTGTATCTGTGCAGTACATTTCCCCCATTGGACTGCGCCAAAAAGTAAAGGTATTTATTATCCGGACTCCAGGTAAGCGCATCCAGATTACGGTCAAGGACAATAGCGGTCTTTTCTTTACTTGCAAAATTATAAATAAATGTCCTGCTGATGTTTACTCCGTTAGCAGGCTGGGTCTGATAACTCATCCATTTTCCGTCAGGAGAAATGCTGGCTGCAGTATAGCGGTAATCCGGTTCACTGAGCAGTAACTCCGGTGTTCCGCCAATAACCGGCAGGCGGTAGATAGCAGATTCCTGAGACCTGTCCGGATGCAGGGAAACATTCAGATCTGCATTAATCAGTACATATTTACTATCCGGACTGATGTCGCCCAGGCTATAGCTGTAATAACCACCGGTCAGCGCGACCGGAACAGCATCTGCTTTCAGCAGCGACAGGCTAAACAAATGTGTATAGCGCAGTTCCGGGTTTGTAGCAGCTTCACCCTGGAAATTCAGCCTGTTAAATACTTTGGCTTTTTTATCTTTTTCATTCTGCAGCAGATAGGTTCTGATTTCCTGCAGTGTACCGTCAGCATTACCTTTAGCAGTATTCCGATACATGTCATCTGTAGTCATTCCAGGTTTTTCGGCGTTCCACAAAGGTGCCTTTTTATCCGCATTTAATACTGAATCTTTCAGTAGTTCCTCAGTGCTGAGGGAAGCAGAAAAAATCAGGACTTTACCATCAGGGCTTACCGCCGGACTGCCCGCACCATACCGGAAATCTGTCAGTTGCCTGGCTTCGCCCCCATTCAGCGGCAGGCTGAACAACTGCGGTTTACCCTTGATCATCCTTGCAAAAAACAACTGTTTCCCGTCAGCAGACCAGCAGGCTCCCGCAGTGTTTTCTTTATTATTTGTGATCGCCCTTGGCGGGGTACGCTGATCTGCCGGCGCAAGAAACCACTGATACTGGTAGTCGTATTCTCCGTTTTTATCCTCGTTTGGAACAATTGCCTGCACACTGTACACATACCATTTCCCGTCAGGAGAAAACCTGATATTCGAGGCAGTCCTGATCTGGTAAAGATCGGTTACTAAAATCCTGCCCTTTTGCTGGGCAAATGCACTGAAGGTAAACAGGAATAAAAGGAGGAAACAGCGTGATTTCATAGCAGAGACGTTAAAACCTAAATTTAGAAACATTACCTGAAAATCACACAAATACTTCTGGAATAATAATGAACTTAATTCAAACGCTGTCTGAGCAGGCACAATTGGTTAAATGCCCCGGCAACCGTTAAAGAATGTTAAAATCTTAAAAGTCAGTGCCTGATCAGATAATTTTACTTCGCAGATTGTCTCCTGCCCTATCAAAATGAATAAGAAAATCATATTCGGCTTAATGCTCATCAGCCTGGCCGGTCTTTCTGCGGAAAAAGCGCTCGCACAGCATGCAGATCCCGATGAAGATGTAAATCTGTGGATGCCGCAGCCTGTGGTAGTGGACGGCAATTCTTCGGAATGGCATGAACCTTTGAATAACTACAATACACCAACCCAGCTCGCTTTTGCACTGGCCAACGACCAGCAAAACCTGTATCTCATCATTGAATCACTCGATGCTGCAACTACAGGAAAATTACTGAGAGGCGGACTCACTTTAAATATCAATACGGCCGGAAAAAAGAAAGATGGCATAAAACTTAATTTCCTTGGAATGCAGCAACCTCCCCCGCCACATTCAGGACAAAGCGATTCGGTACAGCATCCTGAACCGGAAATGATACATCATCCCAATCCTGAGCATGCTCCGGGAGTAACTGCGATCCAGGTTTCGGGTTTCAGTCAAATTCCGGATGGGGCACTTCCTGTTCCTAACAAAGAGGGGATACAGATAGCCGCGGCATTTAATAAACAGAGAGATTATATCTGTGAACTGTCGATTCCGCTTGCACTGCTGGAATTAAAAGGTAATGAAGGCAAAGCTATCGCCTATAACATCAAAATGAATGCTTCAAACAGGCCTGAGCACCCTGAGAGTGGAAAACGTCCGCCTGAAGGTGGAGGAAGATCCGGCGGTATGGGTAGCGGAAGAATGGGCGGCGGTATGGGCGGAGGTGGAGGTATGCCTCATGGTGGAGGCGGAGGCAGGCCAGGCGGAGGCATGCACGGTGGTATGGATGCTGAGCGTTCCGGCGCCGGTAGTAAATCCTCCGATTTCTGGATAAAATATGAACTGGCTAAACCAACAGCTTCATTCCGCGCCAACTGATTTTAAAGTATTTTTCAGCTTACACAATAAACAGCATATTTAAGCGTCTTATATACGAGAGCGTTAATTAGATAACGGGGATCATCCGCCTGGATGTTCCCCGTTTCTTATTTTATAGTCCTAGCCTCTTTGTATGTTATGGCTTGCCGGAGCAGCTTTCTGCAATTGTCCGGTACGTTGAGGTGTTCTGCTGCATTGTCCCAGTGCCACATAAATCAATACAAAAATAAGTATCGTAGATAAACAGCCGCCGCCTAATTTTTTGGCTCCCCAGCCTGCAATGATAGTTTTGAAAAAAGAGTTCATAAATTTAGATTTTTACTTAGAACAAGACTTTGATCAATTAGTTTTCAGATGATGGAGATATTTTAAACGGATGAAAGCCGGCAAGATATTGCTGAACAACCGGAATATCCGCTTCAGCCCAATCAAGTGTATCCAGTTTCTCCGGCTCAAGCCAGACAATCGCAGCATGTTCTGTCAGTTGGATGTCCCCGCTTTTTATCCGGCAGATAAATGGAATTAAGCGGATTGCCTGCTGACCATTGTCGTGTTCAGAAGGCAGCATTGCACGGATAATTTCTACCTCTACATTCAGTTCCTCAGCAATCTCACGCAGCAGGCATTCCCCGGCCTCCTCACCTGCTTCTACCTTACCTCCCGGAAACTCCCATTTTAAGGGCAGACGCATGGACGAACTTCTTTGTGCGACCAGAATTTTCCCTTTATGACCTATAATCAGTGCGCAGGTTACGTCTATCATCTTTCAAAATTATAAAAATCAATTCAGAAAACAATCTCTGACAGGTCCCTTTGTCGGTACTTTTTGATCCGGGGGCGACGTGAACAGCCTTTTGGTCGGCACAATCCTGCTATTGGCAGATTCTGTCTGAGAGTTCGTTCTTTTCGGCACCCCGTTTGGAATAGACTACACAACTAACACACAAACAACAATGAAAAGAATTATTTTAGCTGTCATCTTCGGAGTAGCTTCGTTAAGCAGCATAAGCACTAAAGCGCAGGTAAGTTTAAATATCAATATAGGATCACAACCACAATGGGGCCCTACCGGTTATGACCATGTAGACTACTACTACCTGCCAGATGTAGATGCCTATTACAATGTGCCGGCTCAGCAATATGTATATTTAAATAATGGAAGCTGGATCTGGAGAAATAGCCTGCCATCACAATACAGCAATTTTGACCTGTACAATTCCTACAAAGTAGTGATGAATACACCTAAACCTTACCTGTCTCACCAGACACATGTCAGGGAGTACAGCAAATACAAAGGTACTAAAGGAAAACAAGGTAATATCAGGGACAGCAAAGATGCCAGGTATGTAAATGCAAGAAACAATAACGGCAGAGGCAATACCAATGTAAGAACTACCACAGTTAGAAATACTACTGTAAGGAACAATACCACCAACCGTAATACTCCGGCTAAAAATAACAATGCCGGTAAAAATAATGGTAAAGGAAATGACAACCGCCAGGACAACAGAGGTGGTCGCGGTCACTAAAATAAAACACACACACAATTGCAAAAAACGCCGGTTCCCCAGGGACTGGCGTTTTTGCTTTGCAGAATTTGAAAATTTAGCCAAACAAATATATATGAACAGCTATCCACAATTATTTGATGCCTATCAACAGGTTATCAACAAATAATGTGGAAAACAAGTCTATAAGCGGGAATAGACCTTATGATTTTGCCAATTGTTGAAATCACGTTTGAATATCCTGAACTTTATACACACTGCAAACCGCTGTACTTAAACTATTTATTAATGTTATCCACAATTAATGTTAATAACAAAAAACCTTTTTACACAAAAAAAGCCGGATAAATCCGGCTTCTTTCATTGTATGAAATGGTTGATATGAGGCTTATTGAACTACAACACCATCCTTGGTGATTTTGATAAAGGCTACTTCAGTACCTTTTTTCACATCAATATGGTAATACTGTGTTTTGTCTGCATTGGTTACTAGAAAAGCGGCTGTTGGTGTCCACTCTTTATACGCATCAGCTTTTAAAGTTGTTGTTACAGGTGCAGGTAATTCTTCAAGTTTAACAGGTACTTTCTGGGTGCTATCCTGCTGTACAGAAATTGCCGCCGGAGTTTTAGCTTCTGATGCTTTAACTGTTGATATACCTGCGAATGCTAATACTGTTGCTGTTAAGATGAAATTTTTCATGATGTCTGTTATTTATTGTGACCGGATGTCCTGATAGATCTGGATACTCAGCCGACTCGTTTAATATTTTAATTATTTAATTCGTTTAGGATTGTCGCATAATAATGCCATGTTTGGCACAAAACCCAAAAACCTGACTATCAGATATTTAATTTTGTCCAACTAAAATACTGGTGTGGAGGATCTCCACAACTTGTCTAAATAAGTAGCAAAGTATTGAGGGAGCAGCCGCTAATCCAGCGAAACAAATAATTCGGACTGGGTCAGCCAAACACCTTTGACTTTCCGCCACATGGCAGAGTAATTGCCCCTGAACTTTGCAGTTTTGTAGTTCCAGGTTCCTGTTTCCCAGGCCAGAATTCCACTGTCTCCTATTTTAATCTCGGCGGGAATACGTTCAAATACCGGAGGATCTGCAGCAAACATCTCTGTGAAAACTTCTACGAGGGCTTTTTTGCCAACATACTGCCCTCCCTCACCGGAGATCACAATCATATCCTCGAGCCAGTACTGTGCTACTCCAGAAACATTATGCTCACGGATAGCTTTATTTGAATTTTCGCGAGACTGACGGATATTTTCTACTGCTTCTTTCTGCTGCTGATCCATTGTGGTAGTTAAATCAGCGTAAAACTAATAAGAAATGTGCTAAATGTTCCTCCTTTATCAGCATATTTTCGGTAATTTGCTACATAATATGATGCGATGCTTATAGGAATTATTGGCCTGGGAGATATGGGCAAACTTTATGCAAAACGTTTTGCAAAAGCGGGATACCAGGTATGCGGTTCTGATCTGCCTGAGTTTTATGAAAAACTGGAAGAAGAACTTTCTCCGCTGGGGATTGAGCTGATGGTTGACGGAAGTGCTGTATCCAGAAAATCTGATATCATTTTTTATGCCGTAGAGGCCGAAAAAATTGCAGATGTGGTACAGAGATATGGCAGTGCAACTAAATATGGTGCAATTGTAGCAGGACAAACCTCTGTAAAACATCCCGAAATAGCCGCCTTTGAAGCCTACCTGCCCAAAGATGTAAATATCATTACCTGTCACTCCCTGCACGGACCCGGATTTGATACAAAAGACCAGACATTGATCGTTATCCCCTACCGCTGCGATGCAGAAGCTTACATGCGGATGGTGGATGTGCTTTCCGCACTGGAATCTGACCTGGTAGAGATGAGTGATTACCATACCCATGATAAAATTGTAGCGGATACACAGGCGGTAACACATATGGGCTTTGAAAGCATGGGCACAGCCTGGAAAAGCGCAGGATTTTTTCCCTGGGAAAATGCCTCTTACTTTGGGGGAATCGACAATGTCAAGATTCTGACCATGCTCAGGATCTTCAGTTATAAAGCACATATTTATGCCGGACTAGCCATTCTGAACCCCTATGCAAGGCAGCAGATTAAATCCTATGCCCAATCAGAATCGGATCTTTTTAAAATGATGATCACAGAAAATGAGAATGATTTTCGTGTGCGCATCATGAAGGCTAAACATTTCCTTTTTCCTGATACCAAACAGTTCCTGCTGCTGGATAATCAGGTGATGCAGGAGTTCTCCCTATCAGGCAGCGGGATACCGCGTACACCAAATTCACACTTGAGTTTACTGAGTATGGCCGATGCATGGTACCAGCTGGGAATCAACCCTTATGACAACCTGATCTGCCAGACACCTCCTTTCAGATTAAGACTTGGGATTGTAGAGTACCTTTTCAGGAATGAAGAGCTGCTTGAAGAATCTATCAATGCAGCTATCTATAATAAACAGATCCGTACGGATGATCTGGAATTCCACTCTGCGGTAAGGGAATGGTCATCTATCATAGGTTATGGTGATATGAATGGCTATAAACATCATTTCAATGATGCCAAGCTTTTCTTTGAAGACCGGCTGGAGCACGGCAGGCTGCAAAGTTCAGAACTGATCAGCAGGTTAAACCGCAGCTACTGATCAGTTCTGCATTTCATTTCCTATTCTGCCGCTGGCGCGTGAAAGGCCCTTCTGGCAATCAGCTTCCATTCGCTTTTTGTTTTCTTCCACACCAGAACAATATTCAAATGCGGGGCCGCAGGTTTACCGCCGTCATTTGTTGTTGCATTCAACTGGTGACTAACAATAGCCACATCACCTGTAATACTGATGCTTTGTTTAGTCAGGGCAATGGTCACAAAATCAGATTTCTTGGTAGAGATCTCTTCAACAAAAACTTCCTTGCTCTGAATTTTTCCGCTCGAATGAGCATAGGTCAAATCATTGGACAATACACTTTCCAGATCGGCTTTATTGCCGCTGATCATTGCTGCCCGTAGTTTCTCTACACCTGCAGCAACAAGGGTTTCATCTTTAGACTGTGCATTTGCAGCCAGGCTGCTCGCAAAAATCAGGAGTATCACAGATAATTTCTTCATAATTTATATTTGATTTTTAAAGTTATATAATAATTGGCTATTGGCAGCTATTAAACTGATTTAATTGCCTCAGAAAATGAACAGGTTATTTCACAAAATGAACAACAATTTATAACAAATAACAGTTATTTTAGTACAACGCTTCTAAACTACGAATTTATTTATGTCTAAAAAACCTCTTCCTCTGCCAGATAATGAGATAGAAAGGGTATTCAGCCTGGCAGAATTTGACATCGACTACTCCAATATGGGAGAGCAGTTCAAAGATCTTGCCACCCTCGCCGCAAAAATTGCCGGTACAAAAATGTCACTGGTGAACCTCATTGATACTTTTACACAATGGACCATAGCAGAACATGGCCTTAATATCAATCAAATGCCACGGGAAGATTCTGTCTGCCAATATACAATTGCGGAAAAACACCAGTTTGAAATTCCTGATCTTTCCGCGGATGAGCGCTTTAAAGACAAACCATATGTTTCGGGTCCATTGCAGCTGAAATACTATTTCGGCCTGCCTTTGACTACCGCTGACGGACATCACATTGGGGCGCTTTGTGTAATTGACGATGAATACAGATCGCTTGGTCCGGATAAAATCGAACTGCTGAAGATTGTAGCGGCAGAAGTGGCCAACCGCCTGAATACACTGAAAACCATTGATACGCTCAAACATAACCTGTCAGAACTTACGGAATCCCAGAAAAAGATTGCGCATGAGATCAGAGGCCCGCTGGCAGGTATCATAGGCCTATCCGGACTAATCGCAGATCAGGGATCGGAAAATACAATGGATGATATCCTTGAGGCTGCGGCACAGATCAACAGCAGCAGTAAAGATGTAATGAGCATCGCTGACCAGATTATTGCTGAGATCCAGATTGCGCCTTTAAAAAAGGACGAATTTAATCTTCATATTTTTAAAGATAAGCTGGAAAGGTTATATACCCCACAGGCAATCAATAAAGGTATAGAACTCGAAGTCAATGTAAGTGAACGCACAAAGTTTGTGGCCTTCATGAAAAATAAAGTACTTCAGATTACCGGCAATCTTATCAATTGTGCGCTTAGCTGTACTACAGAGATGGGCCTGATCACAGTTGACCTGGAAATTAAGGCCCAGGCTACTTACAACCTGCTCAAGATCAAAGTAACTGATTCTGGTTCTGGTATGAGCAATACAGCTGTAGACAAGGTGCTCACTGGAGAAGAAATTGAAACTACAGATCCATGTAGTGACAAATCCGCATTATCACTGGTAAAAAGAATGGTTGAAGACCTCAACGGGGAATTCAGGCTAAGATCAATTGATGGCAGCGGAACAATTGCAGAGGTATTTTTAAATCAAACCTATGTTTAAACCTGCTGAAGTCTGGCACCAAAGTACATCTGCATATCTACATAATGATATCAATATATAAACATGTACAGATATCTTCTAAAGATGTCTTTCAATAATGCTCTGCAGCTGATTTGCAGGGATTACGCCCGACTGCCTCCATTTCACTTCTCCGCCTTTAAACAGGATCAGTGTAGGAACACCCTGGATCTGATACTGACCTGATACTGCCGGGTTCTTGTCTACATCCACTTTGAGGATAGTTGCACGCTCTCCCATCAGTCCCTTTAACTGCTGAAGAATCGGTGCCATCATTTTACAAGGTCCGCACCATTCGGCAGAGAAGTCTACCAATACGGGTTTTTCTGATTTAATGATTTCGCTGAAGTTTGACATGATCGCTGTTTTGATGAATAACATACCGGAGGATGGTATTGTTTTAGCTGTAAAAAAGAAGCGGGGATATCACTCTCGCAACATCCCCGCCATCTAAATTAACGCTCTCGGATATATAAACGCTTAAAAAGCGAAATATTGTGTGCGGGCAGCATATTTTTTTAAATTATTTCTTCTTCAAACTTTTTATACTTAAAAACCAGCTGAGATACAGGGATTAGCAGCAGTCCGCAAGCCCCAAATACAATAAACGCGATTCTCAATCCAAAAGCGTGCGCCAGGTAACCGATCAGCGGCGGTCCCAAAAATGTGCCGGTAATATAGTAAGTGGCAATGATGGAGATTGCCATACCTGCAGAATACTTCCTGGAATTACCCGCCATGGAATAAGACATCGGGATAACTGAAGCCGTACCGAAACCCACAAGCGAAAACCCAATCATCGCGATCCAGAAATGAGGGATCACAATAGCCATCAGGATACCGGAAATAATAAACACGGCACTCATCAAGTAAGTGGCTGCCATACCAATCTTTCCAATGATCAGATCAGAAAGAAAGCGGGACATGGCCATAAATAACATGAAGATCAGGTATCCATAGGTAAAGATCTTAACATGCAGCACCTGCTGGAAATATATACCGCTCCAGTCGAACATTCCTCCTTCACAGATAGCCGAAAGGAAAGCAACGATCCCCAGACAAAGGATATAGGGATCAGGCTTGCCGATAATGATTTTATTGCCACTCGCAGAACGGTCGCCTTTCAACAGAAACCTGAAAGAATAAGCTGCCATCAGCAGGGTGATGCTGGCAACGATCAGAAAGTGAACCTGGATAGACGCGTTTAACGCCAGCAATACGGTTGAAAATGCAACCCCGGCAATCCCCCCCGTACTCCAGAAACCATGAAAAGACCCGTTGATCTTTTTAGTAAATAACTTTTGCACGGTGATGGCCTGCGTATTCATCGAAATGTTAAAGATCCTGGATGTAAAGGCGAACAGCACAACCGCAACGACCAGCGCAACTGTATTGTGCGTAAAGCCGATCAGAGCCATGGCAACTGAGTTCAATGCATAACCGACAGTCAGCGGGATACGGCTGTCATAACGCGAGACCAGCCAGCCGGTGATGGGTAAACCAATCAGAGAACCAACAGGCATAGCCAGCAGGATCGAACCCAGCTCTGCATCATTAAACCCAAAGGCCATTTTGATGGTCGGGATTCTTGAGGCCCAGGTGGAAAAGCTGAAGCCAGACATAAAGAAAAAGGTACTCAGGAATATCCTGTGGGTGTTTTTGGAGATGATATCGTTCATTTATAGCGCAAAGATAAGCAACACAAATGATTGATTAATACGATTTATCCTTTTGTATACAGCAGTAACTCCTTCCAGGCTTCAAGTTTTTGTTCGAATGATTTGGAGGCATTCGCACGACTTGGAGAGGGCAGCAAATGATAGATCTTATCCATGCTTTTTCCAACGTACTTCAGGTAAAACTCTTCAGCTTTCCTGCTGTCAAAAAAGACATGGCTGAGGTTTGGATACTGCTCATAAAAAGCCGCAAAATCATTAACCACCTCATTTTTGATATTACTGTCCAGACTACCCTCGCAGGTGCAGGACTCCAGTACATCCCAAAGGGCAATATGATGCTCAAGTAAGAATGATTTTCTCTGTTCGTAATCAGGTTGCAGCGGCTGGTCAAAAAGCGTATAAATCAATTTCCAGAAATGGTTACCTGCATGCCCGTAATATTGCTGAAGCCTCAGTGAGCGGTCACCTGGCATTGTACCCAGCAATAGCACTGTGCAGTGCTCGTCTACAATTGGTGGAAAGGCTGTTTTAATTGGGTTGATAGCTGAATTGTTCATCTGCAGGGCATAACGCTAACCGTCAGCATATGTTCTCAAAAATTAAATATAATCAGTTTTTTATAAAAAATTGAATTCTGCATAGTGGTAAGCTTTTTCAATAATTATGAAAAGGATATTTGATCGATGTCAGTTCCTGCTCCGATATTGCTACCTTTGCAGATTGAATAACAGTAAACACCAATGATACAAATAGGACAATACAACGAACTCAGAATTATAAACAAGACAGAAACAGGCCTGATACTGTCAGATGGCGATAAAGAGGCGCTGTTGCCATACAACCACGTCCCCAAAGATGCGGAAGTTGGCGAGAATATCAATGTTTTTGTATACATGCATAAGGATGGGAAATTGCATGCCACTACGCAGAAGCCTTTGGCTTGTGTGGGCGACTTTGCCTATTTGACGGTTGTAGAAGATGGCGAGAATGGTGTTTTCATGGATATTGGCATCGATAAAGATGTATATGTACCTGAGAAAGAACAGAAACGCCCGATGTTTAAGGGAGATAAACATGTTGTATATGTATTCCTTGATGACAGTAACGACCGTATGGTGGCTTCGTCGAGGTTAACCAATTATGTTGAGGAGGATGATATCAACTTTGAAGAAGGCGATGAAGTCAGTCTGTTAATTGCTGACCGCAGCGACCTGGGCTACAATGCTATTATCGATAACAAATATATTGGTCTGCTATATACAAATGAACTGTTCGACCAGTTAAATCCGGGTGAAGTAAGAAAAGGCTGGATCAAGAAAGTACGTGTAGAAGGTAAGATTGACCTGAGCCTGCAGCCAATGGGTTATGGCCATATCCTCGATATGAAAGAGGTACTGATCAGAATGCTCGAAGAAAATCAGGGCGTACTGCCTATTGGGGATAAAAGTACCCCGGATGATATTTACGACTTGCTGAAAGTCAGTAAAAAAGCATTCAAGAAAACTACCGGGGCCCTATATAAAGAAAGACTGATCACCATTGGTGATCATGAAATCAGATTGCTTTCGGAATAAATAAAAAATCTGGTTCTTTTATTGAGAACCGGATTTTTTATTTTACAGAGCCTTTACGCCAACAATCTCATTGTATACGCCGTCCCATAAATGAATACGCTGCTTTAGCGATGCCACAGTAATCTCTTCAGCGGCTTTCCAGTATGCCTCATTATCTCCGCAAAGTTCTGCAGTCATATCCAGTGCCAGGTGAGAATGATGATCGCCATCAACTTCAATGTGGCGGTCCAGGTAATATTTAATCAGCGACAGCTGGTCAGGAAACTTCTGATTCAGGTCTCTTACAATAGAAATGAACATATTCGGGATAAGATCTTCCCTGCCAAAAGTAAAAGCCGCAGACTGTAAATGGGATTGCTTTCCATTGATTACCCCAAAGGTAAAATCCATAAATTCCCTGGCCTCCTTTGGTACCTCAGCTTCTTCATAAGCTTTAAAAAACGAGCCTGTTTCTTTTAATATAGCAGTAAACTCCAGCACAGGCTTGGTATCAGCACCACATTGCTCCATAGCTTCGAGATACATCTCATAGTGGCTCTTGCGCAGGCCGGCACTGTCCACATCAGATTCTTCACCGGTAACAATCTCATTGATCAGGTATCTCGTATTTGCATTCCCTACCGGAAACCAGGGTGTAGTCGTACCCGTTAAGCCAATCTGCAGTGATTTCAGCAGTGACATAAAATCCCATACTGCATATACATGGTACTGCATAAAGATTTTCAGGTCATCTATATCATTGATAACTGAATAAACCTTGTGGTTGATAATTTCCTGTCTTAATGGTTCTATAACGGACTGTATCCTGGCGATCTGACTATTCATCGTGCTTTATCTGTTTATATTAATGCCGCAAAGGTATTTGTAATTGGGGCTATCCCCTAAAAGACTATCGGTTTTTTTAAAAGCGAAGCTAAAAATTACTTTTCAAAGAAGAATTACAACCTAAAGCTTTCGTAAACGATAGGGCCTGAACAGCAGGTTCCTTCTCAAGCCCTGCATAGCCGAGAGGATATCCGCATATCCTGCGGCGTCATAGTGATGATCTCCGGGCAAAAGCCTTAATGAAAAGTTCCTTTTCTGTATACCATCCAATGGTTTTGGATTCTCCCTTTCGCCATAAAAGCAGATGACAGGGATTTTAATCGCTTCAACCTCTGGCTGTACCTTATAAGGTTTGTCGTCCCCGCCAATATTGAGGAGATCCGAAGTATGGATCACAAAAGCAGAAGATGCAAAAGGCGACAGCAGGGTGATGGCCACTACCTTATTCTTCATTGATGGCACCAGACGGTTATAGATAAACGGAACAACATCGGCCCCAAAAGAATATCCACACAGGTAGATCCTGTTTGTTTTATACAGTGATGCATATTTACTGATCAGCTGCATGACATCATCGGCCGTAGACTGGGGTGTTCTGCCTGTCCAGAAATATGTTCTGGTATTCAACCCTATGGTCTCAAATCCTTCGGCAGCAAAACCGGAAGCGAGTTGATCGTCAAAATCCAGCCATCCCCCGTCACCGGAGAAAAAGATCAGCAATTTTTTAGATGTGGAATCGGCGCTGGAGTAAGTAATTACGGGCAGATCGAAATCATGGGTTTCGAGCCCATGATGTTTCGTTTGCCTTATCCTGGACAGGACGCCGCAACCAGAGAGCAAAATAATAAAAATCAGGACTATCCCTGGTCGCCAGCGTCTCATAAAACAGGTTTCCTATTCCACAACAATGGTAGAAATTGAGTGCGGCAGGCTGATCGTTTCAGCTGCTTTACCAGCTATCCACAAATAGTATGGAAGCTTATCATTTGATTTGTTCATCACCACTACAGCCATTTTACCATCAGGATTGATGAAAGCCGTCGTAATCAGTTTATCACGGTTGGAAGAACTTACTATTCTTTCTGCCCCGGGACGGATAAACTTTGAGAACTGCCCCATATAATAATAGGAGTTGGTATAGATCAGTTTCCCGGTTTTACTGTCTGCATGTACAGGAGCGAAACAGAAATTACCCACATGATTAGGGCCTCCTTTTTCATCCAATAGCATATTCCAGTCCGTCCATGCTGCTGTACCACTGTTGAAGTCATTGATCATCGAATAACCGTAACGCTCGCCCAATGCCCAGCTGCCGATGCTGTCAATGTTAAACTTTTCCACACATCCTTCAGTAAAGATCAGTTCCTTATCAGGAAAGGACTGTTTCACCAGTTTTTCATTATCGAATAACATGCCGCTGCCGGTCCAGGTTTCGTACCAGTGGTAACCAATTCCCCAAACATATTTAGCCGCTTCAGGATCACTTAAGATCGTGCTTGCCCGCTGGTACATCTGGTCGCGGTTATGGTCCCAGGCAATAAGTTTTTTATCAGACAAACCTTCTTTTTGCAGGGTTGGGCCTAAATATTCCTTAATAAAATCGCGTTCATCTTCTGCAGTATATACACATGATTCCCAGGTTTGCGTTGCCATAGGTTCATTCTGCACCGTCAGGCCCCAGACAGGCATACCCATTGCCTCATATGTTTTGATAAATTTAGCATAATAATTTGCCCAGTTCTGTCTAAACTCAGGTTTCAGTTTACCCCCCTTTAACATACTGCCATTGGTCTTCATAAATGCCGGCGGGCTCCATGGGCTTACAAACATAGTCAGCTTGCCACCTGCGGCCTGAATTGCCTGCTTTATCAAAGGAATACGGTACTTCTCATCATGCTTTACATTAAAAGATTTCAGTGCTGCATCATTCTCTTTGATATAGGTATAGCTGTCGCTCGAAAAATCTGTACTGTGGATACTTGTTCTGGCCAGCGTAAAACCAATGCCGCCCGACTGGTCATAATAGGCTTTCAGGAATTCCTGCTGTGCTGCCTTTGGTAACTTCGCATAGGTTTCTGCCGTAGCATCAGTTATTGCCCCGCCAATTCCTACCAGCGTTTGAAATGTTTTTGAAGGATCAACAAAGATGCAGACCTGTGTTTCCAGCGGCTGTTTCAGATCGGTAAAGTTCAGGCTTCCCGTTTTTGATATTTTGAGGTCCGAACCCCGGGCCGTGGTATATACCGTTGCCGAAGGTTGTTTCTGTTGTGCATTTGCCACCGTCCCAAAAGGGAAAAGCAATGCCATTAAATAAATCTTATTCATTTGCCGTTTATATTTATCCTGTCTGTTAACGCTATAGACAACATCACAGGGTGGTTTAATTTTTTAAATATAAAAAAATAAAGCCTAGAACAGGTTGAGCTGTCCGCCCCCGGGAGGTCTGGCATCACCAAAAATCGTTTTACCTCCATATTTCCAGGATTCACTGCGTTCTCTTTCAAGCAGTTCGTCGAAGTTGTCGTTTGGTGTAAAATCTTTTTCTGCCTGCCGCGAAAGTTCAGCTAATTTCTGAATGGCTTCCAATTTCTCCCCCTGCCCGATTTTAGCCTTGTCAATTGCTTTGGAAAGTATGCTAAGGGTTTCATCGTATACATTTACCGGAACGGGAAAAGGATGCCCGTCTTTACCCCCGTTTGCAAAAGAAAAGCGTGCAGGATCGGTAAACCTGGATGGTGTACCATAGATCACTTCACTGACCAGGGCCATCGACTGTAAAGTACGCGGGCCCATGCCCTGCAAGAGCAATAGTTCTTCAAAATCGGCGGGTTGTTTATCGTGGGTAAGCCATAACATCGCTCCTAACCGCTTCAGGTCTACATCTTTCGACCGGACATCATGATGCCTTGGCATAATCAGCTGCTGCACCTCAGCGATCATACGCGAAGGATGTTCAGCGGTCATAGACAATATTGCATCACGGGCTGGACTTGCTGCTTTTGCCACCATATTAAGGATAGGTCCCTGGTTCCTGCCGCAGATTGCAGTGTGCGGATCTTCTACAAAAGACTGCATAGCTGCCGAATGCCAGTGGTATCTCCTTGCTGTAGAACTCCCGTCCTGCATCCCCTGCTGCACGACAGTCCATAGTCCTTCGGTGTTAACCACAAAGCTGTGCATGTATAACTGGAAGCCGTCCTGCACAGCGGTATTATCTACCTTTGCACTCAGCTTGCTGCAGCGCAGCAGTTCATTCCCGTTCAATCCGTTACGATCGCTGTACAGCAGTAATTCCTGAGGGGTATTTTTAGAGGACTTGCCTTTTCCTCCACAAATATAGATACCTAGTTCTTTGGACAGCGGATTAACCGAACTCTTTAAAGCACCCATCACCGATGTGGTGATACCTGACGAATGCCAGTCCATTCCCATGACAGCGCCCAGGCTCTGGAACCAGAAAGGATCGCTTAGTCTACGCAATACCTCGGCAGTTCCGTATTCTGCTATAATGGCTTCAGTAATCGCCAGCCCAAGACGGGACATACGTTCTGCCAGCCACTTTGGAATGTGGCCGTAATGCAATGGCATATCTGCTGTCCCGGATCTTTTCATGGCTTAACCAAATTTAAACTGATCTATTCTTACCCAGTGCATTCCGGCTGCCTCAGCTGCCTTTACGCCGGGAACCCCATCTTCAAACACAAGACATTTCTTCGGGTCAACACCAAGCAGTTCTGCGGCTTTGAGAAAAGGATCTGCAAAAGGCTTGCCCTTCGGGGTTTCTCCTGCACATACGAGCACTTCTACATATTCACTTACACCAATAATTTCCAGCGTGCGCTGTACAGCTATACGGTCACCGCCAGAAACTACTGCAATACGAACTTTGCCTGCATTGGCTTTCAGGTGTTCTACTACATAGGGAATGGGCAGTACCTTACTGATATATTCATCGGCAAAAAGCTGGGCTTTCCGCGATCTGAATTCTTCAGGGTCCATTGTAGCATTATAGCGCAGGTTCAGTTCTTCTACCACATTGGCGATAGGCCATCCTGCAAGTTCATCTATAATCGCGGGGTCCATCTCCACCTGGTATTGTTTGGCTACCGCCACATAGGTTGCTGCGTGGGCAGGCATATTATCTGCCAGGGTGCCGTCACAATCATATAAAAAGGCTTCGTAATCTCCTTCTGTTAATTTACTGAGTCTTGAAAAATCGGATACTGTCATAAGTATTTCGCTTAAATTTAGTGGTCAGATATGGTATCTGTTTTTTTCTGGAAACTATAGAGAAGGTACCCCAGAGCCGGCAGGATAAATACGCTGCCAATCAGCAATGCGTAAGCCAGCGCTTCCATAGTTTTCTGTTCGCCCTGGTCGCCCAGCAGGGAAAGGTTGTCTCCGCCTTTCAGCAGCACAATATCAGGAAAGTGGCTGTATGTTGCTGCAAACAGGATCATTGTTACCTGGAAGCCCGCCAGTATCCTGAGCATAACAGGTTTATTCTTGTTCAGGAACCAGAACATGATGATCAGTGAAATTGTAGCCAGTATAATTGCAATGATACCGGGAAGATCACTAAAGATCCAGCTGAGCAAAGGAATTTTATCTATCCATGCCGCCATAAAAACAAGAGCCCCAGCTCCCATTACTACAAAAATCAGGTAGGTGGCTTTCCTGGTAAAACGCTGACGGTCAAACTCATCATCCGCCTGTCCGATAATAAATACCGCAGCAAGGTAAGCACAGATGGTAACAGTAAATATGCCCACTGCAACGGAGAACCAGTTCAGCCAGCTATAAATGTAGGCCGATACAAAATCATGCGCCTGTAAGTCTATTTTTGCAGAAACCACACTGGCAGCAATGATCCCCAGGAAAAAGGGCGTGAGCACACTGGAAAGCATAAAAATCCTGGTATAAATTTTCTGCATATCATCCTTTACGGCATCATAATTTCTGAAAACAAAGGCTGTCCCCCTGGCAATAATTCCGAGAAGCATGCAGACCAGCGGGATGTGAAGATAGATAGAAACAGTCGTATAGATCTTTGGAAAACCTACAAAAAGGATCACGATCACGATGATCAGCCACATATGGTTTGCTTCCCAGACCGGCCCTATAGCTTCGTACATATTTTTGCGGGTACGGTGCCTGTTGGCCTTCGAAGTAAACAATTCAATAATACCGGCCCCAAAATCGGCACCGCCGAGCAACAGGTATAATAATATAGCCGTCCAGAGAAAAATTATCACTACATATACCATGGTCTATTGCGTTTTGTGATCAGTGGATGAATCGTATAGTTTGCCCACCATGGTAATCTGGCGGAACAATAAAAAGCTGACAATGACAGCCAGCGAGATATAGACTGCGGTAAAAAGATAAAAGGAATAGGCAATACCCGGCATTGGGGTTACTGCATCTGCGGTCCGCATTACGCCGTAGATAATCCAGGGCTGCCGGCCAACTTCAGTTACTGTCCATCCGGCTTCGAGCGCCAGATACCCCAGAGGTGTTGCGATCACAAAAAGCTTAAGCAGCCACTTGCTGTCAGACCAGCTTTTTTTCTTTAGCAGGGCGATAAAATAAATGACTGACAAAGCCAGCATTGCCATCCCCAGTCCTACCATAATCTGGAAAGCAAAATGTGTCACCATAACCGGTGGATGATCCTTCTTAGGAAACTGATCCAGTCCTTTGACCTCAGCATTGAAATCATTGGTCGCCATAAAGCTAAGGAGCTTTGGAATCTTCAATGCATAATCAACTTTTTGGGTAGCCGTATCCGGAATGCCTCCAATGATCAGCGAGGCACCTTTTTCTGTATGGAAATGTGATTCCATGGCAGCGAGTTTTGCAGGCTGTCTTCTGGCAACATCCTTGGCAGAAACATCACCGCTTAGAGGTTGAAGACATGCTGCAATGGTAGCGAAAATTGCTGCTATGCGGAAGGCCTTGTTGTGAAATGCTACATTTTTACCTTTCAATATCATCAGTGCATGTACACCAGCTACAGCGAAACCTGTGGATACAAAAGCAGCTACACACATGTGCAGTGCCTGCGAGAACCAGGCCGCATTGAACATGGCTTTCATGGGATCTATATTCAGGTACTGACCATTTACAAAATCAAAACCCGAGGGGCTGTTCATCCAGGAGTTGGCGGCGACAACCAGTATTCCTGAGAGCAGTCCGGTGATACCCACAACAACACCTGTAAACCAGTGGAACCATGGATGAAAGCGGTTCCATCCGTACAGGTAAAACCCAAGGGCAATCGCTTCGATAAAAAATGCTGTTCCTTCGAGGGAGAAAGGCATGCCGAAGATCGGTCCTGCATGTTCCATAAACCTTGGCCAGAGCAATCCGAGCTCAAAGGAGAGTACCGTTCCTGAAACTGCTCCGGTGGCAAAAAATATGGCCACACCTTTGCTCCATGCTTTGGTTACGTCAAGATAAACGGTCTCCTTTTTCTTCAGCCAGTAATAATGGGCGGTTGACATAAAGAAGGGCATAACCATGCCAATACAGGAGAAAACAATGTGGAAACCTAAAGAAAAGGCCATCTGGAGTCGGGCAGCGAAGAAATCATCCATTCTGCAAAAATAGGTGTATTCGCTATTGCGAGATAGCCCTGGCCCTATTCTTTTGCTTACTTAATGTAATAATTACGTTCCCCCTTCAGATGACCTTCAGGATATTTTATATGTCAGCAGTCCGGGACTGCAGCTTGTACTTAAACGTCTTCAGGTTTAAACTTACTGGCTGGCCTTACGATCATTCTCAGTGACTGGTCGTTGGTAAGGTAAGCTACTCCCCAGTTATATAAGGTTCTGATCCTGTTTCTGTAATTAATCAGGGACAAAAGGTGGATGAACAACCACATAAATAAGGCAAGCACACCACTAAAGAACAACTTGGGTTTAGGCAGGTCGGCCACCGCTTTATTTTTCCCAATGATCGCCATTGAACCTTTGTCATAATAACTGAAAGGCTTCAGGGTTTCATTGGATAAAGATTTGATCAGGTTTTTACCCAGGTTTTGTCCCTGTTGAATGGCTACCTGTGCCACCTGAGGGTGCCCTTGCGGGAAATGCTCATCAGTAGTCTGGATACATGTATCACCAATCGCGTATACATCATCCATTCCTATTACTTTATTATACGCATCAACGATCATCCTTTTTCCTCTGCCATAAGCAGCTTCAGGAATTCCTTTGAAAACAATTGCAGTAACACCTGCTGCCCAGATCAGGTTTTTTGATACGATTGTATCTCCATTCGCAAAATGAACAACATCATCACTAAAATCCTTTACCAACGCGTTTAAACGAACTTTAACGCCGTTTTTAGTCAGGGTATCGTATGCATATTTTTGTGATTTCTCACTCATTGGTGTCAGTAATGCTTTCAGGCCATCAACAAGATAAATCTCACCGCTGGAACCTGCCAGTTCCGGGTAGTCTTTTGCTATGATGGTCCTTTTCATTTCGGCAAACATACCAGAGATTTCTACTCCTGTAGGGCCACCACCAGCAACCACTACTGTTAAAAGTTTCTTTCTTAACTCAGGATCTGTTGTACGTGATGCCTGCTCCAGTCTTTCCAGCAGTGTATTGCGCATCTGCAAGGCATCAGAAATGGTCTTCATTGGAATAGCATTTTTTTCAACGCTTTCCATTCCAAAATAGTTGGTCACACATCCGGTTCCAAAAACCAGGTAATCATAGCTGATTTCGCCTGTGGAAAGAATGAGTTTCTTTTGTGCCGGTAAAACCTCCTCCAACTCGCCCAGTCTGAAAGTAAAGTTCTTTTTGCCCCTGAAAAGTTTGCGGAAAGGATAGGAAATATTAGAGGTTTCAAGGTAACCTGTAGCTACCTGATAGATTAAGGGAGGGAAAAAGTTATAATTGTTTTTATCGACTAAGACAACGTCAAATGATTCGTGATCAGAAAGGTTTTTCGCAAGGTTTACACCTGCAAATCCACCGCCCACAATGACTATCTTTTTTGGAGTATGATTCATTTTTAACAGCTATTGATGATTTATAGCCCTCCAACAGCAATAAATGTGCTAAGATTGATGAAAGGCAAACATTATTTTGTCATGTTTGCTGCACAAAAACTTATTGCTGCAACGTTTTCAATCACAATTTAAGTAAATTTACAAAAACAGCCTTTATATGCCTACTTTAAGTCAAGAACACAACGAAAATCAGCCACAATTGCTTAAAAAGGGGAAATATGTTTTTGTCGGTTTATTGAAAGAAGAGCAGGAAAAAAATGCCAGTGTGCCATATTTTACTGCCAAAGCGATCATGATTGAACAAAACCATGATACTTTTACAGGTGAAATAGCTGTTTTAAAGTTGAGCGATCTGATCTTAAGACAGTCAACCTACATCGATGAAAACGGGAAGCTGATCGAGGCGCATAAATTGTATACCTGGCCACGTAATCTGGGCAGCACGGCAGAATGGACGGCTGCAAAATACGAATTTCTGGAGCAGTATATTCTGAACTTTCCCATTGAAGTACTTTCAGTGCAGGAATCAGACGGGCTGACCTGGCGGTTCATTACTCCGGAGCAGTTTAAAAAGACACCTGCCGGAATTCAGGCATCAGCGGAATTCCAGGATTACGCAGCACACCAGGATCAGTATTTCTTTTTGCGCCGACCTGTCAGCGAGCCAAAATAAAGCTCTTCCTTCCGTTTAACCGATCCTTATTACCCGCAGCTGATCCAGCATCGCCTGATTGATCTCTCCGTTCATATTCTCGTTCCAGTCTTCGAAAGACAAGCTGAGTTCATGACTCCCTTTTGTTAGTCTGAGCTGTAAAGTATTGCTGAAACCCCAGTTCGACCATTCGTCTTTTCCGCGTTGCGGAAATACAAAAGTTCCGGCAAAAGTACCGTCAATGCTGAGTGTTCTGATGGCACATTTGTTATCTGTATTGGTTGGCCCGTTACCATTTGAATACCTGAAATCAACTGCGTAAGTTCCCGATTCCGGCACATTCACAACAATGCTGACCTGCTTATTCTTTGTTTTACTGATCTCAATAAATCCTTTTCCGGAGTACCCCTGATAAGGAAGATCAGATTTATCAGTTACCAGTGAAAGGTCGATGTTATTGATTTTCTGTGCCGGAAAAATCAGTACAGGTTCACTTGCAAATGATCGCGTGCCTGCGGCATCTGTAGCCATCACCTGGTACTCACCATTCTGTACAACATGATAATTCAGTTCAGCAGTTTTAGCAATCTCTTTTCCATTATGGATAATCATGTATGCTGATGCTCCCTCAACTTTTTCCCATGAAATGAGCTGGTCCTGGTTTTTCAGCACGGGTGCTGCTACCGAAAAATAATCTTTCGTTAAGGCTACACTGCCTTTTTCCAGCGGATTGTTTGCCAGAATAATCCTTACCTGGTGTACACCCGACAGATCTGCCGGAATAGTGGCAGAAGGAAGTTCTTTGCCATCCATTGTGATGGAACGGATCTGATTTCCAAAACCAGATAAGCTGATATCAAGCACCGCATTGCGGTATTTGAAATTATTCAGGGTCCTGTCTGCCTGTAAAATTTCGGGTACAAAAGGTTTGAATACCAGTGAATTTTCGCGGATGTCTATCCCGAATATCACCTTGTAAATCATACTCAGGCTCCCGGATAAACTCCATAACATGTTGCTTGAATTGATCTGCGTCCCGGCGAAGTCGCCATTCGAAGAAACAAAGTTTTCCTTGTTCGTGAGGAATAATGCCGCAGGGCGATAAATCGCACTCATACTTTGGAGCAGCGCTTCTGCATTGCCCGTCTTTGCGATGGCTAGCGACCAGTAAGATTGTACAAAAGGCCATACCGCATCATTGTGATAGGGCGGGATATTCGGAATCTGCGGATAAATGCAGGGAATACCGAAATTGGTTACAGGCGTGTGCGCAACGACAGATTTCTGACGTTCCGGATCAGCAATATCAAACAATACGGTCAGTGCTTCTCCCAATGCCTCCGAGCGGGGCGACAGGACAGGGAACTGTCTTCCATACAGATACTGACCGTAATATCCTTTTTCAGGCATCCATAACCAGGTATTGATCCCTTTTTTGATCTGCTCTGCTATTGCGGTATATTTTTCAGCAGCCTGCTGATCCTTCATCAGTACTGCCATTTGCGACAGTACCTTATTCACCTGATAATGAACAGCATTTGTGCCCAGGTTTTCAGATGAGTAAATATCTGCAGGCTCCATCCATTTCGGATAGGTCTGGTCACGCCAGTCGAGAAAAGAAGATTCGCCCCTTACAAGACCTGTTTCCGGATCATAGATATTCTTCAGATCATCTTCCACAGAGTTTTTAATGACCTCATAAGCTTTTGCCAGCCATTGCGTATCTCCTGTAGTTTTATATACCTCCCAGGCGGCCACTGCCCAGATCATCCTGTCAGACGACACCGGCCAGGAACCGCCAGAGCCTGTATCCTGAGTGATCCTGTTGTTCTTTACTTTCTTCAGCAGGCTGTGTTCTGCTACTTTCGGCTGCAGCGTAGCCATTGATAAAATGATACTGTAACTGATATCCCGCGTCCATACACCAGCCCACTCCTTGCCGGTCCTGAATGTACTGTCAGGTTCTATTGCATTGATGGCTTCTTCCAGAGCAAGATTATACAGGGCATCCATCATAGGGATGCCTGATTTATACTGTGGAAAAGCCGAGATATCTTTAGACAGATGCCAGGAAGATGCAGTAGTTTTTTTCTGCTGTGGTTTGTTCATTTCCAGGGTGATCGTGTAGATACCATCGCCATCATTGTCATGAAGTTCCAGCTCTCTGTGATTGCCAAGGTTATCAAAATCCCAGATCAGCGGACTGGTATTGCCTGCAATAAATACACCCTTGAAATCTGTTTTATAGATTTTTGTACCATCAAAAGTGGTATAATAACCGGTTTCTTTAAATTCTTCAAGTACGTTCTTCAGGTCTAACCGGACAGTAAATTTTGTATCTGGCTGGAGGAAAATGCCTTTATCCGGGCTGTCCGGATCTGTATATTGCTGTCCGAACCTGATTACCGGGCTTTCAAAGTACCCTTTGTCAGAGATGACATTTATCAGGTGGTTCTTTCCCGAAGCCATTTCGTTGTCTTTCCCATTGATGCTGAATTTGAATGACACAGCTGGGCTGATCTCGTGGTTTACAGGACTTTCGTAATTGGAACTTATTGCAGTTGGGGATTGGGCTACTGCTTCATAAGCGCCCTGGGTAACTTTATTTTTTGATAAACTATAAAATTCAGACTGGTAGATTTTGTCCATTGGTTTTCGCGACTTACATCCCAGCAGGGAGAATAGTAAAAGGGAAGGAACAATTATTTTAAACGCTGGTTTCATTTATACTTGGGTGATACGGATACAAACATATCCGAATACAGTGATCCATTCAAACATATCACGAATAATCCTTAAAAATACTTTTCAAATGACAAGCCGTAGGTCAGCAGCAGATTTTCGCGGTCTGTTCTTGATATGCGGTTATAGTTCAGGGCTGTGGTTAAATTAAGCCATTTGCTAACTTTGAAAGAAAGTGCCGAGTTAGATCTGAAATTATAATCTTCCCACTTTTTTAAGGAGGGCTGAAAGAACGTTGAATTGTCAATTGTAATAAATTCCCTGATGGTAAACTTAAATACCACCCTTAAGGAGTTTCTGTAGGTTTGATATACATCAGGCACATCATTTTCTAACAGCAGGTCACTGCTATCAAACAAAACTCCGTCGCTGACGTTTATATAAACGTTCTTTCTGTCATAAATACTGTAGGCTACTCCTGCTCCGGCTAACAGCTGGTTATTGATTTTAAGCGACCTGCTGGTATTATATGTAGCAAGGCCCCAATAAAAGAAATGAGGAATTGCACTATACAAATTAAAATCAAGCGATGAAGAAAAATCGTTGTTGGTCAGTTCCCTGTCCTGTTTTCCATAAACCCAGCTGTTACTGAAATTTAAATTAAAAGTTTTTTTTCTGATACCAAATTTTGCTGCGTTATTCAGCAGGTATGTATCTCCGTCATTTGTTTTATTGATCGATCCGGTTGTTGTATAATTTACAGAATAATGTGTGCTGTCACTAAACTGGGCTAAAGCCGTAAATGGTAGAAAATAAAGCATTGAAAAAAGGAAGAGATGGAAAGGCTTAAACGGCATAACAGAAAAACAGCTTTTAACAGGCTAACACTGTCCGTTTTAAAATTGTTTTAAATTACACTCAGATCTGAAGTTTAGGTCAAACTATTGTCCCAATCCTTCCAAACCGGCTCATAGCCCTGCCTCCGCAACATCTCCGCGATCAGCGCAGGATTCCGTTCATCCGAGATTTCAAACTGTTCCAGAGATTCCGGCTCCACTGCATACCCTCCCGGATTAGTCTTTGAACCGGCACTGATTGCTGTAATCCCGAGGTTAACGATATGGTCACGGAACACAGTAGATTCCCGTGTAGAAATTGAAAGCTCTACCTCTTCATTCAGCAGCCGGTAAGCACAGATCAGCTGCACCAGCTCCCTGTCTGTCATTTCCACTTTTGGCTCCAGGCCCCCGCTAAAGGGCCGCAGCCGCGGAAAAGACAAACTATACTTGCTCTTCCAGTATTTTTTCTCCAGGTAACCAAGGTGCAAAGCGGTAAAGAAAGAATCTGTGCGCCAGTCTTCCAGCCCGATCAGTACACCCAATCCCATTTTATGAATCCCTGCGGCACCTAACCTGTCCGGCGTCTCTAACCTGTATTCAAAATTTGATTTCTTGCCCTTTGGATGATGTTTTCTGTAATCTTCGCGGTGATAGGTTTCCTGATAGACCAGCACAGTATTCAGGCCCAGCGGAATCAGTTCCTGATAATCCTCCAGATCCATAGGCTGTACCTCCATCGAAATATGGGAAAAATGCGGACCGATCAGTTCCAGCACTTTTTTAAAATAATCTGTATGTACGGTCTGATTGGCTTCTCCTGTTACCAGCAGCACATGGTCATACCCCATCTCTTTGATGGCTGCCACTTCCTGCATGATCTCCATTGGTGATAATGTTTTGCGCCTTACCTTATTATCGAAACTAAAGCCACAGTAAGTACAGATATTATTGCATTCATTGGAAAGATAAAGCGGAACATATAACTGCATCACTTTACCAAACCTTTTAAGCGTCAGCGCCCTGCTCAGCTGCGCCATCTGCTCCAGGTAAGGAGCGGCAGCCGGGGAGATCAGCGCCTTGAAATCCTCAAGCGTCCGCATTTTTTTTGCAAGAGCGGACTCTACATCTAAAGCATTCTTTGCATAGATACTTTTACTGGTCTGCTCCCAGCTGTAAGTATCAAAAAGTTCATTAAAGCTCATCCAGAAAAGAAGTTAAAGGACTGCTTGCAGCAGCCTGTGAACTGATAGCACCCAACTTTGCTTCAAAGGCCATCCTGCCGGCAATGACAGCGATCTTAAAAGCCTCCGCCATCCGTACAGGATCACCTGAAACTGCAATGGCCGTATTGACAAGAACTGCATCCGCACCAATTTCCATTGCGCGGGCAGCATCTGAGGGCGTGCCTATACCTGCATCAACAATTACAGGAACGTTACTCTGACTGATGATGATCTCCAGAAAATCTATTGTCTTTAATCCTTTGTTACTGCCGATGGGAGATCCCAGCGGCATTACCGCAGCTGTTCCTGCATCTTCCAGCCGCTTGCATAAAACCGGATCTGCATGGATATAGGGCAGAATGATAAATCCCAGCTTTGCCAGTTCTTCCGTTGCCTTTAATGTCTCAATCGGATCGGGCATCAGGTATTTGGGATCAGGATGAATTTCCAGTTTCAGCCAGTTGGTTTCCAGCGCTTCCCTTGCCAGCTCTGCGGCAAAAACTGCTTCTCTGGCATTGCGCACACCCGAAGTATTGGGCAGCAAACTGATATGTGAATGCTTCAGGTGATTCAAAATGTCATCGTCCTGGCTTTTCAGGTCTACCCGTTTCAAAGCTACTGTAACCAGTTCAGAACCGGAGGCCAGCAGTGCTTCCTCCATCAGCACCGCTGAATTAAATTTCCCCGTACCCGTCAGTAAACGGGAGCCAAATACTTTATCTGCTATACTGAACATAAAAATCTTCGTTTAAATTGTTACTTCCTGTTAATAATCCCGAAACTGCAATACCATGGACCCCTGCAGACAACAAAAGGTCTATATCAGGCAGTCCGATCCCACCTATCGCGATGACAGGTATAGCTATACCCGCTTTATCCATCTGTTGCAGGATACGACAGTACCCTTCCAGTCCCAGGACAGGACTCAAATTCTTCTTGGTTGTGGTAAAACAGTATGGACCCAGTCCTATATAATCCACACCTTCAGCTGCTCTTCTGAGAATATCACCGAATGTATTGGCAGTACCACCAATGCATTTGGAATGGCCCAGAATTGCCCTGGCTTCCGGGACAGGCATATCATCCAGACCCAGATGTACTCCATAAGCCCCGACCTCCAGCGCTATCCGCGGATAGTCATTGATGATCAGTTTTGCGTTGTATGCACTACAAAGCAGCCTGGCTTCCATGGCCAGTTCCAGAACTTCTTCTTCCGCCTGTTCTTTGACACGCAGCTGTATCCATTTCCCACCCTTCTTAAGTACTTTCTCTATGGCTGCCAGGTGGGAACCCTGAGCTGCTGCCTGAGAGATATAATGTAGTTTATCTATGATCATTGGTTGATTTTATCAAATTTCGCAATTCTTTGAGGGGCGAATCTGAAAGCCAGATGCTACCCAGTACAGCAGCCCCATCAAAATTCATTTGTTGTAGCTGCTGCAGTTTCCCTGCCTCCACACCCCCTATTGCAAATACCTTCAGCAGATGATCGGGTAAAACAAAGTCATCCGGCAGCACAGTATTATAACCCGTTTTAGAGATACTGTTAAACACAGGCCCGAAGAAAACATAACTGAAACCATTCAGCTTTGAAAGCTCCGCCGGATCATGCACAGAACTGCTCAGACAAAACCCATCATCCGATAGCGCCCTGCGCTGCTGCTCTTTAAAATGTAAGCGCCTGATGCCAAATTCTACTGCAAGTTCATGGTGCTGATGAATAGAGATTAAGGGATAATATTCCGGGTCAATCCCCTTCATCAGCGACCTGAATTTGACAGCGTCATTATCTGGTTTCCTGATATGCAGCAAGCGCAGTCCCTCAGCAAAAAACTGATTGATCAGCTCAGCTTCGCATTCAAAATAATCCGGCTGTGTGACTACTATGAGCTCCATGTATCCTTATAAATAGATCTCGCTTCCCTTTTCTGTAAACTCGCGCGACTTCTCCTGCATCCCCTTTGCAAGTGCAGCCTCCTCATCTACACCCTGATTAGCAGCATACTCCCGCACATCCTGTGTGATTTTCATGGAGCAGAAGTTCGGGCCGCACATCGAACAGAAATGTGCGATCTTAGCACCATCAGCCGGCAGGGTCTCATCGTGAAATTCCTTTGCCGTATCCGGATCCAGGGAAAGGTTAAACTGGTCTTCCCATCTGAACTCAAACCTCGCCTTGCTCAGTGCATTATCACGATACTGTGCACCGGGATGACCCTTTGCCAGATCCGCCGCATGGGCAGCAATTTTATAGGTAATTACGCCATCCTTTACATCTTTTTTATTTGGTAAACCGAGGTGCTCTTTAGGGGTAACGTAACACAGCATCGCCGTACCAAACCAGCCGATCATGGCTGCCCCGATTGCCGAAGTAATGTGGTCATATCCCGGAGCAATATCCGTAGTCAGCGGCCCTAATGTATAAAAGGGAGCTTCAGAACAAAACTCAAGTTGTTTTTCCATATTTGCTTTGATCAGGTGCATAGGCACATGTCCCGGCCCCTCAATGATCGTCTGTACATCATGTTTCCAGGCAATCTTTGTCAGCTCCCCCAGTGTTTCCAGTTCTGCAAACTGCGCTTCGTCATTTGCATCTGCAATACAGCCCGGCCTGAGTCCGTCACCGAGTGAAAAAGCCACATCATACGCTTTCATAAGTTCGCAGATTTCCTCAAAGTGGGTGTAAAGAAAGCTTTCCTGGTGATGCGCGAGGCACCATTTGGCCATGATAGATCCGCCACGGGACACAATACCTGTAACCCGTTTGGCTGTCAGCGGAATATAGCGCAGCAGCACACCGGCATGGATAGTAAAATAATCCACACCCTGCTCTGCCTGTTCGATCAGGGTATCCCTGAAGAGTTCCCAGGTCAGGTCTTCTGCCTTGCCGTTCACTTTTTCAAGTGCCTGGTAAATCGGTACGGTACCAATCGGCACGGGAGAATTGCGGATAATCCACTCCCGGGTTTCATGGATGTTTTTTCCGGTCGACAAGTCCATAATTGTGTCTGCGCCCCAACGGCATGCCCATACGGCTTTTTCCACTTCTTCCTCAATGCTCGATGTGACCGCAGAGTTGCCAATATTGGCATTGATCTTTACCAGGAAGTTCCTGCCAATGATCATCGGCTCCGACTCCGGGTGGTTAATGTTAGAAGGGATCACAGCCCTGCCCGCAGCAACTTCCTGACGCACAAACTCAGGGGTGATATATCCCTGTGGTGTATTGGCACCAAAACTATGTCCCTGATGCTGGTGGTTCATCGTAGCCGCCTGATCTCCCAGCTGCGCATTCACCAGGTCAATCCGCTGGTTTTCCCTGATCGCTATATATTCCATTTCGGCAGTGATAATCCCTTTCCTGGCATAGTGCATCTGGCTCACGTTACTTCCCGCTTTTGCACGGTAGGGTTGGTGCTGAAATGCAAAACGCAGATGATCAAGCGAGGGATCATTGAGGCGTTTGGTTCCGTATTCAGAGGATATCTGCGCTAACTTTTCGACATCTCCCCTGCCTGCAATCCATTGCTCCCGGATCCGGGGCAAGCCCGCTTTCACATCGATCAGCGCGTTGGGATCAGTGTAAGGCCCACTGGTATCATAAATGGTTACCGGAGGATTTTGCTCAGTAAGCCCAAAGCCATTATGGATTTTTGTTTCGCTGAGGCTGATTTCACGCATGGCAACTTCAATATCATGAAGTTCACCTTTCACAAAGATTTTTCGGGAAGCCGGGAAAGGCCTGCGGCTGATTACTTCGCCATCTGGAGTTTTTTCTGTTTTCATAGCTAATTTTTAAAATTATTAAGCGGAAAAGCGGATTAGCCCCCTTGCGTGGCTTTAATGAGGACAACCTGATCACCCTGGCGGAGCACATGTTCCGGCCAGTCAGATTTCGATACGATAGCCTGGTTAACAGCTACAGCGATCCCGGTTCCCGGAACCTGTAAAACAGCGGTAAGCAACTGCGACACAGAAGAGGGACCATCAAGCGTAAGGGGTTGGTTGTTTACAGTAATTTCCATCTTTTCATTTTTTTTTGAACGATAGGAATGACCTGTAACAGGAGAGGAAAAAGACAATCGGATATTGCCTTACTTTTCCCTTCGGCAGTACTAACTGCATCAGGTTCAAAGGGTATATCTCAGCGCAAGGCACCCCTAAAGTTTTTGTAAACCTATAAATTATATCCTGTAAAAAGAAACTATTAGTAAAAAAATCGGAAGGCATAACATCTTTTTATGTCAGGACATCTTGATGTCTTGATACAATTACATATCCGATATGATGCTGAACCCAGTCTTTAATATGTAACAATTATCAGTAAAACATCAGATGTTTCAATAATAATTCACACCTTTGAAACGTCAGATGTTTATTGCAGATACATCAGATGTTTACAAACATAAAAATATGAATCTTTCAGACAAAGTGATTGCGGGTATCAAGAAGGATATCTCGTCAGGCCGGTTAAAAAAGGGAGATAAGATTCCTGCTGAACCGGAACTCATGGAATTTTACCAGGTTGGGCGTTCTACCATTAGAGAAGCCATAAAAACCCTGGCCATTTCTGGTATACTCAAAGTACAGCAGGGATCGGGAACCATCGTCGCCTCAAAAATTAAAGACGAGTCTCTTACCCAGCGTTTGCGCAGGGCTGATTATGAGGAACTGAATACTGTACGTGCCGTGCTCGAGAATGAAATTGTCCGCCTCGCCTGTTCAAAGCGCACAACTGCTCATGTGGAACTAATGCAGGAACTGCTGATCCAGCGGAAAAAAGCCATCGAAGCCAGTCAGCTGAAAAAGTGTGCGGATACTGATATTGCTTTCCACATTGCTATCGCAAAAGCTTCAGGCAACCAGGTGCTGTCTGATCTGTATGAAAACTTCAGCCTGGTACTGCACGACTTCTTTTCTACAAGAGAGCAAAGCATCGAACATTTTCAGCGCAACCAGCAATCACACGAGGATCTCGCTGCTGCCATTGCAAATAAAGACCAGAAGTCGGCAGAACAACTTTTAAAAAGTATCTTACACCACAATTATTAATACACCATGACTATTTTCACTTTTACCCTGATCCTATTACTGGGCGCCTATCTTGCGGGACTGGCCGGCTCTCTTACCGGCCTTGGAGGCGGTGTGGTGATCATTCCATTGCTTACACTGTTCTTCCATGTAGACATACGTTATGCCATTGGCGCTGCATTGGTGGCCTCAATTGCTACTTCATCCGGTTCTGCAAGTGCTTACGTTAAGGAGGGGATTACCAATGTCCGCCTGGGAATGTTCCTCGAAATCGCGACTACAATGGGAGCGGTAATAGGCGCTATCCTTGCCATATATACCCCCGTAAATATTGTTGCGATCCTGTTTGGCGTCATGCTCATCTTTTCAGCAGCAATGACGCTGAGGAAGAAAAGCGAGGCAGCCCTACTGACAGGAAGCAAGTGGTCTTACAAACTCAAGCTCAACAGTTCTTATCCTACGAAAGAGGGAATAGTAGATTATAAACTGACCAACGTCGGTGCCGGATTTTCGATCATGACCGTCGCAGGTATGCTTTCCGGTTTGCTGGGCATCGGTTCGGGCGCACTGAAAGTTCTGGCGATGGATACCGCTATGAAAGTACCCTTCAGGGTGAGTACTACTACCAGTAATTTCATGGTTGGTGTTACTGCCGCTGCAAGTGCTGTAGTTTACCTGCAGAGAGGATATATTGATCCCGGAATTGCATTCCCGGTCATCATTGGCGTACTGGCCGGGGCATTTACCGGATCAAAATTATTGATGAAGATCAATGTCAGCTCACTTAAAATCATCTTTAGCGCAGCGATCACGCTGATAGCGCTGAATATGATCTACAATGGTTTGAACCATAAATTCTAAACATCATGACAAACAACGAAAATAAAAAAATGACCGATTATGATATGGAGCAGCTGATCGGGCAGGTACTCAGGTTAGGGGTATTTATATCAGGATCCGTAGCCATCATCGGTGGGATCTGGTACCTGTACCAGAAGGGTTCCGGGTCACCGCATTATACTACATTTAATGGCGAGCCGGCAGGTTATACAAGTCTCACAGGTATTCTTAAAGGCCTTGCAAATGGCAGCGCTGCAGAGATTATACAGCTGGGAGTGGTCATCCTGATCGCTACCCCTATTGTCCGCATTTTCTTTTCCCTGGTTTCCTTTATCATTGAAAAGGACAGGCTTTATATTGTGCTCACTGCCGTAGTTTTGTTTATCATCCTGTTCAGCATGTTTGCAGGATTGAAAGTATAATAATGCTTACAGTGCTGGTTTTTTAAGGAGCCAGCGCTGTAACTTATGCTGTCTTAACTGCTATGTCTCTCGTCTTGTAATACACAAAAACAGCAGTGGCAGTTAAACCAATTAAACCCTCTACAAGTACCGCTGGCCTTGGGCCCATTAAATGGGCCAGCCATCCGATTAAGAGGCTGCCTACAGGAATAAGTCCCTGATAAGCCATTACATAATAACTGATAGCACGGCCTCTCATTTCCGGAACAGCGTGCGTTTGGATATAGGTGTTGATCGCCGAACTCTGGCCCATCATTCCTACACCAGACAACCCCATAAACAGCAATGCAACAGGCAATTGCGGCGCATAGGAAAGTAATAACAGGCTGGTACCAAGTATCCCGCTTGCAATCATTACCAGTTTCATCAGCGTACTGTTGTTTTTCAGGTTAGCCAGATAAATAGCACTGACAATAGATCCTAAACCTGCAGCACTCTCAAACCAGCTGAAGGTCTTTGCATCTCCATTAAAAATATCTTTTGCAAAAATCGGCATCAACGTATTGAAGGGCATCACAAACAAGCTGCTGATCGCCAGCATCGTAAGCATGCTGCTAAGTTCTTTATCACCTGAAACATATTTAAAACCCTCGTTCAGTTCAGTCCAGATGCTTTTCAAAGGTTTTTCAATCACCGGCGTATGTAATTTCATCATAAACAGACAAACCAGTACAGGGATATAACTTAAGAAGTTACCGATAAAACATACATCAGTTCCGAAAGTACTCAGGATAATACCCGCCACAGCCGGCCCGGCAATACGGGCAAAATTGGTCATCGTAGAATTTAAAGCGATAGCGTTGGGAAGATCGTTTTTATCATCAACCATTTCTACCATGAGCGACTGGCGGCAGGTAACATCAAAGGCATTTATAATGCCCTGTATCAAACTCAGGCCAATGATCATCAGGATGTTATTGTATCCCAGAAAGAGCATTCCGGCAAGAACTCCGGCCTGCACCATAGAGATCACCTGAGTGATCACCATAATCCTGTAGCGGTCGTGCCTGTCTACCAGACTACCTGCATAGGGAGATAAAACCAGCGAAGGGATCAGGCTCACAAAACCAACTACTCCAAGCAACAATGCAGAACCGGTAATCTGGTATACCAGCCAGCTGACTGCCGTCTTTTGCATCCATGTCCCGATCAGGGAAATAGATTGTCCATAAAAAAAGAGCTTGAAATTACGTGATTTTAGTGATCGAAAAACAGTCATGGTTTGTTGTATTGTATTACAGCAACAAATTTCGGCAATCATAATCTATTTATAAAATTGATAGATTTAATGATTTTGATTAGTTTTAACGATCGGTTATGGAAGTCAGGCAACTCAATTATTTTATCAAAGCAGCAGAGCTGCTTCACTTTACGGATGCGGCAGCAGCTTCTTTTGTTACGCAGTCTACCCTTTCCCAGCAGATCAAACAGCTGGAAGGAGAATTGGGCACACCCCTGTTTGACCGTATCGGCAAGCAGGTTCGTCTTACGGAAGCAGGTACTGTCTTCCTCATCCATGCCCAAAAGATCATCCTGGATATCAAGAAATCCAAGCAGGCTTTGTTTGAGTATGCCAACATGATGAACGGACAACTCAACATCGGGGTAACCTATTCCTTCAGCTCCCTGATCCTGCCTGCACTTACTCCGTTTTCTGAGAAATACCCCGGCATCACTGTCCATGTAGAATCAGGCGCAGCGGGCCAACTGGAGAATAAACTGAGAATGGCCGATCTGGATATTATTCTTGCCTTTCATGAACAGACAGATGGCGACGGACTGGAGATGCAGCCCCTGTTTTCATCGCGTGTGATGATGGTGGTATCAAAAAATAATCCCCTGGCTAAACTCAGTAAGATCTCTTTAAAAGATTTAGCTAAAACCGACCTTATTCTGCAGGGCAGCGGATTCAGCTCCAGGGACATGCTCACGGAGATATTTAAGAAAAACCGCATTTCTCCCAATATTAAACTGGAGATGAATGATGTGCATTCGCTGCTTTCCATGGTAGAGGCAGGAAACTGGGTAACTATTATCAATGAGAAAGCCATCAGTACCTGGGATGGTCTTATTGCGATACCAATCTCAGGAAAAGAACTTTACCGCCAGGCCTCAATTTTATGGCAGCAGGGCGTTTACCGGAAAAGATCGGCAGTTTTATTTATGGAAGAACTGATGAAGGTAATTTAGTCCTGCAGCGACAACCTGTACTGGAATATATCTTCAATAGACACTACAGTAGTACGCTGCTCTTCAGCAAAGACGGCAATCTCCGGCAAACGTGCCATAGTACCGTCTTCATTGGTCAGTTCGCACAGCACTGCCACAGGTTTTAAGCCTGCAAGAACCATCAAATCGATACTGCCCTCAGTATGACCGCGTCTTCCAAAAACGCCATCAGCGTTAGCCCTCAACGGAAAAACATGTCCGGGCTTTGAAAGGTCATCAGCTTTGGCATGATCCGCAACAGCCGTCCTGATCGTATGAATCCTGTCGGCTGCAGAAACACCGGTAGTTACACCCTCTTTCGCTTCAATAGTTACTGTAAAAGGAGTATGGTATTTACTGGTATTCACATGGACCATCGGTGGCAGTTCCAGCAGGTCTGCCCTTTCAGGGGTAAGACACAGGCAAACAATCCCGCTACAGGTACGGATCATCAAAGCCATATCCTCTGCGGTCATTGTTGCGGCCGGGAAAATCAGGTCGCCTTCATTTTCACGGCTCTCATCATCCACAACCAGTACACCTTTACCTTCCTGGAGGCAGCTTAGCGCATTTTCAACCCGCTCTGTAAAATCTTTTCCGAAACGCGACAGCTCATTCTGGTCTTCCATAATTTATCTCTGGGTCTTAACTGCTGCAAAGGTGTATAAATAACGGCTCAATTCAAATTCAATCCGCAAAATTGATACATCAGGCCAGCCTCAGGCTGATAAAAAACGTGGTACCCTCGTTGGGTTCACTTTCAACCCATATTTTGCCTTGCTGCAGCAGGATAAATTCCCTGCACAATACCAGCCCCAGGCCTACCCCTTTCTCATTATTGGTCCCGTAAGTACTTTGAGACTGCAGTGAAAAAATATTTTGCTCATTCGATTTAGTAATGCCAACGCCATTATCCTGCACACTGATCCAACACTCAGTTCCATGATCTTCTGAAGAGATATTGATCTCTCCGCCAAAAGGCGTAAACTTAATAGCATTGTTGATGAGGTTGCGGATAACCAATTCCAGCATATCATGATCTCCGGTTACCTGTATACCTTCGCGGATCAGGTTATTAATTATTATCCCTTTTTCTTCCGCTAAACTTGCCTGCAGCAAAATGGTAGACTCCAGGGTTTCCTGCAGATCGAGTGCTGTCAGGTTCACTGACACCCCTTCCATCTGAGTCTTGCTCCAGGAGAGCAGGTTGATCAGCATCTGACGGGTATAACGGGTTTCACGCAAAAGGCTGGAATGGATCAGCTTTTTCTCTGTTTCACTGAGGTGCTCCTCCAGCGACATCTCCAGAAAGTTCTGGATCGAATTCAATGGCGAGCGCAGGTCGTGCGCCAGGATAGAAAATAATTTGTTCTTCGACTGATTGGACAGCTCAAGCAATTCTGCCCGGTTTTCTGCCAGTGTCTTTTCCCTGTTGTGGCTGTTGATAATATTGGTGATAATAAAATAGACAATCAAAAGGGTAAAGAAATAAACATAGGCAAAATCCAGAGACCTGCTAAACCCGTCCCGGTGTTTCAGAGGTACAGCCTCAGGAAATTTATATTGATAGGTGATCAGCAAAATCGCGACTATAATGTTCACCGCTACCCATAAAAAACGCTGACTGACAGGCACAATGCTCATCACCAGAAAGAAAAACAGCATGTATATGACCAGACTGGGACCATTGATACCAGAATTGTTCAGAAAGAAAATGATAAATAAAATATTGCCAAGGACGCAGAACACAAAAACGGCAAGACTATGCTGATACTTGACCTTAGAAAGATAATACAGTCCGCATGCCACAAACACTGAAGGGATCAGCAGCAGGCTCAGGTTATATAAACCAATGAAATAATTAAAAAAAATACTACAGCTAAAAAGCAGAATAGTAAAGATACAGGTAATATGAAAAATTCTCGCTTCAAGCGTATGGGTTTCAGGACTGCCGGTAAGGCTTGTCCAATGAGTCTTCATTCTATCTCTTGTGATCATATAGGGCGTTCGCAACGGGCTTCAAGATAAATAAATCAGCAGAATACATGTATATATGTTAATCATCTAACAAAAATTATATAATAATACGAAATATCACATAAATAGCTGTGATAAATTGTGACTTCTATCATCTTTTAAGCCTTCTCCGGTCATTTTACCCAGGCATTGCAGCAGCCATTTTTGTGGTTATTAAAAAAGCAGGATGAAAGAGCAGATAAACCTATCAATAGATACGCAATGTTATCATTGCGGAGACAGCCTTCCGCTTAGCCCGTTTTCTTCAGCAGACAAACAATTCTGTTGTGCCGGATGTAAAAGCGTATACCTTATTCTTTCGAGTCATCATCTTACAAGTTACTATGCCTACAATGCCGTTCCAGGAGCATCTCAAAAGAAAAAAACAACACACTTTGCTTATCTTGACGAGCCATCTATTGCGTCCGAGCTGGTAGACTATACGGACGACAATATCACTGTACTAACACTTTTTATTCCTGCAATCCATTGCAGTTCCTGTATCTGGCTGCTGGAAAACCTGTATAAAATTAATCCGGACATTTCGGGATCGCGCATCGATTTTCCCAAGAAGCTGGTCAGCATTACTTTCAAAAACCAGCATATATCCTTGCGCAGGGTAGTTGAACTGCTGGCGGCAGTAGGTTACGAACCGTTAATCAGCCTGCAGGATATGGTAAAACAGCAGCAGTCTGACCATTCAGAGAGAAACCTGGTTACCAAAATTGCTGTTGCCGGTTTTTGCTTCGCCAATGTGATGATGCTTAGCTTTCCTGATTACTTTGGATTCAGCAATTTCGAACAAAACTTTAAGTCGTTCTTTAACTGGATCAACCTGGCCCTTGGGGTACCGGTTCTGCTATACAGCGCACGTGACTACTTCATATCCGCATGGACAAATCTCAGAAAAGGAATACTGAACCTGGATTTTCCCCTTGCACTGGGCATTGCGGTGATGTTTATCCGCTCAGCTATAGAGATCATCACCCATACCGGAGCAGGCTTTATAGATACCCTCTGCTCACTTGTGTTTTTTATTCTGATCGGCAAATGGATGCAGCAGCGCACCTATCATTACCTTTCCTTTGAGCGTGATTACCGTTCCTACTTTCCGGTGGCCGTCAGCTGTATAGTCAGCGGAAAAGAACAACCGGTTCCGCTGAATGAGCTAAAAACGGGCGATCGCATCCTGATCCGCAGCAATGAGATCATTCCCGCCGATGCGTTACTGCTCAAAGGAGAGGCAAAGCTGGATTTTGGTTTTGTAACCGGCGAATCACTGCCTGTAAAAAAAGAACTGGGTGAAATCATTTATGCCGGCGGAAGACAGTTGATGGGGGCCATCGAACTTGAAGTAGTGAAACCCGTTTCACAAAGTTACCTCACCAAATTATGGAACAATGAAACCTTCGCAGGCGAAAAAGATCCTATACAGACTTTCAGTAACACTGCCAGTAAATATTTTAGCATTGCTTTGCTCCTGATCGCAACTGCTGCCGGCCTGTTCTGGATCAATACCGATAGCAACAAAGCAGCGGCATCATTTACTGCGGTGCTGATCATCGCCTGTCCCTGCGCACTGGCGCTCAGTTCTCCATTTACCCTTGCCGCCGTACTGAGCATCTTCGATAAAAGTAAATTTTACCTGAAAAGCACTGCTGTTATAGAAGAACTTGCCAGGATCAACACGGTGGTATTCGATAAAACGGGAACAATTACCAATCCGGCAGCCAATGGTTTTGAATTTACCGGCTCGCTCGGCAGAGAAGAAAAGCAGCTACTGAGCGATCTCGCACGCAATTCAGGGCATCCACTAAGCCGGGAGCTGGTAAAATGGCTGGACAGAACTGCAGTTCATCCCGTGGATCAGTACAGGGAACAGGTAGGCCGCGGCATCACCGGAATCGTCAATGGACATCAGCTAAAAATAGGCAGTGCTGCATTTTTGGGTATCAGCACAGTGGACAAAGCTAGTGTGGTCCATGTTCTGATTGATGATAAATATTATGGATACTTCCGCTCTGAACAGCGCTGGAGGGCAGGCTTTAAACAGCTTGCTTTAAAACTGGCCAGGGATCAGGACCTGCACCTGCTTTCCGGAGATCAGGACCAGGACAGGGAATTGTTAACTCCATTTTTCACAAGGATGCAGCAACTGCATTTTAAACAAAGCCCCCAAAACAAACTGGACTACATCCTTAACCTGCAAAACCACGGTGCGAAAGTCATGATGCTTGGTGATGGTTTGAACGATGCAGGTGCACTGAGACAAAGCAACCTGGGCGTAGCAGTAACGGATGATATCAATAACTTTTCCCCGGGCTGTGACGCCATTCTTGACGGAAGGGCCTTTGAAAAGCTCCCCCAATTTATTCGTCAGGCAAAAGACGCCGTAAAGGTCATTCATATGAGTTTCGTAATTTCTGTACTGTACAATGCAACAGGTTTATTCTTTGCTGTGCAGGGCTTACTCTCGCCACTTATTGCAGCGATCCTGATGCCTCTGAGTACTGTAACTATTATTCTTTTTACTACGCTCTGCGCAAGATTTTACGCGCGTAAAAACAAACTTTTATGAACATTATCTATCCCCTGCTCGGACTGAGTATTGTACTGGCTGTACTTTTTTTAATGGCATTTGTATGGGCCAACAAATCCGGTCAGAATGATGACATGTACACTCCATCCGTCAGAATGCTCTTTGACGACCCGCCGGAAGAGCCTGAAGAAAATCAAAGTGACGAAGATCATATCCAACGATAATTGAGATCACTCCCCCGCCCCCCTGCAAAACATATTTTTACCAGCACAATCATAATACGTTTTTTCACATGACCGAAAAGTTTTACTACGACAACAAAACCGTCAGGAATTTCGCTATCGCTACCGTGGTATGGGGCATAATAGGAATGACGGTTGGGCTACTGGCAGCCATGCAGCTCTTTAAGCCCGCCATGAACATGGGCAGCCAGTATACCACATTTGGACGCATCAGGCCACTGCACACCAATGCGGTTATCTTTGCATTTGTTGGCAATGCCATCTTTATGGGTGTTTACTATTCATTACAGCGCCTGCTGAAGGCCAGGATGTTCAGCGATATCCTAAGCCATATCCACTTCTGGGGCTGGCAACTGATTATCGTGGCCACCGCCATTACACTTCCACTGGGCTTTACCACATCACATGAGTATGCAGAAATGGAGTGGCCGATCGATATCGGAATTACGCTTATCTGGGTAGTATTTGGTATCAATATGTTTGGTACCATATTCAGGCGGCGTGAAAAGCATATGTATGTTGCGATCTGGTTTTACATCGCCACCTTCGTTACTGTAGCTGTACTACATATTGTGAACTCTGTAGAACTTCCTGTCTCCTTCTTTAAGAGCTATTATGTTTATGCAGGAGTTCAGGATGCACTCGTACAATGGTGGTACGGGCATAATGCAGTAGCCTTTTTCCTGACTACCCCCTATCTGGGCATGATGTATTATTACCTGCCTAAAATGGCTAACCGGCCGGTATATTCCTATAAACTGAGCATACTCCATTTCTGGTCGCTCATCTTTATTTATATCTGGGCCGGACCGCATCATCTGCTTTACACTTCATTGCCTGCCTGGGTCCAATCTTTAAGTACAGTTTTTTCTATCATGCTCATCGCACCAAGCTGGGGCGGTATGATCAATGGCCTGCTCACCCTGCGCGGTGCATGGGATAAAGTAAGGGAGGATCCGCGACTAAAATTTATGGTAGTGGGGATTACCTGTTATGGGATGGCAACTTTTGAGGGGCCAATGCTTGCCTTAAAACAGATCAATGCAATTGCACACTATACTGACTGGATAGTAGCACACGTACACGTTGGTGCTTTGGGATGGAACGGCTTCCTGACTTTTGCTGTACTGTACTGGATTATTCCAAGGATCTACAATACCACCCTGTATTCGGTAAAACTTGCTTCATTCCACTTCTGGATAGGTACACTGGGAATCATATTTTATGCCGTTCCGCTTTATTTTGCCGGTTTTACACAAGGCCTCATGTGGAAAGAATTTACTCCAGAAGGATTGCTGAAATATCCCAACTTCCTGGAGACCCTTAAACAGATCCTGCCGATGTACATGATGCGTGCGCTTGGTGGTGGATTGTATCTTACCGGCGTAATCGTGATGAGTTACAACTTAATCAAAACGATGACCGCAGGCAGTCTCGTTGCTGACGAAGCCGCAGAAGCAAGTCCTTTACCATCCGTATTTGTTGCACAGGGAACCGATAAAAAATGGCACCGCTTCCTAGAACGCAAACCATTGCTTTTCCTGGTGCTTTCACTTGTGGTGATTCTGATTGGCGGGATGGTAGAGATGATGCCTACCTTCACCATCAAATCCAATATTCCTACCATTACCAGCGTAAAACCGTATAGCCCGCTGGAACTGCAGGGGCGCGACCTGTACATTAGGGAAGGTTGTGTAAACTGCCACTCCCAGATGATCCGTCCTTTCCGCTCCGAAACTGAACGTTATGGTGAATACAGCAAAGCCGGTGAATTTGTCTATGATCACCCCTTTCTCTGGGGCTCCAAACGTACCGGCCCTGACCTGCAGCGTGAAGGTGGCAAGTATGGCAACGCCTGGCACTATAACCACCTTTTTGATCCGCAAACTATGTCTCCGGGAAGTATCATGCCGCCATACGAATGGCTGATTAATCAGCAACTGGATACTACCACTACCCGCTCAAAGATCAAAGCAATGCGTTCACTTGGTGTGCCGTACGCAACAGGATACGAACTAATGGCCAACGCTGCATTGGAAAAACAGGCGCGAAGCATAGCTGCAGACCTGAAACAAAATAACATCAAAGTGAAAAGTGACAGGGAGATCATTGCTATTGTAGCTTACCTGCAACGCCTCGGAACAGATATTAAAGCAAAGTAACATCAATACAACCAAGACATGTTCAAGCAATTTTTAGAAAATGCTGAGGGAAACCAGGGGTATCTGCTCAGCTCGTTAGCCATCTTCCTCATCTTTTTTATCCTGGTAGGCATTTTTGTGCTCAGCATGAAAAAAGATGACATCAAATATATGAGCGAACTCCCATTAAAAGACGAAGACGATGAAAGAGGTAATTAACAGCAGCTGGACTGACAGTATCACTTCTGTGGACATTGTCATCGCTATGATGGTGACCACCTCAGTAATTGTACTATGGGTTTCCCTTCTCCTGCTGCGGGTGATCCGGTTTTATGTGAAAGAAACTATTAACCCTACACCTTTTGCTAGCGCAGACGAAAAAGCACAAAGACAACTGGAAGAGGAAGCGCTGCAGGCACTTCAGAAGAAGAAACCATCAATATGGACAAAGCTGATGCAGCTGAAACCTATTAGCGAGGAAGCCGACCTCGTAATGGACCATAAATTTGACGGAATTTCTGAATTAAACAATCCTACACCGGCATGGTTCATGGCTTTATTCTACGGAACCATCATCTTCGGGATCGGCTATCTGCTGAACTACCATGTATTCCACTATGGTAAATCACAGGAGGAAGAATACGTAACGGAGCTGCAAAAAGCAGCTGATGACAAGCTCAGTTTCCTGGCCAGTCCGGAAAATGCTGCCAGTGCTGTTAATGAAAATAACATTGTACTCAGCAAGGATGCAGCAGTCCTCAAAAGCGGACAAGCCTTATTTGCCACCCGCTGCCCGCCTTGTCATGGCGACCATGCCCAGGGATTGGTCGGACCAAATCTGACCGATGAATACTGGCTGCACGGCGGAAAGATAAAAGACGTATTCAAGACTATTAAGTATGGCGTCACCGAAAAAGGAATGATCTCCTGGGAGAAATCCATGAGCGCCCAGCAAATCTCAGACATCGCCAATTACGTGTTGTCCCTACAGGGAACAAACCCTGCCGGTCCAAAAGCACCGCAAGGTAATAAGGAATAAATAAAAACCCTGAAATGTCACAAAATTCAGCAAAATTCCGAGACCAGATCAATAAGGTTACTAATGACGGAAACAAGAGGAAATGGCTTTACCCTAAACTTATTAAGGGTAAGCTGTTTCGTTATCGTGCCCTCATCAGCTACTCTTTTCTGCTCCTGCTGTTTGCCACGCCCTTCATTCGGCTAAACGGTGAACAGCTGGTTTTGTTGAATGTACCGGAACGCAAATTTGTATTTTTTGGCCTCATCTTCTGGCCACAGGATTTTTATCTTTTTGTACTGGCGCTGATTTCTTTCATGATCTTCATCGTGTTGTTCACAGTCGTATTCGGAAGGGTCTTCTGTGGCTGGATCTGCCCGCAAACGATCTTCCTGGAAATGGTATTCCGGAGGATCGAAGCTTGGGTAGAAGGCAGTCCTGCACAACGGAAGGTTCTGGATGACGGACCGTTAACCACAAAAAAGGCAGCAAAAAAAATAGCGAAGCATGGTGTGTATCTGCTGATCTCTTTCCTTATTGCCAACATCTTTTTGTCTTATCTGATCGGCAGTACTACTTTGATAACCATTATAAAGGAGCCTGTCGCTGAGCATCTGTCGGGTTTCATCTCCATCATTTTGTTTACGCTGGTTTTCTATCTTGTATTTTCCAGGATGAGGGAGCTGGTTTGCACGGTGGTTTGTCCTTACGGGCGACTCCAGGGAGTTTTACTCGATAACGAGAGCATTATTGTAGCATACGATTATCAGCGGGGAGAACCCAGAGGGAAAAAACTCAAAGGAGATTGTATCGACTGCGGTTTGTGCGTGCAGGTCTGTCCTACAGGTATTGACATTAGGAACGGTACGCAGATGGAGTGCGTTAACTGTACTGCCTGCATTGACGCCTGCGATATGGTGATGGACAAGATTGGGAGGCCAATCCGGCTGATTGGTTTTAAATCTGAAGATGAGATCCTGCAGAAAGAATCCTTAACGCTGAACAAAAGAGTTTATGGCTATGCTGCTATACTTTTCCTGTTGCTTGGTACACTGACATACCTGCTCCTGAAAAGAAGTGACGTGGAAACTACCATTCTCCGGGCTGGCGGAACACTTTATCAGCTGCGCGACAAGGAACATACAGTAAGTAACCTGTACAATGCAGAACTGGTTAACAAGACTACACATCAACTTAGATTTGAGATCGTACCGGATGACAGGGCTGCAAAAATCCAGTATATCCAGAAAGACAATCAGCTGGCCGCCGGCGCCAGTATTAAAATTACCTTTTTTGTGATCCTGCCACAGTCTTCAATCCGGCAGTATAAATCTGCCATAGGTTTCAGACTGCTGTCTGCCGGGAAACAGCTTGATCATATTGAAACCACATTTATTGCACCTCCTAACGATTAAATTATGAACTGGGGAATGAAACTCATATTAGGTATGGCCAGCTTTATGCTCTTTATCATAGTCATGGTACTGCTCATGTTCGACAGCAGGAAAGACGCGCTGGTTGATACAGATTATTACGAAAAAGGTATCAATTACAACAAGGTATATAACCGGAAAGAGCAGACTAAAAACGATCATGCTACACCGGTTGTATCTGCAAATCAGGACATGATCATTATACGGTTCATGCAGCATGCGAAGGGTACCGCCACACTCATGAGGACGTCGGACAAGGCATTGGACAGAGCTGTGCCTTTTGAAAGCAATATAAACAACCAGGTGATTATCCCTTCAAAACAGTTGAAGAACGGGTCATGGCGGTTAATCATTGAATGGATAAGCAAGGAAAAAAGTTATCTCTACGAGCAGGAAATCATTCTTTAGCAAGAAGCATAAGTCACACATCATTACATCTTTATATCTCGATATCATTACATCATGAGTTATCAAAACCTGGCTTTTATGATTGGTTTGCTTGGAAGTATACATTGCGTAGGAATGTGTGGCCCCCTTGCATTTGCAGTTCCTTCATTTCGAACAGGATGGGGATACCTGATCTTTAATAAACTCAGCTATCAGGCTGGCAGGATTACCTCGTATTGTTTACTGGGAATATTGATTGGTTTCGCTGGGAGGCAGATATGGCTGGCCGGAGTACAGCAGGGCCTGAGTATCTTATGTGGTTTGCTGATCATTACCGCAGCAGCCTCCAGAGTATTCAGGTTTTCTATTGGCCATCCGGATGCTGTTTTCATCAAACCCTTTAACAAAGTCTTTGGTTACGCGCTTAAACACAAAGCAAACCACCTGATCATTGGGATCATCAATGGTTTTCTGCCCTGTGGTTTTGTCTATCTCGCCCTGGCCGGGGCACTAAACACCGGCGCAGTAAGCTCTGCTGTAAGTTACATGTTCTGGTATGGACTGGGAACTTTGCCGCTGATGTTCATTGCAGGGATCAGCGCAGGTTTTACCACTGCGCTATTCAGGAGAAAGATCAATAATGTAGTACCTTATTTTATGATTTGCCTGGGACTTTGGTTTATATTCCGCGGACTGGAGCTGGACATCCCTTATTTTAGTCCCGCTCCTTCAGGCAGCACTGCAGCTGAGTGCAGATAAGAATTTATTTGCGCCTGTTTGCTTTTGTCATTATCCTGCCATGCTGAATAATTGCGTTTGCGCCTGGTTAGCCCACAAACGGGAATCCAGCGCCATACAAATATTCCGTAAAAAACGTTTGCCCTTCGGTGTAACTTCAAGCTGCTGTTCTTTAAGAATAACGAGTCCGTCCTCAGCAATAAGCTTCATGCGATCCAGCCCCTCAAATAATGCCGGATGCCGGTGTCCTGGCAAAGTCCATGATGTTTTGCCTGTACACATCAGATTTAAGATGTGCTTCCTGATTACCAAATCTTCATCACTGAGGATATGTCCTTTAAAAACAGGCATTTCACCTGCATTGACAAGCTCAAGATAATCTTCAACTTTTTTTACATTTTGTGCGAAAGCTGTCCAGCTGTCACTGATTGATGAAACACCTAGTCCGACCATCAGTTCGCTATACTGGTGAGTGTAGCCCATAAAATTCCGGTGCAGCCTGCCATCCTTCTCCGCAGCGTAAAGACTGTCAGATTCAAGCGTAAAATGATCCATTCCAATCTCTCCGTAACCGCCATGTTTCAGCATACCGCGGCCCAGTTCATAAAGCAATTGTTTCTGATCCGCATCCGGGAGGTCATTTTCAGTATACCTGCGCTGGCCGGGTTTCAGCCATGGCACATGTGCATAACTGTAAAACGCAATGCGGTCTGGCCGGAGTTCCAGCACAGCATCAATTGTTGCTGCCAGCCCTTCTGAGGACTGTAAAGGCAGACCATAAATCAGATCATAATTGACAGAAGTATACCCAATTGAGCGTGCCAGATCAGTCACGAAAGCAACCTCGTCCACACTTTGGGCCCTGTTGATTACCAGTTGCACTTTTGGATCGAAATCCTGGATACCTAAACTCAGGCGTTTAAAGCCAAGCTTGTATAAAGCACGAAGGTGCTCCCCGGTCGTATTTCCGGGATGTGCCTCAAAACTAAATTCCGCCTGCGGATGAACTGATGCAGGTGCAAGTATACCCTCAATCAGCAAACTCAGGTTCTCCGGATTAAAAAACGTAGGGGTACCTCCTCCAAGGTGAAGTTCCCTGATGACCGGTTTTTCATCAAAAATCTTCAGGTACATAGCCCATTCTTTAAGCAGCGCCATGATATAAGGAACTTCCACACTGTGGTTACGTGTAATCCGGGTATTACAGCCGCAATACGTACACAGGCTTTCACAGAATGGCAAATGGATATACAGGCTGATACCATCCCTGGCATTACTGAGACTGAATGAACTGCGCACCGCCGCGATCCAGCGTTCTTCGTCGAAACCTTTATTTTCCCAGTACGGAACCGTGGGGTAACTGGTATAACGCGGTGCTGCTACATGATATTTTGCAATAAGATCCTGATTATTCATGGCCCGGCGCAGTTGGTTTGACTGTCTGATCGCAGGATCCGGAACAGATACATGCCGCACCTAAACAACGATTTTCCTGCCAATGATCAAGGTTCAGGATCGTCTCTTTTGCAAGTGCAAAAGGCAATTCCTGATCTGATACCGAGAGCAAAGCTGAGGCCGGTACATTGGCAACCTTAATATTCCGCAGGGCGGCTGCATCCCGGTCAATATGCAGGGTTTCGGTAGACCTGGTCGCAAGGAATTTCACACCCAGATCTGCCAGTTTATTGATTACTGAAGCATTAACTTCATCATCTGTAAACACAATGACAGCCTCTTTCCCTTCTGCATAACTTACAGTCCCGGGACTAAGTGAATTTGATATGAGTGTGATCTCATGCTTTTTATGGTTGGCTATTGCCAATGGTTCTTTTTCAAAAGACTTTATGCTGTAAGCTACTGCTCTCATCCCGGATTGATTTGTTAATGACCAAAATTAGCAGGATAATAACTGCCCCGGAATGAGATGAATCAGTCAGAAATATGATACTGATCAGTTTTTCATCTGCTGCAGTTTGGGATAATCCAGGATACCAATCTGACTTCCCTTTCTTTCAATAATGCCTTCATCCCTGAAATCACTCAGGATCCTGCTTACAGTTTCCGTTGCCATCCCTGCCATAGCCGCAAGGTTATCACGCGAAATACGAAGGCTGATCTGGCCGTCCTGTTTCTCAAGTTTACACAGCCGGATGAGGACCTCTGCCATGCGTTTGCGCACAGAGTGATAGGCAAGCTGCAGCAACTGCTCCTCTTTATCCAGGAGATTATTGGAAAGGATATGGATAAACTGCCTCGCTACATCAGGGTAACGGTTCAGTAATTCTTCCAGCATCTCTTTAGGGAGCTGACAAACTGTGGTATCCTCGAGCGCTTCAGCGGTTTCCGCATAAGGTTCGTTGAGAAGCAAAGCTGGGATGCCGAAATATTCATCAGGTCCGTACATGCCGGTGAGCAGTTCCCTACCGTCCTCGCTCAGCTTTATCGTTTTCACTTTACCGCTCAGTACCAGATATATCCCCGATACCGTATCTCCTTCGTAATAAATGATCTGTTTCTTTTTTATGCTGCGCACCTTTCGCTCCAGGATCATCTTATCCAGTTCTTTAATCCCCGCATTGCCTGCGGCCAGATTGGTCAGCTGGGTAATAGATTTGCTGTAGAAATTCTCCTGTTTCTCTCTTTTATTCAGCCGGCTTTCAATTGCGTTCAGCAATTCGACATCATCAAAAGGTTTGACCAGGTAATCGTCTGCTCCCATCTCCATCCCTTTACGCATATCCATCCTTTCCGCTTTTGCGGTTAAGAATATAAAAGGTGTTGCGGTAGTCCGGAGATTTTTGTTTAAAAGATACAATACCCCATAACCGTCCAGTTCAGGCATCATAATATCACACAGGATCAGGTCTGGTAAATTGGTAGTGGCCAGATCAACACCAGCTTTGCCATTATTTGCCTCAAACACTTCATATCCTGCCAGTTCAAGTATTTCAGCAATGCTTTCCCTGATGTCATCATTGTCTTCGATAACCAGGATCCTAATTTTTTTCATAGCCGTCTATCTGTTAAATGTGAGAACAAATGTGGTTCCCTGGTTGAGTTTACTTTCGAAATGCACTTCGCCATTCATCAGGCCAACATACCGAAGTACGATATTCAGCCCAAGTCCTGTTCCGGGAATGCTTCCTGTATTGTGTGCCCTGAAAAAAGGCTGGAACAAGTGTTTCTGATCGGCATCGGGAATACCTATTCCATTGTCCCTGATGGTTACTATATACTGATTCCCGCTGATCTCGGTGTTAAATTCAATAAAGGTATTTTCTCCCGAATACTTGATCGCATTGTTGATCAGGTTGATCATACAGTTTTTCAGCAGGTTCTGATCCAGCTGAACAGTGCTTTCCAGTCCGGTATGCTGATAGATTATATTCTGGTCCTGCTTGGCGATCATTTGCATTTCTTCCGTGATCTCTTCGGCAAGTTTTACCAGGTCGAAGGCCTGAAATGCGGGCTGAACCCTTCCGGCCTCGAGTCTTTCCAGTGACAGGAAATCGTTCAGTATGGTAGTGAGATTGCCAACAGCATTTTTTATTTTATGTACATGTTTTGCAATCTGCGGATTCTCATAAGGCAGCGCATACTTCTCGATCAGTGAAGCCGAAAGCTGCACCGAACTGAGCGGCGTACGGAACTCATGCGACGCCATCGAAACAAAACGGCTTTTCATCTGGTTGAGTTCTTTTTCTTTTTCAAGGGAGATACTCACCTCTTCTTTGGCTTCCCTGAGGGCAGTTACCGTTTTCTTGAGTGATCTGGTACGTTCTTCTACCAGGGCTTCGAGTTCAGTTGCGTATTCCCTCAGACGTTCTTCTGCTTCTTTTTCCTTTGAAAGATCGTGGATAAAACCTGTAAAGATCTTCCGGTTTTCGTACTGTACTTCACTCACAGCAAGGCGAAAAGGGAAAGTGGAGCCATCTTTACGGAGTCCTCTTACTTCCCTTCCTTTGCCAATGATATGTTTTTCATGCGTACGGTGATAGTGACCTATATACTCATCATGGCCTGACCGGTCGGGTTCGGGCATCAGCATGGAGATATTCTTACCCAGCACTTCATCTGCATTGTAGCCGAAAAGTTTCAGGGCTGAAGGATTAAGGCTTTCCATGATACCTCTGCTGTCGATAGTGATTATCCCATCTATTGCCGTTTCGATGATCGCATGTAAAAGCCTCGCATTTTCCATAGGGTATTTTTACAAATATAGCTAAATACCGGCTACAGTGATGATCAGTATAACACTATGTATTAATAAGCTTAATCCAAAAAGAAATATCGTAGATCTTGTGTTGGCACCGCTCATATTTGCCACGATGTTTGCAAAGAAGATCACCATGCTTACTGCCAGACAAGGGATAACGTGTCCGTCCAGTGAATACACAAGTATAAACGTAATAGGCACCAGCAAAGTTGCATGTAATATAAGAGATACGAGGAACCAGGCTAATCTGTTTTCTTTCTGACCGTCGGCAAAGGTGATAAATCTTGCCCAAAATGAGAGGGTTGGTTGATTTGTTAATGCTAAAGTTGCCATAATATTTATGTTTTGATTAAGACAAATATCCGCCCTCCGGGCATAGGATTTTATGATCGCAGTCATAAACGGAATTAATGTTGATCATGCTAAATGGTGACGGCCATCATATTTTAGCTTGGAATTTCTGCAGTCTTTTGCTGCCGCACAGTTTAATTATAAGCGCATGAACCATACTTTTCACATTCCTGTTTTGGGATTAGGCTACTCGATAGATACCCCATTAAAAGTAGCCAGATATGGCATTACCTCAGTGGTCTCTATTACAGATGATGAGCTTTGTGAACGCATGCGCGAGTTTCATCTGGCAGAAAACGGAATTGAATACGTTCCCATCAGAAAAGATGAGGAAGACGGAAGGGCACGCAGAATAACAGCTTATCTTAATCTGATGCACAGGCTTGTCAATGAGCAGTTCCGGTTATTGAGGATACAAAGTTTTGATACAGGAAATGATATCAATACCTATTTTGAACTGTTGCCAGAACACTGCCGGCCAAAAATGATCTACAGGCATATGATGCAGATGGAAGAAGGCAAAGAAAAGGATGTACTGCAAAAAGAACTTCGCTGGCAGATGACGGCAGGCAATATCGATGTCAATATCATGTCCAAGGTGGATAAGGCAAATTATACAGCTGATCATGAAAACCTGGGAAATGATTATACTGATGCTGTGGCTGCAATGAGGGGCTTTGCAAATAGCACTTTATACTCATCTGTAGTTATTTCCGCAGGTTTAAACCCGCGCTTGTATGCTTACATGGAAAGCTGCAGGGATTTCTTTCCTGATAAAGCAGGACTGATCCGAAAAAAAATCATCCTGAAGGTTGGTGATTACAGATCGGCTTTGATTCAGGCAAAAATGCTCGCAAAAAAGGGTTTATGGGTAAATGAGTTCAGGATAGAATCAGGACTAAACTGCGGAGGCCATGCTTTTGCTACTGATGGCCTGCTGCTAGGCCCAATCCTGGAAGAATTTAAGCAAAAAAGAACGGATTTAAGTGATGAGCTTTATGCGATCTACCATGCTGCGCTTGAAACAAAAAACATCAGAACACCTGCGAGACCTTCATTAATGATTACTGCGCAAGGTGGAATTGGTACTGCCGAAGAACATAACTTCCTGATTAACCATTATCAACTTGATGCTGCCGGATGGGGAAGCCCGTTTTTACTGGTTCCTGAAGCAACCAATGTAGATCAGGTTACACTTGATTCACTCGTTGCAGCAACGCAGGAAGATTATTACGTAAGTAATTCCTCTCCCCTTGGTGTTCGCTACAATAACTTCCGCAAGAGTACGATGGAAGAGCAGCGTTTGCATCGTATTGCCTCGGGAAGACCGGGCAGTCCCTGTAAGAAGAAGCTGCTCTCTACAAATACAGAATTTACAGAGCTGCCTATCTGTACCGCATCACGGAAATATCAGCACCTGAAAATCAAGGAACTGGAAGCGACTGAAACTGAACCCAGCATTTTTAAGGAAAGGTTTGATGCCATCACCGCTAAGATTTGTTTATGCGAAGGCCTGTGCGCTTCGGCTTATTTAAAGAATGATATGCTTCGGCCAAGAGAAAACAAAGCAGTTAGTATCTGTCCGGGCCCAAATCTTGCTTATTTTGGGGACACCTATTCCCTCAAAGAAATGGTGAACCATATTTATGGGCGAAGCCCCATCAGTTTTAAAATCAGTCGCCCTAATCTGTTCATCAATGAGTTGAATTTATATATAGATTATCTGAAACAGGATCTGAATGCGCAGTTACATGAACTGAATGCTAAAAAAACGAAGTATCATGAAAAGTTTAGCGAGCAACTGCAGAGTGGCATCAATTACTACAGGAGAATGATACCTGAACTGAAACAGAGCACAGGCATCGCTGCCTGGGAATTACAGCAACAGTTGCTAAACGCAGAAGAAAAACTACTTTCTATTACTGCTGAAATCGCTTCTTTCAGAGACGGTTATAATCAAAAGCTTAATTAAGCCGTGCTTCGGTTTCGCCCTTTAACTCCTGATATACCCATGCTTCATGTGCCAATTCATCGATTTGAAACACACATTTCCTTTGTGAGTCCTAAGAATGATGATACACGATGAGGAGTTAGCACAATGGAAACTACGGCATTGGGTCAAATAAAAAACGGGAAGACCATTAAAATAGCCTTCCCGCATATATTAATCTAAATCAAGCTTATTTCATCCCAGCCTGAATAGCTTTTGCTTTTTCAAAATGCCCTGTAATCACAGGAATAGTTTTATTGGCAAAATCCTTTACTTCCTTGTCCTGCGCTTCTGAACCTGATTTAAACAACGCTATGGTTTTATCATGGTCAGTAACCATCATATCGATATAGTGTTTATCAAAATCAGCACCAGTCATTTTTGCCATCATATCCATATGTGCTTTTTCTTCTGAAGGATATGTAGTCGGAAGCATAATCCCTTTTTTAACTGCCAGCGCTTTTAACTCCGCATTGGCTTTAGAATGGTCTGCCACCATTTGTGCAGCAAAAGCTTTTACTTTAGCGTTGGTTGATTTCATTGCTACTTTACCAGCATCAACTTCCATCATTCCTCCTATAGCAGCTTTAGTCATAAATGCAGCCTCATCGCCGTCAACTTTCGACTGATGGGTCACATCGCCTGTTTTGCCAGCCATATTGTCGGTTGTAGAACTGTCCTGACTAGGACCAGAACCCAGTGGCACAGCACCACCCGCTGTATCAGTTTTACTTGAATCTGTCATGGCAGAATCGCCCTGGTTTGTACGGGTTTCAGGACTGTGACAAGCTTGTAATGAACAGGCGCCGATAGCAGCTATTGCAAATAAATTTAATGTTTTCATAGTAGGTTATGTTTTGTTTAACCCATAAACATCAGATATTCAAAAAGGTTTGATTACGCCGGCCGCTGTTGCATCGCAGTTGTTGTGCCAGCCTTGCTTTTAAAAAACAGTTGTATCAGCATCGCAATCAGAACAACCAGCACGCAGCCTATCAGATTGAGCCATAAATAAGCCACAACCTTTTGCCATCCGCAGACACAAACGATCACTTCCGTAATAATGGCAGCATAAAACACAGCCTTTCCGTTCACATGCCTGATATAAAAAGCGACAAGAAAAACGCCAAGGATGGTTCCATAGATATAAGAACCAAGGATATTTACGGCTTCGAGCAGATTCCCGATTTTGCTGGCGTACAAGGCCATGCCGATGCAGATCAAACCCCAGAGTACAGTAGACCATCTCGAAGCTGCCAGGTATTTTTCATCACTTGCTTCTTTGTTCAGCAGTCTTTTATAAATATCTATCACACTTGTGGAAGCGAGGGAATTGAGCGCACTGGCGGTGGAGCCCATCGAAGCCAGAAAGATGATGGCAATCAGCAATCCGATCAGTCCTTTGGGCAGATACCGTGTGACAAAGCTCAGGAAGACATAATTGTTATCATTGATATCAGCGTCCCTATCATTTTTCAGCATCAGTTCTGTTACCCGATTACGCACCGCCTTTGTATGTTCATCCGCCTGTTGCAGGAAAATCCTTTGCTGGTTGATCTCTGTCTGGTCGCCTAGTTCCAATGCTTTGCTGAGCTTGTTCACTCCGCTCTGTTTCTCTTTGAATGTCTGCTCGTACTCTGCCTTAAGCCTATTCAGCTGCGGATTATAACTGCTTCTTTCAAGCTTATTCAACTCAAAGCTGTTAAAAAAAACCGGCGGACGGTTGTACTGGTAAAATGTAAATACCAGCACCCCGATCAGCAGGATCAAAAATTGCATGGGTATTTTAACCAGCCCGTTCATTAGTAATCCCAGTCTGCTCTGGCTCACTGAAGCCCCGGTGAGATAACGCCCCACCTGACTCTGGTCTGTTCCGAAATAGGATAACTGCAGGAAGAAGCCGCCAATCAGGCCACTCCATACATTATACTGATTGTTCCAGTCGAACTTGAAATCAATAGCATTGGTACGCCCCATTTTTCCGGCAATACTGATCGCTCTGCCAAAGCCGATATCCGCTGGCAGTAAATGCACTACCATAATCCCCGCAGCAAACAGCCCCAGAAAAATGATGCTCATTTGTAGCATCTGTGTATAGGAAACTGCCTTACTGCCACCATAAACAGTATAGGCAACCACAATTCCGCCGATACACAAAGTAGTATATGTAGTATTGATATCTAGAATGGTTGATAAAATAATCGAGGGTGCATAAATCGTGATACCTGTAGAAAGTCCCCTTTGGATAAGAAATAAAAACGCTGTGAGCGCACGGGTATTCAGGTCAAAACGCTGTTCAAGGTATTCATACGCAGTGTAAACCTTTAAACGGTGAAAGATAGGCACAAAGGTGATACACAATACAATCATCGCCAGGGGCAGGCCAAAGTAGAACTGCACAAAACTCATTCCCGATGAAAATGCCAGTCCTGGCGCTGCCAAAAAAGTTATTGCACTAGCTTGTGTAGCCATTACAGAGAGGCATACGCTGTACCAGGGTGAAGACTGACTTGCCAGTAAATATCCCTGGATATTCTGGGCACCGCGACTTTTATACATCCCGTAGGATACAATCACGATCAGTGTAAAGATTAAAACAGCCCAGTCTAAACCACTCATTGGAAATATTTTGTAAAGAGGTAAAAAGCTGCAATCAAAAATATCAGCCAGCCAACTAAGAGCAGGTAAAACTGTTTCCAGGTTTTTACAAAAGGAGGAAGATCCAGATTGTTCTCTGAGGCCGAAGTATCCTCCGGGTCCTGCTGCTGTTCATGCTGAATTGACATGGCCTTAGTTTTTAGAGATCAGGTTTACAAACAGACGATATGCTCCCGGCACGCCCGCGGGCAGTTCCCTGAAAAAGGCCAGTGAAGTATATACAAATTTGCCTTTGCCATAGGGAGCAACCAGCAGTGAGCCATTATTTGCCGGCTCCCCGATATCGTTCATTCCAAGCACAGGCACATAATGTTTATCTATTTCATCTGCAAAATATAATCCGCGCTCCTGTATCCATCCGTCAAAATCCTTTGCAGTGATCTTGTTCGGGAAATTCAGTGCAGGATCGTTTGGTGCAAGGAAACTAACTTTAGCATCTTCATCTGTGACCCTGTCACGCGTAATCCTGAAAGGATAAGGCCCCAAATCATTGAGTTTCAGCGTCCCGTTAACATTGTACTGAACCAGCAGCGTACCGCCATTTTTCACGTATTCCATCAGCTTTGGCTGCATCGCGGCAACCTGTTCATTGATATTATACAAACGGACCCCGGTAATTACGGCATCATACACAGAAAGATCTCCGTCAATAACCTGTTTCTCAGTTAGCCAGGTTACGTGATAACCGATCTGAGTCAGGGATTCCGGGATCAGATCGCCCGCGCCGGCAATATAAGCTATGTTCATTCCTGAGAATTTCAGGTCTGCCCGTTCAACTTTTGCTTCGGCAGGAGGAAATAACGTTTGCAGTGGGATGTGGTCATAATTCAGTACCTTCAATCCCTGGTTATATGTTTTACCATCGACAGTGGCCAATATAGACAACTTACCGCTGGACACATTTCCTGCGGGCGTAACAATAAATTCCAGGTTCTTCAGCATTCCTTTTTCAGGCAGATCAATTTGCACTTTCTCCGGAGAAACCTTCCAGCCTTCCGGCACTTCTGGTTTGATCAGGCCTTTCAGCCCATCTTTAAAGGCCTTCAGCTGTACATTGATTTTCTTGGCGGTATTATTGGAAAATAAAAATGATTTTTCTGTCATGGTTACTGTAACCGGCGGTGCAATCACCAGAGGCTGATACAACTCTCCTTTGACAGGATCGGTATGTTTATAAACTATGGGACGTGTAATATCAATAAACTGTTTTCCGAAGCTGATTCTAAATACCCCTGCTGTTGGAGCGGCCGCTTCAGGCCTGCCCAGATGGCTCAGTGAATCTATAATATAGCTACCAATCGGATGTGTTTGCTTTAACCAGTACGGTTGAGTCAGGCCAATCGACGCGGCAGACAGAATAACTGTCTGTGTTGCCATTTGATTTGGAAGGAGATCAATGACCTTGCCGTTGCTAAGCTGCTGTAATGTGATCTTTAGCGGAAAGTCAGCTCCAACACGGGAGATAGCACTCAGCAGTACAGGAACAGAACCATCCAGCGAATACGCAGGTTCGGCCGAAACAGTTTCAACCCATATTCCCGCACAGGCAAGGATGAGCTCATCAAGCTGCTTATGTTTAAAGGGCAGTCCTTTCACTTCCTGTTTCAGTTCCAGTAATGCAGGAATAGATTTTGCCGGATTTGCCGGATCATAGGCTGCATTTACTGTATTCAGCAATTGTTGCGCTTTCTCCGTGCCTTTGTCTCTGTCCAGCCTGAAGTCTAAACCTTCAAACAGCTCATTTTTGGCGGCATCCCCGGCAACCGGGCTAAAGAATTCTATTGCAGAACCCCGTTGTAAGGCAGCGCCAAAACCCTGACTTTTATGATTAGAGCGACTTTCTGCCGCGATTTCTCCGTAACTTTTTCCTAAAAGAGGATTGAAAACGCCTACATCCAGCTTCAGCTGATCATCAGAAGTGGTGTTACCGCTACCACCAAAATTAAAGGTATTCCATACAATGCGTTTAGCCTGCCATACTTTTACAAACTTCAGCTGTTCAGGAAAGCGTTTTGGATCTGCTGCTGCTGCAAAGCCCTCCCTGGCAAGAATTGCCGAAGCCTGGTGGTGTCCATGTCCTGCACGTGCATCTTCCGGGAAACGGGTAATAATCACATCCGGTTTGAAATTTCGAATCACCCAGACTACGTCAGAAAGAATTTGTTCTTTGCCCCAAATTTTGAAAGCCTCCGCAGCGGTTTTTGAAAATCCGAAATCATTTGCACGGCTGAAAAATTGCTCCGCACCATCCGTCCGCCTTGCGGCAAGCAGCTCCTGTGTACGGATCAGTCCCAGCAGGTCTCCCTGTTCAGTTCCTATCAGATTTTGTCCGCCATCACCCCTGGTCAAGGACAAATACCCGGTGCGCACTTTCTTTTCCTTTGACAGGTAGGTAAGCAGGCGTGTATTTTCATCATCGGGATGTGCAGCGATATACAGTACACTGCCCGTTACATTTAAACCAGCCAGCCCCTGTCTGATTTCAGCAGCATTCAATTGTACTGAAGACTGGGCTTTAAGCAAAAACGGGGCAACAATCAGGAAGCATAGCAGTGACAGGCGATCATTCATACAGTAATATTAATTGCCGAAAATAATTAAAAATACTTAAGCAATTAACATCCTGCTGTTAATCAACGTAACATTAATATGTGAAGCCTTAAAGAAGTATTTTGCTGCTGAATTCTTTGTCGATAGTGATATAGCCCGGATATTTGATCAGCGCCCCTCCTACCATGATACTAGGTTTAATTTTTAGTGTTACCAGCCCTTTACGGTCTCCTCCACGCAGAAAATCAGAAATCTCTGACATTACCCTTGCATTGGAAATAAACTGATATACATTTACATTAACTGCTACCGGTACTGTAACCGTCTGGCCAGCGGCGATGCTTACCTGGCGGTCCACAAATCCATCAGCAAGTTCCTGATTATTGATCAGGATCTTATATTCAAACTGATTGATCGCTGCGAGATTTCCCGCAGGGTTATTAATCTCCATATTGATTGTTGCCCTAAGGGGTACATCTTTTCTCAATAAGCCGAAAGCCAGCGCAGGAAGACTACCCAGGTTAATATCCTGATTATTCATCAAACGTTTCACATCGGTTCCTGCAACTGAGATATTGCTGGCAGAAACTACCCTGTAGGTACATTTTTCGAGGGCTTTGATCTGCTGCGCCTGTTTATTTACTCCGCAACCGAACAGGGTTACTGCCGCTAAGCATATCACTAGTAATTTTTTCATGTCTTTTGATAAATTAAGGATAGTATCCTATGACACTATAACGGTCAAATATAGAATTATTGCGTTAAAATCCTCTTCTCGATCTCGCAGTCTTGCGGCTGATCAGTTTATCAAAGCTTATACCGCCTGCTCCTGAAATCAAAAGCACTAAATAAACCAGCAGATAATGAAGTGCAGGTTCCTGTTTACCTATTGGATCATTGGCATGTACTGTCAGCAGCGCTACCAGCATGGTGACCATTAAAGGAATGACCGCCAGCCTTGTTCCAAGCCCTAAAACGAGCAGAAACGAGCAAAACACCTCAGCAAATACTGCCAGCGCAAGCGAAACTGTCGCTCCAAACCCAAAGGGATCAGCAAACTGAATTTCGGCTCCGTCAAGCAGGGTATTTAATTTCGGGATGCCATGACTGAACATTAATCCGGCGATTCCTAAACGCAGGATCAGCAGTGCGATGTCCAAACCGCGGTGATTATAGTTTGTAGTAAAAAGTCTGTTCATGTTTTCATAACAATTGTCCAAACATATATGTTTAACAAATTACAAATTTCCCGTGCAAAGTTGCAGCAGAACAGGATTCAAATGTCCCGATCAACTTTTAATCAAAACAAATTATTATTAGATAAGTTATTCTGGCAGGAACTGATTTAATGATATACTCTGAAACTAGATAATATGGAAGCCGTAAAGAATAAAAAAATAACATTTAGTGGTCTGTGGAAAGTCTTAAAAGATTCCTTTTCAGGATTTTCGGATCATAAAGTTACCAAGCTGAGCGGCTCACTGGCTTACTACACCGTATTTTCAATGGGGCCTTTAGTTATTCTTATCATCTCCATCTGCAGTATTGTATTGAGAAGAGAAGCGATAGAAGGACAGATATATTATCAGTTGGTGGACTTTCTGGGGAAGGAAAGTGCACTGCAGATTCAGGGTATCATTAAAAATGCTGCTGTGAGCAACAAAAGCTTTTTCTCTGTAGTAGTTGGAGGGATAACCCTTCTGATAGGTGCAACGACAGTTTTCGCCGAGATACAGGATTCTATCAACAGCATATGGGGTTTAAAACCCAAACCTAAAAGAGGCTGGCTTAAAATGTTGCAAAACCGTTTTTTATCCTTTTCAGTAATTATAAGTTTAGGCTTTGTATTATTGGTTTCATTGGGCGTGACCTCCCTGATTGATGGTTTTAGCACTAAACTGGAAAAAAACTTCAGTGAGGTTTCCGTTATCTTTTTTTATATCCTCAACCAGATTATTACACTTGGAGTCATTTCATTGATCTTTGCGGTTATTTTTAAAGTATTACCAGATGCGCAAATCAAATGGAGGGATGTTATTTCAGGAGCTGTTGTTACTGCAATATTGTTTATGATCGGTAAGTTTGGAATTTCGATTTATATCAATCAAAGCAATGTAGGTTCTACTTATGGTGCAGCAGGTTCTCTTGTAGTGCTTCTGCTCTGGACTTATTATTCATCTATTATTTTGTTCTTTGGTGCTGAATTTACCAAAGCATACGCCATTAATTACGGATCGGAGATTAAGCCAAACCATTACGCAGTAACTACCAGAGAGGTAGAAATTGAGACTGGAAGTGATTCGGTACAGGAAAACGATGCGAAACCGACTGAGGTTAAAAAAGATGAGATTCAGGAGAAATAGTATGGTATTGATTTAGCTGGTTTCGCGCTGGTCATATGGAATTATCTTCTTTTAAAATCAAAGACTCCGAGATACCTTGAATTGGAGGAACGCTTCTTATCAGCAGAGACCAGGGACAGCGTTCATTGATGTTATGTTCATCCGCTTTGTGTTATAACCATCACGGACAACATAGACAAATCTGGTGTATATCCAAATAAAAAGGGGCCTGCTTGCGCAGCACCCCCTCTTAGTGTTTGTCAGGGAACATTAAGGGATCTG
>NZ_JBEVDX010000034.1:0-16870 GCF_040513095.1 Pedobacter sp. | reverse complement strand
AAAGACTCCGGTAATGTGCTCATCTGCATACCTGACCGGCATCGCTATCGCCTGAAGATCCGCAACCGGCATGTCTGTAAAAGCAAAATCCGGGATCTTGTCCTGTAATTTACCAATAACCTCAGAAACACCGAAAGTAATGGTCTGTTTTAAGGGCCATGGTACCTGCTCCGCCTGCTCTATGCTCAAACCGGCACATTGTGTCAGTATAAACTGATCATGTAAAGCATCGTACTGATAAAGCAGTGAAAAGGGTATATCATGTTTAAACTGTTGTAATAAGGTAATGGCCTCGCTATACCCGCGTTCACTTGTATGGAAACTATGAAGCTGAAGATTTAACCTTTGCAGCAGATGATTACGCCTTTCATTGATCACCTGGTAAGTGGTTTCCATCACGGCATTGAATATGCCACAGATATTACCGTGTTCATCAGCAATCGGAGATAAAGTATAATCGAAATAACATTCTTCAGTAAATCCGGACCGGTGTATCAGGAACCGTCTGTCCTTGTTACGGAGAGAGTTGCCGGTTGACATCACTTCGTCAAATTGCGGCTTGATCTCCCCCCATGCCTCAGGCCAGGCTTCCCTCCTTGGCTTGCCCATGATATCCGGATGCCGGTCACCGGCAATCGCCCGGTAGGCATCATTGTAAAAGATATGGTAATCCGGGCCCCAGTACATTGCTATTGGAAAACTGGAATTTAAACATACACTCAGGCTCATACGGATACAGGCCGGCCAGCTGCCCGGATTGCCTAAAGGTGTTTCCTCCCAGTTACGGGCGCGGATCTGTGCCCCGGCTTCGCCGCCCCCTTTCATAAACTGAAGATGTTCAGGTAAATTTTCAGGCATATGAATGGATTAAAATAACAAAAATTTCCCCTGAACGGGAAAGACCAGTTTAAAGCCGGAAACATTATCCTTATTTAACTCGGCGGCCAGTTCAGGCGCTGTCTCACCAAAAGATTTCATATGCGTAATTACAATAGGAACCTTTTTAAGTGCATCCAGTCCCGACAGTTCAGCTAATTTCCCCATTTCCTCCATCAATAATTGTGGGGTAAGATGCCCGAAAAGCAGCTTCTCCGGTTGTTTATCAAAAAAAGAAGTTTCTATAAAAATAGCTTTCAACTGCTGCTTTTTAATCAAAGGAGCTATATATGCCCAGAGCTGCTGCAGGTCATCTGATTTTTCAATCCTGTCGGCCCCGGTATCGCCCAGGTACAGGAGGGAACTGTTTCCATGACTGATCAGAAAAGCAGTACTTTCATAGGAAGGGCCATGGCTAAGCGGAAGTGCCGTAACCTGCATTTCTGTGCCGGCTAATGCTATTTTCTCCTGATCTTTCAGGTAAACATAGGTATACTTGTCAAGATGTGGAAGATCACCCTCGTTCGTGAAATTGGCCCAGGCTTTCCAGGTGAAGTATTTATCTTTTAATACAGCAGCCACAGAGGGCAGCGCGTAGATATTTTTTTTCGAGTCCTCAGGAGAGTTCATGATGAGGCCGGCAACGTGATCCAGATGGGCGTGTGAGATCAGATATCCCTTGATCTGAGCTTTTAATACCTCATCGGCATTACCATTTAATGCTTTCCCTGCGAGGGCAACATCAATTCCATGTCTTACCGTCCCAGCGTCAGCACAGATATAGTTGTCACTGCCTTCAGGGGCGATCATATAAGCAGAGAGGTTACTCTCGTCAAGCCCGCCTTTAACACCGAGCGGCAGCACTTTGAAAGAATGCGCATTTTTTTGCTGGGCAGACAAAGTACTCAGGCATAAAATGAAGAAATAAATAAAGGAAATACCTGTTGTTTTGATCATATACTGATGGCTACAGCATATCTGAGAAAGCTGCATGATAACAAATATATCTTTTTTTATCATTTCTTGAAATAGCTCCGCCGCTCTGCAGGGAGATTGCATGTGTACTGGCAGGGTTCGTGCAACTATCATTGTATAACCAAGTATTAAAAATCAGAACCATGAAAAGTATTCACATCAATGTAGACCAGGAAATATATAAAGTTGAACAAGCGGTTTCGACTATCAATATTTACAAAATCATCCATCAAAAGGGTTTCTATGAGATTACAAGGAACAGGTTCAGCGGAAAATGGAAAGTGTTGTTACAAACTGATTCATCAGAAAATTTTCCACTGGGGCCGATAGGTAAAGCAATCGAAGAGAATTTAGGAGTGGTCAATTAATCCGGCCAGTCTGATAAGCGTTGATTTTGTTACCCGAATTGTTCTTAATTTTCCCATATTTTACTACTTTTGACCATTAATAATTTACCAGACAATTAGCAAATAAAATCATAACCATGTCAAATACTGAAGTTACCATTATCATCCTGAGTCTTTCTATCATCATTGCTGTAGCTGCATACTCCCTGTCATTTCTCATAAAAAGTAAGAGTACAGACGATTCGCACTCTGCACACTAAAAATAATTCACAAAGGGGCATCTGTATATAGCTCTTTGAAATCCATGGAACAGGTTTCAAAGGCTGAATACAGCTGTGTACCAGATTTTTCTTTCAGAATTTGCCAACAGCCGCTGATCTTTTGCGCAAATCAGGCTAGTAGTTCTCCTCGGCGGCTTCGCCAAACAGGTTAGCTGCAAAATTGACCAGGAAAAGTTCTTTCTTCGACCGCGTTACAGCAGTGTACAACCATCTTAAAAATTCAAGATCCACCATTTCATCAGTCAGATAACCCTGATCTACAAATACCGCATCCCATTGCCCGCCCTGTGCTTTGTGGCAGGTTACCGCATAAGCAAACTTGATTTGCAGCGCATTGAAAAAGGGGTCCTGCTTGATGGCCAGCATACGCTCCCGTTTATTTGCTATATGGATATAATCTTCGGCAACCCCTTCAAACAGCTTTTTACTATCCTCATAAGATAAATTGGGCGTTTCCCCCTGTAATGTATCCAGCATCACTTTACAGGTTACATGCCCGGCATCCGGATAATCCAGAAATTCAAGCTGCACCTCAGAAAAGCGGAATCCGTAACGTTCCTCCTCGTTCCTTACCCTTACAATTCTTGCCATATCGCCGTTGGCAATGAAAGATGTAGCCTCATTGTCAGGCAGCCAGAAATAATTATTCCGCACTACCATGATCTGATCACCACCGGTCAGTTCCTCTTCGCGGTACAACAGCCTTACCCTGATCTGCTGATTGTATACGTTGGCGGATTTGTTGGAGCGGCATACCACCAGGGAATTTTCTATATCAAATTTACTATAGGCATACTCAAGCCCTTCTACCAGTTTGAGCCCGGTCATCCGGAAAATATCTTTGTAGCCCCTGGTGATAAACTCCGGCAGCTTCATTTTGATCTCATCGCCACCGTTTTCGGCTTTTGCAATATGCGCATTGATCAGGTCGCGAAGCATAGAAGCATTGGCAAGAATGCCTGATTTTTGTCCCTGACGTACCACTTCCTTCAGTTCCGTCTCCATAACCTTCAGACCGAAAGCCTGTTCAATATACATTTTGTTCAGCGCCGGGGAATCCAGGCTTCCCACGGGTGGCAGCTGTGCCGTATCGCCCACAAACAGCACACCGCAGTTCTTACCATTATAGATAAACTCCATGACATCCTTTAAAAAGGACGAACCATTACGGGTATTCCACTCATCCGCGATCATGGAAGCTTCATCTATAATAAAAAGTGTGCGCTCTGCAAGATTTGGCGCCAGCTGGAATGCCATTTCTGTGGAGACGGCCGACTTCTTCCGGTAGATTTTTTTATGAATGGTGAGCGCCATCCGGCCCGAATAGCTGGTCATTACCTTAGCTGCCCGGCCAGTTGGTGCAAGCAACGCAGAACGGAATTTAAATCCGGGCAGTGCTTTTACCAGCGCCGCTACCGAGGTGGTCTTACCTGTACCTGCATACCCCCTCAAGATAAAACACCGGTTATCAAGGTCTCCCGATAAAAACTCCGCCATCTGCCGGCAAAAAACAAGCTGCTCGGCAGTGGGTTGAAACTGATAAGACTGTGCAATTATTGCTGCTTTATCCATTTTACAAATATGCAATGGTGTGGTTATAGAAAAAAGAATTAATTTTGTTAAGATGAACAATAGTAAAAACAGCATTTTATTAGTGGATCCCGAGTTTGATCCCAATACTGCATCAGACTGTAATTTGTTATTGAAAATCACTGCAGACAGCTTTTCCTATGCGGTGATCGACAAGAGCAGCAGGCAGCTTAAGGCTGTTTTTGACCAGCAGGAATGTGAAGATACTGCTGCTGAACTGGCTTCTGCGATCAAAAGGGACAGCTACCTGAGATTGCCCTTCCGCGAGATCAAAGTATCAGTATATACCCCAAATACAATTGCTGTTCCCAGCAGTCTGTTCAACAAAAATGAACTGAACAGTTATGCCAACTTTTTTGCAGAAGCATCTTCAAGCAATCTGTATACGCGCCCGTTTGCGAAATTCGGTTTTACATCAGTCTTTAACCTGGAGCAGTTTATCGAAGAAACACTGGATAAATCGCTGGCCAGTGCAGCAAAGTATGAACACCATACGCCGCTGCTTGCACTGGGTTCTGCTGCCGAAGGAACGGCCCTGTTACTCGATTTCACTGCAGGATCGTTTAACGTGCTACTGCTCGATAACCGCAAAATGATCTTTCAGAACACCTTCCAGATTGAAAATCCGGAAGAGTTCAACTACTACCTTTTACTATTGATCCAGGAACTGAAACTGAGTACAGCCTGTGCAACGGTATTGCTTAGCGGGATTATCCATAAGGATGATGGCTATTACAATTGCCTGAGCAAATACTTCGGAGACCTTCGTTTTAACCTTCCCCCGGCTGATCAGTTTGACCAGGCTATCCTTGATGATATGCCCGCTCATTATTACAGCAGCCTTTTAGCTCTTGACCTATGCGTATAATTGGCGGTAAACTTAAAGGTATCCGCATGAATGCGCCTGCCAGCCTTCCTGTAAGGCCTACAACGGATATGGCCAAAGAGGCTCTGTTCAATATTCTGTACAATACCTATGAATTTGACAGCTGTGATGTGCTCGATCTGTTCTGCGGTACCGGAAATATCAGTATTGAATTTGCCTCACGCGGTATCAAAAATGTAACCGCTGTAGATAAACATTCGGGCTGTATCTACTGGGTACAATCCGTAATAGACAAATACAAACTGACAGAAATAGCACTAAAAAAAGCAGATGTGTTTAAGTTCCTGGAACAGCACAACCAGTCTTACCAGATCATTTTTGCAGATCCGCCCTATGACCTCCCAACCATCCCGCTGATACCGCAGCTGGTTGCAAAGAACAAACTGCTGACCGAGAACGGCCTGCTGGTAGTAGAACATCCTTCCTTGTTGAAATTAAAAGACCAGCCGGGTTATACGGAAACCCGCAGGTATGGAAATTCTTCGTTCAGTTTCTTTAATTATACGCCATAAAACATGAAGACAGCCCTGTTTCCGGGATCCTTTGACCCGCTTACCATTGCACATGCCGATATCCTGAAACGCGCATTGCCCCTTTTTGATAAGGTAGTTATTGGCATCGGCCTCAACAGCTCCAAACAAAGCTTTTTAACGGGCGAAGTGAGAAAAGCTATTGTGAAATCGGTTTTTGCAGCTTATGACAATATTGAGGTGCAATCTTATGAAGGCTTAACTGTAGATTTCTGTAAAAAGATCAATGCCAGCTATATGATCAGGGGAATACGTTCTGTAGGCGATTTTGAATATGAAAGGGCAATAGCACAGATCAATCAGACGATGATGCCGGAGATGGAAACCATATTTATCCTGAGCAAACCTGAATATTCTGCCATCAGCTCTACCATCGTAAGGGATATCCTTCGGAATCATGGCGACGTTACCCCATTTCTTCCGAAGGAAGCGATTGCTTTTTTATAATAAAGGCAGTTAAACCTTCTCTCTGATCAGCTTGCCTGCTTTGAGCACATCTACAATAGATGGGTAAGTATTCTTGAGTACAGGCTTCAGGTCTGCTGCGCTGAGCCATTCAGCTTTTGTGATACCCTCTTCTTTCTGCGGGATCAGCCTGGGCACGCCTTTAACGGTCATGCTGTACCAGTTTGTCCTTTTCAGCACAAGCTTGCCGTTCATCTCATAAACATGATAGGTTTTGCAGAGGCGTTCGTTGTTGCTATTGATCTTTACACCACATTCTTCCTCAACTTCACGCAGTCCGGCTTCTTTCATTCCCTCACCTTTTTCTACTTTACCCTTGGGTAGGTCCCACTTTTTATTCCTGAAAATAAAAAGGTATTCCCCTTTCGCATTGCTGACCAGCCCGCCGGAAGCTTTAATGATAGTCAGGCTCTTTCTGATCGTCCGGAAAAGCGTTTTAGGATCTTCAGTAACTATTGCATAAGGGGTTGCAGAGAGTTTGCCCAGTTTCTCATAAAAGGTTTTAAAGTTAAAGCCCTTCTCTTCTACCATCTGGATTGTTTCCGTTTGCTCCGGCAATTTATCCGCTATGATCAGTGTATTGTCGTTAATGTAAATCCTGTATGTTTTCATCAGTATGACCGTTGTTAAAAAAGCGCTTCTAAGAAGCGCTTACCGGATATTTCCGGAAATAAAAGTATAAAAAATCTGTGCTTTACAAAGAGGTTTAGTGTATTAATTACTTTAAAACCGATTACTTGCTATTTATCACATTGAGTATCAATTGCTGGCAAAAAAAGGACAATTGCCCTATACAAGGATGGCATTATTTTGAGTAATTTTGTAACATGTATAATAAAAGTGATATTGAATTAAAGGTAGCTGAATTTTTACTTCAAATTAAAGCAATAAAATTACAGCCAAATAACCCCTTCACATGGGCTTCAGGCTGGAAATCTCCTATTTATTGCGATAATCGGGTAACGCTCTCCCATCCCTCAATAAGAACATACATCAGACAGAAACTTACACAGCTGATACAGGAAGAATTTGGTTCTGTAGATCTGATTGCAGGTGTTGCTACCGCTGGTATTCCGCAGGGCGTACTTGTGGCACAGGAATTAGGATTACCATTTGCCTATGTAAGGGCCAAAGCCAAAGAACACGGCACAGGCAGTCTGATTGAAGGAGAAATCTTTGAAGGTCAGCGTGTAGTTGTGGTAGAAGATCTGATCTCCACCGGCAAAAGCAGCTTACAGGCAGTAAATGCACTGAAAGAAGCAGGTTTATCTGTCGCAGGTCTTGTCTCTATCTTTACCTATGGCTTTGACATTGCTGATGAAAACTTCAAAGAAGCAAAATGCCGTTTTGCAACATTATCTAATTACAACACGCTGATAGAATACGCGGCTGAAAACAGCTTTATTGCACAGAGCGATGTGGATGTATTGAATCAATGGCGCAGAAACCCATCAGAATGGGGACAAAACTTAGATAAAAACCCAGCATAGAGTATGACCGTTATTGAAAGTGCAACTGTGGTAAATAAGCCCATAGAACAAGTGTATACTTATTTAGCCGATCTGAATAATCACCAGCAGCTGATGCCAGAGAATATTTACAACTGGACTTCAACAGCCGATGAGGCAACTTTTACCATTCAGAACATGGCAAAGCTATCCATTAAAATAGCCAGCCGTGTGGAAAATAAGGAACTTACTGCTGTACCATCCGAAGCAGCGCCTTTCGATATTGAAATGAAATGGACTGTAGAAGACAATGGTGATGGCACAACTACCGCCAGACATATCCTTTCTGCAGACCTGAATATGATGATGAAGATGCTTGCATCAGGACCATTACAAAAACTTGTGGACCACCAGACTGCACGTCTGTCTGAGATCCTTAAATAAATAAAAGTATACTTCCCCCCATTGCCTGTATGAATCAATACGGGCAACGGGGTTTTTTATCGCCCTGCGTTAAGAAACTCCGCTGTAATCAACTCAGACAAAAATTCAGCACAAGACACTCAAGAACAGTCATTTCTTCAGTTAAAAAAATAATTTCAGGACATAATTTCCGATGTGTGGGGATGAATGAAGATGGCATCTGTTTTGATCGCCCTCAGGCATGAACTTCAACAACTTTACGATAAAAGCACAGGAAGCGATTCAACAGGCTTCTGAAATAGCCCAGGGCAACCAGCAACAGGCTATTGAGACAGCTCACCTGCTTAAAGGCCTGCTTACTGTTGATGAAAATGTAGTTTCTTATGTACTTAAGAAACTCAATGTAAATCTCAATAACCTAAACCTGCAGCTGGATGAACAGATCGCCAGATTTCCGAAAGTAAGCGGAAGCAATGGTTATCTTTCTTCAGGATCTAACTCAGCCCTGCAAAAAGCACAGTCCTATCTGAAAGAATTCAAAGACGAATTTGTTTCCGTAGAACATGTCCTGCTGGGCCTGCTTGCAGTAAATGATAATACCTCGAAATTATTAAAAGACCAGGGCGTCACAGAAAAAGATCTTAAAAAGGCAATTGCCGCTTTGAGAGGCGATAACCGTGTAACCGACCAGAATGCAGAAGCGACTTATAATGCTTTGAACAAATATGCCCGCAACCTGAACGAATATGCAGAATCCGGCAAACTGGATCCTGTAATCGGAAGGGATGAGGAAATCCGCCGGGTGATCCAGATCCTTTCACGCAGAACGAAAAACAATCCGATCCTGATCGGTGAACCGGGGGTTGGTAAAACCGCAATTGCTGAAGGGATCGCCTTCAGGATCATCAAAGGGGATGTGCCGCAAAACCTGAAAACCAAAACAGTATACTCACTCGATATGGGGGCACTGATTGCGGGGGCAAAATATAAGGGAGAATTTGAAGAGCGGCTCAAAGCTGTAGTGAAAGAAGTAAGCCAAAGTGACGGTGATATCATCCTGTTTATCGATGAGATCCATACACTTGTAGGTGCTGGCGGAGGCGAAGGTGCAATGGATGCCGCAAACATCCTTAAACCTGCACTGGCCCGCGGAGAACTGCGCGCTATTGGTGCCACTACTTTGGATGAGTACCAGAAATACCTGGAGAAAGACAAAGCATTGGAACGCCGTTTCCAGAAAGTAATTGTAGATGAACCTGATACACAGGATGCAATCTCTATTCTACGTGGTCTGAAAGAAAGATACGAAACCCATCATAAAGTAAGGATCAGGGACGAAGCAATCATTGCGGCAGTAGAAATGTCCCAGAGGTATATCAACGACAGGTTCCTGCCGGATAAAGCGATCGATCTGATGGACGAGGCCGCTTCAAAACTGCGCCTCGAAATGGACAGTGTACCTGAGAATGTGGATGAACTTGACCGCAAGATCATGCAGCTGGAAATTGAGAGGGAAGCCATCAAACGGGAAAACGATGATAAAAAAGTGAAATCCCTGGGCGAAGAAATTGCAAACCTTTCTGCAGAGCGGGATGAGCTCAAAGCCAAATGGCAGGGCGAAAAAGATGTTGTGGACGGTATCAATAGCCAGCTGGAGCTGATCGAAAACTACAAACTCGAAGCTGATCAGGCAGAACGTGCAGGAGATTATGGTAAAGTGGCGGAGATCCGTTACGGCAAGATCAAAGAAGCACAGGATAAAGCTGATGAGCTGAAAATAACCCTGGAAAGTCAGCAGGGCGAAGGCCGCATGCTGAAAGAAGAAGTTACAGCAGATGATATAGCTGGTGTAGTGGCCCGATGGACAGGTATTCCTGTAACTAAACTTGTATCCAGTGAACGTGAGAAACTGTTAAACCTCGAAGCTGAACTGCATAAACGTGTTGCAGGACAGGATGAAGCGATTGAGGCCATATCAGATGCTATCCGCCGCTCAAGGGCAGGACTGCAGGACAAACGCAAACCTATCGGATCATTCATCTTCCTTGGTACAACCGGAGTAGGTAAAACAGAGCTGGCAAAAGCCCTTGCAGAATTCCTGTTCAATGATGAAAACGCCATGACCCGTATCGATATGAGCGAGTACCAGGAACGACACGCGGTATCGCGACTGATTGGTGCGCCTCCGGGATATGTTGGTTATGATGAGGGTGGTCAGCTCACAGAAGCGGTACGCCGTAAACCATATTCAGTAGTATTGCTGGATGAGATTGAGAAAGCGCACCCGGATGTGTTCAATATTCTGCTGCAGGTATTGGATGACGGACGTTTAACCGATAACAAGGGCCGTACAGTAAACTTTAAGAATTCGATCATTATCATGACCTCAAACATTGGGTCGCACCTGATCCAGGACAACTTCAAGGAACTGGACGACAGCAACAGGGATGAAGTGATCGCAAAAACCAAAAATGAGCTGTTCGAGCTGCTGAAGCAAACCATCAGGCCGGAATTCTTAAACAGGATCGATGAGCTGATCATGTTCACGCCATTAAACCGCAGCGAGGTACGTAACATTGCAGAACTTCAGTTCAGGCATGTTCAGGATACCCTTGCAGAAATGGGCGTTGAAATAGAAGCATCTGTGGAGGCATTGGACTGGCTTGCGGAATTAGGCTACGATCCTCAGTTTGGCGCAAGACCGCTGAAAAGAGTGATACAAAAACGTATTTTAAATGAACTGTCTAAGGAAATACTTGCAGGAAAAATCAGTAAAGACAGCAAAATTAAGTTAGACATGTTTGACCACAACTTTGTATTCCTCAATGCAGTGCCCGAAAAAGCTGAATAATAAGGAAGTATACAAAAAGCCGGCTATTCTCAAAAAATAGCCGGCTTTTTTATGCTTTTTAAAACCTTAGGCTTTATTGCGTGTTCCTGCACGGTCATTTTACCCAAAATTCCTCCGGGAATATGAGATTGCAAACAATATGGCTGAATAATTGATTAGATTGTAGAATTCACTTTTATTGTTTATGAAAATAGCTTATATATCAACGTACCCTCCTCGTGAATGTGGTATTGCAACATTTAATAATAATCTTTTAAAAGCAATTGCCCATGACACCAAATCGGTGTCTGCGGACAGTTTTGTGGTCGCGATGACGGATTCTGAGGATCTCAGTACCTACGAATACCCGAGCGAAGTTCAATATACCATCAGACAGGAAAATCAAAAAGACTACATCCGCGCTGCTGATTATATCAACACAAGTTTGACAGATGTCTGCATTTTAGAACACGAGTTCGGTATTTACGGCGGTGAAAGTGGTGTATATATCTTACCCCTGATCGCACGTTTACAAAAACCTCTGATCACTATCCTGCACACCATATTAAAGGATCCATCATACATGCAATTGACCATTATCAGGGAAATTGCAAAGTATTCTTCCAAGCTGGTAGTAATGAGCCACCGTGCAGTTACATTCCTGACAACTATCTATGGTATCCCCGAAGATAAAATAAAACTGATTGAACATGGTGTGCCTGACCTTGAGCCAAAAATTCATAATGATGTCAGAAATTCGGTTTCTTGGAAAGGTAAAAAGGTATTGTTCACCTTCGGATTAATCAGCCGTAATAAAGGACTGGAAACTGTAATTGAGGCCTTGCCGAAAATTGTAGAACAAAACCCTGATGTATTGTACGTAATTCTTGGTACTACCCACCCCGGAGTAATCAAAAACTCTGGTGAGGAATACAGGGACAGCCTGAAAAGACTGGCAAAAAAACTGAACGTAGATAAAAACCTCATTTTCATTAATAAGTTTGTTTCTGAAGAGGAACTATATGACTATCTGACGGCAGCAGATATGTACATTACCCCCTACCTTAATGAGGCGCAGATTACCAGCGGAACATTATCGTATGCGGTGGGTGCGGGAGCTGCAGTAATTTCAACTCCTTACTGGCATGCACAGGAACTTCTGGATGAAAACAGGGGTAAACTCTTTGATTTCAAAGATGCCGATGCACTGTCTGATATTGTAAACGACTTATTCAAAAATAAAGAGCAGCTGCAGGAGCTGAAACAGAACGCCTATAACTACGGCTTGCACCTGCGCTGGCCAAATACCGGAAGCGTATTTATCAATACCCTTCAGGAGGCTATAATTGATGCACAGGTAATTCCTGATGAAAACAAACCAATCGTTGATCCTGAGATGATGCCGGCATTCAGTATGGCACACATCCAGCGCTTAACAGATGATACAGGTATTGTTCAGCATGCAAAATATGGTATCCCGAATCTGAAAGAAGGATACTGTGTAGATGATAACTCCAGGGCATTGCTGATGGTGACTATGGCATGGCAGCAAAATAAAAGTAAGGTTGCCCTTGAATTACTGCCGGTTTACCTGAGTTATATTCAATACATGCAGCTTGACGATGGTAACTTCAGAAACTTCCTGAGTTTCAGAAGGGAATATCTTGATGAAGTAGGTACTGAAGACTCTTTCGGAAGAACGGTTTGGTCTTTGGGTTACCTGATCAATAATGCGCCTAATAATTCCTACAGGGAATTTGCCAAGGAATTGTTTATCAAATCGGTACCTCATTTTGATAAACTGAGACACCTCCGCGGACTGGCAAATACAATGATCGGACTGAGCAGCTACCTGAAATCACAGCCTTACGATGATTATTTCATCAATGAGCTAAATAAACTGGCTACCCCGTTAAAGGCAGCATACCATGCCAATAAAGGCGACAACTGGCATTGGTTTGAGGAAAAACTGACGTACGACAATGCGATATTACCATTGGCACTGTTATCTCATTATGAGACTACACAGGATCAGGAATCGCTTGCGATAGGTCTGGAAAGCATGGAATACCTGACAGCAAAAACGCTGGATAAAGGTTATTTAAACCCGGTGGGAAATGACGGATGGCTGCACCGCGATAAAGATATGGCCATCTACGACCAGCAGGCTATTGAAACTATGGCAATGGTACTGATGTACTTCAAAGCCTATGAGATTACGCACGACCTCAAATATATCAGTCAGATGTACCTGAGTTACCAGTGGTTCATTGGAGAAAACAGTCTGAGACTGCCATTATATGACTATGAGACCAAAGGTTGCGGAGACGGCATACAACCTCACGGCATCAACAGGAACCAGGGTGCAGAAAGTACGCTGGCTTACTGGATCTCACACCTTACCGTGCTGAAATCGCTTGAGTTTGAATATGAATTCACGGCTAAAAAAGAAGCTGCACCAATGAAAGAACAGGCTGTTTAAATGAAGATAGCTGTTTTATCACCCGTGGCATGGAGAACTCCTCCACGCCACTACGGACCCTGGGAACAAATGGCATCAAACCTTACCGAAGGCCTGGTTGCTGCCGGTTTGGATGTGACGCTGTTTGCAACCGGCGATTCCCTGACTACTGCCACACTCAACAGTGTGGTAGATATGGGTTATGAGGATCAGCGCGGACAGGATGCAAAAGTACTGGAATGCCTGCATATCAGTAACCTGATGGAACAGGCAGACAGTTTTGACCTGATCCACAATCACTTTGATTTTCTGCCGCTCAGCTATTCAGGCCTGATCAAAACACCGGTAATTACTACTATACACGGCTTTTCCTCGGAAAGGATCATACCTGTATACCAGAAGTACAATGAAAAGGGACATTACGTATCCATCAGTGATGCCAATCGTCACCCGGATCTGAATTATTTGGGAACTGTTTACAACGGACTGGATACTTCAAATTTTAGTTTAAATCCTGTTGCCGGTGAGTATCTTTTGTTCTTCGGAAGAATACATCCTGATAAGGGAACTTCAGAAGCAATTCAGATCGCACTGAAAAGCAAAAGAAAACTGATTATTGCAGGGATTATCCAGGATGAAAATTACTTTAATGACAGGGTAAAACCTTTTTTAAGCGATGATATAGTATTTGTGGGCTCAGCAGGCCCGGAGCAAAGAAACGATCTGCTGGGAGGCGCTTATGCCCTGCTGCACCCTATAAGCTTTGACGAGCCTTTCGGATTAAGCGTAGCGGAAGCAATGTTGTGCGGAACGCCGGTGATAGCATTTAACAGAGGATCTATGCCAGAACTTATCCGGCATGAAAAGACCGGATTTCTGGTGAGTACCGTAGAAGAAGCTGTAGATGCGGTAACGCAAACCGCTGGGATTAACCGTCAGTATTGCTCAGAATGGGCAAACCAAAAGTTCTCCAAAGAAAAAATGGTAGAAGACTATCTTGCCCTCTACCATCAGATCCTCTAAATTTTCTTGGTCTAAAGACTACATTCATTCAAATAACAATGTGGACAGCTTAAATTATTAAGCTATCCACATTTACTGAATGTTATCCTTTTTCCTTTGTGGTTTCCTCTATATTGAAGGTTCCTTCACTTCAGATTGTCCTTTACCTTTTTTTGCTGAAGGATCCGGCACTGGTATAGTTTCCTGTATAGTACCACCTGCACTCAGTAGCTTTTCCAGCAGCAGATCAATTTTCACACTGGCGAAGGAAGAGCAGTAATCAGATAATCCGTAAGGAATGATCAGTTCACCATTGTGGATGATAGAACCGCAGGAATACAATACGTTTGGTACATAACCTTCCCTTTCATCATTGTTGGGGATCACCAATGGCTCAGTTAAACGGCCGATCTCTTTGGAAGGATCTTCCAGATCCAGCAGACTTGCTCCCAGGCAGTACCTGCGCATAGGGCCAACGCCGTGTGTTATTACCAGCCAGCCTTTTGCGGTCTCAATAGGAGAACCACAGTTACCTATCTGTATGAATTCCCATGGAAACTGCGGATGCTGCAGCTTTACAGGATGATCCCAAACTGTCAGCTTATCCGAATACATCAGGTAATTGTTCCATCCGTCAATCCGGGAGATCATCGCATATTTGCCATTGATTTTTCTCGGGAATAAGGCAAGGTTCTTATTTGCAGCTCCGGCACCATGCAGCGGACTGATTTTGAAATCATAAAAGTCTGTCGTCTGCAGCAGTTTAGGCATAATCATCGCGCCATCAAAAGCAGTATAGGTTGCATAGTAAATAATACTTCCGTCATCCTTCACGAAACGTACAAAACGCGCATCTTCGATTCCCTTGCGTTCAAATTCAGATATTGGAAAGATCACCCGGTCAGAGATATCGGTATCCCTGGAGAAACTGATTTCATGATAGGTGTCGGACAGCCAGAGTACTTTATCGTATTCCAGTTTTCTCAGGTCGTCTTCCTGCAGGTTTCTTGAATCCAGGATAATCCTTCTGAGTACCGTATAATCGAATTTATCATCGAGTTTTGCACCCAGCTCATCCAGGATATTCAGGTCGATTCTGGAGTCTGCAGCTTTCTTAAGGAACAGCTTTTTGTTATAAACTGCATTCCGCACGATCTCTGCCTCATCAATATAATTTCCGGCAGGCTGAACAGTGATATTACCATTGCTGTCTACCAGCGCCCTTCTGAAGACTACAGAAGAAATATGGCCTTCGCCCACGGCCCTGAAACTGATGATCAGCCTTTTTTCTCCTTCTACCAGTTCTGACTGATCCGGATCTTCTACCACCGAAGGGTTAAAGAAGGCGGCCGACTCAATAGAGTACTCATGGGTAAAATACGATCCGAGCAGTAACCGCTGGTACTTGCTCAGGCTTTCATAATCAATTTCCAGTTCATCCAGCGCATATTTAATTTTCTTGCAGTTGCGGGCGAGTATTTTAGTGATGTTCCGGTGCCTTTTGGAATATTCCTGCAGGATGGGTGAAATGAGACCAAAAACCTCATTGTCCGGTAAAGCTACTACTCTCCTGATAACTTCCTTAGCTCTTTCATCTCCATTGAAAAAGAATCTTGCAATAACACGTTTAGGATCAGGATATACTTTTATTGGTTTTCGTTCAATTAATAGTCTCATACTATAGTAACGTTTTTAGGTGCCATAAAGGTTTTAATGAAGTTAGATTTTTTTATCTGAAACCCTTCAATTTTAATTTATTTATGGCGCAGAAATTAAAATAGCATTAAAAAAACTGCCATCTAACCCATGCAAAATCTGACAGAATAACAAAGAAAGTCAAACTGTCCGAAAACCGGGCAAAGTTAATTTGCTGTTAAAATTATGTTAATTGTCATCGCAAAATAATAAGGGCCAAACTAAAACATTTTATGTCACTATCTGATAGCGATTTATAAAAAACGCCCTTTCCAGAAAGTAACCGGGGATATTCTTTGGCATCAGTGTTGACTATATGACAACGAAAGTCAGGCATTAAACCAAGGCGCCTGACTCATTTATAAATTAAAAAAGCAACAAAATGAAAAAATTATTATTATCCCTGTTGGCTGTTTCAGCATTAGCATTTACAACTCAGGCACAAACAGAAAAAGGAAACTTTATGGTAGGTGGTGACGTAGAATTCAATTCAAACAAAACTGATGGCGATCCTAAGTCAGACATTAATTTCACAGTAATTCCAAGTGTAGGTTACTTCATCGCAAAAGACATTGCTGTAGGTACAGGAATCGGTTACCAATTCTCTAAAACTTATAGTTATGCTACCATTAACCCAACAACAGGTTTTTCTAATAAAACAAACACATTTGTGGTAAGTCCGTTTGTACGTGGCTACAAAGGAATCAATGACCAGTTTAAATTCTTCGGACAATTGTCAGTTCCAATGCAATTTGGTAACACTAAACTTGGAGATGTAAACGGTGATAACTTCACTAAAGTGAGCAAAAACAACAATGTAGGAGTTGCCTTATCTCCTGGTTTTGCATTCTTCCCGAGCAAAAAATTCGGTATTGAGTTTTCTGTAAACGGAATCAGTTATAATAATCACAATTTTGAAGATGGTAATGGAAACGATGACGGTGGAAGCAAAAACTTCAGCATTGGTGCAAACTTCTTTGCTCCAAAAATCGGTGTTCAGTTCTACCTGTAATATGTAGGCACTTTACATATTTAGTTTTTGAGGAAAGCCCCGGTATATG
>NZ_JBEVDX010000033.1:0-10232 GCF_040513095.1 Pedobacter sp. | reverse complement strand
AAGCAAAAGGCTTTTTGATATAATGGTCAAAAGTTATACAGCCGCGCGCTATCAGGATCATTTTCTGGTAATTCGGTCAGACGCTGAGGCGTTGTATGATCAGGTATCGTGCTTTTTGAAATTGACTGAGGATTTATGTACAGAAAAAATTGAACTCCTTGCTGCAGAAGCTGCTGCTTATAAACAGCTAAAAGAAGTGAAATCGACAAACATTAGCTTGTCTGTAGTGGTTTGAACCTGGGAAATCCACTTCAACTGTAATTTAATTCCGGTTATGCCTATGAATTAATCAATTCCCTTGGTGAATTATCACAGGGCAACGAAAATAGGGAATATGTTATTGCTGACATCAGCCTCATAAGGAAAAAAGGTATAGTGCAAGTTCTAACTTCTATAAATATATTTATATTTGATGCCGTGAGCAAAGCAGTACTCTATTTAATGCTTCCTATACTCGTTTTTAACACGACTTTGCGTGAAGTATTGAAAACACCCCAGATTTTCCTGCATTTTATGCATCACCATCAGCTTGATGCTGATGTTGGGTTCATAGATTTTCTGGATATGCACTATTTTGGGCATGATCTGGATGATCATGATGATGATGAAGACATGAAACTGCCTTTTAAAAAGATGGATGGACACCTGCACATTTCTATCGGTGTCCCTGCCGAAAAGCTGGTGTTGCTGAAAGCTGCAAGTTTCTGTTTAATTACTGTGTTGACATTTGATCACCACCTTTTTCATATCAATCCGATGTGCGGCAACCTCTTCCGCCCGCCCATTTCCCTAGCTTAGACCTTATATCCCAATTTTTTTCCTGCCTGTCAACCATCAGGTAAGGAGTTTTATGTCTATGCTTTAATTTCTTGATTATGTTAAATCAAATCATTGGCTTTTCCATCAGGAACAAGCTGATCATTGCTTTATTTGTGCTTTCCCTGGTTGGATGGGGTGCTTATGAAGTTACAAAACTACCTATTGATGCCCTGCCGGATATCACGGATAACCAGGTGCAGGTAATTACAGTTTCACCTTCGCTGGGTGCTCCTGATATAGAACGCCTGATTACATTTCCTATTGAACAGGCCTGCAGCAGCATCTCGGGACTGAAACAGATCCGGAGCTTTTCACGTTTTGGCCTTTCACTCGTTACCATTGTTTTTAATGAGGAAACTGATGTTTACTGGGCAAGGCAACAGATTGCCGAACGCCTGCAACAAGTGCAGCAGGAAATTCCTGCCGGCATTGGTACGCCTGCCATGGCCCCGGTATCAACCGGTCTTGGTGAAATTTATCAGTATGTTGTTCGGCCAAAAAAAGGTTATGAGGGCAAATATGATGAACGCGAATTGCGGACCATTCAGGATTGGATCGTTCGCCGCCAGTTGTTGGGAACACCCGGTGTAGCAGAGGTTTCCAGCTTCGGTGGTAAGCTCAAACAGTACGAGGTAGCTGTCAGACAAGATCAGCTGAAGGCTTACGGCCTAACTATCGGTGATGTCTTTACAGCACTTGAAAACAATAATGAAAATACCGGAGGAGCCTATATTGAAAAAGGACCAACGGTCTTGTATATCCGCAGTGAGGGATTAACTACAAGTCTGGCTGACATCGAAAAAATCGTTGTGAAAACCCTGGCTAACGGAATGCCGGTACTGATGGGCCAGATTGCGAAAGTGCAGTACGGGGCGGCTATACGATATGGTGCAATGACCTATAATGCACAGGGCGAAGTTGCAGGAGCAGTGGTGATGATGCTGAAAGGAGAAAACTCCTCTGTGGTAGTGAAAAGGGTCAAAGAAAAGATTGCAGAAATTCAAAAGATGGTACCCGAAGGCGTAGTGATTGAGCCATTTCTGGACCGTACAAAGATGGTTGACAATGCCATCAGTACAGTAGAAACCAATCTGATGGAGGGTGCCCTCATCGTAATCTTTGTACTTGTATTTTTCCTGGGAAACTTGCGCGCGGGACTCATTGTATCTTCTGTGATTCCATTATCAATGCTGTTTGCCATCATCCTCATGAATAAGTTTGGTGTGGGCGGCAACCTGATGTCTTTAGGGGCGATTGATTTTGGATTGATAGTAGATGGTTCTGTAATCGTAGTAGAAGCTATTTTACATCGTTTTTCACACAGTAAGCACTTCAGGACATTGGAGAGCATCGATCAGAACCAGATGGACGCTGAGGTTGAAAAATCTACCGGTTCAATGATTAAATCTGCGGTTTTTAGCCAGATTATCATCCTGATCGTCTATCTCCCGATCCTTTCACTGGAGGGTGTGGAAGGAAAAATGTTTAAACCTATGGCATGGACTATCGCCTTTGCGATACTGGGAGCCTTCATCATGTCGATCACTTATGTTCCTATGATGTCAGCCTTGTGTTTAAACAAAAAAATCAGCCATAAAAAGAATATGACTGACAGGTTGATGGCCTGGATAGAACGACGTTATCAACCTGCTTTAAATAAAGTGCTTAACTTCCCCAGGTCTATTCTTGCCGTTACTCTTTCGCTGTTTGCGATCGCCGTCCTGTTGATGGGTACTCTCGGAGGAGAATTTATCCCCCAGCTGGAAGAAGGTGATTTTGCGGTAGAAACACGATTGCTGACAGGAAGTAACCTGAACAATACAATTGAAACCACACAGAAAGCTTCTAAAATCCTGCTGGCAAAATTTCCTGAAGTGCAGAAGATCGTGACCAAAATAGGTAGCGCAGAAGTGCCTACGGATCCGATGCCTTTTGAAGCAGGGGACATGATGGTGATTTTAAAACCCAAGAAGGAATGGGTTTCTGCAAAGTCCTTTCCGGAACTGAGCGCTAAAATGACCAAAGAGCTGGAGGCCGTGCCCGGAATCACCGTGGGGTTCCAGTTTCCTGTACAAATGCGTTTTAATGAGCTGATGACAGGCGCAAGACAGGATGTGGTGTGTAAGATTTTTGGAGAAGACCTGGACTCGCTGGCTGCTTATGCCCAAAAACTTGGAAGTATCATCGGAAAGGTAAAAGGTGCTGTCAATATTTACGAAGAACAAGTGACCGGTATGCCGCAGGTGGTGATCAAATATAACCGGGATGGCATGGCAAAATATGGCTTGAATGTAGGAGATATCAACCGTGTTGTGAATACTGCATTTGCAGGTCAGGTTGCCGGACAGGTTTATGAGGGTGAAAAACGCTTTGATATGGTAGTAAGGCTGGATGAACAAGCCCGGAGGAATATCAGTGATGTGGAGGGGCTGATGGTGCTGACAAAAGCAGGCAACCAGATTCCCCTGAAGATGGTGGCAAGCATTGACGAGGTTGAAGGTGTAAACCAGATCCAGCGTGAAGATACCAAAAGAAGGATCATAGTAGGGTTTAACGTAAAAGACCGTGATGTTCAGTCTATCGTAGAAGAGTTGCAGGCAAAGGCAGGACAGCAGCTTAATCTTTCCAAAGGATATACAGTCTCTTACGGCGGTTCTTTCGAAAACATGACTGCCGCTAAAGCACGTTTAACTATTGTAGTGCCAATTGCATTACTCCTGATCTTCCTGTTGCTCTACTTTGCTTTCAGTTCTGTTAAACAGGGCTTGTTGATTTATACGGCCATACCATTATCAGCTATCGGTGGAATACTCGCTTTGTGGATCAGGGACCTGCCATTCAGTATATCTGCTGGTGTAGGTTTTATTGCACTTTTTGGGGTGGCAGTACTCAATGGAATATTGTTGGTAACAGAGTTTAACCGCTTAAAGCAGGCAGGCTGGACAGATGTGAAGCGGATCGTGATCCATGCTACAAAATCGAAACTCCGTGCAGTTCTGATGACTGCACTCGTTCCCTCATTGGGATTTATCCCCATGGCAATCAGCACAGGGGCAGGTGGAGCGGTACAAAAACCGCTGGCCACTGTAGTTATTGGAGGCCTGCTGGTGTCTACACTTCTAACTTTATTTGTTTTACCGATGTTATATATGCTGTTTGAAAGGGGATTTGGCTATTTCCGCCCTAAAAAACACGTTGCGATCATAGCTGTGCTGCTGATCGCTGCAACGCTGCCAGCCAGTGCACAGCAGCGGGTGAGTCTGAAAGCGGCCCTGGATACTGCAATCAGGAATAACCTGAGCCTGAAAATTTCAAAAAACAACACAAAATACAGAGAGCAATTAACAAAGACTGCATTTGATCTGCCAAAAACGGGGTTGACATTTGACTATGGCAAGCTAAACAGTCTGGAAAACGACAATAAGTTTTCTATTGTGCAGAGTGTGGATTTCCCAACTGTTTACTCCCGGCAAAAGCAGGTGCTGAAAACAAATGTACATATCAGCGAGATGCAAATGAATACCGAACAGCTGAATCTCAGAACAGAAGTTAAGATAAACTACTACACCCTTCTTTTACTGAGCGAGAAGCGTAAGCTGCTGATCTGGGCAGACAGTATTTATGGTGCCTTCCTCGAGAAATCATCCCAAAGATTTAAATCCGGTGACGTGGATGTACTTGAATTGCGCACCGCAGAAAACCAGAAGCAGCAAGTTAGCAATCAGCTTGAACTATTGAGAACCGATTACACTCAGGTTTTAAACCGGTTTAATTTCCTGCTGAATAGCAGCAGCCGTATGGAACCCGCTGCAGATAGCATCGCTTATGCTGTAATGGGAAAATCCGAGGGCAACCCAACACCTGGGACCACTGAAAACCCTGTACTTAAGCTGAGTGCAGAGCAGATCATATTAGCCAAACAGGAGAAGTCCCTGGAAAGGAGCAAGCTCCTGCCTTCTTTGATATTTGGATACAACAATACCAGCATTATCGGATCACAGACAAATCGCATGGGTACATCGCAGTATTATGACGGTAGCAAGCGGTTTTCTTCTGTGAGCATTGGATTGGGAATACCTTTATTCTATGCTGCACAACAATCCCGGGTCAAAGCATCTGCAATTGCAGTACAGCAGAAAGAGAGGGAACTGGAGCTTCAGCGCAAAACATTGGATAATGACCTAATCAACGCAACAGAACGTTATCAGCAACTGGAAAAGCTAATCCGGTCCTATCGGATGGTGACACTTAACAACGCGGATGATATAATTAAAACTGCAACACTGAAGCTAAACGCTGGTGAAATTGCCTATCTCGACTGGGTAATTTTGATTAATCAGTCGATACAGCTGCGAAGCGAATATTATGATAAAGTAATGCAGTTCAACGAAGCTGCATTTGAAATAGAAAGAATTACAGCTACAGATAAATTATAGATATGAAAAATATATTAACAAGCGGACTTATCTGCCTGGCCATGCTTGCTGCCTGCAGCCATACGGATAAAAAGGAAGAAGAAGCAAACACTGAAAAAGCAATAATCATTGGTAAAGATGAGGTGCAGCTCAGTGCTGAACAGGTGAAAAATGCGGGAATACTGATAGGGAAGCCGGAATCAAAAGGTATGCACAGTACGATCAACGTGAATGGTGTGGTAGATGTGCCGCCGGAAAATATTTATTCAGTAAGTGTGCCTATGGGCGGTTACATCAAACAAATGATGCTGATACCGGGGATGAGCGTTAAAAAAGGGAGTGTCCTGGCAACCGCTGAAGACCAGCAGTACATACAGCTGCAGCAGGACTACCTGACTGCTAAGAACAAACTGAGGTTTGCTTTTGATGACTATAACAGGCAGAAAGGCTTAAACCTGACCAAGGCAACCAGCGACAAAATTTTCCAGCAGACTGAAAGTGAATACAACAATGAAAAGGTGATGGTCAATGCACTAGCAGAAAAACTGAGGCTCATAGGGATCAATCCAAACAGTCTCAATGAGAATAATATCAGCAGGACGATTAAAGTTTATGCCCCGGTCAGCGGATATGTGACCAAGGTGAATGTGAACCGTGGTAAATATGTGAATGCTGCCGATATCCTTTTTGAAATTATTAGTCCCGGCGCATTACATGTTGCCCTTACGGTTTTTGAAGGTGATGCCATAAATCTGAAAGTTGGTCAGAAGATTATCTGCACGACAACAGCTAATCCTGATAAAAAGTATGTTGCAAGAGTTGATCTGATTAAACGCAGCATTGAGGACGACCGCACAACCAGTGTACACTGCGACCTGGAAAACGGAGCTGATCTTTTACCAGGAACTTTTTTGAATGCCGCTATTGCGATAGCCCCCAAGGATGCGGATGCTGTACCAGACGAAGCCGTAGTAAAATGGGAAAATAAATATTATGTATTTTCACCGGCCGGTGCTGATCGTTACAAGATCGTTGCCGTAGAAATTGGTACCAGTCTTGCAGGTTTTACGGAGATCAGGGCCAGCCAGAAAATAGACGAGGTAGTAGTCAAGAACGCCTATGCCATTTTGATGAAGATGAAGAACAGTGCTGAAGGAGAATAAAATAAAATTAAGGCACACAAGAAAATAAGAACAGTTAAAATGGAAATATTAAAAAGCAGCTCATCTTCTGAAGCAATCCGCACTACGCAGCTAGGGATCTTAATCAGTATCATGCTGATTTTTGTAAAAGGTATATCCGGCCATCTTGGGCATTCCTATGCGCTTATAGCCGATGCTACAGAATCGGGTGCTGACGTAGTGAGTTCAGGTTTATTATGGGGGGCACTGAAATATGCCCAGCGCCCCGCAGATAAAGGTCATCCTTATGGGCACGGTAAAGCTGAACCTGTCGCGTCCATTCTTATCGGATTCTTCCTTTTGGGCGCTGCAGCCTGGATTACTTATCATGCTATAGGGCTAATCTCTACACCGCACGAATTACCTAAGACCTACACATTGTATGTTCTTCTCCTGGTTATCATTATCAAAGAGGGGCTTTTCCGGTATGTTTATAATGTAGGTAAAAACATTAATAGCCAGGCCGTCATTGCCGATGCATATCACCATAGAAGCGATGCAATTACATCTGTAGCAGCCTTGATCGGGATTTCTGTCGCACTACTGTTGGGCAAGGGCCACGAAAATGCTGACGACTGGGCAGCATTATTCGCCTGTCTTTTTATTATTTACAATGCATATCAGATCATCCGTCCTGCGATAGAAGAAATTATGGATAAAGCACCAACCGATGACTTGATCGTAGCAATCAGTGAGATTGCTGAACAGCATGTGAAGGTAAAGAGGGTAGAGAAATGTCATGTCAGAAAAATGGGTATGGACTATTATGTGGATATGCATATCGAGGTAGACGGCAATACGAATGTTTATACCGCTCATGAAATCGCTCATCAGGTAAAAGACCTGCTTCTCCGTTCAGGATTGCACGTTAAAGATGCCCTGATCCATGTGGAACCTTACCAGAATGATCTGAAAACGGATATTTTAACTTAAACATCACTTGAGCTTCAGCTTCATGGTCGTAAATGGACAGTAGAAGAGGACGCCCCTGCGTTTTAACAAATGCGGGGTTAGTGGGCAGGTTATCGATGTCTCAACAGGGAAGATGGCCTACGGGGAAAGATTCAAAGTAAGAGCTGGATTAAATCCGCAATTACATGATTTTTCAGCATGATTAGAAAAGTTTGGGAAAGTAGGATTTGAGTACTGCCGCGCGCTATCAGGATCATTTTCTGGTAATTCAGTCAGACGCTAATCTGATCCGGTCCTGTAAAGTTATCTTTTTCTCTTAATGATATAGGGCTTCATATCGATCCATTGTCGATTATCAGCCTGCCTGGTGATTACGATGAGATAATGATCTTTTCGGTGCGGTGTCAACAATTCTACGGCATCAGGATGACTTCCTTTGAAATTATAAACCCTGAGGTGCGGAATATTTGTCTGCTTGTCGGGGCGTAAATTATAAATTGGTTTAGTTTTGTAGTTTTTCATGGCCACTGATGCATGATTTTTCCAAAAATAGGGGTATTAATTAAATGAGTGCCTAAACTCCAGTGGAGAGAGATTTGTTTTTGCCCTAAATAATTTGCTAAAAGATTGAACGTGTTCAAAACCCAATTCGTGAGCAATCTCACTTACGGATAAATCGCTTGTCGAGAGTCTTTCCTTTGCTTTTTCAATCAATTTCCTATGGATATGCTGTTGCGTGTTTTCCCCGGTCAAGGATTTTAGTAAAGAGCCTAAATAGCTAGCGGAAACATTCAGGCGATCCGAAAGGTATTTCACAGAGGGGATACCTTTATGGTCCTTATTTCCGCTATTAAAGTGTGAATTTAAAATATTTTCCACCTTTTCCAATATTTGGTGATTAGACTTTTCACGCGTAATAAACTGACGGCTATAGAATCTGGCTGCATAATTTAGAAGCGTCTCCAGTTGTGACACGATAATGTCCTTGCTGAACTTATCAATATTGGAAAGATGTTCAGTTCTGATATTTTCTACTACTGCATTCAAAATCTTTTCTTCCTTTTCAGAAACAAACAAAGCCTCATTTGAGGAGTAGTCAAAGTAATCATACTGATGCATTTTTTTTGCTAATGAGGTACTCCATAAAAAATCGGGGTGTATAAGTAACATCCACCCCGATAGTTTTGAAGGTTCATTTGGTTCCTGAAAAATTCTAAAAATTTGCCCAGGTGAGATGAATAGCATAATGCCCTCATCAAAATCATATTCCTGTTGACCATACTTAAATTTTCCTCTAAAATTTTTTTTTAGAGATATGGCGTAGAAATCAAATGTTAGGCTAAGCGTTTCATCAGCTTCCGTCAAATCAGCCACGTCAATCACTGTAATTAGCGGGTGCTCAGGCTTAGCCAGTTTTTTAAATTGATGAAACTGGTTTATCGTTTTGATATGATATGGTTTAGATAGCTTCATAATGACTTACTAATGTCGATCTTTTATTTATAGTAAGCTGCGGCAAAGTCTTTTGCAAAATCTGTAAGTTTGACTTTTCCAAGGACGGGTTTATGTGTTTCATAGTCTTCACCCATTCTCCCTGAACTAATACTTGCATTCAAATCTACCAAATCCTGAGCAAACCTATCCGTCAGTCCCATTTTCAGGAAAGATAGTTTTACCGCCTCATCGGTAAATTCAGTCCACGTCAATTCTGGTTTTCCGATTGCCGAGCCAAGTATCCTTGCAGTCTCATTTGCAGTAACTTCATCACTTGCAACATAGCGAACATCCAAATTCCCTAATATTTCCTTATCGAATTCCTCCGCAACAGCGTCGGCAATATCTGTTGGACTAACCCAAACTAATTTATCAGTGCCTTTGTAATTTGTACCAATGATACCTGAGTTTTTTATCAGATCAATAAAGTTATATAAATTATAATAAATTGAACACGGTCTGATATAGGTTAAATGCACATCTGCTATTTGTTCTAATATCCGTTCAACATGATGACAACCAAGTATTGTACCTGTACCTTTATCCAGGTGAGCACCCCAGCTACTCAAGAAAACAACTCGGTCAACGCGTGATTGTTCGATTGCGTGTTTGTAATTTTGACCAATCCTTTTGTAATACTCCAATCCATTTGACTCTTTGAAACTTGGAGGAATCATACAATAGACTGCATTAGAACCCTCGAAAGAGTTTTGAAGAAAGGGAGTATCCTCTAAGGATCCTATAGCTGCTTTTGCACCAAGATCTTCAATCTCCTGTTTTCTATCTTTATTGCTGCTGATTACTGTAACTGAGTGTCCTTTTTTTATTAGTTCCTCAGACAGCGGTTTGCTTATGTTCCCTAAAGAACCTGTAACTACTATTTTCATTTTATTTGAATTTGTTACTACAAAATACCGTGTTTTGATTTTCAATTTTTTAGCCAGACTCACTATTATTGTAGTCATAATAAACAAGCGTCCCACAGTTAAAAAATCAATTTATGTGCTCTGCAGGTATCGGTTATAGCAATAAAATGAAGGGTATTGAGCCACAAGAGTAAACAGTGTTTTTATCAATCAACCTTCTGTTCCTGGAGTTGATAAGCCTTAAGATATACCTAAAAAACTATCATGGAAAAGAAAGAGATATTGTGCTTGGTGACTATAACTTCATTTATATCAATGTTTAGGGGCAAAAGCAAATCAGTCTAGCAAATCAAACAGATGTTCTTAGGCATTAATATGTTCCCACTGAAATTTGTATCAGTATATGTCACATGGCTGCACGTAGATTTCGTGTCTCAACGATAACATCATTCATCCGATCTAGCTGCGTCCTTAAAAACCGATTTTTTTGGTACTTATCAGTTTTAGATTTGGTCTCACGAATTTCGACTCTTGCCCGCTGATCT
>NZ_JBEVDX010000032.1:0-3360 GCF_040513095.1 Pedobacter sp. | reverse complement strand
CGGACGGTAGAAAAGCAGCAACAGCAAAGCATGGAAAACCTGGACAAAAAACAGCAGCAGAAAGCAGCCGAAAACCAAAAAAAAGCTGCACAGGAAATGCAGAAAATGGCAAAGGAACTGGAAGATTCCAATCAGGCCTCGGCTGAAATGGAAAACAACCTGAACGCCGAAGAGCTTCGCCGTTTGCTGCAAAACCTGCTGCAAACCTCATTTGATCAGGAAAAAGTGATGCTCAGCTTAAAAAAAATCCTTCCTGCTGATCCTTCCTATACCAAAAACGTGCAGCGGCAGCGTGAAATTAAAGACAATATGAAAACTATTGCCGATAGCCTGACGTCACTAAGCAAAAGGATCCCGCAGATTGAAAGTACTGTGGGCGAAGAAATGCAGAAGATCAATTTTAACGTTGATAAAAGCCTGGAAAGCCTTTCAGAACGCAGAACTGCGGAGGCTGGCAGAAATCAGCAGTATACAATGACTTCTATCAATAACCTTTCCCTGATGCTCAATGAAGCACTGGAACAATTGGAAAAGAATAAGAAAAATGCAAAATCAGGTGGGAAGGGAAAGGGCAAACAATCTATGCAGCAATTGCAAAAAATGCAGGATCAACTGAATAAAAGCATGCAGCAAGCCAAACAGCAGCTGGAAAAAGAAGGCAATAAAGGCAGCGTGCCAAAAGGAAAAATGAGCGAGGGCTTTGCCAGAATGGCTCAGCAGCAGCAAATGATCAGGGAAGCCCTCCAGAAAATAAATGCCGAAGAGAATAAGGATGGCAAAGGCGGTCTGGGAAACCTTAATCAACTCGTGAAAGAGATGAAAATGACAGAGTCAGACCTGATCAATAAGCGCCTCGAAGAAGAAACAATAAAACGGCAACAGGGAATTACCACTAAATTGCTCGATGCAGAAAAGGCAAGCCGCGATCAGGATGAAGAAGGCAAAAGGGAAAGCCAGGCTGGCAAAGAATTCCCTGCATCCTATCCTAAAATGCTTGAAGAATTCAGGAAAAGCAATCTCAGTGAAAAAGAATTTCTCCAGAAACTGCCCCCTACACTGAACTACTATTACAAAAATAAAATATCTGCATATTTTAAATCACTAAATTTGCCGAAGTAAATTCAAAATATGCGTAAGGCCCCAGTCTATTTTTTCTCCGAAGAAGTAAAATATACCCTAAAAAACAAGACCCTGATCAGAAACTGGATCAATGAGACCATCATTGCAGAGGGATACCAGCTTGATGAGTTGAATTTCATTTTGTGCTCTGACGAATATTTACTGGCTATAAACCAGCAATATCTTAAACATGACACTTATACCGACGTGATCACTTTTGATAACTCAGAGGAGCTTAAAACGATTCTGGGGGATATATTTATCAGCATTGAACGTATACAGGAAAATGCAAGGCAGTTTAGGAGTACTACACAGCAGGAATTATGCCGTGTTATGATCCATGGCACGCTCCATTTACTGGGTTACAAAGACAAGGGTAAAGTTGCCAAAACACTGATGACAAAAAAAGAAGACCAATATCTTGCTTTGTTAAATGATGAGCCAATCATATAAGTTACTTATTAAGCTGTTAATCAATTGTTTAAACTGCAACTACGTTTGTATTTTGTTGATTAACACTTCAATACCGCCTTTCTGAGGTCAGTATTAAGTAATTTATCGCTAATATTTCACAGCCTTCAGCTGATGAATACGATACCCGCAAATTATGTTTACTTTTGCAGGTAATTTCTTATCCTATAATTCGTTAAAAAAATACTTTGAGCACATTAATTGCAGCAGAAAACTTAGGCCATGCCTACCATGATGAATGGTTATTCAAGAATTTAACTTTAGGCATCCAAACCGGGCAGCGTGTTGCGCTTGTCGGTATTAACGGTGCCGGTAAAAGTACTCTATTAAAATTATTGGCCGAGCGGTTTAATCCCCTGGAAGGAAAAATTGTAAAGAATAAATTTGTGAAAATCGGATTCCTTGACCAGGAGCCCTCCTTTCCGGATGGATATTCAATCAGCGATTTTATATTCTCACAGGAAAACAAACAGCAGCAACTGATCAAGGAATATGAAGAATTAATTGAAGACCCCAATCCAGATGAGAATACCCTCAATCGCTTATATGAAGAATTGAGTGAGCACAACGCCTGGGAATATGAGCACGAGATCAAAACGATTTTGAGCCGTATGGGAATTAACCATTTGCAGCAACAAATTTCCACGCTGTCTGGTGGCCAGAAAAAACGTTTGGCCCTGGCTAAACTGTTGATTGAGGATCCTGAAATTTATGTACTGGATGAGCCTACCAATCACCTGGACATTGATACAATTGAATGGCTTGAAAAATTACTGACTTCAGGTAATAAAACAATATTACTTGTAACACATGACAGGTATTTTCTGGATAATGTCTGCAATACAATTGTAGAACTTGACAGGGGTAAAATCTACAACTACAATGGAAACTACGCGTATTTTCTGGAGAAAAAATCCGAACGTGAAGCTTCTGATGAAAGCACCTTCCATAAAAATAAAAACCTTTTAAAGAAGGAACTGGAGTGGATGCGCAGGATGCCTCAGGCCAGAGGAACAAAATCTCAGGCAAGAATCGATGCCTTTTATGATCTTGACAGTAAAACCAAGCAGCGGACAGACAATAAAAATGTAACGCTGAACGTGAAGATGTCCCGCCAGGGAAATAAAATTCTTGAACTGGATCATATCGGACAATCTTTTGGGGAGAAGAAAATCATCAATGATTTTACCTATGTCTTCAAACGCTCTGACAGAATCGGCCTTGCCGGTAAAAACGGTACTGGAAAGTCAACACTTTTGAATATTATTACCGGGTTTCAGCAGCCGGAAAAAGGAAGCGTTAGCGTGGGAGAAACTACTGTATATGGATATTACAAACAAGGTGGTTTAGCTTTCAATGACAAACAAAGGGTGATTGATATCGTTACTGAAGAAGCAGAATACATCAAGATGGCGGATGGTCAAACCATATCTGCTTCCCAGTTACTGACGCTCTTTTTATTCCCAATCAAAAAGCAGCATGGTATGGTAGAGAAACTGAGCGGAGGTGAAAAGAAACGCCTTCATTTAATGAAAGTGCTCATGCAGAATCCAAATTTCCTTATCCTGGATGAGCCTACGAATGACTTGGATATCGATACTTTAAATGTCCTCGAAGAATTCCTGGAGAATTTTCCAGGCGTATTGATATTGGTATCACATGACAGATACCTGCTAGATAAAATGAGCGAGCAACTATTTATTATGGAAGGTGAAGGAGTAGTGAATATCTACAATGGAAATTACTCTGAATATAGATTGAGCCTTGATG
>NZ_JBEVDX010000031.1:0-15589 GCF_040513095.1 Pedobacter sp. | reverse complement strand
TTCATTTCTGCCAAATGCTTTTCGGCCTTTTTGGGATCATCCCAAAAATCCGGTTGTAAGGTAAGCTCCTGTTCTATATAAATAGCTTCGAGTCGGGTTTCGACGTCAAAGATGCCTCCTCAGCGACGCTACTCTGTCCCTTAAATCCTGTATTTGTTCTTTTGTCATACCCACAAATATATAATTATTTCTTCATCGTCATATAATCCAGCGCCAGATTAGATAATGCATTAACTCCCAGTACAAAGCCACTTTCATCGATAAAGAAATCCGGGGTATGGTGTGATGGGGCCTTCAGCGGGTCCTGCCCCTTAGGCATACCGCCAAGGAAAATAAACAGGCCGGGTATCTTCTCCTGGTAAAATGAAAAATCTTCCCCTCCGGTTACAGCAGGCTTTAGCCGCACATGATCAGCTCCCGCAGTAGCCTTTAAACTCGGCAACATTTTAGCAGTCAGTGCAGGATCATTAAAGGTAACCGGGTAATGATAGCTGAAGGGAATTTTCACTTCGGCAGTTGCCCCTCCGGCTTCCGCAGTTTTGGTCACTATCGTTTTGATCCTGTCGATAAACATCGCTTCATCTTCCTTGCTGAGGTTTCTTACAGTACCCAGCATCTCCACCTTTTCAGGAATTATATTCGATCTGATCCCTCCCTGGATAGAGCCTATTGTTACCACACCTGCATTTTCGGTAACGTTCAGGTTGCGGCTTACTATAGTCTGCAGGTTATTGATGATCTGCGCTGATATTACTACAGGATCTATACTGCTCCATGGATAAGCCCCGTGTGCCTGTCTGCCCCTTACGGTGATCTTCATATCGTTTACGGCTGCCATTATCCCTCCCGGGCGGTAAGAAATATTGCCCACAGGAGTTTGGGAATTGATATGCAGCCCGAAAATAACCTCTACTGCCGGGTTTTTCAGCACATTTTCTTTAACCATTAGTTCTGCACCGCTGAGCTCGCCCGACTGCACTCCTTCTTCAGCAGGCTGGAAGATAAACTTTATCGTCCCCGGGATATCTTTTTTCATCGAAGCCAGTACTTCGGCTACCCCCATCAGAATTGCCATATGTGAATCATGTCCGCAGGCATGCATGATCCCAGTTTCCTGCCCGTTGTAAGTAGTCTTTACTTTGGAGGCAAAGGGAAGTTTTACGCGCTCAGTTACTGGCAGGCCGTCCATATCAGCACGAAGTGCAACTACCGGTCCTGGTTTACCGCCCTGAAGAAGACCTATAACCCCTGTTTTGGCCACTCCGGCAGTAACTATCATGCCCAGCGACTGTAAATGTTTGGTGATGATTTCTGAAGTACGCAGTTCTTCGTTACCCAATTCAGGATGTTCATGGAAATCGCGGCGCCACGCAATCACTTTCTGTTCAATGCCGGCAGCTTTTTTTGCGACCTCAGCCCTCATTGTATTTTTCTGTGCAAACGCATTTGCAGAACTCAGGATCAACAGGACAAAGTAAAATCTTTTCATATGAGCGTTATTTTTACCTTAAATATAATCGAATCTTCCGAGATTTATTTTATCGGCAGAAATATTGTTACTAGCTTCATCAATAGAATTAAACCAGTACATTTAAAAAAAATACCACATTATGCTTCCAACCGTAAACTTTACAGAGACCGCAGCCTACAAATACCTGGCTGATCACTTCATTGATATCAATGACAAAAACTTAAAACAGCTGTTCGCAGAAGACGAAAAGCGTTTTGAGAAGTTTTCAGTAATTTTTGAAGATATTCTTTTAGACTATTCAAAGAACAGAATTAATGATGAAACCATTGCCTTACTGCTGCAATTAGCAAAAGAATGCAAGCTGGATGAAGCCATTAAGGCGATGTTTAGCGGGGATAAGATCAACCAGACTGAAGACCGTGCGGTACTGCATATTGCTTTACGTAACCAGAGCAACACGCCGATCCTTGCTGATGGCGTTAATATAATGGATGATGTGAATGCTGTATTGGCTAAAATGCAGAAATTCTCTGAGCAGATTATTTCAGGTTCATGGAAAGGTTATACCGGTAAGCCTATCACTGATGTCGTAAATATCGGTATCGGCGGCTCTGACCTTGGTCCGGTAATGGTAACAGAAGCGCTTAAAGCTTACAAAAACCACCTGACCATGCATTTTGTATCCAATATTGATGGTACACACATGGCCGAAGCCCTGAAAGTTGTAGATCCTGAAACTACACTATTCATCATCGCTTCAAAAACTTTCACTACACAGGAGACACTTACTAACGCAAATACTGCTAAAGACTGGTTCCTGAGCAAAGGCGGAAAACAGGAAGATGTAGCTAAACACTTCGCTGCGCTTTCTACCAATGCCAAAGACGTATCTGCTTTTGGTATCGATACTGAAAACATGTTCGGTTTCTGGGACTGGGTTGGTGGCAGATATTCACTTTGGAGCGCTATCGGACTGCCTATCGCTTTAAGTGTTGGTTTTGATAACTTCAAGCAATTGCTGGAAGGTGCACATGCGGCAGATCAGCATTTTGAAAGCACTCCATTCGAGAACAACATCCCTGTGATCCTTGGATTACTGGGTGTATGGTATATCAACTTCTTCGATGCAGAAACACAGGCAATCCTGCCTTATGATCAGTACATGCACCGCTTTGCAGCCTATTTCCAGCAGGGAGATATGGAAAGTAATGGTAAACACGTAGACCGCAATGGCGAAGAAGTAACTTATGAAACAGGACCAATCATCTGGGGCGAACCAGGTACTAATGGTCAGCATGCATTCTATCAGCTCATCCACCAGGGAACACGTTTGATCCCATGCGATTTTATCGCTCCGGCACAAAGCCTGAACCCGATAGGTGAGCACCACCCGATCCTGCTGTCAAACTTCTTTGCACAGACTGAAGCCCTGATGAACGGTAAAACCGAAGAACAGGTAAATGCTGAGTTAAAAAAAGATGGTAAGACTGACGAAGAGATCAAAAAGCTCTCACCTTTCAAAGTTTTTGAAGGTAACAGGCCAACCAATTCTATCCTGTTGAAAAAGGTAACACCACGCAGCCTGGGAACTCTGATCGCTATTTACGAGCACAAAATCTTTGTACAGGGAATTATATGGAATATCTTCAGTTTCGATCAATGGGGTGTTGAACTGGGAAAACAACTGGCAAAAAGTATCTTACCGGAGCTTAAAGGAGACGAACCTGTTTCCTCTCATGACGGTTCTACAAACGGGCTGATTAACCAGTATAAGAGCTGGAGATAAGAAGCTTAATATTAGCGTTTTCATCTGTTTATTTTTGGTATATTTATAGAGTAATTAAACCTTTATAAGGTTAACTAATCAAATATGAACATACCAATTAAACCTGTACAGATGAAAACGCTTAAAAATATTTTGCTTATTGCCCTGCTGTTTACTGCGGTAAAATCTAAGGCCCAGACCGATAATGTGACTACCGCCCGTATCGTTGAAGCACAAAACTATGTTTTCGTAGCTACTACAGCTCTTCCGCTGAATGCTGCTGACATCAACCAGATCATGAACAGGATGCCCGGTTACAACGGCGGCGGAACGATCAACCTGAGCGGCTCCAGCTATGACCTCTCTGTCACAAAAGACAGCGTGGTATCTTACCTTCCATACTACGGCAGATCCTACACCCCTAAATATGGAACACTTGATGAGAATGGGATCAAGTTCAAAACTAAAAAGTTTGATTATAAAAGCAGTCCCCGTAAAAAAGGCGGATGGAATATCGCAGTTCGCCCCAAGGATGTTAAGGACAATTACACCTTAAACCTGGTAATTACAGAATCCGGATACGGCACACTGACAGTCAATAACAACAACCAGCAGTCAATTACCTTTAACGGATACATCGCCGAGACCAAACCGAAGAAAAAAAGCTAACCTATTTAGCCACCAGACTAATTTGGAACAGTTTCGGGTATTTCTTTCCGGTTACAAAAAGACGTTTCCCTGCAGTATCCCAGGCAATCCCGTTCAGAACGTCTGTGTTAGGAAATTTGTCTTTAGCCGGCAAGATACCAGTCAGATCAATATATCGTTCTACAGCGCCGTTCTTGGGGTCAATTACAGCAATCTTATCGGTCTGATAGATGTTTGCAAAGATCTTTCCATCGATGTATTCCAGTTCATTGAGTTCATCTACCTGTCCATTGTTATCATATACATCAATATAACTTTCTTCCTTATAATCCGTGCTGTTCAGGAACCAAATCCGGTTGGTACCGTCAGACTTGATCAGGTGCTGACCATCGTAGGTTAGTCCCCATCCTTCCCTGCTGTTCTGGTAAGGAAAAGTGCTTAGCTGCTTGAGTGATTTCGCATCATAAATAAATCCGATATCCTCTTTCCAGGTCAGCATAACAATTTTATCGCCTACAAGTGAAGAACCCTCAGCAAAATACTTCTTGTCAATAGCAATGCGCTCCAGCGCCTTCCCCGACTCCAGGGCAACCCATCTGAGAGTAGACTCACCATACTCTCCTGTACTTTCCAGGAATCTGCCGTTGTGGTATTCCAGGCCCTGCGTATATGAACTTGTATCATGAGGAAACACATTCACTAACTTATAGGTAAATTCAGCAGGTTTAACCGCAGATTTCAGCACTATGTTAATCGTTACCGTGTCTTTCTTTTCACCATTGTCCACTACTGCTGAAATCAATTTATATCCCAGCGAAAGATCAGCCGTCTGAATTGTAAACGGATCCTTACTGGTTTTTGAACCTATAGCCTTGCCATCAAGGAGGTAACTTACATTGGTTACCTTGCTTTCTGCAGGCATGTCCAGCTGTACTTTTACCTCTTCGCCCAAACCATAGGTCTGCCCCTGTTCCGGTATTTTAAATCCCGGCACCTGATCCTTTCCGCCTTCGTTTTTACAGGAACTGATAAGAGTTATTGCGACAAGCACACCAGCCAGAGATATCATTTGAGAACGGTTTAGAGCGCATTTTAATATGTGGATTACAACAGGTTTTAAAAACATTTTAAAGGTATTACGAAGGCCAGAATGCGTCTTCAATATGATTAATTTTATAAAGTTCCTTATTTTCAAAAACAATTGCAAGAATGTCGAAACGAATCTCCCCCTGATGGTTCTTTTTCTCGATATAAGCTGCCGACGCAAACTCCAGCTGCTTTTCCTTTTTCCAGTCCACAAAATCTTCAGGCTCCCCATGATCCGAAGCCCTCCGGGTTTTCACTTCCACAAAAATAAGTGTACCCTCGTAAAAAGCAATCAGGTCGATCTCCGCCTTCCCATAAACCCAGTTCATCTCCAGTATCATGTAGCCAAGCTTCTCCAGGTAAGACTTTGCCAAAAGCTCTCCGTACCTGCCCAGTTCGTTATGTTCTGCCATTGTATTTACTTTAAGCCATTCCCAGTATTACTATTATTCCAGTTGTTCCAATTTGCTACAGCTATTTATTTCAGTATCACAGAACCCAGAAATTTAGAGATCTCCCTTTCTACATTTTTAATGTAGGCATACCGCTGCATCAGTATCTCCTGGTTCACAGGATCATTTTCAGTTTTAATTTCCTGCAATAAACCCAGCAGAATGCGGTCTACCTTGCGCTTTTTCAGGTGAAAAAGTCCGCCCAGAATCGTCGCCTTTAAGTTTACTGTTTCATCTCTTACATAGATCTGGTGTTTGTTGTACCAGTTTTCACTCAGCGAATAGGGTGACGTGGACAAAGTAATGGCCAGATCAGCGATTGTCCGGTTCTCATTTTTAATGAACTGGTTTGCTACCGGCAAATGCCCATTTTCAATCTCCTCCTTGTAATTCTCAATGATGAGCCTGCAAACCTCGTCTTCAAAGGTCACGTCAGCAAGGTTCTGCATGATAAACGAGCCGATATACATATTGTCGATATTGTCCCAGCTCACCAGCTCATGCCCAAAGGCCAGTAAAAGCCTTACGATCTCATGTTCCTGCAGCTGGTCATTGTCAACACTGCTTTCCAGCTCGGGCAGATCCGGAGAGAAGTTATCGTCAAACAGATTTTCCGGCGGCCCGTCAGGTGCAGCAGAAGCGGAACCCAGGCCCGGAGAGAACTGCTGTCTCTGCGGATTCTGCTGTGAAAAAGTCTTTTTGCTTTTGGCCGACTTTATCTTGTTGAGTTCGGTCAGCAGCATGCGTTCTTCTACCTGCAGCAGTCGGCTGCATTCCCTTATAAAAACAGAAGCCTTGATATCGTCAGGGATCTTCGCAATACTTTCTACGATATCCCTGATGATGCCAGCCCGTTTGATCGGGTCTGTCCCGGCTTCCTTCAGCAGGATATCCGCTTTATACAGGATAAAATCCTTGCGGTTATTTTCAATATAAAGTTTAAAAGCTCCGGCACCTACCTTGTGCATGTATGAATCCGGATCATGGCCGTCAGGAAAGTTTACCACTTTCACATTCAGCCCTTCCTCCAGGATCATATCGAGCCCGCGGAGCGACGCTTTGATCCCTGCAGCATCTCCATCATACAGAATGGTAACGTTCTGCGTAAAGCGTCCTATCAGCCTGATCTGCTCAACCGTAAGCGAAGTACCTGATGAGGCCACTACGTTCTCTATACCGGCCTGATGTACCGAAAGTACATCAGCATACCCCTCTACGAGGTAACAGTTATCAAACTCGCGGATTGCCTTTTTAGCCTGGAACAATCCATACAGAACGTTCGATTTATGGTAGATGTCACTTTCAGGAGAGTTGACATACTTGGGAACATTTTTATCTGTTTTCAGCGTTCTTCCGCCAAAACCGATGACTCTTCCGGTAAAGTTATGAATCGGGAACATTACCCGTCCGCGGAACCTGTCGTACACCCTTCCCTTCTCGTTACGGACAGATAAGCCCGTACGTTCAAGGTATTCCTCCTTGTGCCCGGCAGCTTTTGCACTTAAAATCAGCGCATCCCACTGATCAGGTGAGTAACCCAGTTCAAATTTCCTGATGATATCTTCCCTGAAACCCCTTTCCTTAAAGTAGCTGAGTCCGATTGCCCGGCCCTGCTCTCCAGTCCAGAGTTCATTTGAAAAATAATTCGCCGCATAGAGCGACACCACATATAAACTTTCACGGGCATTATTGGCCTCAACGTCCTGCGGACTTTGTTCTTTTTCTTCAACCTCGATGTTATACTTCTGTGCAAGATATTTTAAAGCCTCCGGATAGGAGTACTTTTCATGATCCATGATAAAATGCACAGCATCACCTCCCTTGCCGCAGCCAAAGCATTTATATATACCTTTGGTAACAGATACGTGGAAAGAAGGGGTCTTCTCGTTATGAAAGGGGCAGTTGCCGATTAAGCTGGTACCGCGTTTCTTCAGAGACACAAAATCACCAACAACCTCCTCAATACGGGCGGTGTCCATGATTTTGTTAATGGTATCCTGATATATCATTAATATGAATTACTTCAATAGCGGCAACAACACGTCTGCTAAAGACTGGTTGCCTTTTGGGTTTAAATGTACACCATCTGTGGTCAGCACACCTTTTGCAGCATCATCCGGATTGTTTGCCAGATCATAATCCACAAACTGCTTTCTCAGATCCACCAATGGTAATTTATTTTTGAGTGCGAGCTGACGGATAGCCTCGCAAAACTTATCAAGTTCTGCGTCCATTTCATTCCTGCCGCCTTTTTTCTCGCCTATAACAGCGGGAGTGCAAAGAATTACTTTGGCATTTCCGGCCTGGATCTTATTGATCAACGCCTGGTAAAACTTCACAAATTTATCGAGATCAGTACCGGTATGTGATGTCTGTTTATGCCATACATCGTTTACTCCGATATAGATCACTACAAGATCCGGTTTTTTATTGAGCACATCCTCTTCGAGGCGAAGATAAAGATCATATACTTTATTTCCGCCGATACCGGCTCCAATTACTTCATACTTTGAAGAATCAAGTGCTTTTTTGATCAGGTTCACGTACCCGCCGCTGGCAACGCCCTGCTGGGTAATGGAATCACCAAAGAAAATGATCTTTTTAGGTTTTACATTCATAGCTAACAGCGAGATGGCAAAACAGCATGCCACCAGGTAAAGGATAGGTTTAATTAGTTTTTTCATACAATTAATTTGGTCTATAAATGTCATTTTGAGACGTAACTCAAATATAGCCAATTCCGCTGTTATGTAGAGCGGGTTAAAGTATTTTACTTTTTTAACACTTTCCGGAGAACTTCCATTTTACCGTCAATCTGCTCTGTATAACTCAGCCCCAGGATATTAATAATCAGCGGATAGACATTGACATTCTCAAATGCCGGAATTTTAAGATGTTCTTTGAAGCCAGGCCCCCATGCAAAAAACGTAGCCTGCATGTCTTTTACTTTGCGGGGATCAAAACCATGGTGCCCCATTCCAGGCGTTTTCTCCGAGAACACCCTCGGCCAGTCAGGTATCAGGAGAATATCACCAATACGGTTCATCCTGTCATCTTCTGCCCCGTAATGCAGTCTCGCCGGCACTTCCGTTTTGAGATAAACTTTATAATCTTTAGCCGATTTCCGCAGTGCTTGGTACATAGGTTTTATATCTGCTTTGTCTTTAGCATACAGGGAAAGCGTTGTACTGGAATATATAATCTTGAATTTAGCTGCATCAATAACCTTCGGCGCAGGGATAGGATTTGCAGTGTCTACCTGCGTCATTCCATGATCAGAAACGAAGACGAAATTTACCGGAAGTCCTGTAGCTTTAACGGCTTGTGTGAGCTGGTATACCACAGAATCTACCCGTTGTACCGCAGCTTCTGCTTCCGGAGTTTCCGGACCAAAATGATGGGCCGAATGATCCGGTTCAGAAAGATAGAAAGTGATGAGGTGAGGCCTTTTTTCTGCAGGCAGTTTTAACCAGTTAAGTACGATTTCAATTCGCTCAGGCATACTGATTTTTTCAGTATAGTTGTAGTAGTAAGTAGGCCTTACTCCTCTGATAGCTGCTTCTGAGCCTACCCAGAAGAGACTTGCCGCGAGCATATGCTGCTGTTCTGCCAGTACCCATAAAGGCGTACCGCCATACCATTTAGCATCTGTTACTTTGAGTTTATTGCTCATGTTGTACTGGTCATTCTTTTCAGAATTGTAAAAGCTATTGTTCACCAGACCATGATGAGAAGGGTACATACCGGTGACCAGCGTATAATGATTGGGAAAGGTTACCGAAGGGAATGAAGGAATCATTGCTTTAGCCTGCACCCCATTGCTGCTCAGTTCCAGTAAATGACCGGCATGGTATTTTTTCGCATAGTCATATCTGAAACCATCTGCAGAAATCAGGATGACGTATGGTTTTTTCTGTTGTTCTTCAGTATTGCTGCGTCCGGCAATAATATGGGAAACTGTATCGGTTTGTGCAAATAAACCGCTGATACAAAATGACAGCGCGAGGAATGTCAGCACTTTTTTCATGAACAAATGATTAGGTAAATAAAGTCGGGCGCAATTTACGCAATCTCCATTAAGATGCATTATCAATTAATTACGCAAAGCTACAATATCCTTACAGATGGTATATCTGATTTTAATTTCTTCGGCTCCTGACTGCCGGGAAAGAAAACCATTCCAGTAAAATTGTCATCCACAGAACGACAGAAAACAATAATCGTCGTTCTGTCAACGATGATTTTTCGATAATTGCGGCTGGATGATTAAACTTTAATACCCGCCTTAATGATAGTCCTTATGCAGGATCAGAAAACTGGCCCGCTCTTCCTTCTTGAAAGGGATATTCCAGTTTCCCTGATAGGTAATCTTTGAAGGCAGTTTCTCTTCGCCAAAATAGCTCATTTCAATGTTCATCTGCACATCAAAGTCGAACAGCATATTGCTGTATTTCATATCTACATAACGCCCTAATATCGCAAAGTTGCGCTTGTCAAAAATTGTCACCAGCTCTTTGATCATCAGTCCATCCTTTGTCCAGTTGCTCAGTCCATCCTTAACGATTACCCTGAAGCGGTAAACCGGAATAGAATCCAGATAAGTGCCGCTCTGAAAGCTGTAGTCGTAATACTGGCGCATATTGGCCGTAAAGATCTCAGTTTTGCTGCCAATAAAAGGGATACCTTTTACAGGTCTGCCAGGATTAAAAATCAGCGTTTTGAGCTTGCTTTTGTAACTCTCATTGGAATCTCCCCTAGGGCTGGCAGAAGGTGCATCAGAAACAAAGTCAGATTTGTATGCATTCATAAAAATGTAATCAAACATCTCTACCGTATATAGCTGGTACTTCCCGTTCTTTTTAAACACCTTCCCTGTATCCTGTTTCAGCAGGTATTCCATTTTGGCAGGGCGAACTGAATGCCTGATCTTCCTGTAGATCTTACCGTTAACGTTGTTCTTCTTATCGTACGTATAGATGCGGTTTTCTGCGATAAAACTATGCGCTTTCATCCTCCTGAACGCCGCGTAAAACGTAGTATCTGTAGTCACTGCCCTAATGAACGTCTCCACACTGAGTTTCTGGGCAACGATATTCACGTTCGAATCCAGTGTAATCGTTTTGATTGTATCCGGGTTAAACCGGTCTATCTGCTGTGCAGACAAATTCAGCCCGCATAGAACAAGTGCAGCAAGTAAAATTCTTCTGGTCATGAAATTAATTCCCAAGCTGTTTCAGAGCGATATAAGCCATCAAACCTGTTGATATTTTCAGGGCATCCTCATCCACATCGAAGTTTGGATGATGTACAGAGTATTTGGTGTCTTTGGCAGCATTTCCTGTACCCAAACGGTAGAAACAAGCGTCAGTCACCTGAGAATAATAAGCAAAATCTTCTGCTGCCATCCAGATATCCAGGTCCACTACATTTTCTTTACCCAAGTAATCTTCTGCCAATGCACGTGCATTGGCAGTCAGTTTCTCTTCGTTGATCAGGAAAGGATAACCGTCCATAATCCTGAATTCACAGCTTCCGCCCATGCTTTCTGCAATTCCTTCGGCCATCTTTTTCATCAGGCGTTTCGCTTCCTTACGCCAGTCCTCATTTAGCGTCCTGAAAGTACCTTCCATTTTTACTTCATTCGGAATGATATTGGTAGCCCCGTTGGCAATCACTTTTCCAAAGGACAACACAGAAGGAAGTCTCGGATCAGCGTTACGGCTAACAATTTGCTGCAGCGCAACTAGTATATGTGCACTGATCAGTACCGGATCAATATTTTGTTGTGGCTGTGCGCCATGCCCGCCTTTTCCATGTACAGTTACATACAGCTCATCTGTGGATGCCATATAGATACCCGAACGGAAACCGACTTTTCCTGCATCGATCAGGGGCATTACATGCTGACCGATAATATGCTGGGGTTTAGGATTCTCCAGTACGCCTTCTGCAATCATAATACTTGCTCCGCCGGGTAAAACTTCTTCACCGGGCTGAAAGATCAGTTTGACTGTACCGCCGAATTCAGCTTTCATACTATTTAGGATATATGCTGCTCCAAGTAGAGAAGAAGTATGTACATCATGTCCGCAGGCATGCATTACACCCGGATTTTTTGAGATATAGGGTTTGTCATTCGCCTCATTGATTGGCAGTGCATCCATATCACCACGCAGGGCGATGATCTGATCAGATGGCAGATCTCCTGTAATTAAACCCACCACACCGGTATTGGCAATTCCTTCAAAAGGTATTCCCCATTCCTCCAGTTTAGATTTCACAAAGGCCGAAGTTTGAAATTCTTTAAACGACAGTTCCGGATTGGCATGAAGATGACGACGGTAAGCTACCACCTCTTCAAAAATGGTAGTTGCTAAATGTTGAATCTGCTCTTTATTTATCATTGCTCTGCTCTAAACTGGGTGCATTAATCTTCTCTCTGATAACGAACAGCGTGGCAAATACCGGCCGCAGTTCATTCATCATCCGCTGGGCTTCAAGGCGTGTCCTGAAATCCCCTGCACGTAAGTAATAATTAGGTTCTTTGTAAGTGATATAGGTATTGACTTTTGGGTAGGTGCTTTTAAAACGCTGCTGTTCACTAAACACCTCCCTGCGGTCTGACCCGTAAAATATCTGTACGCGGTATCCCATCTGGGATACAATAGGACCATCTCTGCGGATGGTAACTGTAGTGGTTTTCTTGCTGAGCTCAATCCGTCTTTCGATCAGGCTGTCAATCAGCGGGTCTTTAATGACTGTAACCACGCCTCTTTTCTGGGCAGAAAGGGAAAGGGTAAAACAGCAAATAATCAGCGTAACTAATAATTTCATAAGGTTTATAAAAAAAGAATGCCGACTTCTTTTTACAAAAATCGGCATTCTTTGTGTGTATTACAAATTACATTCCTGCACCATGGCAGTTTTTGTATTTCTTTCCGCTTCCGCAGAAACAAGGGTCATTTCTTCCGATCGTTACTTCTTTACGTACCGGTTGCTGTGGCGCCTGCTCACGGGTATCATCAAACTGAACTTCAGCTGCTGCCCCTGTAGCCGAAGCAAATTCAGGTTTGGATAACTTCAGCTTGCTTGCAGGTTTTGGTGCCTGAGCTTCTCTAAGGTCATCTGCTTCCTGTTGTACAGGGATGCCACCTTTATATAAGAAACTTACTACTTCTTTATTAACTGCGTTCAACATGTTTTTGAACAGATTGAAGGCTTCCATTTTATAGATGATCAGCGGGTCTTTCTGCTCGTAGACCGCGTTTTGTACCGACTGCTTTAACTCGTCCATTTCACGCAGGTGCTCTTTCCATGACTCATCAATCAAAGCCAGAACAATTGTTTTTTCGAAAGATTTGGTAACTTCTCTTCCGTCGTTCAGCATTGCTTTTTTCAAATCAACTGCTACCTGTACACTCCTGATTCCGTCAGTGAAAGGAACAACGATCTGTTCTACATGGTCTCCACGTTCTTCGAAAACCTGTGTTAATACCGGCATCGCCTGACTGATGATCGCATCTGATTTTCTGGTATAGAACGCAACAGCTTCTTCGAACAATTTATCTGTTAAGATATGCACACTTCTCGAACTGAATTCTGCTTCTGTAATTGCTGTATCAAGCGAGAAGTTTTTGATGACTTCCAATTTGAAGCCTTCATAGTTACCTTCTTCTTTGTACTCTGATACCACATCTTCAGCAACATCAAATACCATATTGTTCATGTCAACATCCAAACGCTCACCAAACAGGGCATTTTTACGTTTTGAGTAAATTACCGAACGTTGTGAGTTCATTACATCATCATATTCCAGTAAACGCTTACGGATACCAAAGTTGTTCTCTTCAACTTTTTTCTGTGCCCGCTCAATGGATTTTGTGATCATTGAATGCTGGATCACTTCGCCGTCTTCAATACCCATTTTTACCATGATATTGGAGATACGCTCAGAACCGAACAAACGCATCAAATTATCTTCAAGTGAAACGAAGAACTGGGATGAACCCGGATCACCCTGACGACCTGCACGACCACGCAACTGTCTGTCTACACGGCGTGATTCATGGCGTTCTGTACCTACGATGGCCAGACCCCCTGCTTCTTTCACACCGGCACCCAGTTTAATATCCGTACCACGACCAGCCATGTTGGTGGCAATAGTTACAGTTCCTGCCTGACCAGCTTCGGCTACGATGTCAGCCTCTTTCTGGTGCATTTTAGCGTTTAGTACATTGTGTTTGATACCTCTCAGTTTCAGCATGCGGCTTAAAAGCTCAGAAATCTCTACTGATGTAGTACCTACCAGTACCGGGCGGCCTGCTTCAGTTAATTTTACGATCTCCTCTGCAACTGCATTGTATTTTTCGCGGATCGTACGGTAAACGTAATCCTGCTCGTCTTTTCTCGACATTACCCTGTTGGTAGGTATTTCTACCACATCCAGTTTGTAGATCGACCAGAACTCACCAGCTTCAGTAGTCGCCGTACCAGTCATACCGCAAAGCTTGTGGTACATCCGGAAGAAGTTCTGTAAAGTAACCGTAGCATAAGTTTGTGAAGCATCTTCAACTTTCACATTTTCTTTTGCTTCTATCGCCTGGTGCAAGCCATCCGAATAACGGCGGCCGTCCATGATACGTCCTGTTTGCTCATCTACGATTTTGATCTTGCCTTCATCAATGATATATTCCACATCGATCTCAAATAAGGTATAGGCTTTCAGCAACTGGTTAACCGAGTGAACACGTTCAGCTTTGATAGAGTAATCGCGCATCAGCTCATCTTTCCTTGCGATTTTATCTTCGCTGTCTAATTTTGATTTCTCAATCTCAGCGATTTCAGTACCTACATCCGGTAATACGAAGAAATGCTCATCTTCACCTGATTTGGTAATCAGCTCAATTCCTTTTTCAGTCAGCTCTACCTGGTTGTTTTTCTCATCAATATAGAAATAAAGATGTGAATCTACTTTAGGCATGTTCTTAGACTGATCTGCCATATAATGGTTTTCAGTTTTCAAGAGGATCTGCTTGTTGCCGCCCTCACTTAAAAACTTGATCAGTGCCTTATTTTTTGGTAAACCACGGTGTGCCCTTAATAAAGCCAAACCACCTTCACCTTCTTCAGTTCCGGTTTTACCGTCGCTGATTAATTTCTTAGCTTCGTTTAAAGCTTTGGACACGTATTCACGCTGTGCATTCACCAGGCGTTCGATCCTTGGTTTTAGCTCATGGAACTCATGCTGATCTCCGAAAGGAACAGGTCCCGAAATGATTAAGGGTGTACGTGCATCATCGATCAATACTGAATCGACCTCATCCACCATTGCGAAATGCAGTTTGCGCTGTACCAGTTGTCCAGGTTCCTGCGCCATGTTATCACGCAGGTAATCAAAACCAAATTCGTTGTTGGTACCATAAGTAATATCAGCCAGGTAAGCATCTCTGCGCTGCTGTGAGTTAGGCTCATGTTTATCGATACAATCAACTCTTAAACCATGGAACTCAAACAGAGGCCCGTTCCACTCCGAGTCACGTCGTGCCAGGTAATCATTCACTGTTACAATGTGTACACCTTGTCCGGCCAAAGCGTTCAGGTAAGCCGGTAATGTACTTACCAGGGTTTTACCCTCACCAGTTGCCATCTCAGCGATCTTGCCACTGTGCAGTACGATACCACCGATCAGCTGTACATCATAGTGAACCATGTTCCACTGTACGGTACTGCCCGCAGCATCCCATGTATTTGCCCAGAAAGCTTTATCACCTTCAATTTTTACATTCGCCCTGCGCGAAGCATATTCCCTGTCGTAAGCCGAAGCAGTAACTTCCAGTTGCGGGTTTTCTGTAAAACGTCTTGAGGTTTCTTTGACAACAGCAAAAGCTTCAGGAAGAATTTGCAGCAATACTACTTCAAGTTCTTTGTCCCTGTCTTTAACTAAAAGGTCAATCTGCTCATAAATGGCAGTTTTTTCCGGTAAAGACAAATCCTGACCATCTGCATCAGCTTTGAGGCCACTTATTTTATTATCGATTTCTGCTAAAGATTTGGCAATAACGTCTTTGAAATAGACAGTTTTGTTACGCAATTCGTCATTGCTTAAAGCCGAAAGCTTAGCATATTCTTCATTTATTTTGATGACAAGTGGTTGGATTGCCTTAATAT
>NZ_JBEVDX010000030.1:0-13135 GCF_040513095.1 Pedobacter sp. | reverse complement strand
AGGTGGAGACGGAGCTGCACTAATGGAGGCCAGGAATGAAATCAGAAAAGGAGAATATACCGGACCTGATATTTATTTTTCGGCATTTTTAGCAGGTGACTGGTACTACAACAGAGACAGTAATATAAGAAAGGAACCATACTTCCCCTGGGAACAGCGACTTTTACCTGGTGATAATCTGGATGAGGCAATGCTAAAAGTAAAGTCCTGCGGAGCAACGGGAGTAAAATTGTACCATTCATTTGATGCAGCCTTCTTGAAGGATATCGTGAAGGCGGCAAAAAAACATGATTTATTGGTTTGGGGGCATACGATGATTTATCCGGCAAAACCTATCGAAGTGGTACAATCTGGTGTACAGGTATTATCTCACGTTTCTATGCTCGAGGGGTTGAGAGGGCCAGATGATGGGATGTTCTATAAGCGAAATAGATCCGCATCCTATCGGGACAGCGTAATGGCTAATGTTGACATAACAGAGTTTGTGAATGCAATGAAGGAAAATAAGGCGATTTTAGATGCAACTATTTGTGTCTCCGTGAAATCTGATCCATGGATCTTACCCTTATTAAAAAGACTGCACCAGCAAGGGGTGGAAATTTCTGCCGGTACTGATCAGATTGTTGATTTGAAACGTCCTTACCCTTATTTAATCGATGAATTATCATATTTCGTAAGCAATTGTGGTTTTAGTAACGCTGAGGCAATCCGTTCTGCAACCATTATAGCCGCTAAAGTAGTCGGACAGCAATCAAATATTGGTTTAATCAAAAAAGGTAGAAGAGCAGACCTGATTGTGATGAAAGAAAATCCCCTTAAAGAAATATCTGCACTTAAAGACTTGGATATGGTCATAAAGTCCGGGAGAATTATAACTGTGAACTGATTTAATCACTCAAATTATTGAGGATTCCCTTTTTAAGCTCATCTGAAACCGTATAATTATTGTTAATTCAATATTAAGCTTTACATTAGAGAGTTAATAATAAGAAATGCAATTGCTGAGCGATGAGTCGGATGAGGTGTTATTTGATCTTTTGAAAGTCAATAATGAAAAGGCATTCGCCATATTATACAATAGATATTGGGACAAACTGCTGGAAGTTGCTTACTTTAAGTTGAAATCACAGGTAGATGCTGAAGAGGTGTTACAACAGTTGTTTATCCAGATTTGGGATTCCCGTCACCATATTTTTCTAAGGTATACTTTGAGAACCTATATTTCTGCCGCACTAAAATATGCAATCTACCGCAAGATTGCCGAGCGTAAAAAGCAACAGGTTGTTTTCGTTGAGGGCGAGATAAATGTTGACTTCGCAGATAACAGTACGCAATATATGCTTGACTTTTCTCAGGTTCGCAACGAAATTGAAACTTTAGTGGCCCAGCTTCCCGAAAAATGTCAAATGGTGTATCGTTTAAGCAGACAGGATGATATGACAGCAAAAGAAATATCAGAAAGAATGCATATCAGTGAGAAAACCGTTCAAGGTCATCTCACAAAGGCCTTGAAGTACATTAAAAATAATCTTACCATTCTATTTTAGGTTATTTCTCGTCAATTTTTAGAAAAAAGACATAGAAATAAAAATTTTTTGAGTTTGACCAAGGGTCTTAAAGGGATTTCTGCACTATAGTGGTATAATCCTTGAAAATGTCAAGTCAAAATAATTCGGAAATAGAACATCTTGCGGCAAAGCTGCTGAATAATACCATCACTAAAGAGGAACGTCAGAGGTTGGAAGATTGGTATGCAGAAATTCCAGCGGATCCAACCGTTTGGGAGTTGGCAGATCACAATAAATATGAATTAAAAGCCCGTTTATTTGCAGGTATCGAAAAGCGGATCCAAAGGCCAGCAAAAAAGCGTGTGTTATGGAGATCTGTTTCTGCCGCGGCATCCCTGTTGCTCATTGCAGGTCTCGTTACATGGACCTGGCAAGCCAGAATGTCGGTCTCAAAAACTGTAGACCATGTTCAGGTATTATCGAATGGGAAAATCACAAAAGTTTATCTTCCGGATCATTCCATCGTGTGGCTTAAAGGTAATAGCAGCTTGGATTACCCTGTGAAGTTTAGCGATAGTACCAGAAATGTCACTCTTCATGGACAGGCGCTGTTCGAAATTACAAAGAACCCGTTACACCCATTTGTAATCAGCACAAGTAATTACACTACCAGGGTTTTGGGTACAAGTTTCAATATTGAAGAGAACCCGGCACAGAAGACATTCAGACTGACAGTCCTGACTGGTAAGGTTTCAGTCTATGCTAAAAATGATAAAGGTCTTTTAGGTGCCAAACCAGTTATTGTAACTCCCGGAAAGGAATTTGAATCTGTTGTCTCGGCGGGTGCGCCAACAGTCGTCGATGCAAAAGAATCAAATAAATTACAGATCCTGGATGGTACCGAATACAATATGAATTTTGAAAATAGCGGCTTTCGCGATATCAAAGCGCGTATAGAAAATAAATTTAATGTGACTATTGTTGCTGACGCCAGCTTATATAGCAACTGTCATGTTTCTGCAGATGTAACGGACCAGTCGCTTGAAAACACAATGAAAGTGTTAAAGTCTGTACTCAGTTTAAATGACTATGAAATCAAAAACGGAGTAATTAAACTGACAGGAGGAGGCTGTAATTAATGAAATAATTTTACCGAAAAAAGCAGCAGCAGAAGTGCTACGAACACCCTGCTGCAAAGTTTAGAAGCCAAATTGATAACTACTAAAACCAAACAAATGTATAAAAAATTGTTCGGAAGGCCAGCCTATGCGCTGGGGTTTCCAACGTCCGGCAGGTATGCTGGTCAAATGGATAGCAGTGTTTCTGTGATTCCGATTTTAATTAAGATTATGAAATTCTCATTGCTGCAAATTTTGGGTATTGCTTTGGCCGTTCAATTCAGCTGGTCAACACCCGCTAATGCACAATTGACTGAAAAAAGAATATCGATCGAGTTTACAGACCAGAAACTGGAAAAAGTTCTTAAAACCATCGCTAACAAGGCACAATTCAGACTGGTATACAACGATAAGCTGAACAATAGTACAAAGCTGATCAGCGGTAATTATTCAAATACGAAGATCAAAGATATTCTTGATCGTCTTTTGTCCACAAATCAACTGATGTATGAAGTGGTCAATGACCAGTTTGTCGTTATCAAAGGCCAATTGACCACTAAAGATAGGGTAAGTCCTGCAAATACTTCAGGGGAAGATACGCCGGCGGAAACAAAAGTCGGCTTTACTGTATCCGGAAAGATTACAGACGAAAACAACGTAGCGTTGCCTGGTGTGACAATACGTGTGAAAGACGGTTCGCAAATGGTTACAAGTAATGCTAAGGGCAGGTATACTATAGGTGTTTCTACAAGGGGCGCCACGTTGCAGTTTGCTTATGTAGGTTATAAAACCTATGAAAAGATTGTGAATGATGATTCTGATTTAGATGTGGAGCTGAAGCCAGATCCGGCCAAGTTAGATGAAGTTGTGATTATTGGTTACGGAACAACAACGAAAAGAACAAGTACCGGCTCTCAATCAGGCATTTCAGCAAAGGAACTTGAGAAGCAGCCAATTACAAATGTGCTTCAGGCCTTACAGGGGCGGCTTCCGGGTGTTCAGGTGTCGCAAACTAATGGCTTGCCCGGAGGAGCAATTAACGTTCAGATCCGTGGTGCAAATTCATTGGGCAAAAGTAACCGCCCTTTATACATTATTGATGGTGTTCCTTTCCTTTCTGAACCTATTAACACTACCGCAACAACAACATCTGTACTCCCTTCAGCCGAAGGAGCTACCAGCCCGATGAATTCAATTAACCCGGCTGACATTGAAAACATAGAGGTTTTGAAAGACGCTGATGCAACAGCAATTTACGGATCGAGAGGTGCAAATGGAGTGGTCCTGATTACCACAAAGCGCGGGCAGCCCGGAAAAACCAAATTCAATTTAAATGTAAGTTCAGGAGCTTCGGTTGTAACCCGCTTTGCAGATATGATGAAAACGGATCAATACCTGGCTTTGCGAAAAAAAGCTTTCGCAAATGGAACCACAAATCCTGCTACGCCAAATGCAACTAACGCCCCGGATCTGCTGCTGTGGGACCAGAATGCCGATACAGACTGGCAAAGGTTATTGTTAGGGAATACCGCAAAAACACATGACGTTACTGCAAACGTTTCAGGAGGTGAGGGCCGTACCAGTTTTTATATCAGTGGTACATATCATAAAGAAGGTAATGTTTATCCCGGTGACCAGGGCTATCAGCGCGGCGGCCTGAATGCAAGTATTAACCACACCTCCCTGAATCAAAGGTTTACATTGGGCCTTTCTACAATGTTTTCGACCGATAAAAATTCGATCTCTACTACTGAATTGGGTAATTATGCTTATAATCTGCCGCCGAACTATCCATTATACAACCTAAATGGCGACGGAAAATTATATTGGGTATCCGGTTTAAATAATCCCTATGGGTTTCTCAACCAAACAAACGACAACCGCAGTTCGAATTTATTGGGTAGTTTAAATCTGAAGTACACTATTTTGAAAGGCCTGGATATCAAGTCAACTTTTGGCTACAACAAGGCAGATATGAAACAGGTTACCCTCAGGCCTCTGAGCTCACTTAATCCCACCGGATCAGTGAGGACGTCAGGCACTGCTGCCTATGCATACACATATTCCAATAATTACATTATTGAACCACAGATTACTTATGACAATGAACTGTGGAAAGGTAAGATCAGTTTACTTGCGGGGGGAACCTATCAATACAAACAGTCACAACAACCCTATTATACAAGTGCTTCAAGTTTTACTTCTGACGATTTTTTGAGAAATGTTAACCAGGCCACAGAATATAATACGAGTAGTTCTTCAAGCAACTACAAATATACATCGTTGTTTGGGCGCATTAATTACAATGTAGAGAATAAATATATCCTGAACCTGAATTACCGTAGAGATGGTTCATCAAGGTTTGGACCGAACAAAAAATTCGGCACTTTTGGATCAGCAGGCGCAGCGTGGGTTTTTTCTGAGGAGAATTTCCTAAAAAATAAGATCAGCTTTCTTAGTTTCGGTAAATTGAGAAGCAGCTACGGCGTTGCCGGAAGTGATGAAATTGGGGATTATCAATATCTTGCCTCTTTCGCTGCTTCATCTGCGGCAATATATAACGGTTCTTCAAGTTTGGTTCCCAGCAGGATTGCAAATAGCGACTTCAAATGGGAAAGTACAAAGAAATTCGAAGTTGCACTGGAATTGGGTTTCTTCAACGACCGGTTGTCATTAACTTCATCCTATTATAACCACAGGTCAGGCAACCAGTTAATTACTTATCCACTAAGTTCACAGACTGGCTTCAGTGGTTTCCAAAGTAATCTACCAGCAACAGTACAGAACTCAGGGGCAGAGTTTTCGCTAACCAGCGTGAACATTAAATCAAAATACCTGACCTGGAATACCAGCTTCAACATCAGTAAGAATTCAAATAAACTGATTTCCTTCCCTGATATTGAAAAGACTTCTTATTATACAACCTATCTGGTAGGAAAACCAATTTCTGCTAATTACGCCTATCAGTATATCGGGATAGATCCGGCAACTAATTTCCCGGCATTCACGGATTTTAACGGAGTGGGGGGGACAGCTTCTCCTACCAGCGGATTCTCAGAGCTTGGCAGGGGCGACCGTTATTACGCAGGTACATTATTCCCGACATTTTTTGGTGGGATAACCAATAGCTTCACTTACAAGGGTATCAACCTGGATTTTACTTTCCAGTTTGTAAAGCAGGAAGGCAGGAGCCTGGCCAGATCTACATTTTATCCACCAGGCTATATGTACAATGCTGCTGCTAGTGTGGTCAATGATTATCTTTCACAGGGTTCACAGGATTATCTGGTTACTGCCGGGCTAACCGGTACAAATGGAAGAACAGCCTATTTTGCCTTCAGCAATTGGGCAGCTTCGGATGCGAATATTGTGGACGCCTCTTTTATCAGGATGAAAAATGTGAGCTTATCCTATGTTTTGCCAGGTACGTGGCTAAAAGCGATCCATGTAGATAATGTAAGGATTTTTACGCAGGGACAGAACCTGTTTACCGTTACTGGTTATAAAGGAATTGATCCCGAGTCACAAGGAGTTGGTACACCACCATTGCGGACTATAATTGCCGGTTTACAACTAACATTATAATTGACAACGATCATGCTAAGAATACTTAACAAAGTGATATTTGGGTTTGTCTTGCTCAGTATTACAATATTATATGGCTGCGAAAAAACAGTCGAGATAGAAGCGCCCCTTAATGAAATTACTACACCCTTGGTTTTCTCTTCAGATAAGCTTGCGGCTGGTGCTCTCGCCGGAATTTATACCGGGCTGGCACAAACTAGTACTCAAAGTACCGACCTTACCGTGTTCAGTTCTCTTCTTGCTGATGACCTGAGTTACCTGGGGGTAAACCCATCGCTCGTCGAAATCAACAGTAACGGTTATACCGCGCTGAGCACTTTCCAAAATACGATTTTCAGCGAATGGTACAACGTTATCTATCGGGCTAACCTGGTAATTGAAGGCCTTCAGAAATATGAGGGTACCTCAGCAAAAATTAAAAAGCAATATACTGCTGAGGCGAAGGTAATCCGGGCCTACTGTTACTTCAATCTTGTGAATACCTTTGGCGATGTTCCTTTAATTAAAGAAACTGATGTTACTGGTACTGCACTCTTACCCAGGGAGACAACCGCAAACATTTACCGTCAGATCATTGAAGATTTAACTGCCGGCAAGAACGATCTGGCAGCTGACTATTCAGGTTCTTCAAATAACCGCCTGGGTGTCAACAAATTCGTGGCAACTGCGCTTCTTGCCCGCACCTATCTGTTTTTAAAGGATTATCCTGCTGCAGAAAGCAATGCTTCGGAGGTTATTGCTTCTTCGCAATACAGTCTTATTCCTGCCCAAAACATGCAAACCGGGGTTTGGGTAAAGAATAATGTGGAGAGCATATGGCAAATGTCATCACCTTTAAATGTCAATAATCAATATACAATCGAGGCATCAACATTTCAGTCGTTGTTGCCAGCTAACCCTCAATATGATATTCGCGCCTCCTTTCTGGCACTCTTTGAGCCGGCCGATTTACGCAGGCAAAGATGGATGCGGGAGTATAGGGTAGGAACGCTGGTGAGAACATTGCCTTATAAATACAAGTATCCAACAAATGCAGAGGCACTTGCTGCAAACGTTATGGAGGCACCTACAGTTTTACGCCTTGCAGAACAATATCTGATTAGGGCAGAGGCAAGGGTAAGAATAGGAAATAATCTCGATGGAGCGCGCAGTGACATGAATTTGGTTAGGATACGGGCCAGATCAGAAGCGAGTACCACTACAATTGCTGCCAGACTCCTTGAGGAGATCATGCTGGAAAACCGAAAGGAGTTTTTCTGCGAACAGGCTTTCCGCTGGAATAACATCAGGCGAACAGGGGAGGCAGATGCTATTTTATCCGTATTAAAACCAGGTTTTAGACCGGTAGCCAAATTCCTGCCAATTCCCCAGGCAAATATTGATGCGAACCCAAATCTTATCCAAACTGAAGGTTATTAACTAAATTATGATATATAAATTTAAAACTATCACCAGGCTAAAAGGCCTGGTGATAATCACCCTTCTGCTCACACTTTTTGTGAGTTCGTGCAGCGTGTTCAAAAAAAACAAAAAACAAAAAGGCTTGACTATGGCAGTACAGCCCAGACCAAAAGCTGATTCCACACGAAACACCATCAGGCCATACAATGAAGTGATTACAAATAAAGCGGTTACGCAAAAGGGCCTGTTTATTGTCCATAAAATAGCAGAAAAGTATTATTTTGAAATCGAAAATAGTCTGCTCAATAAGGAAATACTCGCAGTTACCAGGCTTAGCAAATCAACCCCCGGTGCCGGAAATTACGGAGGTGAGGAAATCGGGGAACGAACTATTTATTGGGAATTAGGGCCGGCAAACAAGCTTTTTCTTAAAGTAGCAACTGTAGTGAGCATAGCTGATTCCAGTGATATGATCGCAAAAGCGGTAGCAAGTTCTAATCTTAATCCTATCATCATGTCTTTCCCTGTTAAAGCGAAAGGCAAGGATTCATCCAGTGTGGTTATTGATGTAACCGATTTTTTAATGAATGAGAATGTTTTACTTTCACTGGACGCATCGGCAAAGAAAGCTTATAATCTGGCAAATCAGGCTGCCGACCGCTCTTACCTTGAAAGTGTTAAAAGTTTTCCTATCAATACAGAGATCAGAAGTATCCGTACGTATACATCCACAAGTTCAGCCACGGGAGGTGGTGGAATGCCTGCGGCCGCTCAAGCCGGTGCAGTTACTTTAGGATTGAATTGTTCCTTCATTTTGCTTCCTACCCATCCCATGCGCCAGCGTTTCAATGATGCACGTGTTGGTTACTTCTCAAATAGCTATGATAAATATGCAGATCGTCAGCAAAAGGTTGAAAAGGCGTCATTTATACACAGATGGCGTTTGGAACCCAGGGATGAAGATATGGACAAATTCAAACGCGGTGAACTGGTTGAACCCAAAAAGCAAATTGTGTACTACATTGACCCGGCAACACCCAAACAGTGGAGACAGCCACTTATTCAGGGTGTGAACGATTGGCAGAAGGCCTTCGAACAAGCTGGATTTAAAAACGCTATTATCGGGAAAGAATGGCCTGAAACCGACTCAACGATGAGTCTTGATGATGCCCGCTTCTCGGTGATCAGGTATTTTGCTTCAGCACAGCAGAACGCCTACGGACCCAATATTGCTGATCCAAGAACTGGCGAGATCATAGAAAGTCACATTGGCTGGTATCATAATGTAATGAACCTTGTGCACCGATGGTACATGATACAGGCAGGAGCAATCGATCCGAAAGCACGGAAAAATAAGTTTGACGACGAACTCATGGGGCAGCTCATCCGGTTCGTGTCTTCTCATGAAATCGGCCATACACTGGGCTTAAGGCATAATATGGGCGCTAGTAGCACCGTACCTGTGGAGAAGCTGCGGGACAAAGCGTGGGTTGAGGCTCATGGACACACGCCTTCTATTATGGATTATGCGAGGTTTAACTATGTTGCCCAGCCGGAAGATAATATTTCCCAGAAGGGTATTTTTCCGAGGATCAACGATTACGACAAATGGGCGATACAATGGGGATATAAACCTATCCCTGACGTGGCGACGGCCGAGGCAGAAAAACCGATCCTTAATAAGTTGATTATTGACAGCTTATCGTCCAGCAAAAGATTGTGGTTCTCAGGTGAGGGAAGAGATTATGATCCGCGCTCACAAGCCGAGGATTTGGGAGATGATGGCATTCAGGCAAGTTTGTACGGAATTAAAAACTTGAAGCGTATTGTTCCTCAATTGATCAGCTGGACCGGCACTCCAGGTAGTGATTACAGTGATCTGGGCGAAATGTATAAGGAGGCAGTTGGGCAATATGCACGCTACGTTGGCCATGTAAATAAATTGTTGGGAGGCGTGATGGTTACGGAAAAAACATTCGATCAGCCAGGAGCTATTTATGAGCCGGTAAGTGTACTCCGCCAGAAAAAAGCTATTAAGTTTTTCAATGAACAGGTCTTCACTACGCCAAAATGGTTACTTAGACCGGAAATTATAAATAAGATAGACCCGCAATACGGATTTAATGATGTTCAGCGGGTGCAAAAAGAGACTATCGCTTCCATCACCTCTCAAACACGGCTCTATCGAATGATGGTAAATCAACGTGATAATGGCAAGGGAGCTTACTCTCCCAGGCAGTGGCTTAATGATATCAAGGATGGTGTTTTCAGTGAATTAGCCACGGGCAGCGCGGCAGACGAGTATAGAAGGGCGCTGCAGAAAATGTATGTGGGCAGCATTATCACCATGTACAACAAGCGTTTCGCTTTGCAGGGATCCAGCGATAACATCATCGCATCCCTCGCTCCAACAGAAGTTACACTGTATTCGAATGTTAAGGCACTGGCTTTTTATCACCTGAAAGAATTACGGAGAGACATAACGGCCGGCATCAATCGTACCAGGGATATTGATACGAAAATGCACCTTCAGTACCTCAAACAGATGTTAGATAAAATTTTGGCTGAATCGCCGATACCTGGTTTAAATTATTAGGAATGACAAATTATAATAAAGTTACGGGAATGCTGCTCTTTCAGCTGTTTCTATGTGTGGGTGTTTTAAATGGAATCACTGGTTTTAAGTCTGAGGGTTTTATTATTGAAGGATCAATCGTAGCTCCCGAAGGAACAGGGATTCAAATGACGTATCAATATCTTGGTAAAACAATATCGGATTCAGCCAGGGTAAAAGACAACAAAGTGATTTTAAAGGGTGTCTTGCCGCAAGCAGTACTCTGCACGCTAAGTAATTCTGTGAATCAACAGATAAAAATCATAGTCGCCCAAAATGAGCGTATCAGGTTAAGCGGTTCGGTAAAGGGTTTCTATTCTATAAAGGTAGACGGGGGTTCTGAAAATGACCTTTTTAGTGTTTTTAAGCAGAAAAGTTTAAACATAACAGCAGATTATAGAGCGCAGCTCTCAGCTACGAAAGAAACAATTTACAATAAGAGCAGTGCGGCTTATATCCGTTTTCATCGAAGGGTTGATAGTTTGACACGTGCTTTTGTAGGGAAGTATCCTGACGCTGTAGCTTCGTCACTTGCAATTATCAATAGCCATATGAATAGCACTGATGTTTTAAAGGCAGAGGATTGTTATAATTTGTTATCTGAGCGGGGCAAAAAAAATCAGTATGCGGGGCGGATAAAAATGTTTGTTGATACTGATAAAGCGATGAAGGTTGGAAACAGTGCCCCGGAACTAGTTTTGAAAGACTTGAATGCCAGGGTTTTTAAATTAAGTGCGCAACGCGGAAAATACGTTTTGTTGGACTTTTGGGCAAGCTGGTGCATTCCATGCCGCGAAGAACACCCTTTGTTAAGAAAACTTTACCATGACTTTAAAAATGATGGGATTGTCTTTGTAAGCGTTTCCATGGATACAAATGATAAAAATTGGAGAAATGCTATAGAAAAGGATCAGCTTGTTTGGCGGCAGCTGAATGACCCGTCAGCAATGGGCGGCATGCTGGCCGCCAGTTATGGTATAAAAGCTTTGCCATTCAACTGTATTATCGATCCTGAGGGTAAGATCTTAGCTACAAAACTCAGGGGACAAGACCTCGAAAATTTTCTGGTCAGGTTATTGAAAAAAGATAACTAAGATGCTCTGCGCATTTTTCAAATTAAGCAGCAGTATCTATGAGTTGTTAATATAGCGGCATTTTTCTGAAGCTTGATAGTCCTATCAAATGCTTATGTTCAATAGGACGTACCAAAGAATAAAGTGTTATTTTATAGTGAATTAATCAAAAAAATTTTTTTGATTAATTCACTACTTTACTACTACGCGGACCCTATCCAAATTCTGAATACGTGTAAACGACGTTTTTGCATTTCCCTGCCGTTGCGAGGCAACTCTTAGCGTAGGGAAATAGCTGCCTGGTTCAGTAAATTTATAGGTTGTAGTTAGTTTAACACGTGAACCTGTTTTATTAACGGCAGTCCATTTTGTAACGACTGGAAAAGCTGCTGAGGTTGCAAAGTTCCATCCATGTAAATCACCTATCTTTTTTTTGAATTCTGAGGATAAACCTTCAAAGTTCCAAACGGCGGTCACCAACTTGCCCATACTTTCCGGCACATCCACAATTGCTGTAAATGTAACTGTTTCACCAACTTTAACTTCAGCACGTTTGCTGTCATTTGCTTTCAATTCTACCAGGGGCTGTATGCCCTTCCGTTCATTTGCTCCCGCTGGAAGAATGACCTGCCCGTCAACTATTTTATAATTCGTACTTGCTGCCGGGGCTTTGCCTTTTTCTACCCAAGCACTCAGGTCAAGCAGCGCTTGTTGCAAAACACCAAGGTAACTAACTGTTTGGGTTGGGTCGTCTTCGATAGCGACATCTCCATGTAAAGCACGATCCGTGAACCATACCCTAAAATGACTGTCAAGACTATCTCCAAGGTTAGCTTTGACTTTGGTACGGTACCAATCTGCCTGCCAGGGAAAAGCTTCGCGATCCCAGGCGGACTCCAAAAGGATCATCTTCCCTTTAAATTTGCCTGTTGGAATGATCCCGGCTGCCCCTTTCGTAAAAATCGGCCCCAGTAGCAGTGGACGTTGAGGATATTTTGGTGTGCCATCAGTATTGCGGAACTGATCCCATACATAATATTCCTTTCCCGGTACCTGGTGGCGATGATAGGTTTGTATGGCCAGGAAGTTTGAGTTATCCACCTGTACCGAATCTCCTGCTTTCAGTTTAGTAACTATTGTAGAATCAACTGGCCCCAACACCACTTTATCGTCTGCAATTTTTTCTATCATCAGGACTTTTCCGGCGGCCGCTCCACTTTTGATGATCAGATCACCACCCAGGAAGTAAACATCCTTAAGCTTGTCCTTCAATTGAAATGCAACCGGCATCCCATCAGCAACGCCGCCAATATTCCTGGAGGCTGCTCCAGCCGTTCCGCGGTCTTCCGCAGCTACTGGTTTCTTAAGTCCCAGGGTGGCAGCTTGATCACTATTTATGAGTGCCTTAATTACACTGCGCTGCTGAATTCGCCCTTTTACAAATAGCTCTGGTGAATCGTGTCCAAGGTAGCCAGGCAAGTTCCAAAAGTCATGTTCAAAATATTTAGGATCTATACCAACAATTGACTGGTATAAAACTGAAAAGCCTTGCGTGCCCATTGTTTGATAACCAAACCAGCTTTTTGCGGGGAATCCCATTTTAGTAGCTTCCTGTAACACTGACTTTTCCTGCTGATTTAATCCAGCATACATATTGCCGCTTCCCCCCGGTTCCAGCGCATCAACAATCTGTGAAAATTTATCTTTTAAGACACTCATAGCATACATGCGTGCGGTAAATACATTGGGAATGGCCTGGTCAGACCCTAAAACATAGGGAACGATGCCGTCCCAGACGCTATTTGTGCTTTCAAAGCCTCCGACAGTACGGTACGC
>NZ_JBEVDX010000029.1:0-22289 GCF_040513095.1 Pedobacter sp. | reverse complement strand
CATCAAGTAATGCCTCATAGGGGATCTGCCAGCTACCGCTTCCGGTTCCTGCCTGAGCACCTTTTCCCGACCCGGATGGTTCTATGACTGCCTTGCCAAACATACCCGCTGCGATAGCCCCGGGCTTTTTGCCCGTAAAGCTGATATCTGCAGAAAATGTTCCTGTGGCAGCATCCACACCTTCAGATTTTCTGCTTACAGTGCCGCCAAAAGTTTGTCCTGGTAATGATGAAGTCTGGATCTGTGCATGGTCTTTCAGTTGCAGCACGGCCCATTCGTAATCGCTCACAGCCACCCTGAGCATCCATTTCCCTGATTCTGTCCCATTGGTTTTCAGGATTGCAGTTCCGGCTGTCACCTGCTGTCCCGTATTGGCAAGTTTGCTGAGGATGTACCCATCCTGCGGGGCATGGATTTCTGAATACTGGCGGTTAAAACTGGCCATATTCAGCTGCTGCTGGCTTTGCTGCAGGGTAGTTTTACTGTTTTGCAATTGCTCCAGTGTAGCAACGCTGTCTTTGTAAAGGTTCTGCGTACGCTGGTAATCGCGCTGTGCTTTCTCCACTGCAAGTTTTGCCTGTTGTAACTGGGCGATGATCTCTGTCGGGTTTAAGGTTGCAAGCAATTGCCCCCTTTTGATGGCATCTCCTTCTTTCACGTTTAGGCTACTGATGATCCCTCCTGTTTTAAAAGAAAGCATCACCTCATCATCAGTGGTAAATTGTCCTGATACTGCCATCGGCGCACGGTTATCCTGCTGCTGCAGAGGCATGATCTGTACAGGAATGGTGTCTGCAAAAGTGTTTGCAGGTTCAACGGGGCTGCTGCAGGAATACAGCAGTGCCGAGCACAACAGGAGACTTAAATATGGAAGGTTTTTCATTTTTTTTTGTATATGGCTGGCCGGTGAATAGTTCATGTTAATTGAGGTTGTTAATAGGATATGTAGCCTGACCGCGTTCCAGTTCGGCCAGGGTGATTTGTAAATTTGCCTGGGCATCTGCCAGCTGGAGGCGTGCACCGGTAAGCTGATCTTCGGCATCAATAAGCTCTAAGTACAGTAACTGTCCGGCACGGTAAGCTTTTAGCTGGTCGTTGTAATATTTGAGGGCAAAGCTGAGCTGCGCGGCGGCGCTTTTGTAGGCCGATTTGGCCGACTCATAGTTGTTGTATGACTGATCAAGCTGCAGCAGCAAGGACTGCTGAGTCTGGTCGAGCTGCGCGTTTGCAGCATTGAAGCTGGCGTGCGACTGCTGTGCCCGGTACTTCCTCTGCCCTCCTGTAAATACGTCCCACTGCAAGTTTACGCCCCAGAGGTAATACCGCGTCTTACTGTTAACGTTCCAGTCAAAACCCTGCGATCCGAGATCTACAAATGTATTCAGCTTTGGGATAATGCCCGATTTCTGCATTTTCTCATTCAGGCTGTATACCTGTTTTAAAGTTTCCAGCTGCCTGAGTTCTTCCCTGCCCCTTACGCCTGCCGTGGTATCCGGTTTAAGAATTGCCACTTCCTTCGCAACACTTTCCGTGTATATAGAATCCGTTAAAGGACGGTTGAGCAGAAAGTTAAAGTATGCCCTTGCGTTCTGCGTGTTCCGCTGTGCCTGAATCAGGGCTGCAGTGTTTTTCTCCTGTTCTGTTCTGGAACGCAATAAGGCAGTCCCGTTACGTACGCCGTTGCGCAGCATACTTTCGTTTTCGCGGATATTTTCTTTGATCAGCACTAAGGCACTGTTATATACCGCTATCCCCTGCAAAGCCTGGTAATACCGGTAGTACGCAGTTTTGATATCCTTTACCAACGCACGTTTATAAACGTTTACTGCTGCCTGCTGACTCGTAATAAGCTGCTGTTTGATCAGTTTGTTGTACCTGATCTCAGCATTGATCAGCGGCAGGGAAGTACGTACTTTGGCATCGTAAAAATTGTCGGGGTTGAGCAAAAAGTTCTCGTTCTGCAACTGCGGAAATTTAGCACCGGTGAGCTGGTTGAGTGCCGTATATACTGGGTTCAGGAGATCGCCCAGGGGCACGTCAATCGTTCTTCCGCCCGAAGATTTGGTGTAGCTGCCCAGCAGGCTCACTGTTGGCAGGTACATGGCCTGGGCTTCTTTCAACGCGGCCAGGGATCTGTCCAGATCAAACTGCTGTTGCTTCAGGCCCTGGTTGCCTGCAAAAGCTGTAGCGATATAGCTGTCCAGCTGCCCGGGGGCCGACTGTCCATCTGCATCTGGAATGGCTATGCATGCCATGCCAAACAGCAGGAGGATCTTGGTAAATGATGTAAACATAATAAACAGTGTTTAGTAGTAACGTAAAAAATGAATCGGTTTCTCCGGGTTAATTTATAGGGTTTGTTTAAATATTCTTTTCCGCTCGGTATGGGCACTTACCTGACAGTATATGTCTGAACATATGTTTATTCCTGTACCCCGTACATAGACTAAACAGTGTTCAGTAATGTTACAAAAAAAACTATTTTATCAATAGTTTAACATAATCCTCAATAGCACTGTTAAGGATTTTAGGCATTTCCTTCTCTTCAGCCATCATTTTCAAACGGCAGCGCAGGTTCAATGAAACCAGTCCATGTGCCACAGACCAGGTTTGCAGGGCACATAAGTCCACATCTTTAACCCTTAGCAAATCTTTATCTATGCATTCCTTCAAACAGGTCAGCAGATAGTCAAATGAGTCGCCCCCATTGTCTTTATGCAGTTCCTCGTCCACATTCATCGGCGCCCGGATGATAAACATCAGGTCATACAACTCAGGGTTTGCCAGTCCGAATGCCACGTAAGTCTTTCCAATCTGCATCAACCTCTTGACAGGATCTTTGTGTTTGGCTTTGGTCCTGAATTCTTCCAGTAGTTTTCCGTACGCATCGCGCTGTACTTCATACAGCAATTCGTCTTTATCCTTGTAATACAGGTAAATTGTGCCCGGGCTATATTCAATGGCATCTGCGATATTGCGAATAGAGGTTTTTGCGTACCCGTCTTCGAGGAACATCTTCATTGCGGCAGACCTTATGAGCTGCTTCTTGTCAATTTTTTCCCGTTCTTTTCTCTCTGATATTCCCATTTGCCTGCTGCAGTAATTCCCTATTCAACGATAAATACTGCAAACATACTGAATGGTGTTCAGAAAATGAATAATTATTTAATCTTTTTACAGGAGGGGGCTCAATAAATCCTAAATCGTCTCCGATATTTTGCCGCAGGTCAACATCTGTTTTCCGTAGTAAGGATTTTTAATTTCCTTTGTTTCAGATAACCAATAGCTCTTTTTCATCGGGCAAAACTGATAGTATACAGGTGCTGAGCTTAGTTTTACTGTTTTGGCCAGTTTAAAAAAACCTGCAGATAATGCTGCAAAATATTCACGCTGTTTGCCAAGATCTTTGCTTTCAGCAATATGGCTTGCATCGGTACTTAATTTCTCCTGGCTGGCTTTAAACTCAGTAGCTTCTTCTGCTGAAAACGCTTTAGTGTCTGCAGTCCTGATCTCTTTTAACAATTCCCCTGCTTTAGCAGACGCAGTGGCAGCATCAGAATTTACCAGTGCATTCTTTATTTCGTAGTAAGAACTGAGCAAAGCCTGTTTTTGCTTATCCTGAGCAAAAGCCGATGGTGCTGCAATCGTTGCGATAAAGGCAGCAACTAAAATTAATGTCTTCATAATCATATAATTGATGAAGCAAAAATACAGAATCAGCCGCTTTCAGGATTACATAATTCTGATGAGTTTTTACATAATTTTTGAGCGGCATTTTGCCGGATAGACAATAGATTTAGTACATCAGGCTGCATAACTGCAATATTACAGCTCCTGCTGCCGCCAGCCACATGGTAATCAGCGTAACGCGCTGCTCAAGGCTCTTCGAATTTTTTGGTGTAATGATCATAACTGAGAGTTTTTATGGTTTAACAATTCGTAATAATGGGCAGCTTCCTTTAAGGCCATGCTGCAGTAATTTTTTAACAGTGCATTATGCCCGAGTATAGCCTGTTCCTCATCAGCATATTCCAGCTGATCCAGGATAAATTCCATTTCATCCGTCATGCCCATGATGGAAATGCTGGTCTTCAGGTCATGCGCTATGTAATTGACGGCAGCAAAGTCTTTAGTTAGCAGCGCTAGCTCAATTTCCTCCAGTGCCTTTGGAATCAGTTCCAGGAACTGGGCTGTCACCTGTTTTTCATACTGAACGTTACCCCTGCTGATCTCCTTCATATAGCTCAGATCTATATACGTGTAGACTATCTCCGGGGCTGCCTCAGCCGCGGCAATTCGTTCAGTTTCTTTATTTAAACGTGCAAATTTCGCTATATTGGCATAAAGCTGCTGCTGGTTAATAGGTTTAGGCAGATAGTCGTTCATTCCAAAACTGAGGCATTTTTCACGTTCTCCCGCCAATGCGTGGGCAGTCATTGCAATAATCGGAACATCCAGCTGCAACTGGTTTCTGATGCGTTGTGTTGTTGCATAACCATCCATCCCTGGCATCTGGATATCCATCAGGACCACATCATACTTCCTATCATTGAGTAACTTCAGTGCCTGCAGACCGTTACCTGCAATATCAAATGATAAGTTCCAGCCTTTCAGCAGATACCTCATCAGGTTCTGGTTCATCTGATTGTCGTCCACAACCAGTATGTTCACTGCACCAGAGGCATAAAGCTCCAGCTCATCATCCGCTGGAGGTACCATATCTGCTACCTGTGTTGAGGATATCCGATACGGTATGGAGAAGTGGAATGCTGTACCCTTGCCTGCAGAACTCTCCACCTCAATACTGCCTTTCAGCAGCTGGAGCAGGTCTTTCACAATAGACAATCCCAATCCGGTTCCTCCGTAATTACGTGTAGTAGAATCTTCCGCCTGATGAAACCTGTCGAAGATCCCTCCGATCTTATCTTTTGCAATACCTATTCCCGTGTCACAAACAGAGCAGCCAAGTTCAATTTGCTCGCCCTCATAATTGATCACGTATACCCTCAGCAGCACAAAACCTTTTTCCGTAAACTTAACCGCGTTACCGATGAGGTTCACCAGGATCTGCGTTAGCCGTGTATCATCACCAATGAGCGTGTCCGGTACATCTTCATCAATTTCCAGCTTAATCTCCAGTCGCTTTTCCTTAATCCGCTCAAAGAAAAGCGTTTTTACCGAGTGAAAAAGTCCCCTTACACTGAAGGGTGTGTTTTCGATACGCATCATCCCTGCTTCAATTTTCGACAGGTCAAGGATATCATTGATAATCGCCAGCAGGCTCTCACCCGCTTTCTGAATAGCCTGTACAAATTCCTGCGGTTCAGGATCCAGTTTCCGTATCCCCAGCAGATTAGTAAAACCCAGTATCGCATTGAGGGGAGTCCTGATCTCGTGGCTCATATTCGCCATAAAGTTTTCCTTGATGAGGGCGGCTTTAATAGATCTTTTTTCCGAAGCGTCCAGCTGTTCGATCAGTTTGTGCTGCTGCCTGAAGCGGGCGATGATCAGCCACAACTCGATGCAGCTGATCAGCAGGATCAGACTGCTGATAATGATATTTCCAGATGAAACATACTGATTGTAAATCAGCAAGATAGCACCGGCAGTAAAGAGAGAAATGATCAGCGAAATAAACCTTGTGGTATTCATTTTCATAGAACAGGTTGGGCAGCTAATGATTAGTTAAAGTATATTCAGGCGTTCGTTTAAAATCTTTCTGTAGGTATCTGTTACCGGAAGGAATTTACTGCCAATCTGCAGGGCTCCATCCTGGAAGGCATCAATCTTATTGAGGGCAACGATATATGAGCGGTGCACCCTCAGGAAATTGCAGGAGGGCAGCCTTTCTTCTACCGTTTTAAGTTTGGTATGAATGGCATACAGCTTCTCTTGTGTATAAAGTTTCACATAATCGCCCATGGCCTCTGCAAAAAGGATATCATCCAGTTTCAAACGCCTCACCACGTTTGTATCCCTGATAAAAATAAACTCAGTTTCTGGTTTGGGCTCATATTTATTGCTGTTCAGTATTTCCCTGGCCTTGTTTATCGCCTGTATGAATCTTGCCGGACGCAGTGGTTTCACCAGGTAATCTGCTACATCGAGTTCAAAGGCTTCCACCGCGTAATCTTTTTTTGAAGTGGTAAATATGACAACCGGGCGCAGGCTGCCGAGGTTTCTGATGAGTTCCAGTCCGCTCATTCCGGGCATCTCGATATCCAGGAAAAGCAGGTCCACCGGATTTTCCTGCAGGTAATTATAGGCATCGATAGCATTTGAACATTCGGCACTGACGCAGATGTTTTGAAGTTGGGCAGCCAGTTCGCATAATGTGGCCCTGGCAATGGGATTATCGTCAATGATGAGGCATTTCATAACCGTAGTATTTGAAACAGCAGAGACAATAGTTGTGCCACTCAATTAATACGCTAACTACCAGCATATTAGCTCGAACTACGGGTTTTATTTTTCACGATATATCGCTATTAAATGATATCATGTTGACATTTCGTTATTTCTGCCGGATGCGGACCGGTTCATCTTAACTTAAAATAATAAACTGAACATTTTAGCCGTTATCGTGTTATCTACTAAACCACAAAAAGATATAACTATGGGATTGTTAAAAACAGCAGTAATTGGCGCCGCAGTTTACGGTGTAATTAAGTATGTGACTAAGAAAGATATCAACGGAAAATCAATTGTTGATGACCTGAAAGAAAGTGCTCCTAAATGGGCGGAAGAAGCTAAACGTATTAAAGACGACTTCATTGCCGAGAGAAAAATTTATGACGAGCCAACCTACTAAGTGGCTTTTGAAAATGTCTGATCTCAACAGCAGCCTGTAAAGATTGTTGTCAGAAGATCAGACATTTTTTTGTGATCAGCCAAAAATGCTTTTGGACTTTTTAATCGTCTTCTCCAGATCGATCCCCTTACCAAGCACTCCTTTAAACAAATCTCCCTCCGCCCTCACGCGCTCCACAGCATTAAATATCGTGAAGTCCTTCATGCTCAGTCCTGGTTTAACCTCATCCCAATGCAGTGGCATGGATACCGTTGCACCTGGTTTTGGCCTTAAGGAATATGGACCGGCAATAGTTGCACCCGGACGGTTCTGCAGAAAATCAAGATACATCTTGCCATGACGCTCCGCAATGGTTCTTTCCAGCGTGGTAAAATCAGGCAATTGTTCGTGCACAAGGTTCACTATGAGCTTCGCAAACATCTGTGACTGATCATAGGTATATTTGGCACCCATAGGGATATAAATGTGCATACCGGTTGAGCCGGAAGTTTTACAGAAAGAAGGCACATCTAATGCGTCAAGCACCTTTTTCACTTCCAGTGCCGCCTCGATTACCTGATCAAAAGTGTTTTTATCAGGATCCAGATCTATCACGCAATAATCGGGGTTGTCTTCTGACTGTACGCGGCTGAACCAGGGATTCATTTCAATGCAGCCCAGTGAAGCCATCCAAAGCAAACTCGCCTCGTCCGTGCCTACCAGGTATTCTTTATGCTCCCCCTCCCCGTTGGTGTACGGAAAAGTCTTTACCCACTCCGGCGCTTTGCCTTTCACATCCTTCTGGTAAAAACTGGGTCCGTGTATCCCATTTGGAAAGCGGTTTAGCGACATCGGCCTGTCTTTGATATAAGGGATCATATATTCTGCTATCTGGTAATAATAGTTGAACATATCACGTTTGGATACCTCATCTTCCGGCCAGTATATTTTACTCAGGTGTGTAAACTTGAGCTCATGTCCTTTTACTTTTCTTACCTGGGTTTCATCTTTCGGGTTAAGCAAAGTTCGCTTTCCCTTATCTTTTGCAGGTTCAACCATATCATCAGGTTTATTTATCTTATCAGATTTTTTCGCAGCAGCTTTTGCTTCAGCTTTTGGCGCAGTACTCGTTTCATCAGCCGCTTCCTCCAGTCCGGCTTCTACTTCTTCAATCACCTCAACTGTGGGAGCCGCTGTTTCCCTAACCACCTCTTTTGCTTTTTTATCTATGCGCATGCCCTGGAACGAGGGATGCCTGAATACGCCGTCAGTGGTTACTTCTGCGAAGGCAACCTCACAAACCAGTTCAGGTTTCAGCCATGTTGCTTTCGCCTTCGGCGGATCCGGACGGAAGCGGGAGGGTTTATTCACATCCGGCAGGATCTCAAAGGGGCTTTTATCAGTAATCAAAGGCTTAAACTGAGCGATCATCTCCTTTTGCACCTTGTCCGAAAATCCTGTACCCACTTTACCTACATACTGCAGTGCACCATCTTCATACACACCCAGCAAAAGCGAGCTGAACTGTTTTGAAGTATCTTCATTTTTAGTGAAGCCAGCAATGACCACTTCCTGGCGTTTGTGTACTTTCACTTTGAGCCATTCCTTTGAGCGGTAATCAGACTTATAAATACTGTCGGCTTTCTTCGCTATAATTCCTTCCAGCCCCATTTTCTGGGCTGCTCCGAAGAAATCTATACCATTGGCTTTAAAGACTTTGCTTAGGCGAATCCTGTCATCATCAACCGGGAGTATATCTTTAAGGATTGCCTGGCGCTGATGCAAGGGAAGTTCCATCAGGCTTTTGCCTTCATACCAGAGCAGGTCAAACACGTAGTATACCAGGTCGCCGTCAGCTTCACTGCGCCAGTTTTGTAACTTGCCGAAATTCGAAACTCCCTTTTTGTCCAGCACCAGAATTTCCCCGTCCAGGACGGCGTTGATCTTCCATTCTTTAAGCAGGTCATAAATCGGGTAAAATTTCTCGTTGAAGCTCTTGTTGTTACGGGATAATAATTCAACATCGCCTTTCTTTACAAAGCCTAATGCGCGGTATCCGTCCCATTTCACTTCGTAAGTCCAGCCCGGATCGTCAAAAGGTTCATTTACCAGCGTTGCCAGCATGGGTTTCATACCCGTAGGGATGGCTGATTTTGATAACTTTTTAAGCAAAGCAGCAGGGTCTGCTTCTTCATCAGCATCAGAACTTTGCTCCTCATCTTTTTTTTTCTTTGCAGCCGGTGCTGTTTTACTCTTTTTCTTACCGGTATTTTTATCTTTAGCAGATGCTGCAGTTTTGCTTTTACCTTTCGCTTCAGGAGCTGGTTTATCAGCAGCCTTCTCCTTCTTTACATGCTCCTCATGCCCGTCTTTCCAGACAGCATCGCTGCTCTTCTCTACAGCTGCTATGGTCTTGCCGGATAAAACAGATTCATCTTTTTTCGTAATATCCTTCTTCGAAGCATACTCATCATTATGCTTGATCATGAGCCATGAGTTTTCGCCCATACCATGCGTTTTCACCAGGGCAAACTCTCCTTCCAGCTTCTCACCATGTAACTTTATCTTCAACGAACCTGATTCCAATTGTTTCAGCAGGTGTTTCTCCTGTGCTTTCTTTCCCTTGATCTCCTCGATAGGCTCATACGTTCCCTGATCCCAGACAATCACAGTACCTCCTCCGTATTCTCCTTCAGGAATGATGCCTTCAAAATTGCGGTAATCGTAGGGATGGTCTTCTACCATCATGGCCAGGCGCTTCATCTTCGGATCTGTTGAAGGGCCTTTCGGCACTGCCCAGCTTTTGAGCACCCCATCCATTTCCAGTCTGAAATCATAATGCAGCCGTGAAGCATCATGTTTCTGGATCACAAAAAGTAACTGGTTTTTATCTTTGCTTTTCCCTGCTTTTGGTTCTGCAGTTTTGCTGAAATCGCGCTTGGCAACGTATTTAGATAAAGTCATGGTAAATGATTTTCCTAATAAAGCCGCAAAAGCTCAAAAAAGTTTTATGTTTTTTTATCCCCTCTCCTCCAGTAACATCGGATCTTTCAGCGCTTCGGTAATGGTGTCGAGCAGGTTTTGTTCTGTAAAGGGTTTCAGAATTACGCCGTTCATCCCGGCTGTGATATAATTATCGCGGTCTTCTTTTAGCGCATTGGCTGTTAAGGCCAGGATTGGAATATAGGATTTTCCTATATCAGCGTAACTCCGGATCAGTCCTGCAAGTTCAACCCCTCCCATTTCAGGCATTTCGATATCGGTGAGCACCAGGTCGTAATAATGTGATTCAAAGAGTGAAAAGGCCTGTACACCATCTTCGGCCACATCAAAAGTCAGGTTCCATTTTTTTAGAATAGTTGTCAGCAGCAACACGTTGAGCTTATTGTCCTCTGCGACCAGGATATGCTTGCCGATCAGTTCTTCATGGGCTCCCGGCTCGGTAAGTTTCTTTTTCTTACATGCCACAGGCTCAACCGGTTCAAAAGGTAGATGAAAAGTAAACACCGATCCTTTATCCGGCTCACTGGTTACAGTGATAGAGCCGCCCTGCAGTTCCACTATCTTTTTAGAAATCGCCAAGCCGAGGCCGGTACCCTTTTGGGAAGCTTTTTGCTGGGCAGAAACGATCTGCGAAAACTCGCCGAAAATCAGCGGGATATTCTCTTTGCTGATCCCTAAACCGCTATCCTGCACAGCCACATGTAAAATCCTTTTGGACATAGCCCCATCAGTTATCGAAGCGCGAAGGATCACTTTACCAACTGTAGTGAATTTAATGGCATTGCTCATCAGGTTAATCACTACCTGCTTCAACCTGAATGCATCACCTTTCAGGCAAATTTCTTCGTCCACGTTCAATTCTTTCTCAAGTTGAATACCTTTATGCTCGGCCTGGATGCGTAAACTGTTGAATACTTCTTCCAGGGAATCATGGGGAACAAACGGGGCATTATCAAAACTCATCTTTCCGGTTTCAAACTTGGAGAAGTCGAGGATCTCGTTAACAACATCCAGCAGCAAACGTGAAGAACTGCTGATCGCTTCAAGCTGTTCCTTTTGAATTTCGTCAAGCGGGCTCTGGCTCAGCTGCTCAGAAAATCCGATTACAGAGTTCAGCGGGGTACGGATCTCGTGGCTCATACTGGCCAGGAAAGCGCTTTTAGATAAAGCATACTGTTCTGCATCCAGACTATAGCTGATGATTTCCTCTTCGTTCCTGAAGATCTTCCAGATATTATATAAAATGATAACCACTATAGTTATCAGGAACAGAAAGATCAGGCCTGATAGACTTTTGAATTTGAAAACCACATCCTGCAGACTGTTATTCAACTCATTCCTGCCATTGGCGATATACTGCTGTTCAGCCTCTTTAAACTTTTTAAGGTTGGTGATGATTTCGTTGATCAGGGTTGTGTTCACTTTCAGCATCTCCTGCTCAGAATTTCTCAGCTTATCATTTACCTGGTAGATCTCGCGGATGTGCTTTCGCGATGCCAGCGCATCCTTCGGGATGATCGTTCTGCTCTCCACCCGGGTTGCTATTTTTCTCTCCACCAGTATAGGTTTCTTCTGTTGCTCCTGAGCTTGTTTTGACGCTTCCGCAGATTTTCTGGAAGAAAAAGCCTCGAAGACCCGCCCAAAAAATCTTTTCTTGACAATGGGCTTAGCTACAGGTTTGATCGTATCGATCTTCACTTCACTAATGTATTTGCTTACAACCGGCACTTTTATAGGTACTGTTGCAGCCTCTTCAATTATAGTGTTGATTTTCCCGACAGACTGCAGAAGACTATCAGACAAGATCTTAAGCCTGGTATAACTTGTTGTCTTTGCAGTTTTTTCGTGGATCAGCTGCTGCAGGTTCCTGTCTACCAGTACTGGCTGGCTCTTCATATTGAGCTGAAGAATCATCTGGTTTACGAAACTGATATCGGCAGAAAAGGCATTAAAGTATTTGCTGTCAGAAGTCAGGCTGTACATTCTGCTGTTGTTATCAGCGCTGTATAAACTGATCAGGCAGTTATCAATCATTGCTGTACTTTCGCGGGCCAGGATCATCTGGTGCACATTATAACGTACGCTTTCGGCTCTTCTGTAATAGAGGTACAGGTAAAAGGCACTGATAAATAAAACAACTATTAAAGACACTATTAAAGCATATCTGAGTATCGGAATCTTTCTAACCTTCGAAATCATAAGAGCAGCAACGTTTTGTGTGTTTTACCACATGATATTTACAATGAAAATGCCAACACAAAAATCCTGGTCTCTTTTACATCTCATTTTGCATAGCGAACGGGAGTATTTGCTACTAAAGATGCAAGATCGGGTTCGGTATAGGGATAGAAATCTATATTAAACTGTCTGACTGTTAGTCATCAAAGTATGGGTGTCTTGTCAAAGCGTTAATGTAACTATCTTAACAACGAATATTCTTCATTTGTTTGCTTTTTTTGAAACACTGATGATCCAGCACGCAAAATATCTCTGCTAATGCTAAAATACTGCATGGGATAAAGACCGATCAGGTGTCTTTTTAATTAAGGCTTTACTATTTCTTCTGCCACTGATTCCTTTAAGGGTCTCTTCCAGAAAGGTCGTTTTCTTCTCTCAGCTGTAGAAATTTCATCGCCCAGCAGTTTGCCCCATGGTTTAAGGTCATCGATCCTGTCAAATATGATCTTCAGGATGGCCACAAAAGGTATGGAAAGGAACATTCCCGAAACACCCCACAGTGCTCCGCCCAGCAATACAATCAGTATAGAAACCAGCGCATTGATCTTCACTTTGGAAGATACTATATTGGGTACCAGGAAATTGTTATCGATAAACTGGATAACAGCATAAGCGCCTATGATCAGCAGCTGGGTGGTATAGCCGTCTTTGGTTACTGTAGCCATAAGCACCGGCAACAAGATGGCGATGATTCCTCCGAGGTACGGGATCATATTTAAGATCGCCCCGATCACGCCAAAGAGTATAGCATATTTTACACCCAGGATCAGCAGTGCTGCTGAATTCATTACAGCTACAATGCCTGCTTCGATCAGGAGCCCTACCATATAACTTTGGATGGCCAGCTTGGTTTCACTCAAAACATCGGCTACTTTTTCAGAATTTTCTTCGGCGAATACCTCATACAGGAATTGCAGTACTTTAGTTTTATACCAGAGGATCAGAAATACATATACAGGGATCAGGAAAACTACGCCCAGAATACCAATAGCGGTACCCAGTGTATGGCCCACCATAGCTTTACTGCTGTTGAGCGCTTCATTGATCAACTGTACCTGTTTCTGGATACTTACACCAAAATCACTCTGCAGCCAGTTCTGGAACATCACCAGCAGGTGGTTGAATTTCTGGATCAGCATCGGCAGGCTTTCGCCAAACTGGGCAATCTGCGTCGAGAGAAAATAGATGACTCCCATGATGAGCACCAGTGCGATGAACATGGCCAGCACAATTGCCGCTAATTTGGGTAGTTTCTTTTTCTGGATGCGGTTAACCAGCGGATTCAGCAGGATCGCAATGATCAGCGCAAATGCCAGCGGGGTTAGAATATCCCTGAGGTTCAGCAGGGTATATGTCAGCAAAATCAAACCGAAAAGCACTACAGTGCTTTTGATATAAAAGGGATATTCTTTAGCAGGCATATGTTTGAGATTACGGTGAGATAACAGTGTTTAATCTGATTTGTTTCAGCCGCTAATATACATCAAAGCTCTTGCCCCGTTCCAGTAAAATGATAGCAGGAAAAATTTAAAATCAGTTTTTTTCGTTGTTGAATCCTGGTTTGATAAACAGGAAAGTGAAAAGCGCCCTTGCACTCCATCTCCTGCCGCTCCTTTTGAACTGGATCAGCTTTACGTATCGTGCTTTCAGGTAAATGCGCAGCCAGGCAAAGGCACCCAGGAACAACAGCCCTGCCACAGCCTCCATGTACACATGAAAGAAAGTTGCAGAACACAGGATCAGCAGGTAAAAAAGAATCCAGTCTATCGCCGGCAGTGCTTTAAAGCCCAGTACCGTGGTAAACTCATCCAGCCAGATCGTATACTTTTTGAGGTAATTGATGTGATAGAACCTGTTGTAGATCAACAATGTAAGGAACGTTACGGTAAGCAACAACCATCCTGTGCTGATCACATTTTCTTTTTGCTGTAATGACAGGAAGATGTCGAACAGCACCATTGTACTTGGCTTGTCGCCAAAAGTTGTATGATGCACATCATTGTCAAAATCGCCAATCATGATAAATTTCTTTTTCTGCAGCTGCGCTGCAAAATTGCCGGGATTTTCCTTTGCTGATTTGATCACATACTGGATAGTCATTACCTGGTCTTCGTATACCGCCTTGGGAATATCACGGCCCAGTTCTTCATTGATCAGTATCGTATTAAAGAACCAGTCGTTGCCAATCTGAAGCGCATCACCCAAACAGGCAGCGTGCAAATGGTTTACCCTTTCATACATCAGGACGGGGATGGTCTTTACACAGTTATTATCCGTCAGATGAAACTTAACCATAGAATTTGAAAAGATCATAAAAGGGATTCGCGGCGGCCTGAAACCAATTGTACCGCTCGTTCCTGCCCTGAACACATTCGGGGTAATCTCGCCAAACCAATTAGTTCTTACAGTGGAGAGCAGGTTTGGGAAGGCCGACATCGAATTCTGCAGCTTCCAGTCCTTCGCGCTGGCGATATCAAAAAACATATCGCATACGACGATCTGTTCCGGGCTGGTATTTTTATGGAGCAGCTGCAGCAGCGTGTCCAGTTTCTCGCGATCGGCCATTACATGCGTACCATTTTCATCATCCACAATCGCACTGCTGTGCGCCACATCGATAAACATCACATCATCCATTCCATAAGGAAGTTCATCTCCGCGGTTAAAGAAATCAGCAATTTTTACGGTGGCCTTTGTGAAAGTTTCCTCCATGATAAAATTCAGGGGAAGGTTTGCCCAGCAATACATTGCTGTAAGCAACAATAAGGCAACAGTGAGGGAATTTAATAATTCCCCGAAGAATTTTAAATGTTTAGATATAAAGGATAAAAGAGGGCGCAATACAACAAAGCGGTTAGGTTATTTACAGGGTCTAAAATAGTCAGGAAATGTATATAATCCTAGAAATAAGAAAATTAGTTTCAGCCGAAATGTATGCCTTCAAATGATTCCATTTCTGATTGCAAAACTAACAAGAGCAGTGGCATTCGGTTTATGGCTTTTCTCCTGCATGCTCCTGCGGTGATTGATCACTGTATGCTCGCTGATGTGCAGCTTATCGGCAATCATTTTACTGCTTAAACCTTCTGCCATCCACAGCAAAACTTCCTTTTCACGCTTTGAGAACATTTTATCCAGTTGCTGCAGCAAAGCATATGGTTCGGGATTTGCATTTGTTATATGTGAGAACTGAGCAGGGTTGTATAGCTCAGGGAGCTGACGTTTATCATCCTGCAGCTCTTCTGTCTGATGATAATTTAACCTGGTGACCGCGTTGATGGAGAGCGTTTTATACATGATCTTCAGTTATTTACAAATAAATGTAGCTAAAAATATTTATATAAAAATGACAACTTCTTGTCATTGTATTTTTTTTTATTTTTAGCGCTTCAAGTCATATGTCAGCTTACATAATTTCCTTCCCGGCCGCAAAACTTAAATTTAATAACGATCCGCCAACTGCCCTTACTGCTATAAAACGTGGAATCATATGTCGATGATTCCTATATAAACTCTAAAATATCTTGAACTAATCTCAAAAATCTGTATTAATAATGCAGAATTTTGTTAAAACTATATTAATAATATAGGAATATCCATATTATTGCAGAATGCAAGGGGCTGTCGATCAGGAAATAGATTTATTAATCAAACTTAAATCCCAGGATCCTGCTGCATTCTCCAAAATTTATAAACTTTACATCAAAAAAGTATACGGATTTACCTTAAGTATTGTAAAATCTCCTGCACTCGCCGAAGATATTACGCATGATACTTTCGTTAAACTCTGGGAAAACGCGTCCTTGGTTTATACAGACCGGCCAATTCAGGCCTACCTGTTTACACTGGCTAAGAACCATGCTTTAAATACCATCAGGCGTGCTTCAAGGGAAACCTGGATCTCAGATGAAATGATTTCAAACGCTAAAACAGCCGCAGAAGACGGACTGCAATTTACGCAACGCAAAGATACCGGCCACTTTATCCGCATGGCAATGGAGCAGCTGCCGCCACAGCGCAGGATCATTTACGACCTTTGCCGCAACCAGGGACTGACGTACAAACAGGCAGCAGAAAAACTGGGCATTAAAGATAGTACCGTAAACAGTCAGATGGTCAAAGCTTTAAAGACCATCAAAGACTTTATGATCCGCAACGGCGCACTCCTTTCCATTTTGTTTTAATTATTTTCATTTTTTTTCCATGTAAAGTAAATGTATCCGCAGTGTTAAGTGTATTGCATAAAACCACGACACATTGGAAAAGCCGATCAAGCAATTATTCATAGATTTTATAGAGGACAAATGTTCGGAGCAGGAGATTTTACAGGTACAGCAGTATCTGAAAGAAGACCTGCATCACCAGGAATGGCGCGAAGCTATTGACGAGGTTGAAGCCAGGCTGCTCAGCAACGACTACTCCCAGATCCGCATTGACGAAGAGCAGCTTTTCAGCCGGGTACAAAAGTCGGCAGGCATTTCTTCGGATAGTTATGATGCAGGCAAAAACATCAAATCATTTGGCAACCCAATGTCAGGTTCAGCGAATGGCAGCGATGGAGTTAATCAATCACGAAGAAATGCTGGTAAAGGCCAGTTCAACACCTTCAAAAACTACACCTGGATAGGTTACGCCGCAGCATTCCTGATCATCCTTGCTGCAGGATTTTTCCTGAACAAACCTGCAAGACAAAGCGCCGCTCCTCAGCTCAGCCAAATCAAAACCACTCCTGCGGCTAAAAAGGACACCCATAAATGGATTAAACTTCCTGACGGCAGTTCCGTGCAGCTGAACAATGACAGCCACCTGGATTATCCTGAGAGCTTTGCAGGAAATAACACAAGAGAAGTTACCCTCACCGGAGAAGCTTACTTTGATGTAAAACACGACCAGAAACACCCTTTTATCATCCATACCGGAAAAATCCGCACAACTGTCCTGGGTACAGCATTCAACATCAGCGCCTACAAAGCCTCCAGCGGAGTAGTAGTTACAGTTACCCGCGGAAAAGTAATGGTACAGGATGGCAAAAAGACCTTAGCGATCCTCAGTCCCAACCAGCAGTTCGCCTGGAACAACAACAGTCAAGCTGTAAAAGCAGATGTAAACGCAGAAAAGATCACAGCCTGGAAAAACACAGATATTATCATGGATGATATCACCCTGGCGGATGCCGCACAGATCATTACCGAACGCTATGGAATGGAAGTCCGTTTCAGCAATGATAAAGTAAAGAACTGCCGGTTCACCGCAGCCTTCCTCAACAGCAATGAGATCGGACAGGTACTCCATGTACTGTCAGACATTACCGGTGCAAGCCTTACCCTGAAAAATAACAGTATCACAATAGACGGCCCAGGCTGTTAAAAACCGATCAAAGCAAGTCCCGGCGGCCACCGGGACTTGTAATATGGTCTTAAATCTTCGAATGTTCAACCTAAAACCAATGCAATGTATTACAATTCTACCCCTTTTGCAAGCCGGTCTGTACCGGCTTTAAATTCTCCGTTTACTTTTAAGAAACTCAGATTCTTTATGAAGATTAACGCCATAATCCTGATTACGATGCTCACTGCTGCCGGCAGCATCATGGCCTCGGGTACAAAAGCCCAGACCATGACCGACGTGAATGTATCTGTAGGATTAAACCAGGGCACTTTACTGTCTGCACTGTCAAAAATCGAAAGCCAGAGCGATTTCAGGTTTGCCTACAAAAAAGAGCTGATCTCCTCGCTGAAAGAGATCACGATCAGCCAGCAGACCCGCTCCGTGAAACTAACGCTTGATGAGCTCCTCGCTGGCACTGGTATCAGCTATAAGCAATTGAACAACAGCATCATCCTGTTCAAACCAGAACCTACATCAGTAAGTGCAACCGCACAGGAACCTATCACAGGAACTGTAAAAGATGAAGCTGGTTTACCGATCCCGGGTGTATCCGTTAAGATTAAGGGACAGCCGGTCGTGGCCATCACAGATCAGAACGGACGCTTCTCCATCTCTTCGGCTACGCGCATCAGCTACCTGCAGTTTATTTACATCGGCTATGCCACACAGGAATATAAAGCAGAGGCCGGCCAGTCTGTGCAAATTTCCCTGAAACCGGATGTAGGTACATTGGATGCGGTAGTGGTTATCGGTTACGGTACCACAACCAAGAGAAACAATACCGGAGCAGTTGCTTCTGTAACTTCCAAAGATATAGCGAGTCAGCCTGTATCTGATCCACTAGCTGCTTTACAAGGCCGCGTTGCAGGATTAGACATCAGCGGTTCCAATGGTTACTCGGGTTCTGCCTATACTGTACGTCTTCGTGGTATCAATTCGATCACCGGTGGTAACGATCCTCTTTATATAGTTGATGGCGTACCTTTCGGTTCAGCTACACTTAACCAGTTCAGCGGTGCCAATGGCAGCAGCAGTCCACTCAACAGTATCAACCCTGCAGATATCGACAGGATTGACGTACTGAAAGATGCAGATGCTACAGCAATCTACGGATCAAGAGGTGCCAATGGTGTAATCCTCATCACCACCAAAAAAGGTAAAGCCGGTAAAACTTCAGTAGATGCAAACGTGTACAGCGGGATTTCTTTTGTGAACCACAAGGTGGATGTGCTGAACACTGCGCAATACCTCGCCCTGCGTAAGGAAGCTTTTGCCAATGATAAAATTACACCTACGGTGGATAATGCGCTTGATCTTTTAAGCTGGGACCAGACAGCAAATACCGACTGGCAGGAAAAACTGATTGGCAATACCGCAAAGATGACCGAGGCACAGTTATCATTATCAGGCGGGTCCGACCTGACCAATTTCCTTGTAAGCGGAACTTACCGCAAGGAAACTACCGTTCTGCCCGGCGACCAGGGGTATCAGCGTGGCGCGTTCAACTTTAACCTCAACCACAAATCGGCCGATAACAAGTTTAGCCTCAGTACCTCAGTAAAATATGTAGGCGATCAGAACAACTCAATGCCTACTGACGTAACGCAGTATTACAATACATCACCCAACTACCCAATCTACAATGCTGACGGAACATTCTACTGGCCAACCACAGGAGGGCAGAACCCTATCGCCTACCTGGAGCGCCAGTATTTGTCTACTACCCAGAACCTTTCAGGCAATACCGTAGCCAAATATGTGATCCTGCCGGGATTCAATGCCCAGGTAAGCGCCGGATACAACCGCATCAGCATGAAGCAGACAAATACGCAGCCGCAAAGCTCGTTTAACCCAACACTTTATACAGGTAGCCTTGCCTATTACGGAAACAGTTCTGTAAATACCTGGCTGGTAGAACCGATGCTCGATTATACTAAAAAGATCAGTAAAGGGACCCTGCAAGTACTTGCCGGAGGAACATTACAATCCAGCACAACCGAGGGATCAAACGTACTGGGCGCAGGATTTGCGAGTGATGAACAGCTCGACAATCCAAAAGCAGCAGTTACCCTGACATCACAATCTTATAACTATGTAAAATACAAATACTCTTCGGTCTATGCCCGTGCAACCTATAACTGGGACGAGCGTTATATCCTGAACGGTACATTCCGCCGTGATGGTTCATCCCGTTTCGGTCCGGATAACCGCTTTGGAAACTTTGGCGCCATCGGTGCAGCATGGCTATTCAGCAATGAATCTTTCATCAAGGATAAACTGAGTTTCCTGAGCTTTGGTAAACTGCGCGGAAGTTACGGTACAGTGGGTAACGACCAGATCGGTAACTACCAGTATTATGACAGCTGGAGCGCAACAGATTTCGCTTATGCCGGTTCCGGAGGTTTATATCCAAGCCGTTTTGCCAATAAAAACTATGGCTGGGAAGTTAACCACAAGCTTGAAGCCGCTGTGGAATTGGGATTCCTGAAAGACAGGATCCTGCTTACCGCAGATTATTACCGTAACAAATCTTCCAATCAGCTTATCCAGTATGTGTTGTCGTCCCAATCGGGTTATACATCTTACATAGCCAACCTGCCTGCAGAGGTAGAAAACAAAGGCTGGGAGTTTGAACTGAGCACGGTAAACATCAACAAAGGCAATTTCAAATGGAACAGTGCCTTCAACTTAACCTTTGCCAAAAACAGATTGTTGAAATACCCTGGATTAGCTGCTTCATCCTACGCTAACACACTTTTTATAGGGCAGCCCCTCAATGTGGTAACAGGCTATCTTTCAACCGGAATCAACCCTGCAACTGGTATCCCTACTTTTGTAGACAAAAATGGTAATGGTACAATCACCAACCCTGCTGATATGTTTGTGCTGGGTACAACAACACCGAAATTTTACGGAGGTTTCCAGAATACGCTGAGCTATAAAAACCTGAGCCTTAGCTTCTTCTTCCAGTTTGTTAAACAGGATGGCCCTTTATTGAACTACGGAACATTATCAGGCACTATCGGCTCACGTGCAAACAAAGACCTGAGCGCACTGGACCGCTGGACTACAGCCGGGCAGGTTACAGATGTACCAATCGCAACTGCCACTACAGGCGCAGCTTATGCCGCTTACAATCAGTGGAGATTATCCAGTGCAAACTGGGGTGATGCTTCTTACATCCGTTTAAAGAATGCTACCCTCCGCTACAACCTGGGTTCGGTTTTCAAGAATTTGAAGATCAGCAATTTCTCTATTTACCTGCAGGGACAAAACCTGTTCACTATTACCAACTACAATGGTTTTGACCCTGAGACAAAAGGTCTTGTTTTACCTCCGCTGAGCATTTACACTGCCGGTTTACAAGTTTCATTCTAATCTTTAATATTTTAAATGATGAAAGCACTACAATATATACTAATCGCAATCCTGATCGCTTCTGCTACCTCCTGCGAGAAATTCGTGGCTGTGGATCCGCCAATTACAGAACTGGCAGAAAGCGCAGTATTTGTGAGCGATAAAACCGCTACAGCTGCTATGGTAGGGATTTATTCTGATATGAATGCCTACAATTATACTTTTGCCAACGAGATCACCATGTTTATGGGCCCTTTTTCTGCGGATGAATTTAATTATGAAGCTACAGCAGCTTTACTGCTTGAATTTAAAAACAATGCCGTGCAGCCGAGCAATACTTATAACGGCCTTGCCTGGTCGGGTCCTTACAACTACATCTACCGCTGCAATGCTGTGATCGAGGGGGTCAATGCTTCTACCACACTTAGCACTGCCGTAAAAACACAGCTGCTTGGCGAGGCAAAATTCCTGCGCGCATTCTGTTATTTCTATCTGGTAAACCTGTATGGTGATGTACCCCTGATTTTGGACACTGATGTGTTGAAGAACACTAATCTACCAAGAACTGCTTCTGCACAGGTGTATACTTCTATTATTGCTGATCTTACCGAAGCAAAAAGTCTGTTGGCAACTGCCTATCCAACTGGTGGGGAGCGTACCCGTCCTACCAAAGGTGCTGCAAGCCTTTTACTTTCGCGGGCTTACCTGTACACCGGCAACTATGCTTCTGCAGAAAGCGAAGCTGATGCTGTAATAGCAAATGCAAACTACAAATTGCTGGCCAGTGCAGATATTAATAAGGTCTTCCTCAAAAACAGCACCGAAACCGTTTGGCAATTGCAGTCGGTGAATGTTTCTGCCAACAAAAACACCTGGGAAGGCTACAATATGACGCCTTCAAACACTGCAGCCCCGGTAACCAACTTCAGGTTAACCAGAGATACTTACGGTTTGGTGAACGCTTTTGAAACAGGAGATTTGCGCAAGAGCAACTGGACTGGCAGCTGGGTTACGGCAGCAAAAGTAACACTTACTTATCCGTATAAATATAAAGTGCAGAGCAATGCAGCAGTAACTGAATATTCGATGGTACTGCGTTTTGCAGAAGCCTATCTGATCCGTGCCGAAGCCAGGATTCAGCAGAATAAACTTGCTTTGGGCAAGGCCGATCTGGATGTGATCCGTTCACGCGCAGGTTTACCCGCACTGGCCCTTCCTGCAAGTATAGCTGCTGGAATGCTTCAGGTTGAAAAGGAACGCCGCATTGAACTTTTTGCAGAATGGGGACACCGCTGGTTCGACTTAAAAAGATGGAAAAGCCTTACGGGCGATGCTACAAAATCGCGCGCCGATGATATCCTTCCTTTGAGTAAGACTACCTGGAAATCTTCCGCAGCCCTGATGCCTATTCCTGCTGAGGCGATTACTTCCAACCCTAATCTGGTACAAAACCCGGGTTATAACTAAGATCCCATGATCAAAAAAATAATCATCCTGTTGAGTCTTGTAACTG
>NZ_JBEVDX010000028.1:0-9586 GCF_040513095.1 Pedobacter sp. | reverse complement strand
CCAAAAATCCTTGCCTTAACGCATATGGCTGCACTGGGCTGGGGCAGCATGATCATCTTTGGTGCTTTATACCAGCTGCTGCCGGTTATTCTTGAAACTGAGCTTTACAGCATTCGTTTATGCTGGCTCAGTTTCATTTCTTTCAGCGCAGGTTTGGTCCTGCTAACAGCTTGTTTCTGGCTGTTCGCAACGGGAATATATATGGAAATTGCTGGTTTATTGTTACTTACCGGCATCGCAGCCCTGGCTGTAAATGTATTTCTGACAGTAAGAAGCCATAGGGACAGCGCTGTTCAGCAGCAATTTATTGTAACTGCTTGTGGCTGGCTGGTGCTTACTGCTATGATGGGCGTAATGATGGTCTTCAATTTTAAATTTATTTTTCTGAACACTGACCATCTTACCTTTTTAAGGCTGCATGCGCATATGGGCATTGGCGGCTGGTTCCTGATGCTGATTATGGGTGTAAGCAGTAAGCTGGTACCCATGTTCCTGGTTTCCAGAACACAGAAAAAACAGTTGCTGGATTACAGTTATTATCTGGTAAACGGCTCTCTGATACTCTTTCTGATCAATGGATACTATAATGGTATCAGCTACAGTACTTATATTATAACTGCAACAAGTCTGGCCGGGACTGCATGTTTCCTCGTTTATATTTATCATTGTTTCCTTTCCCGCCTGCGCAGGGCAATAGATCTGCCCATGCTGGAAACGCTGGTTTCTTTCCTGCTCCTTATCATTTCAATTTTGGTAATTCCCTTTATCATGTATGAGCACCTGCAGCGAAATCCGTCCGCAGTGAGCCTTACAATGCTCTACGGTATATTGCTATTTATGGGCTGGATTACCGCGCTCATTCTTGGGCAAACCTTTAAAACACTGCCCTTTATCATCTGGGTGAAACATTATGAACACCTGGCCGGAATGGTAAAAACACCTTCGCCTGCGGAACTGACCAAAAAGATTTTACTCAGGATTCAGTTTATCGCATTTACTGTTTTTACCCTGACGTTTTTCAGTGGGGTTTTCTTTGACCTCCGTGTCCTGAAATTCAGCGGTGCCTGCAGCCTGATAGTAACGGCAGTAACTTATTTTTCACACGTGATCTGGTTACTGTTCCACCATACTAAAACTGAGCCTTATGATAATTTATGAAGTTCCCGACAATCATTCTTTTATGAAAATGGAGGTCGCAGATGCGCTAAAGACAGTTATCGATCCGGAACTGCAGATCAATATTGTGGATATGGGTTTGGTATATGCCATTGAAATGAGCGATGACGAGACAAATATAACTGTAGAAATGACGCTGAGCTCTAAGTTTTGTCCCATGGGCGAAAGTATAATGTCAGCCGTGAAAAACTGCATTCTCCGGTTTTTCCCTGGCTTTGGGCTAAACGTCAAGCTGGTTTGGAGTCCGGTATGGAACCATGATTTTATATCTGACGACGGCAAAAGACGGCTTGGTACGCAATAATGCTGATGCCGGAACCTATAATAATGGCAGAGAACAGCAGGAATAAGTTTGCATGGGGCAGCACTGAACTCCACATTGCAGTGAGCCCCTGCAGCATCAGGATCGTTTCCTGGATAAAAACGCCGGCAATAAAAATATATGTTCCTTTGCCAGGCAGTTGCCCCTGTTTGTATACCTGATATTCATTGATATATCCAATGATAAAAAAAGAAACTATACCCAGAAATATTAAATGGAGGTATGCAATAGCTATTGGTCTGAAGCCGGTAGCATAGCTTGTAAACCACGGAATAACCGGGAGGAACTGTAATACGAGCTTTAAGATGAAGGAGATCGCAGCAAGTGTCCAGAGCTGAAGGGTATTGCTGCCCAGCTTACCGGCAATTTCTGTTTTAACAGTTCTAATTAATCTACCAAAATCATAAAGTGCGAATAATTGTAATATGCCTGTAGCTGTTAGAATCCAGCTGAAGTGTTTAACAATGTCCATTCCACTCAGCGAAAGCAGATAAGAGGGTACAACAGCTATTGCGAGAACTGTATAAAGGTTACGGCTGATCAGTGGCAGACTGATATTGTGTTCCTGATCCAGGTACGCAAACAATAATCCAAGGCATACAAAGATGAACCAGCCGTTGTACTGAAAATGCAGATAGAAATAGATGGCTGCAAGATTGTATTCCTGTACCTGGATATGTTTTGCCATAAAGAAAGCCATTGTAAAAGCTCCCAGTGAGGAGAGGCCACAGAGGATCATTGCTGTTTTAAACCACTTTACTGCAGGGCCACTGGCTTTTGTCAGGTCTTTCCAGTAAACCCAGATAAATACATAAGAGACAAAAATAGACAGGGTAGAAAAGGTAATGGAATAAAGGGCATAACCCTGCAGTACAAAGGTAATCAGCATCCCATACGCGCTGAATGTATTTGCAATCAATATCCATTCATACTTTCTGCTGTTATAATCCTGCTGTTCTTTGCTGAGGTAATTTATCATTAGCGACATTAGAGCAAGTGAAACCCAGCCTGTAAATGCAAAATGCGAATGGCTGTGCAACAGGAAAATGTAGTTGATGGAAGCCATGGGGAAATTAGACTGATACCTCAGAAGGATACCCGCCAGAGCAGTGATGAGAAAATTAAACAGGGCAATCTTCAGCCATTTGCTGAATTTAAAAGGAGGATTTTCCATATACAGAAACTGCGGGATTATAAGCGTATCCAAAGATAGCAGGCCCTAATCCCCCAGGTTATGATCCCAATCATAAATTAGCTTGCAAAGCATAACATCGGGTTTGATTTTTTAAGCTAATGGTTTGATTTTCGACTCTTTTACACTTTGTAATTGCTGCCGCAATCAGCGGTAGAATTACTGAAGAAGAGCTTAACAGGAGACGCTGACAATCACTATAGGCTGTCAGCGTTTCCTGTGTTATTTTTAGTAACCCGGATTTGCGTTTCCGCCGGCCAGGTTGGGATCTACAACTGTTTCGCTGTAAGGGATAGGAAACAGATACAAGTGTTTATCCGGAAGGGACAATACTGTTTGTGCACGGTCGGTCCTTACCAGATTAAACCAGCGGTCGGATTCAAAAGGAAATTCCAGCCTGCGCTCATTTTCGAGTGCCAGCAGCAGGTCGTTCAGATTAGCAGCTGTAGTAGCAGCTACTCCTGCCCGGTCGCGCACTGCATTCAGGTCTGTAAGTGCAGCGTTAATATTTCCTTGTCGTGCCCTTGCTTCGGAGCGTATAAAATAAAGCTCTGAGATGCGGATGATATAAGCCGGATCAGTACCAACTGGTGTGCGGTAATAGAGTTTGCCGTACCAAAGGTTTCCCGGAGCTGCAGTCTGGGCAATCAGTGTATTTCGGCCTCCGCCAGCAAGAGGATTGTTTAACAAAGCAACCAGCACATCCGACGGTGCCCATTCCCGGCGCCCTCCCAGTACTGGCGGCAGCCACCAGTTACTGTGATTATTGGTGTTTGAGACTGTGTACGCAAGTTCAAATACGGATTCTGCTGTAGCTGCTGCGCTATTGGCAAAGAATGAACTGTAGGGTTTTAGCAGGGTGTAATCGGTACTCGTTATCACCTGTGTTGCAAACTGTTCTGCCAGAGCCCATTGCTGCTGGTACAAGTACAGTCTTGCTTTTAAGGCCCAGACTGTTTTCTGGCTCACACGGTTCCGGTTTATTGCTGCCGGAACCAATGTTTCTGCTGCATTCAGGTCTTTTAAAACCTGTGCGTAAGTGTCTGCCTGACTGCTGCGGGGGATGTTTTTGTTATCAGCTTTGGTAAGCGTAGGGCTGAGCACCAGCTGTGCGCCGCCCCAGCCGCGGGCCAGATCAAAATATGCCAGTGCACGTACAAAATAGGCTTCACCAACATACTGGTTTCTCAATGCAGTGGTAAAAAGCGGGTCATTTACACCTGGTACATTGGCAATGATATAGTTGGCTGATGAAATGGTTTTATAAATTGCAGTCCATGCTGCGCCTACATTGGCATTTGTAGCCGATGTAAGGTGTTTGGTGATTTCGCTGGGAGCGGCCTGTGAACCTGTCCACTGTATATCTCCTGCGGAGAGATAAGCGAGCGACTGAAAGTTGGAGCCGTAATAATCGTTACTGGCAAGCACATTAAACATACCGTTGGCAGCTGTTGCTGCTGAACCTGCATTGGTAATAGCTTCTGCCTGATCTACCTGCTGTTGTGGGTCTGTTTCAAGGAATTTTTTGCAGGAACCCAGCAGGATCAGTAATGGGAGGATATATAGTAATTTTTTCATGCCTGTGTATAATTAAAAAGTGATGTTAGCACCTATCTGCAAAGTTCTTGGAATAGGCGGTGTACCAAGGTCATAGCCCAGCACAGTAGAAGAAGAAGAAACGTTTACTTCCGGATCAGCTCCTTTGTATTTAGTGATCAGCCAGAGGTTAGAGCCACTTACATAAACCCTTACAGCGCTCAGTTTGATCTTTTCAATGAAGCTTCTGGGGATAGTATATCCCAGGTTTACATTACTTAAGCGCAGGAAGGAACCGTTTTCGATGTTGCGGCTGGTAGGGCTGAGTGTATAATTGGTACCAAGGGCACTCAGTTTCGGCATATCGGTGATGTCACCCGGTTTCTCCCACCTGTTCAGCTGGTAAGTATCAATAGCCCTGTTGGCATCGCGGGTTCCTCCGCCTTCCAGGAAGTAGGCGTTGTTGTTATATACTTTGTTACCATATACAAAATTGAAGAACACCGCCAGGTCGAACCCTTTGTAAAGGAAGGTATTGGTGATCCCACCGGTAAATTTAGGCAGTGCGGTACCTACCGGACGTAAATCACTTGAAGTAATCCTGCCATCATTGTTATAATCTTCATACACAGCGTTTCCTGTCTGGGGGTCTACATACAATTGGTTGTAGACAAAAAAGGTATTCATTGGGAGTCCTTCTACCATCCTTTCGGCTGCATAGGCTGCAACGACAGGAATGGGCAGCTTCTCAATTTTGTTGATATTTCTGGAGAAGTTGAAATTGGTGGTCCACCTGAAATCCTTCTTGTTGATATTGGTACTGCTGATGGATATCTCGAAACCCCTGTTGCTCATCTCGCCCGCATTCTCAAGGATAGAGCTGAAACCAGTACTGGTGGCCAATGGTAAGTTCAGCAGCAGGTCGCTCGTGTATTTATCATATACATCCGCACCGATAGTCAGCCTGTCGTTGAATAGTCCCAGGTCTAATCCCAGGTTGATCTGACGCGTGCTTTCCCATTTCAGGTCTGGATTTTCAAGCTGCTGCGGCAAGGTGCCGGGGTTATTCTGATAGTTTGCACCAGCTCCCCATAATCCCCTGGAAGCAAAATCATTGATGTTGTTCTGATTTCCTGTAGTACCGATGCTCCCGCGTAACTTGAAATCGCTGATAACAGTGTTATTCTTTAGGAAATCTTCCTGTTTGATCCTCCAGGCTACACCTGCAGAAGGAAAATATCCCCATTGGTGGTTGGAACCAAATCTGGATGAACCGTCAGCCCGCATACTGAACTCCGCATAGTATTTACCCGCATAATTATAATTGACCCTTGCGAAGAAGGACGATAACTTGTACTGCGTTTCTGTGACGGTAGATGTTGTACTGGCTGCGGAGGCTATCTGCTGAAATGAATCATTTGGAAAATTGGTTCCGTCTGCGCGGGTGGTTCCAAGAACCGTTCCCTGCAGGGAGTTACCGATCAGCGCGCCAAAATTGTGTTTGTCAAGCGTCTTGCTGTATGCTAAAGTCTGCTCATTAGTCCATACCGTATTTGTAGATACGCTGGATGTGCCCAGGTTATGGTTGGCAATCCCGAGGTTGGTAAGGCTGTTCCAGTACTGATATTCATTGTAATTATTGTAATCGACACTCCAGCTGCTCCGGAATTTGAGGTCAGGAGTGATTTTTGCTTCTGCATAGAGATTGCTGATCAGCCTGTTGCTGGTAGAATGCATGTTAGTATTGTTAAGCAGAATATCCAGGTTGTCAAAACCCGCCCATTTCGCAGGACTTCCATCAGCATTGACCTCGGGTAGATAGGTTGGAGTATGAAGGGCCGACTGCAGGATTCCCCCCTGCGGACCATCACCTACGCGTGCATTTGTCCTGTAAGTTTGCGTCAGCGTACTGGAAGTACCCATGCTGAAGATATCATTGATCTTCTGGTCGATATTGATCTTAAAAGTGCCTCTTCTAAAATCGTTTGTTTTGAGATCTGCCTGCTGTTTATTTAAGCCGGCAGCGATATAATAGGTAGTTTTATCGTTACCGCCGGATATTGAGGCATCATAGTTTTGGAGGAATCCGGTTCTGAAGACTTTATTCAGCCTGTCGTAAGTCTGCTGGTCCTGTGGCAATCCGCGCGGGGCAGGAGATCCTGACGGATTATCCGTTAATGCCCTGAAGGGCACGTTCCTGTAGGTCGCTGCTGCTGTAGTGTTACCAGCAGCAAGGGCATCGGCCAGCGAGTTGCGGTACATTTCATTCACAAGCTCTGCATGCTGAGGGCCGGTAACAAGATCCCAGAGTCTGGGTGCCCAGGCAGCGCCGAAGTAGGTATTCAGGGTGACTTTCGGTGCTGAATTCTGTTTCCCTCTTTTTGTGGTAATCAGGATAACACCATTGGCAGCCCTGGCTCCGTAGATTGCTGTAGCATCTGCATCCTTCAGCACAGTGATACTTTCAATATCGTTGGGATTGATATCAGACAGTGGATTGTTGGCCTGTCCCTGAGTAGTTATATTTTGCAGGGAGTTGCTGTTGATGTACACGCCGTCAATCACATATAGAGGGTCATTACTGGCATTGATGGAGGTAGTTCCCCTAACACGGATAAACATACCATCACCGGGAATGCCGGTAGAGGCACTGATTTGCAGGCCGGCGGCTTTTCCCTGTAATTGCTGCTCAAAAGTAGCTACAGGTTTGTCTTTTACTTCCTCAACACTGATGGTAGCTACAGATCCCGTCAAAGATTTTCGGGTCTGGGTGCCGTAACCTACAACTACCACATCATTTAGCTGGTTGTTGTTCTCAGTGAGCTGGATTTCTACCGGACTTCCATTGGCTGTAAACTCTCTTGGTGCGTATCCTATAAATGAAACAAGAAGGATGTAGGGGAACTTCTGTCCGGTCTCAAACACAAATCTTCCTTTATTATCTGTAGAAACTGCATGGGTAGTTCCTTTGATCCGTACCACAGCTCCCGGTAAGGGCTGTCTGTTGGCGGCATCGGTAACCGTTCCTTTTAATTCGGAATTGATGGTGGCTGTCGGGATTTGTGCGGAGAGGTAAAATGGACTAACTAAAAGAAGAAATATAATAGCAAGCTGAAAGATTAGGGGGTATTTATTTTTGGAGGTAAATATTTCCATATATTTAACATTGTTTTATGTTGATGATGAGTATTCGTTTGCATAAGATGAATGAATTTTCAGTGTGTGATTGGCGTTACAAGGCTGAATCTTCATGTTTCATAAACTGGCAAGGCTACCTTGCCAGTTTTATTTATATATCTTTTTATCCGATCATAGACTATATTGTGGGTAATTGATTTAAACGGAGGTAAACTTAAATATTATTTGATACTCTACCAAATCAATAGACTTTATTTTTTAAGATTTGCAATAAGCCTTATTAACTATCTGAATAATCCATACCGGGCACTTTTACGTATTTAAATATAGCTTATGATAACGCTCAAATTATCATTGACACTTGATTAGATTTTCCAATGTGAATACATTAACAACCAATATACCTGCTTCCCTCCATGAGGTCGTAAGTAATTCTCCATACTCAGTAGCACTTTTAGACAGAGAGTTATGCTATCTGACTGTATCACAGAAGTGGAAGAATGATTTTAAGCTGGTAGTGGAGCCTGCTGGCAAGTGCCATGCTGAGATATTCCGCGTTGAGGGAAAGGAGTGGTTACTTGCATATCATGAGGTGCTGGATGGAAAGCCGCATCAGGCCGAAGAGAGCGAGCTCATCTTTCCCAACGGATTGAGAAAGACCGTTCGCTGGGAACTGCAATCCTGGAAAGACACATCAGGCGAGACCGGCGGGGTGCTGGTATACATGGAGCTGATAACTGACAAAGAGGAAAAAGAGGCGCATGTTAAACGAATGCTGGACCTATATGAACAGTCCAATGAAGTGGCAAGGGTAGGCGCCTGGGAGGTTGATCTGCTTAAAAACGAAATATACTGGTCGCCGGTAACCAAGCAATTGCACGAAGTAAGCCAGGAATATGTACCTAATCTCACCGCCGCCATTGCCTTTATGAAGGAAGGTGCAAACAGGGATAAACTTGTGAGGGCCTTTGTAGCTGCCGTACAGAATGGAGAAGGGTATAATCTTGAGCTGGAAATGATTACTGCACGTGGAAAGGAATTGTGGGTAAGGGTGCAGGGGAATGCAGAATGGGTAAACGGCAATGTTGTACGTGTCTATGGGATATTTCAGGATATCACCAAAACCAAGAAAGCTGAACAAGCCATGGCGGTCAGCGAAGAAAAATACAGGAAGATTTTTGAGAATACCCAGGATATCTACTACCGAACCGATCAGAATGGGATCGTTAACGAAATCAGCCCTTCCATAGAGAAATATTACGGCGATAAGCGGGAAAATATTATCGGGCATCCTGCTGTTGATTTTTATTACTACAACGAAGACAGGGACAGAATACTCCGCGTGTTGAAGCAGGACGGCTCTGTAATTGATTTTGAAGTAAAACTGAAAACGAAAAACAGCGAGTTGCGCTATGCTTCGGTAAATGCAAGGATGATTATTGAAGAAGGGAAGGTTATAGGTTCGGAAGGCAGTATCCGCGATATTACTTTTAGAAAATTGCAGGAGAACGAACTGATGTCACTGAATACAGAACTGAAAGCACTGAATACCCACCGGGAGAAATTACTTTCAATTGTAGGGCATGACCTCCGGAACCCCGTCGCCGCCAGCCTCAAACTTGCTGAACTAGCCATGATGGATGTGGAGGAAGCTACCAAGGAAGACCTTACTGAATACATCTGTAAAATGAAGGCCGGCCTCCAAAATGCCAATGAACTGCTTGAGGACCTGCTGCGCTGGGCAAAAAACCAGTTCAATACGCTCGACTTTCATCCTGTTCTGATAGATGATCTGCAACTGCAGGTAGTAACTTGCCTGAAACGCCTGAAACCGATGGCCGATGCAAAACGCATTGTGCTTATAGAAAAAGTTGGCGAGGGATTCAAAGTATTTGCAGATAAGGATATGCTGGCTACGATCATCCGTAACCTGGTCTCCAACGCGATAAAATTTACGCAAAGTGGTACTGTAGTCGTAGCGGTTTCCCAGCGTTCAGGCGACATCTTGTTTTCTGTTACGGACACAGGCAAAGGTATACCTGAAAGCATCGTGAATCAGATCTGGAAGAAAAGCTCACATTATACGTCTTACGGGACATCCGGAGAAAAGGGCACCGGGCTGGGTCTGGAATTGTGCCTCGACTTTGTCAAAAAACACAAAGGTAAGATCTGGGTGGAAAGTAAGGTGGGCGAGGGCAGTAGTTTCTATTTTACTATTCCGA
>NZ_JBEVDX010000027.1:0-14156 GCF_040513095.1 Pedobacter sp. | reverse complement strand
AAATTATGTTATTTTGAATCAAAAATAGCACTGAATATTTTATACACAAAATGGACGTGAAAAAGTCGTTGTTTGACAACTTACAAACCTTCTTTGGTTTCGACAACTTTAAAGGCGATCAGGAATCAATTATTACTAATGTTCTTGAACGCAAAAACACCTTCGTGATCATGCCCACTGGGGGAGGAAAATCTATCTGTTATCAATTACCGGCACTGATGACTGAGGGTACTGCTATCGTGATATCACCGCTTATTGCGCTGATGAAAAATCAGGTAGATCAGCTCAGGGCGTTTGGCGGGAGTGACAGCATTGCGCATTTCCTGAATTCTTCTTTGAATAAATCGGAAATTACCCAGGTAAAAAACGATCTTCTGAGTGGACAGACTAAGTTATTATATGTAGCACCGGAATCTCTATCCAAAGCGGATAATATCGAATTCCTGAAGCTCATTACTATATCTTTTGTTGCGGTTGATGAAGCCCATTGTATTTCGGAATGGGGACATGATTTTCGCCCGGAGTACCGGCGGATCAGACAGGTAATCAGCGGCCTCGGCCCTGATATTCCGATTATTGCTTTAACAGCTACGGCTACACCTAAGGTACAGCAGGATATCATAAAAAATCTGCAGATGAGTGACGCGACCTTGTTTAAATCTTCATTTAACAGGCCAAATTTATTTTATGAAATCCGCCCCAAGAGGGACGTACTCAAGGAAATCATCAGGTATATCAAATACAATACAGGTAAATCAGGTATTATATACTGTTTGAGCAGGAAAAAGGTAGAAGAGGTAGCTGAAGCACTGAACCTGAACGGGATCAAAGCCTTGCCCTATCACGCCGGCCTGGAGCCTAAGGTAAGGGCAGAAACGCAAGACAAGTTCCTGATGGAAGATGCTGAGGTCATCGTTGCTACGATTGCCTTTGGTATGGGTATCGATAAACCTGATGTGCGTTTTGTGATCCACCATGATATTCCTAAAAGTATGGAAGGCTACTATCAGGAAACCGGCAGAGCCGGCCGTGATGGCGGGGAAGGTGTATGTATAGCATTTTATGCACAGAAGGATGTAGACAAGCTGGCGAAATTCATGAAGGATAAACCTGTTGCCGAACGTGAGATCGGTACACAGATCCTGAAGGAAGTTATTGATTATGCTGAATCAGGCGTATGCCGCAGAAAACAGATCCTGCACTATTTTGGAGAGAACTTCAATGAAGCTGGCTGTAACTGCATGTGCGATAACTGTAAAAAGCCTAAACAGCTGTTTGAGGCTGAGGAGCACCTGAAAACTTTGCTGCTCATGATCAGAGACATCGGTGAGAAATTCGATGATGCCCATATCCTGAGTATACTGATGGGATCTGAAACTGCACAAACGATTGCTTACGAACACAGTAAACTGCCGGAATTCGGACTGGGAAAAGTAGAAGGTGAAAACCTTTGGAAATCCCTGGTTAGACAGGCCGTTTTGAATAATTTTCTTTCCAAGGATATCGACAATTACGGTTTACTGCGGCTGACCAATTCCGGAACCGATTTTATAGCTAATCCCTATGCACTCAAATTCATTCTGAATGAGCCTATTGACAGTGCTTCTGATGATGATGAGGATGATGTAAAACATGGTAGCGGAACTTTGGATACCCAATTGCTGCAACTGCTGAAAGACCTCCGCAAAAAGATCGCAAAACAGAAAAATGTTCCTCCATTTGTTGTATTCCAGGATCCTTCCCTTGAAGAGATGTGTACGCATTACCCGATTTCAATGGAAGAGCTGAAACAGATTTCCGGTGTTGGAAATGGTAAAGCCCTGAAGTTTGGTACGCCATTCCTGGAACTGATCAAAAAGTATGTAGCCGATAATGATATTGAAAGGCCAATAGACCTGATCATCAAAACTCAGGCTAATAAATCTCAATTGAAGGTGTCCATCATTCAGAATGTGGACAGGCAGATCGGGCTGGAAGACATTGCCAAGTCCAAAGGAATCACATACTTTGAGATCCTGAAGGAAATTGAAGCGATTGTGAACTCCGGCACAAAGCTGAACCTGAACTATTTTGTGGATGAGATTATGGACGATGACCGCCAGGATGAAGTGTTTGATTACTTCCGCTCGGCAGAAAATGACTCTATAGATGAGGCACTCAAAGATTTGGGAGAAACGGATTATACCCGTGAAGAGATACAATTAATGCGTATAAAGTTCATGTCTGAACTTGGAAACTAAAGGTAAGAATGATCAATTTCGAACTAGATAAATTAAAATATTCCACATCCGGAAATTTCTTTTTAATGGCTGGCCCCTGTGCAATTGAAGGCGAAGAAATTGCGCTGAGAATAGCCGAGAAACTCGTGACCATTACTGATAAACTTGAGATTCCTTTTATCTTTAAGGGTTCTTACAGAAAAGCAAACCGCTCTAAAGGGGATAGCTTTACTGGTATTGGTGACGAGAAAGCTTTAAAAATTCTTGAAAAAGTAGGGCAGACCTTTGGTGTGCCTACAGTAACAGATATTCACGAAAGTGACGAAGCCGCTATGGCGGCTGCCTATGTTGACGTGTTGCAGATCCCGGCATTCTTGTGCCGCCAGACCGATCTGCTGATTGCTGCTGCAAAAACAGGTAAGGTGGTCAATGTAAAAAAAGGACAGTTTCTTTCTGCCGGTTCCATGAAGTTTGCTGTAGAAAAAATCCATGATTCAGGGAACAACAGGGTAATCCTTACCGACAGGGGAAATACTTTTGGTTACCAGGACCTCATAGTAGACTACCGGGGATTGCCCGAAATGCAGGGCTTTGGCGTACCGGTTGTAATGGATGTAACTCATTCACTGCAGCAGCCCAATCAAAGTTCGGGTGTTACTGGTGGTAAACCTCAACTGATCGAAACTATCGCGAAAGCAGCAATTGCTGTAGGGGCAGATGGTTTGTTTATAGAAACACACCCGGATCCTGCAAATGCGAAGTCTGATGGCGCGAATATGCTGCAGATTGACTTGCTGGAAGATTTAATGGTAAAGCTGATCCGGATCAGACATGCAGTTCTTTAAGAGCAGCCTCCTTATCAGTTCATATTCAACGGCAGCGCCTCCTTCTAAATCTTACTGATCAGGAAGGAGGTTCTGCGGTTTTTCTGACGGCCCTCTGCTGTCTCATTCTTCGCTACAGGGACAGTAGCACCAAATCCTTTGAAGCTTAACCGCCCGGCATCTATCTTGTTATCTATCAGGTAATCATATACCGCTTTTGCACGTTGTACTGATAGTTTCTGGTTGTCTGCGGGATTGCCAATATTATCTGTATGTCCCTGAATTTCTATACTGATTGTTTTATTGGTCTGCAGCAGCTCCATCAGGCTCGTTAGTTCAGTCACCGAGGCCGTCAGCAGCTCATATTTATTGGTGTCAAAAAAGATGTTTTTCAGGATGACGTTACCTCCCGGTTTGAGTTTCTCCAGGTAAATTTCCAGCACATAGGGACGACCTGCCGCCGTAGTGGTCAGCTCAAAGTTATCTGAGTAGAAAAGATATCCATCAGCTATAGCATTAAAAGCATAGGTACTGCCTAAAGGCATCACAGCAAGAAACTCTCCGTTATCTTTGGACGTGAAATCATTGAACTTTGTTTCCCTGGTTTTCAGGTTTACAACCTGTACCCTGGCCTCAAGGAAGTTCTTAGTTTCTTTATCCCTGACAATGCCTTTCACATAGGTGATTGGCATTGGTTTGGCCGCCGCCGGCAGGTCAAAGCTGTAAATGTCCATGTCCCCGAATCCATCTTTCAGAATGGAAGAGAACATGCCTTTGCTGCCATCTGGTGTAACCATCAAGCCCGTTTCTTCGCTGAAGGTATTGATAGGATAGCCAATATTTACTGGTTTTCCCCAGCTGCCATTGTCCTGTGCCCGGGAATAATAGATATCCATGTTACCCAATCCCGGCCATCCATTGGAAGAGAAATACAGTGTTTTTCCGTCAGGATGAATAAAGGGGGTGGTTTCATCAAAAGGTGTATTGATATCGGGGCCAAGGTTTACAGGTTTGCTCCATTCACCTTCGGCATTCAACATGGTTTCCCAGATATCGTATCCGCCCAGGCCTCCGGGGCGGTTGCTTACAAAATACAGTGTACTGCCATCAGGACTTACCGCAGGCTGCGAATCCCAGGACGCTGAATTCACGGCTGCGCCCAGATTGAAAGGTTTATCCCAGTCTTTACCGTTTTTATGGCTTACATACAGATCACAACTGCCGAAACCGTCGGCGCGGTTACAGCCTGTAAAAAACAGATACATCCCATCTGGTGAAATTGACTGGGCCCCTTCATTCTGGGCTGTATTGATATTGCCGCTCAGCGGGGCAGCGGCTGACCATTTTTTATCTGGTGTCTGATGGGACACATAGAAATCTTCATTCCCGTTGACGGTGCGGCTGAATATCAGGCTGGATCCGTCTGCCGTCAGCGCAGGAAAATACTCCCTGTCTGTCGTGTTGATTGAACTTCCGAGGTTCAGCGGCTGATATTTCTGAGGATTTTTAATGGCTTCTGCAGCGAATGCGCAGTCCCCTATAAACTTATTGGTTTTCATCAGCAAGTCAGCATCCTTTCCTTTGTAATTTTCTTTGAAAGTTTTGAAATGATTTCCTGCATTGAGGTAGTCGCCACTTTTCAGTTCCACGTCAGCCAGTGAATAATATACCCGTGCATCAGTATTAATTCCGGATATGGCAATCGCCTTCTGATAGCTTGATTTTGCTTTTTCAAAATCTCTTTTCAGTCTGTACACATCACCAAGCTGTACAAATGCCAGCTGGAATGCAGGATCAGCTGCTGATGACTCCTGCAGCGACTGGATAGCTGCATCATAATCCCTGTTCTGCAGGGATTTCTGGGCATATTCAAAATGCTGCTGAGCTTTCCTTACAACAGATTCCTGTGCATGGAGGGTTGAGGCTGATGCGAGAATTATACACCAGATTGTCAGGACTATAACTGATGATTTTAGGCTACCGGGAATGCGCTCAGGTATATACATGGTTCTTGTTAAGATCGATCTAAAAGCTAAACTTAACAAAAAAGAATGATATCCTGATACTAAGGAATATTCAGGTACTTATGCGTTTGCAGTGAAATTTCCCATTTGGGGTTCGCCATTACATAGTCGATAATCAGCGGAGTCATTTCCCGGGACTTTGACCACTCAGGCTGCAAATACAATTTGCAGGTAGGGGAAACAGTTTCGGCATATTTTTCTGCCCATTCAAAGTCACTTTTGTTAAATACAATAACTTTCAGTTCGTTAGCAAAGCGGGTAACTTCCGGGCGCGGTGCTTTAAACTTCTTTGGCGACAGACAGATCCAGTCCCAGTCGCCCGATAAAGGATACGCTCCTGAAGTTTCGATGAAAGTAAGAATATTCCTTTCATGCAGTTTCTTGGTCAGGTAATCCATATTGTAAATCAATGGCTCACCACCAGTGATTACCACTGCTTTACCAGGAAAAGTATCAGCTTTTGCAGCAATATCATCAGCAGCAGTCAGGGGATGTAGTTCAGCATCCCAGCTTTCCTTCACGTCGCACCAGTGACAGCCTACATCACAGCCCCCAAGGCGAATAAAGTAGGCAGCTTTGCCTGTATTGAAACCTTCACCCTGTATAGTGTAAAACTCTTCCATTAAAGGAAGCAATGTGCCGTCTGCTGGAATATTGTGTGCCATATTAATTTTGCGAAGTTAAATAAAATATGAACGGGAAAAGTTAATATCTGTATATTGGAACTGTAAATGACTAATCTGTGAATAAAACCAGGATGTATGGCAAATTTACGCTGGTATAAGATAGAAGAAGAAATTCCGGTTGGGGATTTTATCCGGCAGGTTGTTGTTGCGGGTAAAAAGTTGTGTCTCCTCAGGACTGAAGGCAAGATTTACCTGATACAAAATACCTGTCCGCATGCCGGCGGGATATTGAGCGGGGGATGGTGCAGCAGCGGATCAATCATTTGCCCAATCCACCGGTACGCCTACAATCTCGAAAACGGCAGGGGAGCAGAAGGCCAGGGAGATTACATTGATGTATATCCGCTGCGCCTAGAGGATGATGGCCTTTATGCAGGATTCCATCAAAGCCTCTTCAGCAGATTTTTTCGGAAGTAGAATTATTTGTAGATCTCTTTTTTAGCAGATGCCAAAGTATTTTTTAACAAACCAACGATCGTCATCAGACCAACGCCGCCCGGAACAGGAGTAATCCATGAAGCCAAAGGTGCAACATTGTCAAAATCCACATCGCCATACAGTTTGTAACCGGATTTTGTTGTTTCAGAAGTTTCCCTGTTGATCCCTACATCAATAATGATAGCACCCGGTTTTACCATATCTGCCGTTACAAAGTTCTTTTTGCCGATTGCAGCTACAACGATATCCCCCTGCAGAACCATTTCTTTCAGATTTGCTGTTCTGCTGTGAGTAAGCGTTACTGTACAGTTTCCCGGGTTAGCGTTACGGGCCATCAGGATACTCATCGGGCTTCCAACTATATTACTGCGGCCAACAACTACGCAGTGTTTACCTGTCGTGTCTATTCCATAAGCCTGCAGCATAAGTAATATACCATAAGGTGTTGCAGGAATAAAACATGGCAGGTTACGCATCATACGGCCAAGATTTACGGGGTGAAAACCATCAACATCCTTGCGGTAATCTATGGCTTCAGTGATCTTTTCCGGATCTATATGTTTTGGAAGCGGAAGCTGAACGATCATTCCATCCACACCAGCGTCAGCATTGATTTCCAAAACCTTTTGAATCAACTCTTCTTCGGTAACAGTGTTATCATATCTAACCAGTGATGATTCAAATCCTACTTTTTCGCAGTTTTTCATTTTGCTGGCCACATAGGTTTCACTTCCACCATCATTACCCACTAAAATTGCCAGCAGGTGTGGTTTTCTGCCAGTTTGCTGATAAAATTCAGCGGCTTCGGCAGCTATTTCTAATTTAATCTTTTCTGATGCGAATTTTCCGTCCAGTAACTGCATATCAAATGCTATAATTTATTGCTATCGATTAATCTAATTTCAGTACCGCCATAAATGCCGTCTGCGGAATTTCCACATTACCTACCTGGCGCATACGTTTTTTACCTTTTTTCTGTTTTTCCAGCAGTTTACGCTTACGGGAAATATCACCACCATAACATTTGGCCGTAACATCCTTACGCAATGCTTTAACGGTTTCCCTGGCGATGATCTTCGCACCGATAGAAGCCTGGATGATGATTTCAAACTGCTGACGCGGAATCAGTTCCCTCAGTTTCTCGCAGATTTTCTTTCCGAAATCATAAGAATTACTACGATGGATCAGCGATGATAAAGCATCTACAGGTTCTGCATTCAGCAGGATATCCAGTCTTACCAGGTCAGATTTACGGTAACCGATCTGGTGGTAATCGAAAGATGCATAACCTTTGGAGATCGTTTTCAGGCGGTCATAGAAGTCGAACACAATCTCTCCCATAGGGATCTCAAACACAAGTTCCACACGGTCTGACGTTAAGTAGGACTGGTTTACAATGGTTCCTCTCTTCTGGATACACAATGACATGACCGGACCTACGAACTCTGACTTAGTAATGATGTTGGCTTTGATGTAAGGCTCCTCCACATATTCCATCTTACTTGGATCAGGAAGATCAGAAGGGTTATTTACGACAATTAACTCGCCTTTCGTGGTCATGGCCTGATAGGATACGTTTGGCACCGTAGTGATCACCGTCATATCAAATTCACGCTCCAGTCGTTCCTGGATAATCTCCATGTGCAGCATCCCAAGGAAACCGCAACGGAAACCAAAGCCTAAAGCTGCAGACGATTCAGGTTCGAAAACAATCGAGGCATCGTTCAGCTGCAGCTTGTGCATCGCTTCTCTCAGTTCCTCAAATTCATCGGTGTCTACAGGATAGATACCGGCGAAAACCATTGGCTTTACCTCTTCAAAACCTTTGATAGGCTCTAAGCTCGGGCGGTCTTTATGCGTAATAGTATCTCCAACTTTTACTTCCCTGGCTTCTTTGATACCAGAGATAATATAACCAACATCGCCCGTTTTGATAACATCCTTAGGAGATTGTTTTAATTTTAATGTACCCACTTCTTCAGCAATATATTCCTTGCCTGTCGCTACAAATTTAACTTTATCTTTTTTGCGGATTTCTCCATTCAGTACTTTGAAATAAGCCACGATACCGCGGAAAGAATCGAAGACAGAGTCAAAGATCAGCGCCTGCAGTTCACCATCAGGATTACCAACCGGTTCAGGAACGCGTTCTACAATAGCACGGAGGATATCATATACACCCAATCCTGTTTTTCCTGATGCCGGGATAATATCTTCTCTTTTGCATCCGATCAGTTCAATGATCTGGTCTTTCACTTCTTCAGGCATTGCACCGGGAAGATCCATTTTATTCAGGATCGGGATAATCTCCAGATCATGCTCTAAAGCCAGATAAAGGTTGGAAATTGTTTGTGCCTGGATTCCCTGTGAAGCATCTACGATCAGCAATGCACCTTCACAGGCAGCAATGGAACGCGAAACTTCGTACGAGAAATCCACGTGTCCCGGAGTATCGATCAGGTTTAAAACATAAGGCTGTCCATCCTGGATATAATCCATCTGGATAGCGTGACTTTTAATGGTAATACCCCTTTCACGCTCCAGGTCCATATCATCCAGCAGCTGAGCCTGAGACTCGCGCTGGGTAATAGTATTCGTATATTCTAACAGACGGTCGGCCAAAGTGCTCTTCCCGTGGTCAATATGTGCAATTATGCAAAAATTACGTATGTGCTTCATCAGTGCCGCAAATATAGAATATTCGCTTGATTATTCCGCACTGTTTGCCAGTTCCAGTAATTTTTTGACCAATCCGGCATCCGTCAGGGTGGTGCTGTACTCATCTGTATCAGCGCCCATGTTCAGTTCTTCATTCCTGTAAGTCATTTCACTGCTGACAGGAAGCCTGGCCGAAGCATGAAATTCTTTCGCACCTGTCAAAGCTATAATTTCGGCGATATTCCTGAGATTTACTCCTGCACCTGGCATAATACTGATACGGCCATCTGCCTTTGCTATCAGTTTTGAAAGTACAGCAGCGCCTTCCAGTGCAGAGGATTTTCCGCCCGAAGTCAGTATTCGTACTGCACCCAGCGAAATGATATCTTCAAGGGCTTCTTCCAGGTCAGCAGTCATATCAAAAGCACGGTGAAAAGTTACCTTCATTGGATGAGCCAGTTCAAACAATTCTGCACAGCGGGTGAGATCAACTTTGCCTTCTCTGCTGAGTATGCCGGTACTGATGCCCTCACAGTTGAGCGACTTGCACATCCTGACATCTTCTTTCATCAGTTCAAACTCAAGGGCGGAGTAGAGAAAATCACCGCCACGCGGCCTGATTATAGGGAAGACCTCTATATCCAGCATCTTTTTGGCCATTACAATTTCCGAATAACTTGGCGTTGTGCCACCTTCAGTAAGGCTGGCACACAGTTCTACACGTTTTGCACCACCCAGCTGCGCTTCAATAGCAGAGGTTACAGAGTTGGCGCAGACTTCCATTTCGATCATAAAACTGATTTTAGTAATAACTTTTTCCGGGGATAAGTAAACTCTGGTTTTCTTCATTACAAACAGCATAGCTGAAGCCTTTCTGAATTGCGTATGCTCCGTACTGTCCTTTTTTGTTCAGGGCCAGGAAACCTACCTGGATCTCTTTTGCTTTTGCCGGTTTCTTTTTGATGATCCGCATTACTGCTTCCTTACAGGCTTCTTCAGGCGGATAACCCTGGCGCATCAGTTCCACAACCAGAAAACTGCCTACATTACGGATTACTTCTTCACCGACACCGGTTGAAGTAGCCCCTCCGATTTCATTGTCAATATAGAGACCTGCACCGATAATCGGGCTGTCACCTACACGGCCATGTAGCTTATAAGCCATCCCACTGGTTGTGCATGCACCGGAAAGATTACCATTTGCATCCAGGGCCAGCATACCAATGGTATCGTGGTTATACTGATTGCCCGGCAGGCGGGTAGGAGAAGCCTTATCGTACAATTTGTTTTCTATATTCATTACCGGCGCATACTTGGCCGTTTTTAACCATTCTTTCCAGGCTTTTTCACTTTCCGGCGTGAGCAGATTGATTTTTTTAAAGCCGTTCTCCAGCGCAAACTGCAGCGCACCGTCACCCACAAGCATTACGTGCGGAGTTTTCTCCATCACCATCCTGGCAACAGATATTGCGTGTTCGATATGCTCAAGACCTGCTACGGAACCACAGTTTCCTTCTTCGTCCATGATACAGGCGTCCAGAGTCACCTTTCCGTCACGGTCTGGCAAACCGCCGAGTCCAACCGACTGATTTTTAACGTCTGATTCTGGCACCTGCACGCCTTTTTCAACGGCATCAAGGGCACGGCCACCACCTGAAAGCACTTTCCATGCCGCCTGGTTTGCCGCAATACCAAAATCCCATGTAGAGATAACCAGAGGTTTTGTTGCAGCGGTATGCAGGGGAGCAGGAATGATATTCGCTATGCCACTTTTACCAATGGCGAGCAAGGATGCAGATAGAGCAGATGATTTGATAAATTTTCTTCGGTCGAACATAAAAGGTTTTGTTGTATAATAAGGTTTTGTAACTAATTCAGGGTAAAATCATCTGCATCTTTCAGAAAAGGAAAACCCTGTCTGATCTTTACCATCTCTTCGTAGTTGATGCTAAAGGTATAAAGATCTTCATCTTCCGGTTTATAATAAACAGTATTGCCATAGGCGTCAATACACATGGAATGACCGCTGTGGTATACTTCGTTGCCATCATGGCCAACACGGTTTACAGCAACAACGTAACTCTGATTTTCTATAGCTCTTGCAGGAATCAGGGTTTTCCAGTGTGAAATGCGTTTGTCGGGCCAGCTCGCGATAATCAGCAGGATATCATAAGCGGTATCATGGTTACGCAGATATACAGGGAAACGCAGGTCATAGCAGATCGCCAGCCTGATCTTCCAGCCTTTCAGTTCTACGATTACCTCATCTTTTCCTGCCGTATAGGTTTGATCTTCCTGGCCCATCCCAAAGAGATGCCTTTTATCATAATGCTGGTATTCTCCCGAGGGCAGCATCCAGATCATGCGGTTATAAAAATGCCCGTTTTCTTTGATGATCAGACTGCCTGTTACAACACATTCATATCTTGTGGCCGCCTGTGCCATCCAGGTCATAGTTTTACCATCCATCTCTTCGGCCAGCTCGGCAGCATTCATACTGAAACCCGTATTGAACATTTCAGGAAGTACAATCAGGTCTGTTTTTTCCTTTACGCCCATCGATAAACGCAGGGAAATATTCTGCAGGTTCTTGTCAACATTCTCCCAAAATAAATAAGCCTGAAAAATGGTAATTTTGAGATTATTGATGTTGAGATAACTTGGACTTTCCATATAGTATATAGGTAAGGGACGTGTAAAATTATACTTTCATTAATCTTTCAACGGATTTTTCTAATGTATCTTGCTTCTTCGCAAAACAAAAACGGAGCACACGGTGGTCCGTATTTCTCATATAAAATGCTGAAACCGGTATAGATGCGACGCCAAAGTCAGTGATAAGGCGCATAGCAATTGCGGTATCTGCCTCCTCACTGAAATGATCATACGTCACACATTGGAAATACGAACCTTTACAAGGTAATAATTTAAATCTGGTCTCCGCGAGCAGGTTGCGAAACAGGTCGCGTTTTTGCTGGAAAAAATCAGCTAGGCCTAAATAAACTGAGGGATCCTGCAGATAATTGGCAATGCCCACCTGCATTGGTGTGTTTACACTAAATACATTAAACTGGTGTATCTTTCTGAATTCTTTCATCAGGTTTTCCGGAGCCAGGCAATATCCCGTTTTCCAACCTGTTGCATGCAGCAGTTTTCCAAAAGATGCTGCTATAAACGTTCGTTCTTTCAGTTCGGGGTACATGGCCAGTGAACGGTGCTTTTCTCCGTCAAATACCAGGTGTTCATATACTTCATCACTCAGGATCAGGACGTCATTGTTTTTAACCAGTTTGATCAGTGCCCTGATATCCTCATCGCTGAGGGTTGTTCCTGTTGGGTTATGCGGGCTGTTCAGGATCAGCATTTTGGTGCTCGAGGTGAAGAGTTTTTTCACCATTTCCCAATCGATCCTGTAATCCGGCGGAGCCATTTCATAGGATTTTACAAGACCGCCCAGTGATTTGATGATTGGTGCGTAAGCATCATAGGCAGGTTCAAAGATAATCACTTCATCACCAGGCTGGATACAGGCTGTTAAGGCAGTGAATATTGCCTGTGTACCACCTGCAGTAATGGTCACTTCGGTTTCAGGATGATAATCCGAACCATATTGCAGATTTATTTTATCTGTCACAAGCGTTCTCAAAGAGGAAATACCTGTCATCGGAGCATATTGATTGTGCCCGCTTTTCATGGCATCGGCAACCAGACTGATCAATTTGGGATCGCAGTCATAATCGGGAAAGCCCTGGGAAAGGTTAATGGCATTGTGTTCTGCCGCTAACTGGGACATCACAGAAAAAATACTGCTGGATGTGCCCGGAAGTTTCGAAGAAGTAGCTATCATGTAAATACGAAATTATAAAAAATCGTACCGGATATTACGATTTATTTAATAATTTCATGGACTATGACTTTTAAAACAAAAGAGAGCAGGCTGCTGCTCATATTGGCAACCTTTTTTGTGGCCAATGCCATTCTTTCTGAATTCATTGGTGTAAAGATCTTTAGTGTGGAAGGTACGCTTGGTATCAAACATTTTGACATCAATTTACTGGGAGTGCCCAATTTATCATTCAATATGTCGGCCGGTGTCTTAACCTGGCCAATTATCTTTATCATGACTGATATTATTAATGAATACTTTGGGGTAAAACAAGTTCGTTTCCTTTCTGTCCTTACTTCGATACTTATTGCTTTTGCTTTCCTCGTGATCTGGGGCGCAATGGGGCTTACGGCATCCGATTTCTGGGTTCACCAGAATATCAATGGCGCAGACCTGAATATGAACAATGCTTTTGCCGGCATTTTCGGACAGGGCATGTGGATCATTGTGGGTTCTATAGTTGCCTTTCTGGTGGGACAGATTGCCGATGTGGTGATTTTTCACCGCATTAAGAGAATAACAGGGGAAAGGGCATTATGGCTCAGGTCTACCGGCTCAACACTGGTCTCACAACTCATCGATAGTTTTGTGGTCATCTTTATCGCCTTTTATCTCAATCCGCAGTATCACTGGAGCTGGCAGATGGTTGCTGCCATTGGCCTGGTCAATTATACCTATAAATTTCTGGTGGCTATTCTCATGACACCGGTACTTTATGTAGTCCATGCAATCATTGACAGCTATCTTGGAAAAGATTTATCGGGCAGGCTGGTTAAAATGGCGGGTAGGAATTGATAATTTTTAAAACATTGGGATCAGGTGATTTGTTATCAAAACATTAAATCCTGAGCCTTATGAAAAGCCTGACTTTTTGTTTCGACCACCCGGTAGCAGTAAAAGTATTTTTCAGCTGCATATCTGATCCGGGTCTTAAGCATGACATTCAGTTCCTGCGCAGTACCGAAGATGGTTCATTAGTAATCCCTGTCACGGATATGGCCGGCGGATCATGGAAAGTGATGCTGGAGTGGACTTATGAAGGCAGAGACTTCTGTATGGAAAGAACTTTCGATGTAGTCCCGGGTGCAATTCTGAGTTAACAGCACAGCCTGGAACCGCCCGGTTGTAGAAAAACCATAAAATAAACTAATTTTTTACTGATTCCTTACAATACATAGTAAATAAGAGGTCCGTTTTTTGTACCTTTGAGGAAAACTTTTAGACATTAATGAAGATATTTATTACAGGCCTTCCTTTAGAAGTAGGGGAAGATGAATTAACAGCCGTGTTCGGCGATTTCGGTCAGGTAAAATCACTTAGAATTATCAAAGATCGTGAAACTGGTCAGAGTCGTGGTTTTGGTTTCGTAGAGATGCCAGTAGACGAAGAGGCTAAGGAAGCGATCAAGAGAATGAACGGTG
>NZ_JBEVDX010000026.1:0-40754 GCF_040513095.1 Pedobacter sp. | reverse complement strand
GTGATCAAAAAATACATCAAAGAATCTAAAGATATCCGTTTTGAAGGAAATGGTTACAGCCAGGATTGGGAAGATGAAGCAGCTAAACGTGGTTTGGCGAACATCAAAACTACTCCGGTAGCTTTAGACGCTTATATTTCTGACAAATCAACTGAGCTGTTCGAAAAAAACAATGTATTCACCAAGCGCGAATTACATGCCCGTCATGAGATTCTTTTGGAAAGCTATTACAAGAAACTTCAGATCGAAGCAAGGGTAATGGGCGAGGTAGCAAATACAATGATCATTCCTGCAGCTATCGCTTATCAGAATGCATTGTTGCTGAACGCAAAAAGCCTGAAAGAAGTTGGTTTGGGTAAAGAAGCACTGGAAGCTCCTCTGTCTATCATCAATAAATTATCTGAGCACTTAGCTGTGGTAAAAACAAGTATTGATGCAATGCTGGAAGAACGTAAAACTGCCAATGGTATTGAAGACCACAGAGAGAAAGCTATCGCTTACGATCTGCATGTAAAATCTCACTTTGACACTATCCGTTACCATGCTGATAAACTGGAGCAAATGGTTGACGACAGCGTTTGGCCTTTGCCTAAATTCAGAGAATTATTATTTTTAAAATAAAATATCCTCCCTGGAATAATATAACCTCTGCCTTTAAAAAGCAGGGGTTATTTTTTTTTCCGCCTCTATCGTCTACATTCGCGCGTTTCCCTATCTTTGCAGCAATATGAGTGATAACCGGTACAACCAGCGTGGCGTTTCTGCCTCGAAAGAAGATGTGCACCAAGCCATCAAAAACATAGATAAAGGTATTTTCCCACAAGCTTTTTGTAAGATCATCCCTGATATCCTGGGCAATGACGATTCCTTTTGTAATATTATGCATGCCGATGGTGCCGGAACAAAATCTTCTCTCGCCTATGTATACTGGAAGGAAACGGGTGATATTTCCGTATGGAAAGGTATTGCACAGGACGCTATCATTATGAACCTGGACGACCTGATTTGTGTAGGTGCGACAGATCACATTTTATTGTCTTCTACCATCGGCAGAAACAAAAACCTGATCACAGGAGAAGTAATTGCCGCCGTCATCAACGGTACTGAAGAAATTCTGGCAGAACTTCGTGAGATGGGGATCTCTATCTACTCTACCGGCGGCGAGACTGCAGACGTAGGTGATCTGGTACGTACAATTATAGTTGATTCTACAGTAACCTGCCGTATTAAACGTGAAGATATTATCAGCAACCATAACATTCAATCTGGTGATGTGATTGTTGGATTATCCTCTTCAGGACAGGCTACCTATGAAACAGAATATAACGGAGGAATGGGTTCTAATGGTTTAACCTCTGCCCGCCATGACGTTTTTGATAAATCTGTAGCTGATGCTTATCCGGAAAGCTTTGACCCTGCTGTACCATATGACCTGGTATTTTCAGGCGGTAAAAAACTGACTGATAAAATCAGGATTGATGAGAACACGGAAATCACTATCGGAAAGCTGGTATTGTCCCCTACCCGTACCTACGCTCCTGTGATCAAACAGGTGCTGGAGAAACACAGGCAGCAGATTCATGGACTTGTTCATTGCAGCGGAGGCGCGCAGACAAAGGTGCTTCATTTTATCAATGATGATATCCATGTTATCAAAGATAATTTATTCCCTGTTCCACCACTTTTTGAGCTTATACAGGAACAATCCGGTACTGCATGGGAGGAAATGTACAAGGTATTTAATATGGGCCACAGAATGGAGCTATACGTGCCTCAGGAAATTGCCGATGATATTATCTCGATCTCGAAAAGTTTCAACATCGATGCGCAGGTTATTGGCCGCGTGGAAACTGCGGATCATAAACAAGTAACGATCAACAGCGACAAGGGTACTTTCAATTACAAATAACATATTTAATTATAAACGGAAACAGCCGCATCATACAAATATGATGCGGCTGTTTCCATTTATAAAAAGCAGTATTAATCTGCGTGTATGGTGTCTTCGTGATCTTCAGGTTTATAGTTGGCCTCAAGTTCTGCAAGCTTTTTCTTACCGTAAGCCAGTTTTGTAATCAGTACAAACAGTACCGGTACAATGAACAGCGCAAGGATCGTTGCCGAGAGCATACCCGCAGCAACTGTCCATCCTATTGTCTGACGTGATACAGCACCCGCACCGGTAGAAATAACCAGTGGGATTACACCGAGGATAAAGGCCAGGGAAGTCATGATAATCGGTCTCAACCTAAGTTTAACAGCGTCGATAGTCGCCGCAATCAGTTCCATACCCCAGTCTACACGTTCTTTCGCAAACTCCACGATTAGGATCGCATTCTTTGCAGACAGACCGATCAGGGTAATCAGACCTACCTGAGCATAGATGTTGTTATCCAGTTTTGGAAGGAAAATCAATGCCAGGATCGCTCCGAATAAACCCAGTGGCACAGCGAGCAGAATAGAGAACGGTACCGACCAGCTTTCATATAGCGCTGCGAGCAGCAGGAATACAAACACTACGATCAGTCCGAAGATCAAGGTTGTACTGTTACCAGCTTCAGTTTCCTCTAAACTCAATCCTGAGAAGTTATAGGTATAACCTGGTGGAAGGGTTTGTGCTGCTACTTCGCGTAACGCCTGCAGTGCATCACCGGAACTGCTTCCCGGTTTGGCAGATCCACTGATTTCAATCGAGCGGAACAGGTTATAGTGATTGATAATCGCTGCATTTTCTGCAATCGTAGAAGATACTATTGTATTGATCGGAACCGGAGTACCCTGGTTGTTTTTCACATACAATTTACTCATGTCCTGGATACTGCTGCGGAAACTTGTATCCGCTTGCGTTACCACCCTGAAACTACGTCCGTATTTGGTAAAGTCATTCACATAACTACTACCTAAATAAGCAGAAATCGTGTTGTAAACATCACCGATGGAAACGCCCATTTTCTTTGCCTTATCACGGTCTACGTGAAACTGGTAATTTGGTGTCCTTGCATTAAACAGCGTATATGCCATACCAATTTCAGGACGTTGATTTGCAGCGGCAAGGAACTTACCAACCACACCTTCAAACTTCTTGATATCACCGGTCTGCTGTTCCTGTATCTGGAGTGTAAAACCACCACTGATACCCAGACCTGGGATTGGCGGAGGCGTTACCGCGATCAGACTTCCTTCTTTATCGCCTGCAAACATTTGCGATACATCAGCCAGTACGCTGGCGATATCGTTGTCACGCTCGTCCCAGTTTTTCAACTGAACAAAGAATGTACCTGCATTGGATTTGAACGATCTGTTCAGGATATTGATACCATTGATTGCAGTGATGTTCTGCACTTCAGGGTGTTTCTTCTGCACACTGTCAGTAATTCTGTCCATGAAATGGTCAGTTCTGGCAGATGATGAACCCTCAGGAAGGGTAACGCCCATAATAAAGATACCGGCATCTTCCGTTGGAATAAATCCTGAAGGTTTTTTAATGAAAAGCCCGATTGTACCTACATAGATACAGGCAAGGATAACCATAACAAGAGGTGCTTTTTTAAGCGCCCATTTTACCCCGTTGGAATATTTATTGGTTACCCTGGCGAACCAGCTGTTGAATTTAAAGAAGAATTTATTCAGTCCTCTGCTGTCTTCATTCAGGTTCATCGGTGTTAACAGCAATGAACATAGTGCAGGTGTAAGGGAAAGTGCGATAAACGCAGATAACAATACTGAAACTGCAATTGTGATTGCAAATTGCTGATAGAGTAATCCTACCATTCCTGGGATAAACCCTACCGGGATAAATACCGCAGCCAGAATCAGTGCAATTGCAATAACCGGTGCTGTAATGTCTTTCATTGCTTTACGGGTTGCATCGGGTGCCGAGAGGCCTTCATGGTCCATATAATGCTGGACAGCCTCTACCACAACGATCGCATCATCCACCACAATACCGATGGCGAGTACGAAACCAAACATGGTTAATACGTTGATGGAGAAACCCAGCAGCGTAAAGAAGATAAAGGTACCAATGATCGAAACCGGAATAGCCAGTACAGGAATCAGGGTAGCCCTCCAGCTTTGCAGGAAGAAGAATACCACGATTGTTACCAGGATCAGTGCTTCAACAAGTGTGTGAACCACCTCACTGATGGATACCTTTACAATAGATACGGTTTCGTAACCAACTTTAAAGTCTAAGTCCTTCGGGAAACTCTTTTTCAGTTCAGCCATCGTCTTGTCGATACCTTCAGCAGTTTCCACCGCGTTACCGCCCGGAGTCTGGTTGATCGCCATTAGAGAAGCTACCTTACCGTTAACTTTGGATGTTGTCGGATAAGAGAATTCACCCAGCTCAACTCTGGCTACATCTTTCAGATAAACCGGAGAACCATCTGTTCCGGTTTTGATGACAATATTTCTGAATTGTTCTTCCGTATTTAAATCACCGTCCATCACGACAGAAAATTCAAATGTTTGTGAGCTGTTCTGAGGCCTTCCACCGATGCTACCACCGGGAATACGTGTGTTTTGCTCATTGATCGCAGCAGAAACATCCGTCGGGGTAAGACCAAGCCTGGTCATTTTGTTGGCATCAAGCCATACCCTCATACTGAAAGGCTGACCAAATGCCTGTACATCACCCACTCCTTTGATACGGAGCAAGGCATCTTTAACATATAAGTTGATATAGTTGGAGATAAATTTCTGGTCGTACGTACCATTTGGTGAGTACAGACCAATTACCATCAAGATATCGTTATTCGCTTTTTTTGTGGTAATACCCAAACGTCTTACCGCTTCTGGTAAACCCGGTTCGGCAATACCTACCCTGTTCTGAACGTCCAGAGCCGCGATGTCAATGTTTGTACCTACATCAAATGTTACTGTGATTGCAGACCGTCCATCCGATGTACTGTTGGATTGCAGGTACTTCATTCCCGGTGTACCGTTGATCTGGCTTTCCACCTGTGTTGTTACCGTTTGTTCAACAGTCTGGGCATCCGCACCTGTATAGGTACCTGTTACTGTAACTGTAGGCGGTGCTATACTTGGGTACTGACTGATAGGCAATGTGGTGATCACAATAGCCCCGATCAGTACAATTAATATGGAGATGACGATTGCCGTGACCGGCCGCCTTATAAATACTTCTGATATCATATGCTTGAAAATCTTTTAATAACTATTTTTTTGCTGGTGCTGGTGCTGCTGCGCCCGGTGCCTGATTCGCTTCTTCCGGAGATACTGCTTTTACCACGGCTCCTGGTCTAACATTCTGTACACCATCAACCACAATCACTTCACCTACTTTCAGACCGCTTTTAACTACGATCTTCTGGTCGATCTGTTTTCCAACCTTAATTACTTTCGGAATAGCTTTGCTGCTATCGCCAACAGTAATCACATTGAATTCGCCCAATTGCTCCGTTACTGCTTTGTAAGGGATCACAATCTGGTTTCCAACTTCCTTGTTTAAAGCCAGCAGGTTTACGTTCATTCCCGAAACCAGGGTACCACCTTCGTTAGGGTAACTGATCCTCACTTTAATTGTACCTGTTGCAGGGTCAACCGCCCGGTCGATCGCAGTAATTCTTCCGCGGCGTTTGTAAAGACTTTTGTCGGGCATCTCGATGCTGAACAGTGAATCTTTAACTGCCGAAGTACTTTTCTGCAGTTCCATAAAACGTGGAATCTCGGCCTGTGTAACAGCGATATCAACGGCAATTGGGTTATTGGTAGAAACTGTATTCAGAAGCGTAGTTCCGGCAGTAGCCAGCGCACCAAGTTTCACCTGTGAAATACCGATTGTACCGGTAAGGGGAGAAACTATAACAGAACGCTGGTAATCGTTAGCCGATGAGGCAAGTGCAGCCTGTGCAGCAGCAACTTGAGATTCGGCATTTGCCAGATCCGTCATTGCGTAATCTACACGTTGTTTGGCAACTGCTTCCTGTGCTGCAAGTTTAGTATAACGGTCTGCATCCTTTTTTGCTTTGTCACGGTTTGCTTTTGCTACAGCAACATCCGCCTTTGCGGCATTATAAGCAGCAAGATATTTTGTACGGTCAATTTCATATAACTTCTGGCCTTTGGTTACTTTCTGTCCGTCTTTGATGTAGATAGCAGTAATATAACCGCCAACCTGAGGGCGCAGTTCAACTTCGTTTAATGCTACTACAGTACCCGGATAAGTATCAGTAGTTGTTACAGCCTGTTCGGCTACCGTGTACGTACTTACAGGAGTTGCAGGAGGTGGCCCCTGCTGCTGGGCAGCTTTATCTCCGCCGCCGCATGATGCCAGCGTTATGGAACCAAGAATTGCAATGCTTAATTTTATGTAATGTGTGTTCATGTCTGTTATGGATTAACTGTTATGGTACCTAATGCTTGTTTTACGTCGAGTTTTGATGAAAGAAGATTGTACAATGAATTCAGGTAGTTGATCTGCGCAGTACGGAGATCAGTTTCTGCAGTCATCAGGTCAAGATAAGTCTTGATCCCTTCATCGTACTGAAGTTTCATGGTGTTATATACCTGTCTGGAAAGGTCAACATTAGATCTGTTTGTATTCAGGTCATTGCGGTTAGCTTTATAGGTTGCCATTGCCTGCTCATACTGCGTATTGATCTGGTTTTTTGTATTCAGCAAGTCCAGGTCTATCCTGCTTTCCTGTAACTTCGATTTCCTGATTTCCTGGGTACGTTTTCCACCAAGAAAAATAGGTACTGCCAGTTTTAAACCTACCACAGAACCCGGATAGTTGGTATCGTATAACCCGTTGATCTTTGCATTCTGATAGTTGAAACTGTAGTTATAAAAGCCCGACAAAGTAGGCATGTAGGCCAGTTTGTTATAGCTGGTATTGATTCTTTGCAATTCACGCTGTGTTTGAAGCAAACGGTATTCGATACGGTTCTGGTAAGTCATCTGCGATGTAGTATCTACATCAATTTCTTTTTCCATCGCGTTCGTTTCGTATGACAATCCAAAATCTTTATCTGCACTATAACCGATCAGTTCTCTCAAATACGCATATTTATATTTCAGTAGTTCTTCTGTTCTTTTACGGTCTGCTTTGGAATTGCTCAGACTGATTTGGGCCCTTTGAAAATCCGTTTTGTCAACCAGTCCTGCATCGTACTGTGCACCGGCATCCCTCAATTGTTTTTCCAATCGCGCGATATTCTCAGCAATGATATTCAATTGTTCCTTGCTGGTCAAAACATCATAAAAAGCTTTACTTACATCGACGATAGTACTGATCTTTGTATTCTCAGTGTTTTGTTTGTATTGTTGTCTGTAGTACTTTGCAGATTTAGATGCCTGGATCAGTCCGGCATTTAATATTTGCTGATCTGCCTGCAACACGAAAGAAGAAGTGTTTTTTGCACCTACGGTAATCAGGGACTGCTGACCGTTGTTTGTTAAAACAGACGATTGCTGTTTAAAGTTATGGTTAGCTGTACCCGTACCGTTGATTTGTGGCAACCAGCCGGATAATGCTGATTTAATATCAGTTTCCCCAATTTCTTCATCGATAAGGGACTGTTTTACGCCAGGTCTGTTTCCCAATGCATAATCAATGCAGTCCTGAAGGGTGGCATTGGACAGTACTGGCTGCTGCTCTCTGACTGTTGTCTGTGCATACATTTTCCCTGGCAGGAGAAGCGGTATACAAAAGAGCAATTTTAGTAAATTGTAGTGTTTCATATATATATTAAAGGGTATTGAGTGTATTACAGGTAATGTATTCTGCTAGTATTGAAAAGGTGTTAATTTATTGTCTTTTGATTCCATCCCAAACAATGTTGATAATTTCGATCAGGTCTTCCTTTGAAAATGCACTATATTCAGATAACTGGAAATTCGCGGCGGCTACTAATGTACCCTTAACGGTGGGCACCAATAGGCGGGAATCAATATTTCGGAAATAAGCATTTTCTATGCCATAATTAAAAAACGTAATCACCTTATCGATAAATAGCTGGCTATCTTTTTCAGGGTAGTTTTTTGCAAATGGCGAATTGAGATATTGTTCCAGAAATACCAGCGCATCAGGATTTTCTATGTAGAAGTAATACTGATTTATCATGAAATTAAAAAAACGTTCCTTGTAGGGCAAAGCTTCATTATCATTGATCAGAATGGCTTTTGCCAACCGCTCTTTGACATGGATAAACAGCTCTGTAATAAGGGTTTCTTTTGAATCGAAATAATGATAAATCGTTCCTGCGGCAACACCAGCGTGTTTCGCGATCATGCTCATGGGCGTACCGTGAAAGCCATGTTCCTTAATAAGGGCAAGTGTACTGTTGAGAATAGCCTCTCTTTTGCCGCATGTATCTTGTAATTGAACGTTCATTCGGTACAAAGAAACAGAAAAAGAATCTTTAACAATATTGTTTAACTCAATATGACAGAAACGTGATGCATGTCAATTTCTGTTAATAAAAAAGGCCACCCGGTATATCCGGATGGCCTTTGGTATCAGTATTATTTACTTAGAATTTGTAACGTGCACCGATTTGCATGCTCCAGCGTGATAAGTAATCAGAGTATGACCATGGTTTACCTGTGTAAGTATCTAAACCGAATGCAGGGTTGAAAGTGTAAACCGGTTTAACTACATTACCAGTAGTTGCAAATCTTGCAAGTGTCAATGGTGTTAAGTTCTGGTTGGAAGCAAAGTATGCTTTACCCCATTTCCTGCTAACAAGGTTCCCGATGTTAAATACATCTACTGTTAAGCTAAGCGTATTTTTCTTGTACACTTTGAAGTCCTGTACAAGTTTAAAGTCAACATGGTTTTCCCAAGGTAAACGTGAACCATTACGTTTGGTATTTTTACCCTGATTTTCTTTCAGGTAGTCAACAGAATTAACATATTGCTGGAAGAACTCAAATTGCTGCGCAGCAGTATAAGTTACACCACCAACAGTCAGAGGAATGAAATTAGATGCATCAGATGGAATGTGCATTAAATCCTGTGAACCACTTGTTGATCTGGAAGTAACAATTGAACCATCATCACCATTCGTGTCACCAAAGATGTTATATGATAAAGTCTGTCCCGACTGACCGTTGTAGAACAAGCCCAGGTTAGTACTCATTTTTCCACCAGCGTAAGTGAACTTTTTACCGGCCATAACTACTACCCTTGAACCCTGGTCATTGTTATTTCTTGCCAGATCAAGGTTATTCAAACCATTATTATTGTAGGCAAAACGGTAGTTAGAGAATGCAGTAGAAGATGTACCGTCATGCAGGTTATAAGAGTGACCTAATGAGTATGATGCACTTCCCATCCATCCCATAGCAAATTGTTTTTCCAGTTTACCGTAAAGGGTATAAGAATATCCTTTGTTGGTATTCGTCAGATAAATAATATTTGTATATCTGGGATCAATTTTAGCAGAGTTATAGAATGTACGTGTCTCGCCGTTACCCAAATCTAAAGTATACTGAGAAGTACCCAGGTTAAGATCTTTATATAAGATATCTTTTATAGTTTTTGAGTACACAGCTTCGAAAGTACCTACTAAACCCCAAGGTAACTTTTGGTCGATAGCAAGGTTTGCTTTGAAGTTACGTGGCGCCTGGAAGTTTTTATCAGTTACATCAATCTCCGTTGCAGGAGTTGTAGTTGGTGTACCCTGGTAAGGTGCATTAGGCGTAAAGTTGATACCATTGGCAACAACAGCAGCATTATTAGTTGCTGAATACTTAATTGTAGCAGCTCCTGTATTACTGTATTGGTTAGATACCCAAACCATCGGAACACGACCAGTGAAAATACCTGCGCCACCGCGGACTTGTGTAGTACCGTCACCTTTAACATCCCAGTTGAAACCAACCCTTGGAGACAAAATCACTTTTGTTTTAGGTGGTGTATTGTTATTAACACCATTTGCAATAGCAACAGCAGAACTGTTAAAAGTAGCGTTATTGATCGGGTTGTTTAAATAAACAGGCATCTCTGCACGTAAGCCGTAAGTTAATTTAAAGTTTTCCTTTAAATCATAAACGTCTTGTGCGTATAGGCTGAACTGTGCCATTTTAATTTCAGCAGCTGCCAGAGGATTGCTTGGATCCGTAGAGTAGGTAGTTTGATACCTGGTAATTGCAGATTGTGGATTGGCACCCATAAATCCGCTTAAGCTATCAAATGTATAGTCACCATTAACACCCTGAAGGAATACGTTGCTTGTTTTATAAAATAAGTTGTCTGTACCAAATGTAAAGGTGTGTTTACCTACGTACATATTGAAGTTATCAGTCAAAGTGATGTTATCCTGAGCCAGGCTATTCGCTTGTGAGCTGTATTCTGCACCGAATTTGTACGTCGCCCCGTTATCTGTTATAGTAACACTTGGGAATGCAGAACCCGGATCCCTTTTGTCCCGGATCCTTGCCCATGTAAAACGAAGTAAGTTTGAGGTTTTGTCAGAAATTTTCGAGCTCAGTTCAGCCACGATCGTATTACTTTTATTGTTTTGAGCATAACCGCCATTTCCAAAAGTCATGGATGTTCTCGCATCAGAGATGTTGTAATATTCACCGCTCAAATAGTTTTCACGGATCATCAGCTTGTTTCTATCGTTGATATTCCAGTCAAAACGTGCTAAAAATGAATTGGATTTTCTATAATTGGTAATACCATTAATTGCACCAACATCGTAGCCGTATTTTGTAGCAACGAAATCTTTTAGCGTTTGTGCTGTTGCTACATCGATAGCAGAGTTATTATCGGGTCCACCCGGTTGGTTAGCGATAGGCTGAACTCTGTCCACACCTTCATAGGCAAGAAAGTAGAACAATTTATCCTTAACAATTGCACCACCTAAAGTAGCACCATACTGCCAGTTTTTAAAATCTGTGTATTTTGCGCGTGTGGTATAACTTTTACCTACCAAACCCTGGTTCTGGAAAGTACCGAAAGCCGAACCGTGAACCTCATTTGTTCCACCTTTCGTTACAGCATTCATCGCACCACCAGTAAAACCACCCTGGGTGATATCATATGGTGTTAAAGAAACCTGAACCTGTTCAATAGCATCAAATGGAATCGGGTTCAAACCAGCCTGGCCACCATTTGTACCGTTTGATGACAGACCAAAAACGTCTGTGGCATTGGCTCCATCGATAGTAAACTGATTGTAACGTGTGCTTTGTCCGCCAAAGCTAATCCCTAACGGGCTGCCATCTGTACTGCTGCTTCTTACCTGAGCAATAGGGCTTAGACGTGCAAAGTCATTGATGTTACGTGTAATTGTTGGCAACATATCCAGCTGTGTACGGGAAATAGAAGTTGAGGCACCTGTTTTGGTTTTATTGATCAGACCACCTTTGTTACCAACCACTTTAACTTCACTTAATCCCACAGAATTATCCTGTAGTGTTGTATTCAATTTATAACTTTCGCCCAGTTGTAAAAATACATCATTAAAATTCTGAGGCTGGAAACCTATGAAGGTTACAACTACAGTGTACGGGCCACCAGATCTCATGTTGGAGATTGTAAAACGACCATCAGCGTTTGTTGTTACACTATAAACTGTTCCTGTGGGCGTGTGGGTAGCTTTTACACTTGCTCCCGGTAGCGGCGCCTTAGCGTCTTTGATAGTTCCGGTCATTGAAGATGTAGTTATCTGCGCATTTGCGGAGAAAATTAATCCGGCAAAGGCAAAAACAAGAACTACAAATTTGAATAGTAAAGTTTTCTTCATACTTTTTGAAGTAAAATGGGATAAGTAATGTGCTGTAAGCACCTAATAGTTAATTGGCAGCAAAAATATATATTAAAATTGCATTTTACCGGGTTCCCATGTTAAGAAATCGTTAAGCATCCTGTTTATTTTTCCACATTTAACAATTAAAATACGGGTTTAACCAGCAGTTGACCAGTTATTTAATTACATAAATGGAGGAACAGCAGGTTCTGCCGCTCAGATTATTACCATTCCTTTACAGAAAAGCTGCATACAAAAATCTAATTCGCAGTTTTAACGAACATTTTTTTTTAATTTTGGGCTTTACTTAGTTAATTCCCATTTAGAAAGATATGAACTACGATGTAATTATAATAGGTAGCGGTCCCGGCGGATACGTTGCTGCAATCAGAGCGTCACAGTTGGGTTTAAAGACTGCAATTGTAGAGCGTGAATCATTAGGAGGAATCTGCCTTAACTGGGGCTGTATTCCAACCAAAGCTTTGTTAAAAAGCGCACAGGTATTTGAATACATTAATCACTCTGCTGATTACGGTATTACTACTGCAGGTGCTGATGTGGACTTTGCTGCAGTAATCAAACGCAGCCGCGGTGTAGCCGACGGAATGAGTAAAGGCGTTCAATTTTTGATGAAAAAAAATAAGATTGACGTGATCATGGGAACTGGTAAAGTAAAACCAGGAAACAAAGTAGAGGTTAAAGGTGCTGATGGGACTACACAGGAACACACAGCCAAAAATATTATCGTTGCTACCGGCGGCCGTTCCAAAGAATTGCCAAGCGTAAAACAGGACGGCAAAAAGATCATCGGTTACAGACAGGCAATGGTTTTACCGGAATTGCCAAAATCAATGCTTGTTGTAGGTTCCGGTGCTATCGGTGTTGAATTTGCTTATTTTTATGCTACTATGGGTACTAAAGTAACCGTAGTAGAATTCCTGGATAATATCGTTCCTGTAGAAGATGAAGACATTTCTAAACAATTACTGCGCAGCTTCAAAAAAGTTGGGATCGAAGTAATGACTTCTTCAAGTGTTGAATCTGTAGATACATCTGGTAACGGATGTAAAGTTCAGGTAAAAACAGCATCAGGTATGCAGACTATAGAATGTGATATCGTTCTTTCAGCGGCGGGTGTAGTAGCCAACATTGAAAACCTTGGATTAGAAGAAACAGGCATCAAAACTGAAAAAGGTAAAGTGGTGGTAGATGAATTCTACAACACTACTGTAAAAGGTTATTATGCTATCGGTGACATTGTAAGCGGACAGGCTCTGGCTCACGTAGCTTCTGCTGAAGGTATTATCTGCGTAGAGAAAATTGCAGGTCACAGCCCTGAGCCTTTGGATTACAATAATATTCCGGGCTGTACTTACTGTACACCGGAGATTGCTTCTGTAGGTTATACTGAAAAAGCTGCAAAAGCAGCTGGTTATGAGCTGAAGATCGGTAAATTCCCTTTCTCTGCTTCTGGTAAAGCAAGTGCTGCAGGTGCAAAAGATGGCTTTGTGAAACTGATTTTTGATGCCAAATACGGAGAATTATTAGGTGCCCACATGATTGGTTTCAACGTTACTGAAATGATTGCCGAGATTGTTGTTGCCCGTAAACTGGAAACTACAGGTCATGAGATCATCAAATCTGTACACCCCCACCCTACCATGAGTGAGGCAATTATGGAAGCAGCAGCTGATGCATACGGAGAAGTAATCCACTTGTAAATTACAACACAAATAGTATTGAAAACCCGCTGATAAATCAGCGGGTTTTTTAATTTTACGGGCAAGCAATTCAAGATATGATTTTACACACGATAGACACCGGACTTTTCAAACTGGACGGAGGTGCCATGTTTGGCGTTGTTCCTAAATCCATATGGCAAAAAACCAATCCTGCAGATGCCAATAATCTTTGCACCTGGGCAATGCGCTGCCTGCTTGTTGAAGAAGGCGACCGACTGATCCTGATCGATACGGGCATTGGAAATAAACAGGATGAAAAGTTCCTCAGCCACGTCTATCTTCATGGTGATGATACGCTTGAAAAGTCACTGACTGCCAAAGGATTCAGCACTGATGATATTACAGACGTATTTCTAACCCATCTGCATTTCGATCATGCAGGCGGTGCCATTGTACGCCAGGGCGATCAGCTTGTTCCGGCATTCAAAAATGCGCATTACTGGAGTAATGAGAAACACTGGGAATGGGCAATACATCCAAATGCCAGGGAAAAGCCGTCATTCCTTTCAGAAAATATCCTTCCCATACAGGAAAGCGGTCAGCTGAAATTTGTTGAAACGTCTGAGCTCTCGGCGTTTTTACCTGATTTCGATGTACGTTTTGCATTTGGACATACTGATGCCATGATGCTGCCACAACTTAAGTACAAAGGACATACGATTCTTTATGCTGCTGACCTGCTGCCATCTACAGGACACATTCCTCTACCCTATGTAATGGCCTATGATATGTTTCCGATGAAAACCCTGTCAGAGAAAAAAGAAATCCTGGAAGAGGCTGCTGCGAATGAATATATCTTCTACCTGGAACACGATTCTGTAAATGAGTGCTGTACCGTGCAACAAACGGAGAAAGGGATCAGATTAAAGAATATCTTTAAATTGTCAGATTTATAGACAACAGACTTTCGCGCTCAACATTTTGAATTTTCTTCCGTTAACATTATAATGCGAAAAAATATACTAATTTATCTGCTGCCTTTTTTATTATTTGGCTGTGGCGAAGCCGAGTTCAGTCCGAACCAGAAATTCAATTCCAGCTCGCCCGAAAATGTAAATGCGACACAAATATCCAAGCTGGCACAAAAGAAGCCGGGCAGTGTGATCAGGATTGCCGTATCCAGTGACACCCATACTGATTATAATGATAGCCGTGCGTTTGTAAACTATGTGAACACAACAGGCGGATTCGACTTTGTGATGCTCAATGGCGATATCACGAACTTTGGTCTGCTGACAGAATTTGAGGGCATAGAAAAGATCTACGAAGGTCTGAACGTACCCTTTGTCACGGTAATTGGCAACCATGACGAGAATGCCGAGGGCAATTTTGTCTACCTGAGGATGTTTGGAGAACCCAACTTCACCTTTAATTATGGGGGGATCAAGTTTGTATGCCATGATACCAATAGCAGGGAACATACTTTTGATGGTTCTGCGCCTAACCTGGGCTGGCTCCAGCAAAATCTTGTACAGGATGCTGACAATAAGTTGCTCATAGCCTTTTCACACGTCCCTCCTATTGATGCCGACTTCGATCAGGATCTCCGGTTAAGGTATGAGCAGCTATATAATACCACTGCAGGCGTCCTGGCTTCTGTACATTCACACCGGCATTCGGCCGATTCCATTTACCGGGCAAATAATGCAGGTATACCATTTATCATCACCAATACTATACTCAACAGATCCTTTACCGTTATAGAAATCTCGAATGGCCAACTCAGCACACATCCCGTTACTTTTTAGAATCCTCCTGGTTATTTGCTGCTTTACAACGGGTTTAAAGGCTCAAAATAAGTTTTTAAAGGCGATTACTCCAGATCAGGCAATCGTACAATATGCCGGCAGCATAGGATACATCAGCGCAGGGATCGGTTACAACTTCTTCAAAGAAAAAAGTACGCTGAGTTTCCACTATGGTTATGTTCCGCGAAATAAGGGCGGGGAACTTGATATTGCAGCAATCAAGTTTGACTACAAACCATTTAAGGTAAAAATAGGTGACCAACTGGTCTTTTATCCGGTTAATCCGGTCGCTTTTGTCTATTAAACTTTTTGAAAGGAAATAGGTTTTGAATTTTACTCACAGGTATATTACCATTGGTATTACTTATGGTCCCCCGCCCTGAGAGAACATCTGGGGGTAACTTCAGAATTAAAGATCCTGGGAGATGGAAGCACTAAAATCAGATCAATCAGCCTGTATGCGGAGGCCAATACGAATGACCTGTATGCTATTAACTGGTACCATGACAAAAAAGGAATAGGTTTTACCGACATATTCCGCCTGGGCTTTGGTATAAAGATGAATTTTTAAATTATATGCATTTAGAACATATAGCAAATCCATGATAACAAAAATAACGTAATATATTATAAAACAACTATTTATTATTGATTAATAATAAAAAAAAGATAAATATCAGTATATAACTGCAGGCATGACAAAAGGACTTTGGAATAATTTTTGCTGTTTAATGATTCTATAAATAACCATTGTAAAGTGTAACGTTTTCAGGAATTTATGTTCAAAATTGCCTTTTAATCCTTACTTTTGCACGTTCAATACATAACGAGTACCAAAGCACATAAATGAGACAACTCAAAATCACCCAATCCATAACCAATCGCGAGAGTCAATCTCTAGACAAATATCTTCATGAGATTGGTAAAGTAGATTTAATCACCGCAGAAGAGGAAGTAATACTGGCCAGAAAGATACGCGAAGGTGACCAGGCTGCTTTAGAACGCCTAACCAAAACGAATTTACGTTTTGTGGTGTCTGTGGCTAAGCAGTACCAGAATCAGGGGTTAACTTTAGGTGATTTAATTAATGAGGGTAATCTTGGTCTGATCAAAGCAGCAAAACGCTTTGACGAGACTAAGGGTTTCAAGTTCATCTCATATGCTGTGTGGTGGATCCGTCAATCGATTTTGCAGGCTATTGCTGAGCAAAGCCGTATTGTACGTCTGCCTTTAAACCAGGTTGGTTCACTGAGTAAAATCAGTAAAGCCTTCTCTAAATTAGAGCAGGAATTTGAACGCGAGCCTTCTCCGGAAGAATTAGCGGATATCCTGGAAACTACTGTTGATAAGATTTCTGACACGCTGAGCAATTCAGGAAGGCACGTATCTATGGATGCTCCGTTTGTACAGGGAGAGGAGAATACACTTCTTGATGTACTGGAAAATCATGAGCCGAATACAGACAGCAGCCTGATCAATGAGTCTCTTTCAGAGGAGATCAAACGCTCTCTGTCTACTTTAACAGAACGTGAGAGGGAAATCATTGTCCTGTTCTTCGGTCTGAGCACAAACCACCCGCTGTCTCTTGAGGAAATTGGTGAGAAATTTAATTTAACCCGTGAGCGCGTTCGTCAGATTAAAGACAAAGCCTTGCAACGTCTGCGTCATACATCCCGCAGTAAAATATTAAAATCATATTTAGGCTAGATTTTCTGGTCTTACTCATTTAAAAAAGGCTGATCATATGAATGATCAGCCTTTTTTTTTAAAACTTGACTTTGTCCATTTTTGTCCACCGGTGGTTATCCCCCTTTTTATAACTTCCCGGGCTGACCAGAGCTCCGCAAATTGTAGCCGGACTGAAGTTTTTATCCTTTAATAATTTCCAGCCAGCCTCATTGATTGTTGAGTAGTTAAGAAAGATACTGACCACGCAAAGACAACCTGCCGGCACTTTGTATTGAAATGCATGAGGCGATATGACTTTCTCATCGTGCTCAACAGTTATACTCTGTACTTCTGCCTTCTGAACCCTATAACGACCAGTGAGTCTAAACAAAGATAGCCCAAGAGTAATTTCGCATTTGTAACTCTTCAGCGGAAATTTGAAATCCTGCGGAATACGCTGTTCGGGCAAAGATACAGTGATGATATCTCCTTAAAGGTTGACCACCGGTTTTTGTGACATCAATGTGCTTACTTTCGATTTCACATTGAATTCCAGCTGCTCCACCCGTGCAAAACTTTGTCTGGCAAAAAAGTATTGATCCGTATTTGGATCCTTGCAGTCCTTCAGTATTGGATACATCTGTCCAGTCAAATCATTGATAGCACTATTGCCGAACAGATCCGGATATAACGCTGCCAGGGATAGCCGCAGTTCCTTGCTCAATGCTGCTGCTTTACCAAATACCGTAGAAGCTTTCTTTGTTGCCTTACTTTGTTTCATAGTTCCGGGGGCTACTGCTCCGGATACAATCTGTTGGTTATTTCTTACACTAAATTTTAAAGGACCTAGTACGCCCGATAGAAAATTACCTTTTTTTTTCATAACAAACTGGGATTAAATGAAATACAAAGATAATACACAAACCAAAAAATGCATCCCACTTTCTTTGACGTGTCCGCTATTGTCCGCTAGATGTACATACACGTCCGGTATTGTCCGCTGTGGCCGGACATAAAACCTTTCTTTATTGTAGATTTGCTTAATTTACAATGTAATCACGGACATTATCATACTTTCATAAATAGACCGGCAGAGCACTATAACTATGTATAATTGTGCTCTAGTGGTGCAGTTCTGGTGCAGTTGTAGTGCAGTTGAGCAAATTCAGCTATGATCAAACTATCAGCAGAACCTTATTGTGAGTCCCTTATTTTTAGCTAGACTTTAGCAAAACTAAAAATGCAAAACGCAGTTATGAACAAGTGAGATAACTCAGCAAATTTAATTTTTTCCTTTGTCCCTTGATGTGTCATTAATTTGTAATATATTAGGCTTTACGAAATACATTAAACAGCTACTACTAATACCTATTGCTATGAAATTATATTTACTGTTACCCCTGGTAATAACATTGGGTTGCCATGCGGTAAAAACATCTAACCTCCCGGCACATTCAGATCAGTTGCTCAAGGATGTTCAAGTGCTATCGTCTGATGCATATGAAGGGAGGAAAACAGGAACAAAGGGTGCCGAAATGGCAAGAAACTATATCAGCAAGCGTTTTAAGGAAATTGGCATCAAATCATTTCCTTTACTCAACAGTTACCAGCAGTCGTTTTCCTTTTCGGGCATAGATGATCCAAAAATACAGGGCAAAAACCTGATCGGTTATATCGCAGGTTCCAGCAGTAAGGTGATTGTAATCTCAGCACATTACGATCACCTGGGTGTGATCAACGGCAAGATCTTCAATGGTGCAGACGATAACGCTTCGGGGGTTGCAGGAATGTTAAAGATAGCTGCCCATTACGCCAAAAGCAAACCGAATTACACGTTGATCTTTGCGGCTTTCGATGCAGAAGAATTTGGCAGAAAAGGTTCAGAATATTTTGTTAACCACCTCCCGATTGACATTAAAAGGATTAAGCTGAATATCAATCTGGATATGATCAGCCACAATGATAAAGGGGAATTATATGCTACCGGAACCTACAGAAACCCGCAGCTCAAGAATTATATCGTAACTACGAACCCTGACCTTAAAATCCTGTTTGGTCATGACAACCCTAAACTCGGCGTTGACGACTGGACAGAACAAAGTGATCAGGCTGCATTCAACAGCAAGAATATTCCATTTGTATATTTTGGAGTAGAGGACCACAAAGATTATCACAAAAACACTGATACTTTTGAGAATATCAATCAGGGGTTTCTTATCAATGCAGCAAACAGTATCCTGGAGATAACAGATAACTTTGATAAAGACCGGACTGTACAGAAGGTTTTCAGGGAGAAGTTGCAGTCAAGAAGATAGTTTGTATATAAAGATTTGAGATAAAAAGCCCGTCAGGTGTACCTGATGGGCTTTTTATTTATTTTTTCACAGTACGCCTTTTTTCAATCATACCTGTAAATTCACTGTTCACAGGTTTCATACCCGTATAATTCAACGAAGCTGCCCTCACACTTCTTTCCGCAACAGCAGCTGAGGCACTCTGACTACTGGTAGAACCCGGGGCGATCAGCAATAAAGCAGCTGACAGCAACGGCTCATTTTCGTTCCCGAAAGGATACAATGAATTATCATTTGCAGCTTTATCCGGAACCATACCTGTATAATATTTACCGGCACCTGCTGAATTGACTGTTTCAAACAATGGCATATAAACTTCGTAACGGTTTTCCAAAGTAACGGGAAAAAAGCCTACGGGTTTTCCATAGGTAGTGGCACCAACCAGTTTTACTGTCACATAGGGTTTTAGCACATTAATCAAAAGTTCGCTTGCTGATGCGGTATTGCCGCTAACAAGAAATACAACATTTGTTACGGTATTAAGCGACCCTTTTTTTACAAATTTCGCAATGTTATCCGTACTCGTTGCAGAATAATCCAGATCGGCATAGGTATAAAAAGCACCGCTTGTGCCGCTCTTATACTGCAACTTACCGGCAGAAGTAAGCAATGGCTGATTCTGCAGAATTGTCGCCTGCTTGTTCTGCATAGTAGTGTTATAAATTTCTGTATACATGGTTTGTCCGCTAACACCCGATGGCGCTATCAGGTTGGCCAGATACTCAGCAGTATTGATATAACCACCGCCATTGTACCGCAAATCAACAACAAGGTCTGTAACGCCTGCAGCACTAAAGCTTGCAAAAACCGGATCAAGGTTTGAATCAGTTCCAGCACTTACATTTGTCAGTGTAGAAAAACGTGCAAATGCCAGATAACCTATCTTCTTACCAGACCTGGTAATGACCGAAGAGGTGTATACAGGACTGCTTTTATAGGAGGTTTTGGTTAGGGTTACACTAAAAGGAGTGCTATCAAGAAAATTAATCCCTTCCAGTTTTACAGACGATGCATCCAGAGAGCTTACAATTGCTGCATTTTCTGAAGAATAATTTTTTCCGCTTATAGCAACCCCGTTGATTTTTTGAATTTGCCAGCCACGTTGCACGCCATGCGCGGCAGCAGAGGAACCGGGGTAAACGGCAGTAACCAATAGAACGAAGCTACCAGTCGTACCGCTGGTGCTGGTCAGATAAAATATAGGCCTGATCCCAATATCGAATCCATTGCCTTCCGTATCTACACTTGCCTTGTTATTAACATTGGCGGTTGCATCAGGGTTATTCTGAGTTATATCATTGATGTAAGAATATTTAGGGTAACCATCTCCATAATACTCGTAAACTGTTCCAGTTGTAGGATCTTTCGGAATCTGACTGATTGCGTACAACTCATCATCATAATTATCCAGATCAAGCGATTTAGTAGAATATTGTCTGGGATTAAATACGCTGTATTCGGGCAACTGCGCGTTCCAGAAGTAAATCTGCTTTGCATAAAGGAAGATCGAATCGAGTGTGAGCTGCTTGCGGCTGCCCGTTGATGGCACACCTGTGGTAGTAACTGCAGGTGTAGCTGCTGTATCCTCAGAATTGTTCTTTTTACAGGCCGCCAAAACGCCCACAAAAAGGATAAAAACAGAGAAAATACTAAATCGATTTTTAGTAAAAAGCTTATTCATAGGATGTGTGATATATTGTGCTGGTAATTACGGAATTAAGTTACAGAAAGATTGTCTATAGTAACATATCTTAAAGTGTTAAAATATGCTAAATCTGTTCCCTCTTTCGGCATCCCTACAATCAGAATTTCTTCTTTTTGAAGATCGTTTTCAGCACAAATTTTTTGTATACCACCTTTATAACCCTCATCCATCTCTTCTGCAAAATACACCTTTAAATAGCGTTCAAGGCCATTCCATTCCATTTGCCTGATCTTGTTGAGCTGTTCAGCAGGGCTTCCGGCTACCAACAAAAACACAGGTTTTCCTGCGGCCTCTATAGATTTCAGGAAATCCAGCACCGGCGCAAACAGCAATAATTTTAATGGGAGCCGCGCATTTTGCTGCAATAAATCAAAATTAATATGATATTTCTCTGGCAAATTAAAACGCGCAGCGGTCTTTTCAAAGATTTCGCTGCGCCCTTCCAGCCGGTAAGTTTCTTCCATGAAACGAATGATCCCCTCCGCTTCTACCTGTTCGCCATATTCGATAAACTGCGCAAACAGATAGTATACCTGCAGCCAATAATCCTTTGAGGGATACAGCACATCGTCAAGCTCAAACACAAAGGCTTTATTATCCTTTATATAATCATCATGTTTCATCAGAATGTATTTGTATTTTATAAGTTATGAAGCTTCTTGATTCCTATGCCTGTAAGTATTTCATTACGATATGGTAAATAAGGTAAACTTTAATCCTCCGGGAGTTTCCTCCAGATAAAAAACTCCGTTGAGCCCGCTTACATATTGCTGTGCAATTTCCGGCACCGAGGTATAGATCAAATCGCCTTTATCATATACTGCCCAGTTCTGCAAATTCATGGCACCTCCAATCGGGTACTGCGAAAATGTCAGCAGATCAGGCAAAAGCACATGGATGTTGAATTCTTCGAACAGCACAGCTGATTTTACTACAGCCTCAAGCTCAAAAGCATAAAGTGGCAACAGACGGGCTGCATCCTGATCAAGACAGGCATTCAGCAGGTTATGTGCTGTCGTTTCATCATTTCTTTCACCCAGGCTTACAAACTGGTACTGTGCAGAGGAAAATGATGGTGCATCGCCGTAATCGGCCAGTAAAACCTGGTCTCCGGTAAATGCTTTTAATAGCTTGAGTGCCTGGGAAGATTTCCCTCCGGTAATTAATGTCTTCAAATCTTATACAATTAGACCATCTTTCATGGTAACTACCCTGTCGCTGATTTCGGCAAGGTCTTCATTATGGGTAACGATTACAAAAGTCTGCTTAAAGTTGTCACGCAGGGTAATAAAAAACTGGTGCAGCGACTGTGCATTGGCGGAGTCAAGGTTACCCGAAGGTTCATCCGCCAGGATGATGGAAGGATCATTGATCAGTGCTCTTGCCACAGCAATACGCTGCTGCTCACCGCCTGACAGTTCATTCGGTTTATGGGATGCCCGCTCCTTCAGCCCCAGCAGGTCCAGTAATTCCAGCGCACGCAGTTCTGCGGTTTTCTTACTCTTTTTTGCTATAAAAGCAGGAATACAGATGTTTTCAAGCGCTGTAAACTCCGGAAGCAGGTGGTGAAACTGGAAGACAAAGCCTATATTTTCATTTCTGAAAATGCTGAGCAGTCCGCCGGAAAGCTTGTTCACCTTCGTTCCATTGAGTTCAACGGTACCTTCATCAGGCTTGTCCAGCGTGCCCAGGATATGCAGGAGTGTGCTTTTTCCAGCGCCCGAAGCCCCAATGATACTTACAATTTCTCCCTTACCGACTTCAAAATCTACACCTTTAAGGATGGGAAGATTTCCGTAAGCTTTTTTAATACCAATGGCTTTTAGCATATAGCAAACTTACAAAAAGTTGAGATTAAATATAGATAACGTTAATATTACAGCTTTTAAAAGCCAGAATAAGTTTTTAAAACCAATCTGAAATTGTAGATTTGGATCAAATTTTTCAGCTAATGAATATACACGAATATCAAGGTAAAGAAATACTTAAAAGTTTTGGTGTTGCCGTACAAGAGGGCATAGTAGCCGAAACTGTTGAGCAGGCTGTTGAAGCTGCTAAAAAGATGAAAGCAGACTATAACTCTGACTGGGTAGTGATTAAAGCACAAATCCATGCCGGTGGCCGGGGAAAAGGTGGTGGTGTTAAATTAGCCAAAAACCTGGACGAGGTTAAACAAAGAGCTACTGATATTTTAGGTATGCAACTGGTTACTCCTCAAACCGGAGCTGAAGGTAAAAAAGTAAACAAAATTCTGGTAGCCCAGGATGTTTATTACCCAGGTGCTTCTGAAACAAAAGAATTTTATGTGAGCGTTTTATTAAACCGCGCAGCTGGCAGAAACATCATCATGTATTCTACCGAAGGTGGTATGGATATCGAAGAAGTAGCTGAGCATACTCCTCACTTAATTTTCAAAGAAGAAGTTGACCCTGCGGTTGGTCTTCAGGGTTTCCAGGCACGTAAAATCGCTTTCAACCTTGGTTTAAGCGGCGCTGCATTCAAAGAAATGGTGAAATTTGTTACCGCTTTATACAAAGCGTATGACAACACTGATTCTGCAATGTTTGAGATTAACCCGGTTTTGAAAACTTCAGACGATAAAATTATTGCTGTTGATGCTAAGGTAGACTTAGATGAAAATGCTTTATTCCGTCATGCTGATTATGCAGCAATGCGTGATAAACTGGAAGAAGATCCTACAGACGTTGAAGCAAGTGAATCAAATCTGAACTATGTAAAACTTGACGGAAACGTTGGTTGTATGGTAAATGGTGCTGGTTTAGCAATGGCTACAATGGATATCATTAAAATTGCCGGTGGTGAGCCTGCTAACTTTCTTGACGTAGGTGGAACTGCTAATGCGCAGACTGTAAAAGCAGGTTTTAACATTATCCTTAAGGATCCGAATGTTAAAGCTATCCTGATCAATATATTCGGTGGTATTGTACGTTGTGACCGCGTAGCACAAGGTGTTATTGATGCTTATAATGAAATCGGAGATATCCCGGTTCCAATTATCTGCCGTTTACAAGGTACAAACGCTGAGGAAGCCAAAAAATTAATTGATGAGTCTGGATTAAAAGTATTCTCTGCAATTGCATTAAAAGATGCAGCTGCTCTGGTTACTGAAGTTTTAGCATAATCATAACAGGGCTTTCAGCCTTTCTAAATTATTAAAATGCCAATTGTTCATTCAATTGGCATTTTTTTTGGCCCGAGCTAAGCCCATTCTTATCTGCATCCTCCCAAAAACCGCTGTAAACAAAAAAATCCTCCAACTTGTGGGTCGGAGGATTTTTTAAACCAAATATAAATTAAACGAGCAATACAAACATACGACTTTTTATTACAAATGCAACATCTATTTTATATTTATCTATGATAATGCATGAAATAAACAGATATAATCCATTTAATCTATGCTCAACACACAAAAAGGTCGCTATTTTATTTAAAATAACTTTGTATTTCAGTGTTACCCTGAAAAATAACACAATAAAACCGAATTATATTCAGGATTAACCAATCCAAAAACCATTTTATTATATTTTGAACAACAATTTAAGCATAAATAGCATAATTTTTTAGATTAAATACACTTTATGACCAAAAGGTATTCAACTTAATTGACAACTCCCTTCTTAAACTTACCGGCAATCTCCCTGTAATTTCTAATTGGAAATCCTTATTTTTGAGCGCTCCACAAGAAAATCATGATTAGAAGAGAAAAAATAAAAAACCTGTTAGCTACTACAGATTTTAACAGAGAAGTGACCGTAATGGGTTGGGTAAGAACATTCCGCAACAACCAGTTTATTGCCATCAATGATGGTTCATGCATGGGCAATATCCAGATCGTGGTAGATTTTGCAAATACTTCCGAAGATTTATTAAAAAGAATTACTACAGGCGCTGCAATTGCTGTTACCGGCCAGCTGATCGAATCTCTGGGCAAAGGACAAACCGTAGAAGTAAAGGCTGCCACGATAGAGATACTTGGTGACAGTGATCCTGAGAAGTTCCCTCTACAGCCTAAAAAGCACAGTCTTGAATTTTTAAGGGAAATCGCACATCTGCGTTTCCGTACCAATACATTTAACGCCGTTTTTAAAGTGCGCCATGCCCTGGCTTTTGCGATACACCAGTTCTACAACGAAAGGGGCTTTGTTTACATGCATACTCCTGTAATCACAGCTTCTGATGCTGAAGGTGCCGGGGAAATGTTTAAAGTAACCACACTGGATTTCGATAAAACTCCCAGAACCGAAGATGGAAAGATTGATTTTTCTGAAGACTTCTTCGGTCGTGCTACTAACCTTACTGTTTCCGGACAACTGGAAGGTGAGCTTGCGGCAATGGCCTTTGGTCAGATCTATACCTTTGGTCCTACATTCCGTGCAGAGAACTCTAATACTACACGTCACCTTGCCGAATTCTGGATGATAGAACCTGAGGTGGCCTTTGCCGACCTGGAAGACAACATGCAGCTGGCAGAAGATATGATGAAGTATGTCATCAGCTATGCACTTGAAAACTGTAAAGAGGAGATTGAGTTTCTGAATAGCCGCCTGCTGGAGGATGAAAAGACAAAACCGCAGAATGAGCGTTCAGAACTTTCACTGATTGATAAACTGAATTTCTGCTTAAACAACGATTTCCAGCGTCTTACTTATACAGAGGCTATCGCTATTCTCCGTTCTTCGAAACCAAATCAGAAAAAGCAATTCAAATACCTGATCAACGAATGGGGTGCTGATTTGCAATCTGAGCATGAGCGTTTCCTGGTTGAAAAACATTTCAAAAAACCGGTAATCCTTACCGATTACCCTGCAGATATTAAATCTTTCTATATGCGCCAGAATGAACCTGATGCTGAAGGAAGGAAAACTGTTGCTGCAATGGATATCCTTTTCCCAGGAATCGGCGAAATGATCGGTGGATCACAGCGTGAGGAACGCATGGACAAACTGACCCAGCGTATGGAAGAACTGAACATCCCGCAGGATGAACTGTGGTGGTACCTGGATACGAGGAAATTTGGTTCTGCACCGCATGCCGGTTTCGGACTGGGTTTTGAGCGTTTGGTGCTGTTTGTAACAGGCATGACCAACATCAGGGATGTAATTGCATTCCCACGTTTCCCTAAAAACGCTGAATTTTAAGAATAGTCTGATAAAGCAGATAGATTTAAAAGAGCTCTCTGTCAGGGAGCTCTTACTAAACAAAGTTTTAGTAAATTTGTACATGCTTATCAAAATATATCCGGAGAATCCTAATCCCAAGGCCATCGAACAGGTAGTCGAGGTACTTAAAAAAGGAGGAATTATCATTTATCCAACCGACACAGTGTACGGGCTGGGCTGCGATATTACCAATCAAAGGGCTATAGAACGGATTTGCCAGATCCGGGGAATCAAACCCGAAAAGGCAAATTTCTCGTTTATCTGTTCAGACCTGAGCCACATTTCGGACTATGTAAAACCGATTGACACCACCGTTTTTCGTCTACTGAAAAAGGCACTGCCGGGGCCATTTACATTTATTTTCAATGCGAGTAATAACGTTCCGAAGCTTTTGAGCTCCAACAAAAAAACTGTTGGTATCAGGGTTCCTGACAATACAATTGCAAGAGAAATTGTAAGAGTTCTTGGAAACCCCATTTTATCTACTTCCATTAAGGATGATGATGAACTGATTGAATACTCAACAGATCCGGAACTGATCCATGAAAAATATGAAGATCTTGTAGATTTAGTGATTGACGGAGGATACGGGGATAACGAGCCTTCAACTGTTGTCGACTGTACTATGGGCGACTTTGAGATCATCCGCGAGGGCAAGGGAATTCTGGAGAATTATCTGTAAGCATCTTGTATACGATCTCCCTTTAAATTTTCTCAAAAAAAGCCGGATTCCTTTTATTGATGCCTTCTGGCGCCCCTTCTGCGGCAGGCAGCATCAACAAAGGGAATCCGGCTTTTTTGAAAACTATCTGAACGTCTTCATAAAGCTGCTGATGTTTTCCCGCAGATCTCCCTCAGCAAGTGCTTTTACAAAAGCAGTACCGATGATCCCTCCGTTAGCATACTTACAGGCTTTATCAAAAGTGTCCTTACTGCTGATACCAAAGCCTATCATTGTAGGATTATTTAGTTCCATGGCTGCAATTCTGGCAAAATAAGTAGTAGTGACATCAGAAACATCAAGGTTCTTACCTGTAGTAGCCGAAGAAGAGAGCAGGTAGATAAATCCGTTACTCAAGGCATCGATTTTACGGATACGTTCTTCTGAAGTCTGAGGGGTAACTAAAAATATATTACAAAGATTGTTCTGAAGGAAAACGTCTTTGTACAGTTCTTCATACTCATACATTGGCAGGTCGGGTACAATACAGCCGTCAACTCCTGCTTCTACACAAGCTTTGCAGAAATTTTCTACCCCATACTGCAATACAGGATTAACGTAACCCATTAACAATACCGGGATGCTTACTTTCCTGCGTAAATCTTTCAGCTGTTCAAATAACAGGTTCAGGTCCATTCCACTGTCCAGGGAATGTTTGCTGCTGGCCTGGATCACAGGTCCGTCTGCAACCGGATCTGAATAAGGGAAACCTATTTCGAGCATATCTGCCCCGGCTTCCTGCAGCGCCTCGGCAATGGCAACAGTGTCCCCTAATCCGGGATAACCTGCGGTATAATAGATAGAAAGTATATTATTTTTTTTCTCTTGAAATAATTGGGTAATTCTGTTCATTTGTTGTTTGTATAATAAAGGTACCGCCCTTAGAGTCCGAAATAGTTCATGTAAGTTTCCATATCCTTATCCCCTCTTCCGGACAGGCAAACCACTACATTCTCGTTCCCTGTAAATTTCATTTTCTCCAGGTAGGCAAGTGCATGTGCGCTTTCAATTGCAGGGATAATTCCTTCCATCTGCGTACACAATAAGCCGGCATCCAGTGATTCTTCATCGGTGATGGAAACATATTCTGCACGGGTTGTTTTAAAAAGGTGTGCGTGCTGAGGGCCGATACCTGGGTAATCCAGTCCGGCAGATACGGAATGTGGTTCTACAACCTGTCCATCAGTGGTTTGCATCAGAATACTTCTGCTGCCATGTAATACACCTTCTTTGCCCAGGAATGTCGTTGCAGCAGAAAATCCACTGCTTACTCCTTTACCCGCAGCTTCAATAGCGATCAGTTTTACCTTTTCATCATCGATGAAATGATAGAACATTCCCATAGCGTTACTTCCTCCGCCAACACAGGCAAGTACATAGTCCGGCTGGTCGTTGCCGGTTTGCTCCATCAGTTGCTTTTTGGTCTCGTCAGAGATGACCGACTGGAAGATGGAAACCATATCAGGATAAGGATGTGGCCCTACCACAGAACCTATGATATAATGGGTATCTACAGGGTTATTGATCCAGTCGCGCATAGCTTCATTGGTAGCATCCTTCAAAGTCTTGCTTCCTGATACTGCAGAAACCACTGTTGCACCCAGCATCTTCATCCTGGCAACATTAGGTGCCTGGCGTTTGATATCTACCTCACCCATATAAATTACACATTCCAGTCCGCGCAATGCACATACTGTAGCTGTCGCCACACCATGCTGTCCTGCTCCTGTTTCTGCGATGATCCTTTTCTTTCCAAGTTTCTCTGCCAGTAAGATCTGACCGATGGTATTATTGATCTTATGGGCACCGGTATGGTTCAGGTCTTCTCTCTTCAGGAAGATATTGGCATTATATTTTTTTGATAAGCGTTTAGCGAGGTACAAAGGAGAAGGCCTGCCAACGTAATCTTTTAGCAGGGCATGAAATTCCTTTTGAAAATCAGCGTCGTTGATGATGCTGAGATAATTTTGTCTCAGTTCTTCAACATTTGGATAAAGCATTTCAGGGATATATGCGCCGCCGAAATCTCCGTAGTAACCTTTTTCGTTTACAAAATAATTCATAGTGTTATCATTTAATCAGCTGCAGTATGCCTTAGCAGCTTAATAATTTTTTAAATTCGGTGAGCTTTCCAACGTTTTTGACGGCCGGGGCCTCTTCAAACCTGCTGTTTACATCTATTGCATAGAAACGGCCATCATTTATTTGCTGCAGCTCAGGGACATTCTCCAGACTTATCCCGCCGCTCAGGAAATAGAACTTTTGTAATTTATATTTATCCAGCAGCCGCCAGTTAAACGCCTTGCCTGAGCCGCCATGTGCCGGTGTTTGTGTATCAAACAAAAAATAATCCACAACGTTTTGATAAGCTGAAAGTATATTAAAATCAAAATCCTCATCAATTCCAAAAGCTTTGATCACTTCTGTAACATGATCCTGCCGGCTAAAATATTCCTTGAGTTCATCGCAATAAGCAGGACTTTCATTTCCATGTAACTGAACTGCTTTGAAACCATATAATTTAACCGCTTCTTTTACTGCAGCTATATCTTCGTCAACAAAAACGCCGGTAGTTTTGATAGCTGAAGGGATAGCGCTCACAATTGCAGCATCAAGCCCCTCAACAAACCTTTTTGAACCGGGATACAATATAAAACCCATATAATCAGGCTGTAGTTCTATTACCGCACTAATATTATCAGGATCTCTCATTCCGCAGATCTTAAGTTTTGCTTTCATATTTTCCGGTTCGCTGTTATCTTCTTCCTGCATTGTTAGCCGATAAGGCTTTTGAAACTCTTTAATGCTGCTCCGCCAACCAGTGAGGTTTCTGCTTCATAGTAACAATCAGCAAAAGACTGTTCCGGCTTAATGGTATGGATAGCCATTGCTGCATTACACAGCACTACATTGTTCTGAGGATCGGTTCCTAAACCTTCAAGCACATGCATGAAGATATCGGCAGATGACTGTACGGTATCTCCCCCAAAGATCTCATTCTCGTTGATCGGCTCAAAACCAAGATCAGTTACCTTTAGCAGGGCTTCTCCATTTTTACTGAAGGTTTTCACATCACAGGTAAGAGAGATCTCATCAAAGCCGTCTACGGCATGTATAATAGTATAGTTTTTATCAGTTTCCTGGTATAAGTAAGCGTACAACCTTGCGAGTTCAAGACTAAAAACCCCAACGATCTGGTTTTTAGGTTCTGCCGGGTTAGCCATGGGTCCCAGCATATTAAAAAATGTTTTCACTCCCAGGTCCCTGCGGATTGGTGCAACAATTTTCATTGCCGGATTAAACAATGGGGCATGGATAAAGCAGATGCCGGCCCTGTCCAGGCTCCTCTTCAGCTCATCCTGATCTGCCGTAAATTTATAGCCCAGGTATTCCATCACATTTGAAGAACCGCAGCCGGAAGAAACCCCGTAATTACCGTGCTTTGCAACATGATACCCAGCTCCGGCTACCACAAAAGAAGCCAGTGTAGAGATATTAAAAGTATTCTTCCCGTCGCCTCCTGTGCCGCAAAGGTCGATCAGTTCATAGTCGGACAGGTTCACTTTTACACAGAGGTCGAGCATAGCATCACGAAAGCCCTGCAGCTCTGCCACGGTAATATTCCGCATGCCGAAAGCTGTGATAAAAGCAGCGATCTGCGAATTGTTAAATTCACCGGAAGCGATTGCAGTCAGGATGCGCTGAGATTCTGACCTGGTAAAAGATTTGTTTTCAAATAAGTGGTTCAGTATTTTCTTCATGGTCTTAAAACAAAAAAGGTTGCTATAAAGCAACCCTCTTAAATATTTTTATATAAAAATAAACGTACAGAATGGGGTTACACACGCTAAGCGTTGTGCCACCACCAGTTATTTTGTCCGTTTGTTAGTATCATTGAAACAAATATGTAATTGTTTTTTAATAATTGCAAACCATTTCTGAAATATTACTTTATTCCGGCTAAAAAGCCAAGAATATAACCGTAAAGCTGATTGTTTCCGAATATCATCTGTGCAATCATCCCCACATGTTTCTTTCCTTTAATAACATAGACTGCAGTAGGAACCTTTTCTGCTTCGAGCAGTTTGTTGAGTCGTGCCGACTGGATCTGTATAGCCGGGTAAGTTTTTGCCCCATAAAATATCAGGTGCGGGTTCCTGATGTTTTTTACGTAAAATAAAGGAGATGCTTTTTCCCATGTCAGGGGATCACTGCTAAAAGTTCTCAGAAAGTCCGTATAGCTATCATCCTTTTCTGCGGTGCTCATATATTCTTTCATATCCAGGCCAAAGGGATCATCAAGGATCAGCCCTTTAACAGGATTTTTGATACCAGCCCGTTTGAAATATTGCGGATCGGCATTGATCAGCTCTGCCAGATGGCCACCTGCAGAATGCCCCATCAGGAAAATCCTTGAGGGATCACCACCATAATCAGCAATATGGCTTTGCACCCATTTCACTGCCTGTGCACAATCGTCTCCCATCTGCATGTACTGGCTTTGAGGAGCCAGACCGTAATTAATCGTTACCGTAACTACTCCTTTTCCTGCCATATTCCTGCCCAGCCACCAGTAAATATCTTTTTTACCGCTGCTCCAGGAGCCGCCATGGATAAAGATGATTACGTCTTTGGGTCTGGACACATCCTTCTGGTAATATACGTTCAGCTGCCTTCTTTCCTCTTTCTGATCAGTGTAATTGATGTCTTTCTCCACTTTTACTTTTGCAGCTAAAAGGGTAACCTGAGACAGAAGAGCAAAGAGCATTAGCGCGTATTTTGGATTGATCATTCTATATTTTCAAAGTATCTTAATCGTATTGCCCCTTTAGTAATCTTTAAGCGTACCCTCTTTCACGTAATGTTTATAAACAAGCTTGTCAGTCAGTGAAGGAAAAAGTTTATTCATCCAGACCGCCAGTTTACCCTGACCTGTCATAATCAGATCACGCTTACGGCCAGCTATTCCATTCACAATTCTCAATGCCACCTCCTCAGAAGACATCATCTTTCCTTCTTCCATATTGGTATCACCATGCTGTTCACCATTTTTGTCCAGTGCTGTGGCGCGTATATTGGAACTGGTAAAGCCCGGTGAGGCCACCATTACCAGCACATCTTTATGCAGCAACTCTGTCCTTAGCGCTTCCATAAATCCATTTAAGGCAAATTTCGACGCTGTATATGCTGTTCTTCCGGGTAGCCCGCGGTAACCCGCAGCAGAAGATACGCCAACAATAGCCCCTTTGGTTTTCAGAATCTCAGGTAAGGCGAATTTTGTACAGTAAGCGGTACCAAAAAAATTAACATCCATCACCTTTCTGATGACAGACATATCCATTTCATGGAACAGAGAGCGCATGGAAATGCCGGCATTATTCACAAGGATATCAATTTTACCGAAGGTAAGCACTGCCTGCTTCACCATATCGCGGCATTCTTCTTCCCGCGTTACATCCAGCTGTACTGCCAGGGCTTTAATCCCGTACTTTTGTTCCAGATCAGCTGTAATCTCACATAAGGTCACAAATTGCCTTGCTGCCAGCACAAGATTTGCGCCGCGTTTAGCAAACTCTTCTGCGCAGGACTTTCCTATACCGGAGGACGCACCGGTAATTACAACTACTTTATTCCTAAAATCCATAGTATCTTTTGATCAGTCATATTGATATTACCAAACTCCCGGGTAAAATTCATAACGTAAATTCTGGCCCTTATTACATCTTAATTGAACTGACATAAGGAACCCTGGTAACGATAGACCGTCCCAGTGTGATCTCATCTGCATATTCGAGCTCGCCTCCAAAGGCTATGCCCCTGGCGATTGTAGTAATTGGAATCTGAAAATCTTTTAATCTCTTGTACAGATAGAAAAGCGTGGTATCTCCTTCCATGGTAGCACTTAATGCAAGGATGATCTCCTTCACTGGTGTTGTTGCTACACGCTGCACCAGTGAATCAATGAAAAGATCCGAAGGACCAATCCCATCCATTGGCGAGATCAGTCCCCCAAGCACATGGTATGCCCCAAAGTATTGGGAGGTATTTTCTATAGCCATCACATCCCGGGTATCCTCTACCACACAGATAACTTCCTTTTCCCGCTTTGGCGAAGAGCAGATGCTGCAAACCGGAAGATCTGATATATTATGGCAGATACTGCAATGTTTGATATCCCTTTTCAGCCTGATCATGGAATTGCCAAAAGTATCCACTTCTTCCTGCTCTTTGCCGAGCAGGTGCAATACCAGCCGCAATGCAGTTTTTTGCCCTACCCCCGGTAATTTAGAAAATTCATTAACAGCATCTTCGAGCAGCTTGGAAGAAAAGTTCATTTTACAAATTTAGATTTATCTTCTGTTATTTTGATCTTTAAAATATGATTTTTCTTACATTCGCTTTCAGCCTGAACAAACCATGACCCCAACTATACTTTTATCTTTCCTGTTAGGATACTTTGCCCTTTTGGTAGGTGTAGCCTATTTTACGTCAAGAAACTCATCAGATAATGCTTCATTTTTTATCGCAAACAGAAATTCAAAATGGTACCTGGTAGCTTTTGGCATGATCGGTACGGCGCTTTCCGGCGTTACCTTTATCTCTGTACCGGGCGCGGTAGGTAAAAGTGAATTTGGCTATTTCCAGTTTGTGCTGGGAAATGCAGTAGGCTTTATCATCATCGCAACTGTACTCCTGCCCCTGTATTACAGGATGAACCTGATCTCAATTTATACCTATCTGGAAAGGCGGCTCGGGCCGCATAGTTATAAAACAGGAGCAGTAATTTTCCTCCTTTCCAGAACAATCGGATCTTCATTACGGCTTTTCCTGGTGGCTATTGTATTACAGCGCTTTATCTTTGATGCCTGGAATGTTCCGTTCTGGCTAACCATTGTACTCTGCCTGGTTCTGATCTGGTTATACACGCACAAGGGCGGATTAAAAACCATTATTATTACAGATACGCTGCAAACCGTATTTCTGTTGCTATCAGTAGTGCTGTCCATTATATTCATATCCAGGTCCTTAAATCTGGATGTGGCCGGAACTTTTGAAGCCGTAAAGAACAGCAGCTATTCAAAAATGTTCTTCTGGGAAGATTTTATGGGTACCAAATCGCATTTCCTGAAACAGTTTCTTGGGGGAATATTTGTAACTATTGCCATGACGGGACTGGATCAGGACCTTATGCAAAAAAACCTGAGCATGAAAACCATTGGCGAAGCACAAAAGAACATGTTCACCTTCACTGGCGTTTTTGTGGTGATGAATATATTTTTTCTAAGTGTGGGTGCATTGCTTTATATCTTCGCTGCGAAAAACGGGATTGATGTTGCCGCACTGAAAACACCTGATAACCTGTATCCTGAAATTGCGCTGAACCACCTGAACATAATTCCCGGTATCATCTTTATGCTGGGATTAACAGCAGCTACTTTTGCTACCACAGACTCGGCCTTAACGGCCCTGACGACTTCCTTCTGTATGGACTTTTTACACTTTGATAAAAAGGAGGATCAGAATACACCGGAGCTGGTCAGGAAAAGGCACATGGTACATATTGGTTTTTCTGTGCTGATGGTAATCGTTATCCTGATATTCAAAGTAATTAATGATGACTCTGTAGTCAATTCTATGTTTATTGCAGCAACATACACCTACGGGCCATTGCTGGGATTGTTCACTTTTGGCATGTTTACCAACCGGGCGGTAGCAGATAAAATGGTACCATATATCTGTGTGGCGTCACCTTTGCTCTCGTTTTATATCAAAAGCAACAGTCTGTTATGGTTTGGTTATGAAATAGGTTTTGAATTGATTATCTTGAATGCCCTCATTACATTTATACTACTATGGATAACAGGAAAAACCGCTGTTACCCAAACCAAATTTTAAATCAAAAAATACTACTGATGAGCATGACCAGTGAAGAGAAAATAAGAAGCGCTTTTGAAAATAAAAACTGGCAGGAGATAAAAGTTACAGACTCCTGGCAGATCTTTAAAATAATGGCAGAATTTGTAGACGGCTTTGAGAAGCTGGCTAAAATTGGCCCCTGTGTATCCATCTTTGGCTCTGCCAGAACTGCAGAAACAAACAAATACTATGAGATTGCTGTAGAGTGCGGAAAACTGCTGACCGACCGCGGTTATGGGGTAATTACCGGCGGTGGCCCCGGTATTATGGAAGCTGGAAATAAAGGTGCCCATATGAATGGCGGTAAGTCAGTTGGCCTGAATATCGATCTACCCTTTGAGCAGTTCCACAATAAATATATTGACCATAACAAACTCCTGGAATTTGATTATTTCTTTATCAGGAAGGTGATGTTTATGAAATACTCACAGGGTTTTATCGTTCTTCCAGGCGGTATGGGAACCATGGACGAACTTTTTGAAGCTATTACTTTAATTCAGACGGGCAAGATTGCAAGGTTTCCTATTGTACTGGTGGGCAGGGATTACTGGGGCGGACTGGTAGACTGGATCAAAAACACGATGCTGGAAAAGGAACACAATATCCATGCAGAAGACCTGAACCTCTTCAGGGTGGTTGATACTGCTGAAGAAGCTGCTGAGCATATCTTCAGGTTCTACGATAAATATGTACTGAAACCGAACTTCTAAATTATCGGCGGGGTGATATGACTGACACCTCCCGATACTACCAATTTCATGGCTTCAGCGGCACTCATGTTCAATTCCTTAACCTTGTCCCTGCTTACTACGCAAACCTGTCCGGCAAAAGAATAGGAAAAGGGAAAATATACCACACATTCCCCCGGCAGGCCGACAGAGGCAAGATCATTTTGTGTCAGAAAACCTATCCTCTTGATATCGCTGTTCATTTCCACTAATACAGGATGGTTAAATTTCTTTTCATCACCCACAAACGCTTCTGTGAGGTCTTTGATCGACGAGTAAATAAAGTTAAGTCCGGGTAACCTGTTCATCCAGCGCGAGAACCAGTTATACATAGGCTCGGTAACGAAATTTGTAACGAAAATTCCGGCTACCAGGATCAGGGTAACCACCAGTGCCAGTCCTAAACCAGGAATATTCCTGCTGGCTCCGGTTCTGGGATCAACACCCAGGATATTATTTACATTCAGCCAGCTATCTACTGTAGTTACAGCCCAGATGACAATATAAATACTTAGCGCAATAGGCAGTACAATCAATAAGCCCTTGATTAAATAATTTAATAATGCCCCTCCGATCTTGTTCATACTACAAAATTACTCATAAAAATACACTCGTTTAACCCTTTGGGAAATATTTGTTAAAATCTCATAGGGAATTGTTCCGATCTGCGCCGCTAAATCGGCAATCGTTAGCTGATCGTTGAAGACAATGACTTCATCACCGGTTTTGGCTTCTATACCGGTAATATCCAGCATGCACATATCCATCGCAATTGAACCTGTTGTAGGAGCCAGTTTTCCATGCACCAGCATCTTCCCTACTCCATTCCCAAAAGACCGGCGGTAGCCATCGGCATAGCCGATTTTAACAGTAGCAATAGTTCCTCCTTCAGGTAAACTTCCCCTGCGGCCGTAACCTATGGTATCCAGCGGGCCTACCTTTTTGATTTGTGTAATTGTAGTTTTCAGAACACCAACAGTATGCAGACCGCTGCTGCCCTTTAAACCGCTGTCAAAGCCATAAAGCCCGATCCCTATCCTTACCATATCCAGCTGTGCCTCCGGATGCCTTGTAATGGCCGAAGTATTTGAAATATGACGGATGAAATCATGTCCCAGTTCTGCCCTGATCTTTTCGGCCATGGCAGTGTACCGCTGTAGCTGATACAGCGTAAATTCGTCATGCTGTGCATCCTCACTCGCCGCCAGGTGGGAGAAAACAGAGATTACCCTGATCTTTTCTTCGAGCCTGAGGACGGGCAGAAGGTCCGGCAGGTCCAGTTCCTCAAATCCCAGCCTGTGCATCCCGGTATCGATCTTAATGTGCACAGGATAGGAAAACTGCGTATCGGGCAGAAAATCTATGAAGCCGTTGAGGATATCCAGGTTATATAATTCCGGCTCCAGTTTATACTTTACAATGGCTTCAAATGCGGAAGGCTCAGGGCTCATTACCATAATCGGCATGGTTATCCCCGCTTTTCTTAAAGAAATGCCTTCATCAGCATATGCTACCGCCAGGTAGTCTGCTTTTTGGTACTGCAGCAGGTTTGCGATCTCGAAGCTTCCGCTGCCGTAAGAAAATGCCTTCACCATTGCCATCACTTTTACCCCTGGTTTTAACTTCGATTTATAAAACTTCAGGTTATTCGCCAATGCGTTCAGATCAATCTCCATTACCGTATCATGAATTTTCTGGGTGAGCAGTTTGCTGATCCGTTCAAATTCAAACAGCCTTGCGCCTTTCACCAGGATGGTTTCACTGTTAAAATGCATTGCCGGGAAATTCTCGATAAAGGCCTGTGTACTTTCATAGAAGGAACTTTCCAGCTCAAACAGATCCGCAAATGCAGAAATATGCGCGCCAATGCCAATTAACCTGTTCACCTGTTTCTGCTTTAACAGAGAGGCGATCTCAGTGTATAAATCTTTATCTGACTTCCCGGTCTCGTACAGATCGGAAAGAATCAGTGTTCTCATCACATGCTGGTTCTGCAGTTTCAGGAAATCCAGCGCTATTGCCAGCGAAGAGATATCCGCACTGTAAGAATCATCTATTACAGAACATTGATTGATACCGTTCTTCAGCGTTAACCGCATATTCACCGCAGTCAGTTTTTCCAGCCGCAGGTCTGCCTCTTCAGGTGTATAGCCCATTGCCAGCAGCGTTGCCCAGCAGATGATACCATTTTCTACGGATGCACCGTCACTAAAAGGGATGAGGCACTCTATTTCTTCATTTTTATAGCGTGCCCGGATGTAGTTCCTGCCTTTGATCGGCTCTACAAACAGGATCTCCAGATCAGCTTTCATCGTAGTGCTCCAGGAAAACCTGCGTTCCCCAGGCAGATTCTTTGTGGCTATTCCATCCGTGTAATCGGGGGAATAAATAAAAAGTTGTACGCCTTCAAACAGCTTAAGTTTTTCCAGCAGTTTTTCTTTGGGAGAGGAAAAGCCTTCTGCATGTGCTTCACGGATATTTGTTAAAATACCAGTTGAAGGCTGAATAATTGCTGCCAGCTGTTTCATCTCGTCATTTTTCGAGATCCCTGCTTCAAAGATCCCCAGCGTATGTTCGCTGCTGATCTGCCATACAGAAAGCGGCACACCGAGTTGGGAGTTGAAACTCTTCGGACTACGAACGATGTTAAAATCTGCAGCAAGCAGCTGGTACAGCCATTCTTTGACTACCGTTTTTCCATTGCTTCCGGTGATGGCGATCACATCCAGGTCAAATCTGCTGCGGTGAAGCGCAGCCAGCCGCTGCAGGGTCTGCAGTACATTTGGTACCATCAGGAAGTTAGCATCCGGATATACCTCCGCATAGGAACTGTTGCTGATCACAAAACTTCTGACTCCGTTTGCATAGGCGTCGGCGATGAACTCATGCCCGTCCCGCTGAGCGCTGATGGCAAAGAACAACGAGGTTTCAGGGCTCACAACGCTCCTGCTATCAATCAAAAGAGTACTGATAAAAGTATTATATTTTACTTTAAAGGATCCGATGTTCAATTGTTCAGCAATCTGCTGAATGGTATAACTGCGCTCACTCATTTATCAGGATAACTATGTTGGAGGTAAAGTTAACAAGTAAATGCAGATATTTGCGTACAGAAAAGATAAGCATTGGAAAAATCAAAACCCGTTTACGATAAAAAAGCTGCGCATGCGAAAGCGGAAAGTTACTGTGCTTACCAGGAGCGCTCACAGCAGGAAGTGCGTGATAAATTGTACGACTGGGGCCTGCACCATGATGAGGTTGAAGAAGTAATTACGGAGCTGATTCTGACGAACTTTCTGAATGAAGAACGTTTTGCCATGGCTTATGTATCAGGGAAGTTCAATATCAAGCGCTGGGGCAAGATCAAGATCAAACAGGGGCTGAAATTAAAACGGGTTCCTGAGAAAATGATCATCAGGGCTCTGAATACGATTGATTATGATGATTATCTGGCGGCTATTCTGGCGGCGGCAGAAAAAAAAGCACCATTCATTACAGAAAAAGACCCTTATAAAAAGAAATATAAACTGGTTACCTACCTGATGGGAAAAGGATTTGAAAGTAATTTAATTTCTGAGGTACTGAAGGCCAATAACTTAAGCTAGAAGCCTGATTTATTATCAAAAATAACTTGACAGTAATCTAAAAGTATTTATATTTGCAAACCCAAACGGAAACAAGGTGATCAGTTTTTAACCTGTATACAAAGGGGAAACATCGGATGATGTGAATAAAACCAATGCGAAAGTAGCTCAGTTGGTAGAGCACGACCTTGCCAAGGTCGGGGTCGCGAGTTCGAATCTCGTCTTTCGCTCTAAATGTTTTCCCTTACCCGGAAGCATTTAATTTAAAAGGTTAACACCTGCTCAGATGGTGGAACTGGTAGACACGCAGGACTTAAAATCCTGTGACCTTAAAAGTCGTGCGGGTTCGATTCCCGCTCTGAGTACAATAATATCTGTATCTGGTATACAGCAATAACATACCAACGCGAAAGTAGCTCAGTTGGTAGAGCACGACCTTGCCAAGGTCGGGGTCGCGAGTTCGAATCTCGTCTTTCGCTCTAAAGCCTTCTTAATTGAAGGCTTTTATTTTTACAAGGTTTAACACCTGCTCAGATGGTGGAACTGGTAGACACGCAGGACTTAAAATCCTGTGACCTTAAAAGTCGTGCGGGTTCGATTCCCGCTCTGAGTACAAAATGGGATCCGGCCCATTAGCGTAAAGGGTTGCTCTTTTGGAGCAACCCTTTCTTTTTGCCACTAAATCAGCGCACCGCCAAATATATTTAATATTCTTTATAGGAATTATTGAGATTTTCTTATCTTCAATTCCAAAAAACAATTTCCTATGAAAGCTCTCTTACTCTCCTTATTATGTGTTTGTTTGTTAACGACAGCAAATGCCCAAAAAACTTTACCAGAAATCAAAGCCGGAACAGTGATGTACGCATCCGCTTTTGTAAATGGAAGTGAATTCCCCTTAGCACTAAGCATTAAAAGTCTGTCGGCACCATTTTCGATTGGCTGGGCTGTTGATGGTTATGGAGAAGGATCTTTTGAAATGAGTGTGAAGGCTGTAGAAAGTGCCGCAAACCTATCGGCGGCTGGTCAGCCGGCATTGGGTGTGACTAAACTGAATGACAATGAAACCTTCGGAATCATCTCGAAGGCAGCATATAAAACATTGTCTGACACTAAAACATTTACCTACAGCGGAACTACTTATAAAATTAAAACTGATGATACTAACCTGCTGAAATTAGGCGGAAAGGAAGCTGACGCTACTCATGTGATCAGTGCCGATGGAAAGATTGAACTTTGGATCTTGAACAATCCATCCATACCATTGATTTTACAATCTTCAGGCCTGGAAACAGACATCAGTATCAGTGAGATTAAATAACCAGTCAATAATAATTAACTAGAAAAGCTCTGGTTAACTGATATCAGAAAAATATACGTGGTAAATCCTAAGTATATTTTTCTGATATCAGCTTAATTTCTATTATTGCTTTTTGCCTGACGGACACCTTGTCCTTCTTTTAAATTAAAGCGGTAAACTACGCTGAGCCTGTAACGCGCAGCATTAGGGTTACTGCTTTGCACAAAAACGTAATCATTTCCTGTAGTGCGTGTGTTGTATTTACGCGAATTGAAAGCATTAGTTACATCCCCTACTACCGTAACCTTATCCTTCAGCAGGTTTTTGCTCAGCCCCATATCAACATAGTTGATGGCTTCCCTCCTGCTTTGCGCATTA
>NZ_JBEVDX010000025.1:0-4031 GCF_040513095.1 Pedobacter sp. | reverse complement strand
AGCCACTATGCGTTCTCCTGAAAAAGAAACGGAACTCAATCAACTGGAAAATGTAACGCTTTTACCGCTTGACGTTACCAACATTCAACAAATAGAAACGACTGTAAAGGCAGCCATTCATCTCAGAGATATTGATGTGGTATTTAATAATGCTGGTTATGGATTGGTCGGTTCATTAGAGTCATATACTGAAGAGCAGATCAGAAGTCAGTTTGAAACTAATTTCTTTGGCGTAATTGAAGTTACACAGGCATTCATCGATTTACTGAAAGTGGCTGAACAGCCAAGAATTGTAAACGTGACATCAGGACTGGGCTCTATCACATTACACAATGACCCCTCATGGAGATACTATCAGGTAAAAGCTGCAGCGTACTTCCCTTCTAAAGCAGCATTGAATGCTTACAGTACCGTATTAGCGTACGATCTGCGCGACACAGCGTTTAAAGTTAACGTAGTTGACCCTGGTTATACAGCTACAGATTTTAACCACCACTCCGGACCGGGTACGGTTGAGGATGCCGCAGCAAGAGTAGTGAAAGCAGCAGTATTGGGGGCAGATGGCCCTACAGGACAATTCTTTAGTGATGACAATTCACCAGAAACAGGAATCAGTCCCTGGTAAATATATAACCCCGGAGTTGCTTGGGCTCCGGGGTTATTTCTTTTTCTTTAACCCACCCACATTTATTACCGCGCCTACGCTAAAAATAGAGTTCCCGGCGGTCATATACTTGCGGTTTTTTAAGCCGATATTGCTACTTGTAGTGTATTGCAGCTGAACGGCATCACTCAGGCGCATCCTTGTAAAAAAGATAGGTTCCAGATAAATATTATCCTCTTTGGGCGTAACGATACCGTTGATGAAAAAGTTATCCATATTGACATGGCTGATCCGAAATGCAGTCCCATAGTTGAGGGGATAGTTGTTGCCAAAAAGATGAAAATTCTTGTTTTTCTTTGAACTGTAGTTGACCTGCAGGAAGGTCTTGCTGAAATCCGTCATCTGCCGTTCTGAACTGATCAGGTTTCCGGAATCAAAAGTCCTGAAGCTCCGGTCTGTTTTCCCGGTACCTACGCCGGCATAAATCTCCAGTATCCTGTTCTTATCCGGACCAAAAGTGGTAAAATATCCTCCCCCAATCTCTACCATTTTGGTATTGAAATCTTTACGGTGGCGCTCACTGTTCATATACTCCCCTCCTGCCAGCAAGCCGATATGATTGGAAACCGCATAAGCCCCGTTGAAGTTGGCATTGCCCCTAAGGGAAATATGTGCACCTCCACTGAATTCTCCCTGTGAGCTTAACATCGGAGTATTTGGCACGTTGGGCATATATACTGATGAACAGGAAGAGAGGAATAACAGGGCAATTGAAGAGATGAATCTAAACGGTTTAAACATTGGATAAAGTTATTCAGATAAAATAAACTATCAGCATATATGCATTGCAGCAAATTCCTGACGGCAAAGCCAGGTGCTGTTTTTTAACTGCTGAAATACGCTAAAAACAAGGCCAAAATGTACAAAAAATAAAAAGAAATTGAATTCATCAAAATCTGCTGTCTTCGATACGATTTTATCTGGATATTATATTAACCGTTAGTTTTACGCTTAAACATTTTAGCATGCTATACTAATGTGAGCCATAATAAGCCCTATAATTACCACTGATACTATTTTATCATAGTGTAAAGTTAACACTAAATAAAAATATTTCTAAATCATTCAAAATTATAGCTCTAAACACCTACTTTTATCGATTTTTTGGCGTAACATATAAAATTATAACATTGTATATCAATGAATTATAAAATATTTTAACAAAATTTAACATTTTACATACAGGTAATTACTATAACTTATAGCTTTGAGATAGTGTTAAAAACACAATATCATATTCTAACCAAATATAACCTGTATGACTTTTTTTCGAGCTCTTAACCGACCCGTTTGTGCTGGACAATTGATTAAAAAACCGAATATTAACCTATATGTTTTCCAGAACGAGCCGATAATTGAGGCCCGTGATACGATAAAAAAAATATTTCTGTAAGTGTTGTTTTTACACAAACGATTTATTATTTTAGATTTACCGTTTTAGTAGTAACCAGATGTTTGCTACAAAACCTATGCTGCCGTTCCTGTTTGTTATTTTTTTGCCGCTACATTTCCTGTAAAAGACAAAGTACTATTTAACTAAATAACCTGAACACTAATTCCTCCATATGTAGCTAAAAATCTTACACCCTTTAATTTACCAAATATATTCTTATGCAACGAAAACTACCACTTATCAAGGGGATTGGAATCCTTTTGCTCATGAGTCTGTGCCTTAGTTTTAACCTGAAGGCCCAAACCAAAGTAACCGGAAAAGTTATAGCCGGCGACGACCAGTCTCCTGTTCCGGGGGCATCCATCAAAATCAAAAACGCTCCCGGGGGCACCACAACCGATGCAAACGGTATTTTTGCCCTGAACGTACCTCAAAATGCAGTCCTCGTTATCTCTTTCGTTGGTTACAACAACAAAGAAGTACCTGTAGGAGGCCAGTCAAACCTAAACATTACACTCGATCCTATTAAAAATGACCTTACCGAGGTAGTTGTAACAGGTTACAGCTCCCAGCGCAAAAAGGATTTAACAGGTGCCGTAGCTGTAGTGAACATTGCCCAATTGAAATCGCAGCCTGCTGCCAGTGCAATTGAGTCACTGCAGGGTAAAGCGGCCGGTGTGGCCATCATTACCGATGGAGCACCAGGTTCTACCCCTCAGATCAGGGTCCGCGGTACTACTACAATCAACAATAATGATCCATTATATGTGATTGACGGTGTGCCTTATGAAGGAAAACTTTCCTGGTTGAGCCAGAACGATATCGAAAGCATGCAGGTACTGAAAGATGCATCCTCATCTTCTATCTACGGTGCACGTGCCAACAACGGTGTTGTAATCATTACTACTAAAAAAGGTGCCCTGGGTGCACCAAAAATATCACTGGACAGCTATTATGGTATCCAGACGCCAAGAAAAGGTTCTTTCCCTAAAATGATGTCGCCGCAGCAATATGCCGACTACCTGTTTTTAGGTTACAGAAATGCAGGTTTAACCCCATCAACAGGTACAAACTATGGTACCGGAAGCAGCCCTACACTACCTACATACCTGCTGGCAGGATCTGCAACAGGACAAAACATCACTGCAGCTGATGCTGACCCTTCTAAATACAATTACAGCAGGGATCCAAATACATTCTACCAGATCACCCGCGCCAACCAGCAGGGAACTGACTGGTTTGATGAAATGACCGAAAGTGCGCCGACACAAAGTTATCAGCTGAGCGCTACAGGCGGTGGCGAAAACGCTACATACAGTTTCGGAGGCGGTTACCTGAAGCAAGATGGAACAATTAAAAACACTGGTTTTACCCGTTACAACTTCAGGTCAAATACCCAGTTTACTGCGCTGAACAACAAACTGCGCTTCGGTGAAAACGCACAATACAGTTATTCCGAAGGTTTTGGTTTTGGTGTAAACCCAAACGTAGCCGGAGAGTATCAGGATGAAGGCAGTCCTATATCATGGGCCTACCGTATTCCAACAATCATCCCCGTATATGATATCATGGGCAACTTTGCAGGCAGCCGCGGAAGTGGATTGGGAAATGCTGAAAACCCGGTTGCTGTTTTATACCGCGCAAAAGACAACTTAAACAGAAGTAACTTCTTCTTCGGAAACGTGTTTGGCGAATATGACATCATCCCGGGATTAACCGCACGTACAAGCTTTGGATTACGTTACGAAAACTACAACGGACAAACGTTACGCTACCCCAACCTTGAATTTCTGGAAGGAAACAACTCGAACAACCTGAATGAATACCAGGGTTATACTACTGAGTGGACATGGACAAATACTTTGAACTATAAAAAGACTCTGGGTAAACATATATTCAGCGTTCTGGCTGGTACAGAAGCTATCCGCAACCGTAACAGACAGCTGAATGCCGGAAGGAACGACTTCTTCCTGC
>NZ_JBEVDX010000024.1:0-9484 GCF_040513095.1 Pedobacter sp. | reverse complement strand
ATGGGAAGAAGCTACTCATATCAGCATGGGAAGATTTACTCATATCAGTTTGTCCGGCGTAATTGGCAAATGCCTGATCCGTTTTCCTGTAGCATGAAATACAGCGTTCGCAACTGCCGCAGAGAAACCAATCATTCCAATTTCACCCAGGCCTTTGGCACCCACCGGGTCCAGGATACTGTCATCCTTGTCTATAAATTTCACTGTAATATCAGGAATATCTGCACATACAGGAAGATGATAATCTGCAAGGTTATTGTTGATATAACCTCCTGTCCGGTGATCAATTATCCCCTCTTCCATCAACGCAACGCCAATTCCCCACACTACAGATCCATAAACCTGGCTCTCGGCAGTTTTGTGGTTGATCACCTTTCCGCAATCCACTACAGTTACCACCCTGTTTATTCTAACCACTCCCGTCAGGGGATGTACCAGTACCTCCACGAAATTAGCGCAGAAGGACTTTCCGGAATGCGTCTTTTCTTCCGGCCCGGCTTTTGATTCTTTGGTAACCAGCAATTCAGGGAGTTGATTTGTTTTTAACAGCTCTTTACAGGAGATTTTCTCCAGCCCGTTTTTTGTCTGAACAAACCCGTTCTGCACAACAATCTCATCTTTTGACCTGCCTTTGAAGCCTGGATGTGCCCCCTTCAGCGCCAGGTTGATAACCTGGTCGGTTAAAGCCATGCATACATCATGAACGGCAGAGCCGACCGAAGCTGTAGTATGCGAACCAAACTGGCCTGGTGCCGGGGGCAGGCTGGAGTTGCCCCATAAGAAACGGACATTTCTGATATCTGTCCCCAGGCGTTCCGCTGCGATCTGCGCAAAAACAGTTGCTGATCCCGGACCTGTATCTGCAACGGAGGTTTTAACAGTGTAACTCCCATCTGCATTGAGCTGGGCACTTGCAGCTGAAGCTTCCCTGGTTGCTTTATATATCCCGGCACTCATCCCCATCCCCAGCATGTATCCTTCAGAGGTCATCGCAGATGGAATTGGATTGCGCTTTTCCCAACCAAATATCCGCGAACCCTCCCGGTAACATTCTTCCAGATGATTACTTGTCCAGGGAATGTTTTTCTCGGGATCCGTGTCAGCAAGGTTCATTATCCTTAGTTTCACAGGGTCTATTTTCAGGGCATAAGCAAGTTCGTCCACCGCAGATTCCAGCGCAAATGAACCTGTTGTCTCCCCTGGGCCCCGGGCATGCGTAGGTGTACTCACATCGAGCGGCACCAGCTGGTAACTGGTTTGCAGATTCGGACAGCGGTACATTGACTTTGTAGGGTCGGTTATACGCTCCACAAATTCCTCATAAACTGATGTCATTCCTTTTGCTTCATGCCTTATACCTACAAAAATGCCCTTCTTCGTTGCGCCGATACTGAATTTCTGCACCGCATATGGGCGGTAACCGATCATATTAAAAACCTGCTTTCTTTCCATTGCCACCTTGAGGGGCCTCCCAATAACTTTCGCACCCATCACTGCGGCCATTTCATGGGGCCACACCCTCGATGCACTGCCAAAAGCACCACCCACAAATGGAGCATTTACCTCCACCTGGTCTTTTTCCAGATTAAAATAATTAATAAATGCATCTTTTGTTCCCTGTACAAACTGCGTTTTGTTATAGATTATCAGTTTACCCGAAGGTAGCCAGTGGGCTGTAGTAGCATGGGGCTCCATACTATTATGCACTTGTATTGGGGTATGGTATTCTTCTTCTATGCTTACCTCTGCCGTTCTCCAGGCATCCGCATTTCCCCTCAGGGAATCCGTTGGTCGGTGTGGAGTAACCGCATTAGAAAGGTGATCCAGCAGATCTGTCTGGTGTTGCTCCTTATCATACACCACTTCAACTAAAGAAGCTGCAAAGGTTGCCTGCTCTAGGGTTTCTGCTACAACGAGCGCTACCGGCTGGTTATGATGCATTATGCGGTTATCATAAAACAAGCGGTATTCCTGACCGTAATAACGGGTTTTTCGCTGATCTACTGGTTTATCATAGCCAGGCACCCGGGGCCGGTTTAAATGACTGATGACAGTTAACACACCTGCCGCTCCGCTTGCTTTATCAGATTGTATTGATTTTATCGAACCTCTCGCAATCCTGCTGGTTACCATTACCCCATAAGTCATATTTTCCAGGGGATATTCAGCAGCATATTGGGCAGCACCGGTTACTTTTAACCTTCCTTCTATCCGGTTCTGTGCGTCTGCAGGATGCTTTAGCGCTGCTGAGCTGGATGTTTTAATCTCGAACTTATCCATGTTATACTATCTCTGTTTATTAGCTGCCTGATGGCTACCGAAGTTCCTGATTGTCAATAACACCCGCAACGGACTAAAGTTTATCTCATTTCAGAAAAAAAACCATCTCTACGCTATTGTAAAGATGGCATACCACAAATTATTGTGTCTGGAGTGCTGCTTCACTAGTCCGGCAACTCTTCAATGCTGCGTGGTTCTATCCTCGGCTGTGCATTCATGTGATGCCTGTATTTTGATGAAGTTTCATAAGCCAGCCTGCGCACCCTCATGATATTCCCCAAAGGCCGGTGTTCCGGCAGGCAATGAAAAGGATTAAAGCTCAGCACATCATCACCGTAAACCCTGCGGGCGGGACTGGTAATATCCTGTGCTGAAATAGTAAGCCTGGCAATTGGCTGGTAAGGGCTGTCATCTTCCATCCACTGCACAGATCCGTCTTCTACTGGCATCTTTTCAAGGTCAGTGCATAACTGTGCCGACAGTTCATATTCGGCAGTCTGATTTTTGAAAAACTCAGTTACAATCGTCGTCAGGAAAGTTTCTGGTTCATTCTTCCTTAACTCAGGATCCATCTCCTTACCATGCAGGGCAACAACATTTTCAGACTTTGGCGCAATCGAAATCTTTGCGATGAAATCTCCGAAACGGATTGCTGCCATACTGAAATACCTGTCTCCCAGCAAGTGTGATCCCGGCGTACCAAAATCATTGGGGTCTTCCTCTTTGCCCAGGACATTTTTAATCTTCCTCCCTGCAACCAACATCGCGCCCTGCACCGATTGAAACAGATCGGGCGTATTGATGTATTCCTCAATTTTCTTTTGCTGGTCAAGATAATCCTTAACAGTACCGGTGGGGATGATCGGATAGTTCACAAGCAAAAAATCCTGTGTAAGCGCATCTTTGTCTTCAGGAAGCAGCTTTTCTCCTTCCACACCGATAATTTTGATGGCCATGCCCCGCTGATTGGATTTTTTGTCAGGCTCAATCATACCCGGTGCCGATGAAAACCTTATGATTACCGGATACTTTTTAGGTTCCCTGAATAATCCCTGTGCCAGATGCACCGGAAGGTTTTCATAAATTTCCAGTTCAGCGCGTAATATACCGTGGTTTTTAGCATGGGCATCCCTGACTGCGTGCCGGTAACGCTCAAACATAATTTTGTTTACACGGGCCATCGTATCTACAACAGCCTGGCTGTCCTGGTCTTCATTGGGTTGTTTCACTTCTACATTGTCCGAATAGGGTACGTAATTTTGCATTTCTATAGGTTTTGACATATCAGAAAGGTGTATATTCTGGTTTGGAACACAGGCAGCACCTGATATGTTTACATACAGCCCGTATTTCACATCCCTGAAAGTTGTACGTTAGCCGGTCTTACTATTACTCACATTGTATGTAAGAAAAGCAATCAATTCAAGAATTTCCAATGTTTTTACAGACCTGAGGATGGCAATAGTATTGTCTCCGGAAAACCTGTATATAAAATCTCAAAAAAAATTTGCGAAACCGAATAGTTGCATATATATTTGCAACCGAACAGTTTCATATAATAGTGTTTATGAGAAGAGATATTTTTCAAGCCGTAGCAGATCCTACAAGAAGAGCCATTATTGCTTTGATTGCGATACAGGCGATGACTCCAAACGCTATTGCCGAAAACTTTGACTCCAGCCGGCAGGCAGTATCAAAACACCTTAAAATCCTGATTGAATGTGAGCTGATCAAACAGGAACATCAGGGAAGAGAAATCTACTATTCTCTTGAAGTTGAGAAAATGCAGGAAATAGACCAGTGGCTGGCACAGTTCAGGGCCATCTGGGAAACCAAATTTAACCAGCTGGATGAGCTGTTGGCAGTAATGAAAAATCAAACTAAAAAATAGAACATTATGGAAAAGAACCTCTTATTTGAATTTACAGTTAACAAACCTGAAAAGACCGTATACATCAGCAGAGAATTTGATGCAGAACTTCCATTGGTCTGGGATGCATTCACTACAAAAGAACTGTTGGATCAATGGGTGGCACCCAAACCCTGGACGGCCAGAACAAAATACATGAACTTTGAAGTTGGCGGACGCAGATTTTATGCGATGGTAAGTCCCGAAGGTATGGAACGCTGGTCCATACAGGAATACACCTCCATTACACCAAAAACCAATTTTAAAATGTATAATACTTTTGCGGATGCAGAAGAAAATAAAGAGCTGCCGGGTTCAGCATGGGACTATAACTTCAGCGAGCAGAATGGCACTACTACAGTGAGCATTACGATCTTTAACGAGTCGCTTGACCGTATGGAAAAGATGATTGAAATGGGCTTTGAACAAGGCTTCAAAATGACGATTGATAACCTGGATAATTTGTTGGCATCGCTAACAAAGAAATAATGTTTAATGTTCTCTTTAGCATTTCAGGATACCTGAAACGATAAGAGAGAATAAAAATGACAATTGATCAGGGATGCGGGGCACATGAATAAGCTCTTAACTTAGCTTGCTGCTGTCCGGCATCTCTTTCTTTTTTTCGATGAACGCTGCTTAGAGATTCTTTATTATTCCCGCAACAAAATCCTTAATCAAGTAATGCATTTGAAATGATTTCAATACAGTAATTGTGTTTTTCGGCCTAATTTAACTGGCGGTACATCCTGTGCATAACCTGCATGTGCGGAGCGGTAAGAACAGCTAATCCCACAACCGTGTAAAGAACTAAGTCGCTGTTGTTCAACATGGAGAAAGCAGCCCATCCCAAAACCGAAACTCCAATTAAAGCGATCAGACTGTTTGTAAGAGTTTCCTTTACCAGCAGCACCGGACTGACGGATTTATCAAGTAAGAGGTAACAGATAATATTGTTCAGGGAAATCAAAGAGTGCCAAACCACAAAATAGAAACTGAAACTCAGAAGAAGCGGTAATTTATAAACAATAATGCTCAGCAGGCTCAGCAGAATCAACTGGCGCCAGTGTAGTTTGAAGAGGTGTTTGTTGTAAAAGAAATAAAGACTGCCAATGGCAATAAATGAGAATGAAATTACGCCGAGAATCACTGTATTATAAATATTTATCCACTCTAATACCTGCACAGTTCTGACATCCGGGTGTAGCCTCTCCAGGCCCTTATATATCTTGTCAAAGTCGGGTAGAAAAATCAGCCCCAGAATAAACATTCCATAAATAAACATGAAAATATCCCCAGCCATGCTTTCGGTTATAAAACCCTGCAAATCAGTTTCTCCAAAATGGTAAGCTGCCAGTAATAAAAATAACATCAGCCCTAAGGAGGGAAAAGAAAGCAGCAACACTAAAAACAATGCAATGTTGCCCAGGTACATCAGGTTGAATTTTGCTTTTGAGAATTTACGCTGGCTGTTTCTCGAATTTTGTGAGGCAATCAGCAGATCTGCACCACCATGCGGGATCCCCAGAACAATGATCCCTAGTAAAAAAAATATAAACTGCCCCTGTTCAGAAACAGCATATAAGTATCCATTGACACCGAATAATATCAGACCGGCAATTACGATGGAGATCCTTAGCAAACTCAATTCGTTTCAACAAATGAAATCCTGAATTCAGTTTTCTCGCTTTCAATGCTGTTTACGGTTATTGTGCCACCTAATTTTTCAACCTGGGTTTTAACCATGAACAGACCCATTCCCTTGCCGGCGATATGCTGATGAAAACGCTTGTACAGTCCGAAAATGTTGTTCCCGTTCTTCTCCATATTGATACCAGTTCCATTGTCCGTAAATATGAGCTCCAATACGTTACCGGTCTTCTGACTTTTGATGCTGATCAGGGAGGGAACATCCTTTCTCCGGTATTTGATACTGTTAGAGATCAGGTTATAAAATATACTGTTCAGATATGATTTAATAGTGTTTATTCCCGTTACTGCCGAAAAATCATAGCTGATCACACAACTTTGCGGATCCACTAAGTCAGTAGTTATCTTCATGATGTCTTTGGTAAGATTTGCGAAATCTACTTTCTCCCTGTTGTTGAAAACATCACCTTTCACACTTAAAATATGATTGAGATCCCGTACGATGTTATCCAGCTTCACTACAGATTCGTTTATCCCCCTGGTGAGCTGCTCCCTGTCTTCATGACTTGTATCAAGGTCAGACAATATATTCGTAGCCCCAATAATGTTGGCTATCGGCGCTCTGAGATTGTGCGAAATGATGTAGGTAAATTGTTCCAGCGCCGCGTTACGTTCTACCATGTCCTCAATAATGTGTTCTCTCTCCTGGTTGGCAGCTATTCGCGGGCTGATGTCCCAGTTAATGCCGATCATTCGAACCGGCTTATTATCCACATCATATTCAACAAGCCCGGTAGCACGCAGATGACGTACTTGCGCATCGGCTCCGTTGATCCTGAATTGGGTATCATATTTCTCTTCACCTGCAATCGCTCTTTCCATCGCTTCGGTTATACTTACCCTGTCTTCAGGGTGTACCCTGTGGTACCACGATTCGTACGCTGAACTGAATTCACCAGGTTGTATCTGGTAGAGCTGGTACATGGTTTCGTCCCATTCCAGATGATTGTTCAGTAAGTCCCAATCCCAGATCCCGATATTTGCACTTCTTGTAGCAAGCAATAAACGGTGATTTAGATCTGTGAGCTCCCTACTGGACTGTCTGCGTTCTTCGCGCTGTTGTTTTTTCTCCCGGTATTTATTGATCAGACTTGTAATCGCTAAAGGTAACCTATGCAGGCGGTCTTTGATGATATAGTCATCTGCGCCATCCTGCATCACCTTCACTGCAAATTCATCAGTCATGGACGAGGTGATCAGGATGAAAGGGATAATCAGCCCTGACTCCTTCACCATTTCCAGCGCTTCCTGGGAATCGAAATCCGGCAGTGAGTGGTCAGACAATATGATATCAGCCGGATATTCTTTCAGTGCCTGGCTGAACTTACCTTTGGTTCTTACTACCGATAAGTCAAAATTGAGCCTGGCCTTTATCAAAGTTCTTTTAATCAGCTCTGCATCCAAATCCTCGTCTTCCAGCAGTAATATTTTCAGTTTTTCTAACATTCTAGGTATGATGAGGTGGATGATTGTGGAGGAGCCAATACATGCCCATTGCATTTACCACCTGCGAAAAGCTTTCGAAATCCACAGGCTTTACAATGTAACTGTTTGCCCCAAGCAGATAGGCCTGATCAACGTCAGGATGCTCTTTAGATGATGTTAACACCACCACCGGTATTTTATAGGTAGTTTTGTCGCCCGCTATCCTTTCAAGTACTTCAAGACCGCTCACCTTGGGCATCTTTAAATCCAGTAAGATAAGTTTGGGTTTATTGTCAAGGTCCCGCCCCGTATACTGGCCGGTCCCATAAAGGTAATCCAGCGCAATGGCACCATCTCTTAAATGAAGTATATGCTTAGCCACATCATTTCTTCGCAATGCCCTTATAGTAAGTTCTGCGTCGTGTATACTATCCTCGATTAAAAGGATCTCTATTTCTTTATTATCCATTTGTGCCGAGGGTGATTATTTGGGTAAACTAAAATAAAATACAGCCCCTTCGCCTACCACTGCCGTAGCCCAGATCTTACCGCCATGTTTTTTGATGATGCGCTGTACAAGTGCAAGTCCCACCCCCACTCCTTCAAATTCCTCTGCGTCATGCAGCCGCTGAAAAACACCAAAGAGTTTGTGCGCGTACCGCATATCAAAGCCAACTCCGTTATCTTCTATTTTGTAGATGATGGTATTTTCTGTGTCTTCGCAAGTAATATTTATACGGGGGGATGGATTTTGAAAAGAATATTTGACTGCATTGGACAAAAGGTTCATCCATACCTGAATGATCAGGGCCTTGTCAGCCAGGACAGGACCTAAATTGCTTGTGGTTATAGTCGCAGTATGGGGAGTTGTCCTCATAAAATCTTTCAATGCGTCAGACACCAGCAAATTCATGTCAACATGGGTCTTAAAGATTTCTTTCCTTCCAAGCCTCGAAAAAGAGAGCAGGTCATCTATCAAAAAACCCATTTTTTTGGCACTTTCCCTTATAATCGAAAGTAACCTGTTGCCCTCATCATCGAACAGCAGATTGTACTCATCATGCAGGATGCTGGCATATCCGTTGACGATTCTGAGTGGTGCGCGCAGATCGTGCGACACCGAATAGGAAAACGATTCGAGCTCTGCGTTTACATTTTCCAGCTCCTCTGTACGGTTAATAATTTTCTGCTCCAGGGCTTCATTCAACTTGCGGATATCTTCCTGGTTGAGCATACGTATGTTGTCTTCTGCAATTTTCAGTTCGCGGTTGGCTATAAGCAATTCATTAGCCCGTTTTTCTTTTTCCTCGTTCTGAAATTGCAGTTCCTTGTTGGCTATAATCAGCTCATTTGCCCTTTTCTCTTTCTCTTCGTTTTGAAAAGCAAGTTCTTTATTGGCAATGACCAGTTCTGCAGCGCGCTTCTCTTTCTCTTCGTTTTGAAAAGCCAGTTCTTTATTTGCAATGATCAGTTCTGCCGCCCGTTTCTCTTTCTCTTCATTTTGAAAAGCCAGTTCTTTATTTGCAATGATCAGTTCTGCCGCGCGTTTCTCTTTTTCCTTATTTTGAAGTGCCAACTCCTTATTAGCCACTAGTAGTGCTGCGCGGCTTTCATCGCGGGAATGCAACTTATCACTTCCGATCTTTATATCATTATAAGCCGGGAGTTCCTTGTGTTCGGGTGATGATACTTGCTTTTTATTCTGGAGATCGGGCATGGCGTCAATAAGTCAATAACAGATAAGATTTGTGGATGAGAAGAAAAGCGTAAAGTATCTTACCAATAACCCAATGGTAAGATACATTTATAATTGCGAATTATCTACAATACTGAAATATTCTCAATGTACCTTTCTTCTTATTAATGCCACAGCAGAGCCATAGCCACCGTTATAAACTTTCACACCCGAGGCTGTAGTAAACAATGTAGGTATGCAGCCAGATTCAACGAGAGCACTGCAGTGACAAGACATAAGTTTTTTTTCATAAGATTTATTTTGTTTTAGATCAACAAAAGAAACCTCTTCATATGAACTCATCATTAACCCGCGGATAATTCCCCTGATTTCTTTAACTCACATCCTTTTCCATTGGGCAATCGACAGACATCAGCGAACTGATTTTTACATCCAGAATAACCGCAATTTTAAATAGCCTCTCT
>NZ_JBEVDX010000023.1:0-87697 GCF_040513095.1 Pedobacter sp. | reverse complement strand
GGTTCTATAACACTGGTTTTTTACATCGGTGGCTTCTAAAACGGTGGGTTATTACAACGGTGGGTGTGGTGGGTAAACCCGGTTGAAGCGCCCTGGATCAACTTGGGATTAAAAGACAAGGGTTGGATTGAGGCCTTCTGGTGCTTTTTCAGCAGCAGGCAGCCTCAATCCAACCCTTGTCTTTTAATCCCCCTGATCGACTAAAGCGTACTCATGTCGATCACAAACCGATAATGAACATCACCGGCAAGCGTCCTCTCATAAGCCTCATTGATCTGGTTAATATTGATCATTTCAACATCAGAAGTAATATTGTGCTCAGCACAGTAATCCAGCATTTCCTGAGTTTCCTTGATACCACCAACCAGTGAACCAACCAAACTGCGGCGACCAAAAATCAAACCTGCAGGGCTCACAGAAGCAGGTACCGGCGGAACGCCCAGCAATACCATAACACCGTTCGTTTTCAATAATCTCAGGTACTCATCATAGTCATGCTCAGCAGAAACAGTATCGATAATAAAATCGAAAGTACCTGCCAGTTCTTTCATGGTATCTTTATCAGTAGTCAGTTTGAAATGGTGAGCGCCCAGTTCAGCAGCATCTTTTTCCTTTTTTGGAGAGCGGCTCAGCATGGTTACTTCAGCACCCATGGAAGAAGCCAGTTTTACTGCCATGTGTCCAAGACCGCCTAAGCCAACAACTGCAAGTTTATGACCTTCTTTCACTCCCCAATGGCGTAACGGAGAATAGGTAGTGATACCTGCACACAATAAAGGAGCTACTTTTTCAAGTGGCAATTTATCAGAAACCGACAGGACGAAATCCTGGGTAACCACTATAGAGCTGGAGTAACCACCATAAGTAATAGTCTTTTTGTCCTGCTCTAATGCATTGTAAGTTTGTGTATGACCATTTTCGCAGTACTGCTCCTGGTCATCCTTGCAGCTTTCACAATGTCCGCATGAGTCTACAAAACAGCCAACACCTACAGTATCACCTTCTTTGAACTTGCTTACATTTTCACCTACGCGGGTTACAGTACCCACAATTTCGTGACCCGGAACTACAGGATACATTGTTGCACCCCATTCATTACGTGCAGTGTGGATATCTGAATGGCATACGCCACAATATAATATTTTGATCTCTACATCATCAGCTCCCGGCTCGCGGCGGTCGAGGGCATGTGGTGCTAATGGTGATTCTGCACTTTGTGCAGCATAAGATTTTGCTGATGTCATCATTCAATTTTTTAGTGTAATATTATCTACCCTACAAATAAACTACTTTAATGTTTTAACATTTAAACTAAATATTCAATTTCTCTTTTTGTATAAAGAAATCAGCTCAAATAGTTAAACAATTCTGCTCAGATGATGTTGATAGGGCATATGTTTAGAAAATTCCGAAGCCGAAAGCCAGGGGTAACAGTTGCTCTCATACTCGCTTTCACCGTTACATGTGTTATACAATCCTGTAAAAAAAGCCGCTCAGATCTGGGTAAAATCCTTTACACCGAAACAGGAAACAAGGTGTTTAAAAATGTAGAAAATGATGCATTTGCAGAAGTGTTCAAGCAAACGCTGAAAGAGCAGCAATCCAGTTTTGCCTATCCGAAACTGATCAATGCTTTTTACGAGAAAAACGGTTATGAACCTGCCCTCATTCTGCAGCATGTCAAAGGAAAAGAGCTGCAGGTGATGCTCAGCTATTTTGATAAAGCTGCAGATCACGGATTGGCCCCAGAGCTTTTTAAAGCGAAGGAATATAAAGAACTTACAGATCAGCTTTATGATAAATCGAAGCTGAAAACCACTGAACAGGCTTATCAGGAAATTGCCCGGCTTGAATTGCTTGCAGCCAACTCGCTGATCAGATATAGTAATGCCCTTCAGTTTGGCGTAATAAGCCCTAAACGTATTTATGCCAACTACTACACTGATACGAAAAGGCCCGACAGCAATGCTGTAAACCGCATCTTCGCAATCAAAGACCTTAAGGTTTACCTGGACAGTATACAGCCGAAAAATCAGCAGTACCTGGCACTGCAGAAAGTACTTAAGGAAAAAACTGCGGCTCCGGGTATGGCAGCAGATGAAACGCAGAAAATCCTGAAAGTAAATCTGGAGAGATTAAGGTGGAAAAATAAACCTGAAGAAGATAAGTATGTGATTGTAAATATTGCAGACTACAGGCTTGATGTGATGGAGAAAGGAACATCTGTACTGAATATGAAAGTTTGTGTGGGAGAGGGAAGGAATAAAGATTTTACCGATAATATTCAGGAGTACGATGAAAACGATCTGAAAAAAGACAGGCCATTTTCAAGGGAAACACCCCAGCTGAACAGTATGATCCACAGTGTGCAGGTTAACCCTGTCTGGAATATCCCTGAAAGCATAGCTACCAAAGAGATTTCCAAATCTGCTGCCGAGGACAAATTTTACCTGGCAAATCACAATATTGATGTTTTTGAAAATGGTAAAATTATTGAAGATCCGGAGACCATTGACTGGGCGGCCGGAGATGCAGGAAAAAAATACCAGTTCAAACAACGCCCGGGCGAAGATAATTCTCTGGGAAAGATCAAGTTTCTGTTCAATAATCAGAGTGCAGTCTATTTGCATGATACCCCGGCAAAAGCAGCTTTTAATCAATCGATGCGGGCAGTAAGCCACGGATGTGTACGTTTAGAGAAACCTCTTGATTTTGCGCATGCCCTGTTCGGTGACGGTGCCAAATTTGAACAGATCAAAAAACAGATGGCTGATACTGTAGCTATTGCAACCAATATTTCATTACCTGTGAAGATACCTGTATATCTTACCTATTTTACTGCATGGGTGAATCCAGCAGGAACGGTTCAGGTTCGAAAAGATGTATATGGACTGGATATTGTTTTGTATACCTATCTACAAAAAACAGGTGCCATCTAGCAGCTTAAGTAATTTACCCTGAGCTGAGGCTGAATCCAGTATGCTGTTAGGAAGGAGAGCGGGGAATTCCAATAGAAGTCCAATGCAAGTCCAATTGAAGTCCAATTTTTACCGGGAATAATTGGACTTGTATTGGACTTCTATTGGAAATGCAATAGAGTTGACTGCCATCCATATCCGGCAGTGATGAATGTCATTCGGAAGAATGGAGTCTTTTAACTGAATTCCGGTATTAAATTTTTGCAGTTACCAGTGAATCTTTAGCGTTCACAACACTGTCCCTGTTGATAAGAGCGGCGTTTGCTGCAAGATGCGCATCAAGATATTTAGACGCATAAGCACGGTCATTACCGTTGATAAAGATTACAGTTTTGCCCTCAATGGTATTGATCACCAGATCAGCAAGTTCCTGCGCAACAGCAGGGCAACCCTGACTGCGGCCCAGTCTTCCCAACTGGTTGATCGTTCCCTGGCTCACGTAAGGTGCACCATGAACTACTATAGATCTTTTTCTTGCATTCGCATTGTAACCCTCATCCATTCCGTCCAGACGTAACGAGCGTCCATGTTTACCTCTGTAAACTTCTGCAGTTACATAAAAGCCAAGGCTGCTTTCGTTAGAGTCATTCACATCTGAAAAGCGTGTTGCAAGATCATCGCCGCTGCGTGATCCATGGGCAACCCAGGTGTTCAGCAAAAGAGAATCCTTGTTCAGATCGATAATCCAAAGACGTTTCTTTGTACTGTTCTGATCCATATCCGCAATCGTTAAAATAGATTTATCGGCAGAGATCTTTCCGCTGTTCTTCAGGTTGTAAAACCCTGTCAGTGCTTTTTGAAAAACCTCAGGTCTCAGTCCGGCCTGGTCCAGGTGGGCTCCATTGTAAATTTTGCTGACATGCATCGTGTACAATGAATCTTCAGTAACAATTTTTGGTGATGAAATTGTTTGTGATGATGGAACCCAGCTAATGATGGTCAGTGCAAGTGTGCTAAGAATAAGTCCTGCTCCGCCTAAAAGGTATTTTCTCATAGAATTTGGTTTAAGTGCTATGTGGTGATACGATTAATTAGGTAGTTTTTACTTCAGATAAGTTAAGGTTTTGGTGAGGCTTTTTAGATTTTTGTTAAACAAATATACAACAATGTTACAAACAATAAAAATCCTGCTAAGATAATTACGCGAAGATGACTTTGTTAAAACCTTTATTCTGAGCTGGAAAAAAGGATTTTGCTTAATTTTGTTGCCCGATTGGATTAACTCTGATTCCACAGAAAAATTATGTGTCGTTCAGCCTCAGTATCTGTTTTAATTATTGCTATAGCGTTCTTCTTCCTGAATATCTCCAGTACGCAGGCTCAGGATAACTGGACATTATCCACCCGACATGAGGGAATATACGTATATACCCGTCCTGCTTCAAATCCCAGGTTAAAGGCGATAAAAGTGGTAAGTACGATTCAGGCCGGCAGCTCTCAATTACTGGCGGCTATTATGGATATAGAAACCTGTGATGAATGGGTTTACCACAGCAAGACAAATGTGATGGTCAAAAAGACATCTCCACTCGACCTGATCTATTATTCAGAACTCGATGTACCCTGGCCTTGTGAAAACCGCGATTATGTGGTGCATTTACAGGTATCGCAAAATCCTCAGACAAAAGTGATCACTGTAAATTCTCCATGCATCCCCGGTTATGTACCGCAGAAGGACAAAATCGTAAGGATACCCCATTCGGTAGGCTACTGGACAATCACTCCCTTGGCTAAAAACCAGGTCCGCGCAGAATATGTGCTTGAAGTAGATCCCATGGGAACTATACCCGCCTGGCTGATCAACCTGTTTGCCACAAAAGGACCACTGGAAACCTTTAAGGGACTGAAAGTACATGTACAGCAGGATAAATACAAAAACGTGCGCTATCCGCAGATTACCGACTAAGTCTGCATCAACAGGTCTACCGTAGCATTGGCATCAGTGATGATAGAGGTAGGGTAACCATTAATTTCTAAAATCTTAATCGCATTCCTGGTTTTTAAAGGACCTTTTTTGATCGTATGGTCAAATATCAGTTCCTGCTCTGCAACTGCTTCTGTAAAATGGTACAGGTCATATTCTGTCTTGAGCAGTTCATTCAGTTCAGTATCATGCGTGGATACAAAAACCAGGTTATTGTTTTTGGCAAGGTAGGAGAGGATCGCTTTCCCCGCAGAAACCCTTTCGATCGTATTTGTGCCTTTAAAGATCTCATCAAGGATAAAGAACGAAGGTTCCTTAGTGCCGGATTCCTCTATAAATTCTTTGATAATCCTCATCTCCTCAAAATAATAACTCTTCTCTTCCAGCAGGCTGTCAGAAATAGTAATAGAGGAGAAAATCTTTGAATAAGGCATCACAAACCTGCTTGCCAGGCAAGTAAAAAGTGTCTGACCTAAAATCATATTGATACCTACCGAACGAATGAAGGTCGTCTTGCCCGCCATATTAGAGCCTGTCAGCAAAAGATTCTTCTGCTCCAGATGCAGATCGTTAGGTACACAGTTCGCAATGAGGGGATGTTTGATTCTTTCTACTTCCAGGCCACTGGTACTGCTAAAAACAGGTTTACAATATTCATCCAGGGACGATCTGAAAGCCGCGATAGATATTGCAGTATCCACAGTACCAATAAACTTAAACAGATCTTTCAGTTTTTCCCTTTTCTCCCTGAGCGAATCTATAATAGAATAAAAAGAGATGATCTCGATATTGAATGCAATTTTTAAAAGTTCAAAGACCAGGAAACCTACCACGGCAGCATCGCCCTCAGCCATATTGTCAAGTTTTACCCCGATCATTTTCCTCTTCAGCGGCGTAAGTTCCCGGATGAGACCGGCAGTGTCCGGGAAATGTGCCCTGATTTTTTCATCCGCATCTAAGTTTTTGGCTGTATCAAATGCCTTCAGGAATTCTCCAAGCGAAGAGGTGTGTACACTCACATTATTTTTGTTCCAGTAATGAATACCTGAATTGATTATAAATATCCCGCCAAATACCAGAAAGGCAGTAGGGTAGAAGAAACCTGCAAACAGGCAGGCTACATTCAGAAAGGTCAGCAGATAGATCAGCGGCATAAACTCCGGGCGGTCGATTTTCTTTGCATAGACCAGGTCCTGGAAATAATAGGAGTCGTTTTTCTCCAGCTTCTGTAAAGTGACCTGCGTATCTAATCTCAGTTCCTCGTCTCCTGCAATCAGTTCAGCAAAAGCATCCTGGATGATCAGTGCCGCAGGATCTTTGTCGAGTGTACGCAGTCTTGCATATAAAAACTGCTGTCCCACGCGTGAAACTGTGCGGTCTACCAGCTTAAATACCTCGTTCAGGTAAAGGTCTGTAGCCACCTTATCAGAAATAAGCTGCAACTTCTCCGCTGAGTCCGCAATGGTATTTAAAAAATAATTCTCTACAGAATCCAGATCTATGTACCTGCTGTTTTTGGCCTGGCCCCAATCCTGCCTGAGTCTTTCACGGTTCGTTTTCTCAGACAGCTTTTTATAAAAATAAACAAGCACATAAATTATAACTAAGGCAAGAATGATGTAGGCTACAATCAGCATGGAAACAGGATAATTTGAAAAGATGCGAAATTTAAGGAAAAAATAAATAGGAGCCGGCAGAAATTATCAGGGTGCCTTCTGACACATTGCTCTAAGCTTTTTGTCATTTTTTCGCGTTAATAACTACCATTTCTATATAGAATGTATATATTTGGGCTATAGAGTGGTCACAACAGCTCTACACAAAACATTTCCTAACCAAGATTTATTGAAATGCAGAGTTTTAGAACGGAGTTTGAAAATCCGATAGTAGAAAAAGATATTATAGATCTTGAGCAGAAGATCCGTGCCTTTCGTGAAGGAAAAATACACGATGAAAAGTTCCGCAGCTTAAGGCTTGCACGTGGCGTTTACGGCCAGCGTCAGCCCGGGGTGCAAATGATCCGTATTAAACTCCCGTTTGGAAAGGTTACTTTTAAGCAGTTGCTGCGTATTGCAGATGTATCTGATGAATACGGAAGCGGAAACCTGCATTTAACCACCAGACAGGATATACAGATCCATTATGTGAGTCTCGACCGTACGCCGCAATTGTGGGCAGAACTGGAACGTGACGACATTACACTGCGCGAAGCCTGCGGAAATACTGTTAGAAATGTAACCTCATCTCCGGATTCAGGGATCAACCCTGATGAACCGTTTGATGTTTCCCCATATGCACAGGCAGTATTCAAATACTTCCTGCGTAACCCGATCTGCCAGGAAATGGGCAGGAAGATCAAAATCTCCTTTTCATCAACTGAAAAAGATACTGCATTCAGCTACATTCATGATCTTGGTTTTATTCCAAAGATCAACGAGGCAGGTGAACGCGGTTTTAAAGTGATGTTTGCCGGCGGATTAGGTGCACAGCCATTTCTGGCCAGTGTTACCCATGAATTCCTGCACGAAGATCTGATTATTCCATATACTGAATCTGTACTGCGTGTGTTCGACCGTTACGGTGAAAGAACCAACAGGAACAAAGCCAGAATGAAATACCTGGTACAGAAACTGGGACTGGAAGAAGTAAACCGCCTGGTCGCAGAAGAAGTTATAGCCAATAAATCAAAAGTATTTAAAATAGATACAGGTACAGTTCCCCTGCCGGCTTTCCCGGCTCCGGTTGCTGTTACCGTTGCCAAACCAGCGGATGAAAATCATTATCAGCAATGGCTGGATACCAATGTTTTTGAACAGAAACAAAGTGGATTCTACGGCGTATATATCAAGGTCCCGAAAGGTGACATCAAAACTGAGCATGCCAGGGTGTTGGTAGAAGCTATCCGCCCGTATGTTGCGGATGAAATCCGTATCACCCAGAACCAGGGATTGTTATTGAAATTTGTACGCAAAGAAGCACTGCTTCCGCTCTACACGAACCTGAATGCACTGAACTATGCAGTACCTGGGTTTGACAGTATTGCAGATGTAACTACATGTCCTGGAACTGATACCTGTAACCTTGGTATCTCCAACAGTATGTCTCTTGCAGTAGTGCTGGAAAACGTGATCTATGATGAATATCCTGACCTGGTTTACGATAAGGATATCAAGATCAAGATCAGCGGGTGTATGAACTCCTGCGGTCAGCATGGCCTTGCCCACATCGGTTTCCACGGAAGCTCTGTGAAAGCAAACGGTAAAGTTGTTCCTGCGGTACAGGTGATGCTTGGCGGCGGAACAGTAGGCAATGGCGAAGGAAGGGTAGCGGAGCGTGTGATCAAAACACCTACCAAACGTGCTCCAGCGGTTTTACGTGCTGTTCTGGACGACTTCAATGCGAATTCGGCAGAGCAAGAAAGTTTCCACCATTATTATGATGAGAGAGGAAAAGATTATTTCTACCAGATGCTGAAACCTATTGCCGACCTCACTACGCTGCAGGATCATGAGTATGTGGATTGGGGACATGAAGAAACCTTTGAAACTGCAATTGGCGTTGGCGAATGTGCCGGTGTGGTGATTGACCTTGTAGCGACACTTTTACTGGAAGGTGAAGAGAAACTGCAGTGGGCTGCTGAAGCATTCGAAAGAGGAGCATGGTCTGATGCTATTTATCATTCCTACAGTGTGCTGGTTAATACCGCAAAAGCATTGTTACTGGATAAAGGGGTAAACAGCAGTACACAGATCGGTATCATCAGAGAATTTGATGCCCATTTTGTTGAAACCGGCGAGGTGGTATTACCTGAGACCTTCAATGAATTTGTGCTGAAAATCAATAAAAACGAACCTACTCAGGATTTTGCAATCACTTATCTGAATCAGGCAACTGATTTTTATAAAGCAATGGCAGCGAAAAGGGGCGCTGAGGTAAACTCATGATACAGCCATCCAAAAGAAAAATAAGAGAACCCAGGATCACGCTCGTTGGCGCTGGTCCGGGTGATCCTGAACTCATCACCATGAAAGGTGCAAACGCACTGAAAGATGCGGATGTGGTTTTATACGATGCCCTGGTAAATGAAAAAGTACTGGAATATGCTTCGGCAGATTCGATCAGGGTATTTGTAGGAAAGCGCTCTGGCGCACATTCCTCCACGCAGGAAGAAATCAACAAGCTGATGGTAGATTATGCGCTTCATTATGGCCATGTGGTTCGTTTAAAAGGGGGAGATCCATTTGTATTCGGACGCGGTTATGAAGAGCTGAACTTTGCAGAAGGATATAGTATACCCGCGAAGGTGATTCCAGGCCTGTCGAGTTCCATTTCAGTGCCCGGTTTACAGCAGATTCCCGTAACACACCGGGGTTTGAGTGAAAGCTTCTGGGTAGTGACAGGAACAACCACATCAGGTGCAATCTCCAATGACCTTTATGAAGCGGCACGTACCAAAGCGACAGTTGTTGTACTTATGGGACTGAACAAGCTGAAGGATATTGTGAAATTGTACCAGACGGAGCATAAAAACAATCTTCCCGTAGCAGTTATACAGAGTGGTTCAACGGATAATGAGAAACTGGCGATAGGTATTGTAGACACTATTGTTGAAGTGGTGGAGGAAAAAGGAATTGAGGCACCCGCTATCCTGGTATTCGGTGAAGTGGTTTCCCTGCATCCTGATTTTCAGCCGATCAGAGATTTCTTTGCAGCAATTAAAGAAGAGTTATAGCTTAGGGACGTGGAATCAGAAGGCAACCAGTTATTTCCTGTTTTTTTAAAGCTTAACCAGTTACATACCGTAATCATTGGCGCAGGACCTGTGGGACTTGAAAAGCTCAGTGCTGTACTGGCACAAAGCGGGCATGCCAGGATTACCATCATTGCAGAGGTAGTCTGCAGCGAGGTAGCTGAACTGGCGGCAAGATTGCCCCAGATCAGTCTGTTTAATAAGAGTTATGCAGCGGCCGATCTTGCTCATGGAGACCTGGTGATCGCTGCGACAAACAATAATGTTTTAAATGAGGAAATCAAGCGTGATGCCCATGCATTAAAATTGCTGGTGAACGTGGCAGATAAACCTGAGCTCTGCGATTTTTACCTGGGATCTGTGGTAAAGAAGGGTGACCTTAAAATTGCCATCTCTACCAATGGCAAATCACCAACGATAGCTAAAAGATTAAAAGAACTTTTCAATGAGGCCCTGCCAGCCGAACTGGATATTACATTGCAGCAAATGAGTCAATTCCGTAATACTTTAGAAGGAGATTTCAGTGCGAAAGTTAAGAAACTGAACGAGGTGAGTGCTGTTCTGGTAGAATCAGAACAGAAAGTTGAACCAAAAGCGGTAACGGTCAGTAAACCATCCTATCCTAAATTCAGGCTCCTGATCTGGCTGACAATTGTGGCATCACTCGCAATTTTAATTGCTGTTTTCTGGAACAGGGAACCGCAGTTTCAGGCATACGTTGCTGAAATCAACCCGATGTTTTACTGGTTCCTTTTCGGAGGTTTCGTTTTTGCCATGATTGACGGGGCAATAGGCATGTCTTATGGAGTAACTTCCACAGCCTTCTCGTTATCGATGGGCATACCGCCGGCTTCGGCAAGTATGGGTGTCCATCTTTCGGAAGTACTCAGCTGCGGCATTGCAGGCTGGATGCATTACCGCATGGGGAATATCAACTGGAAGCTATTTAAGCTTCTGATCATCCCTGGAATTATAGGTGCTGTTTCAGGTGCCTATCTCTTATCCTCACTTGAACATTACAGTGCATATACTAAACCTTTTGTTTCACTCTATACGCTGATACTGGGCTGGGTGATATTAAAAAAGGCTTTCAGTAAGGTACCTCTGCACAAAGACGGCAAGATCAAAAAGATCGGCCTTTTAGGTTTAGGTGGTGGTTTTATTGATGCTGTAGGTGGTGGCGGATGGGGTTCCATCGTATTGTCAAGCCTGATAGCAGGCGGCAGAAATGCGAGGTTCTCCCTGGGTACGGTAAAACTGACCCGCTTTTTTATTGCTTTGCTCAGCTCGCTTACATTTGTAACGATGCTGAAATCGGCGCACTGGGAAGCAGTTGCAGGTCTGGTAATAGGCAGCGCATTAGCTGCGCCTATAGCTGCAAAAGTTTCTAACCGCATCTCTGCAAAGAGCATTATGGTATCCGTAGGGATCATCGTCATAGCTGTGAGTCTGAGAAGCATTATTTTGTTTATTTTAAAAGTTATATAATGAAAGAATACCTGGATGAAATTGCTGTGCAGATCAAGGATATGGGACCGGTTGAGGCCATAGGTTTCCTTGCGCAGAAATTTCCCGGACAAATCACTTTTTCTACCAGCTTTGGTTGGGAAGACCAGGTGATCACTGATATGATATTTGCAAATGACCTCCCTGTAAAAGTTTTTACGCTCGAAACCGGCCGGTTATTTCCCGAAACTTACTATGTTTGGAACAGGACGCTGGAAAACTATAATAAGCCAATCCATGCGTTCTATCCGGATGTGGAGGCACTGGAAGAAATGGTGTCAAAGAAAGGCCCGAACAGTTTTTACGAATCGGTGGAGAACAGGAAAGAGTGCTGTCATATCCGCAAGATCGTTCCTTTGAAAAGGGCGCTTAGCGGTAACAAGTTATGGGTTACCGGCATCAGGGCAGATCAGTCGTTAAACCGTCATGATATGGCTAACCTGGAATGGGACGAGGGCAATCAGCTGGTTAAATTCCACCCGATATTTGAATGGAGTTTGGAAGATGTTAAAGCCTATATAAAAAAGAATAATATTGTATACAATACGCTTCATGATCGTGGATTTCCGAGCATAGGCTGTGCACCCTGCACCAGGGCAGTACAACCAGGCGAGGATTTCAGAGCCGGAAGATGGTGGTGGGAAGATCAATCGAAGAAAGAATGTGGTTTGCATGCCACACAATAATGTAAAGCACATGAGTAAATATAACTTAGATTATTTAGACGAATTAGAAGCAGAAGCAATTCACATTCTGCGTGAGGTAGCCGGGCAGTTTGAAAAGCCTGCACTGTTGTTTTCTGGCGGTAAAGACTCCATTACGCTGGTAAGGCTTGCAGAAAAAGCATTCCGCCCGGGAAAATTCCCTTTCCCGCTGGTACATATCGATACCGGCCACAACTTTGAAGAAACGATTACGTACAGGGACAAGATGGTAGAGCGCTTAGGCGAGAAACTGATCGTAGGTTATGTACAGGAGTCTATTGACGAAGGAAAGGTAATCGAGCAAAAAGGTAAAAATGCAAGCAGAAATTCACTGCAAACGGTAACGCTGCTGGATACAATAGCTAAACATGGTTTTGATGCCTGTATCGGCGGTGCCAGACGGGATGAAGAAAAAGCCAGGGCCAAAGAACGGATCTTCTCTGTAAGGGATGAATTCGGACAGTGGGACCCTAAACGTCAGCGTCCCGAACTGTGGAACATCTATAACGGTAAGATCCACAAAGGTGAAAACGTAAGGGTCTTCCCGATAAGTAACTGGACTGAACTTGATGTCTGGAACTATATCCGCAGGGAAAAAATGGATCTTCCCTCAATCTATTTTGCCCACAAAAGGGATACCATTACCAGAAACGGCCAGCTGATGGCTGCATCTCCGTTTTTAAACATGGACGAAGCTGATGTGATCACTAACCGCATGGTTAGGTTCCGCACAGTGGGCGACATGAGCTGTACTGCAGCTGTTGAATCTGAAGCTGATCAGATTGACGATATTATAGAAGAGATCAGCGCTTCAAAAATAAGTGAACGTGGTGCCCGCCTTGATGATAAAGTATCGGAAGCAGCTATGGAAGACCGCAAAAAAGGAGGATACTTTTAATGAACATACTTAAATTTTTTACAGCAGGAAGTGTTGACGACGGGAAAAGTACCCTGATAGGTCGCTTATTATATGATACCGGTTCCATCCTCGCGGATCAGCTGGAAGCTTTACAAAGCTCCAACCGCAAAAATGATGACGGATCTATTGACCTTGCCATCCTGACTGACGGACTGCGAGCAGAGCGTGAACAGGGTATTACTATTGATGTTGCCTACAAATACTTCCAGACAGAGAAACGCAAGTTTATCATTGCTGATACCCCCGGACACATTCAATATACACGTAACATGGTTACGGGTGCGTCTACTGCCAATCTTGCGATCATTCTTATAGATGCCCGTAATGGTGTGGTTGAACAGACTATCCGCCACTCTTATCTGGTATCACTCCTGGGCGTAAGCCATGTGGTAATCTGTATCAATAAAATGGATATGGAAGGTTACAGCGAAGAGGTATACAATAACATTACCGAAACGTATAAAACTTTACTGGCCGCTAACCTGAAACTGAATGATGTAACTTTCATTCCGGTAAGTGCCTTGAGAGGGGATAATATTGTGAACCGCTCTGAGAATATGCCATGGTACAAAGGTACAAGCCTGCTGGATTTCCTGGAGACTGTAGAGGTAACGGGTAACCAGACATCTGATTATGCGCGTATGCCTGTGCAATGGGTAATCCGTCCGCAGACAGATGAACTTCATGATTACAGAGGTTATGCCGGAAGGGTTTTAAGCGGAACTTTTAAAGTAAATGACAGGGTTACTGTATTGCCATCCGGCAGCAGTTCTGTAATTGATAAAATTGAGGTTTTCGACAAGGCACCTGAAGAGGTTACTGCAGGCATGTCTGTAACCTTGCACCTGAAGGATAATATCGATATCAGCAGGGGCGATGTCCTGGTAAATTCGGCTTCGCTGCCGCAAAGTTCTCAGCTGATCGAGGCTGATCTATGCTGGATGGACAATAAACCTATGGATGATACGATTACTTATTTCTTACAGCATAACAGCAAGCTGACCAAATGTAAGGTACGCGAGATCTTGTATAAAGTAAATATCAATACGCTGGAAAAAGAAGATGCATATGAGTTTAAGCTGAATGATATTGGCCGCGTGGTTATCAAAACGGCTGATGAACTTGCTTATGATCTGTATGCTGAGAATAAAGCTAATGGCTCTGCGATTCTGATTGACAGCAGGACGAATTTGACTGTTGGGGCATTGATGTTCCGTGCTGTGGCTGATTAATTGGCCTGAAGGGTAAGTCTTTCTTTACTTAAAAAAATATGGTATCATGTTTCGATGCTGCCTGCTATTGAAAAATACCAGAAGGCATCGAAAAATTATACCATATTTTTTTGATAATACACTGAGATCTTCTGCATGCATGATGGTATAACGAGCTGCCATAGTATTTCTAAAGAATTTACCTTATCTTGAAAAGAAATAACCAAATATCATTTTCATGGATTTACTGTTTGTACTAGCCGGTATCGTCATTCTGCTCATTCTCATTCTAAAAAAAGTTAATCCGATGTTGTCCCTGCTGATTGTATCAGTACTTACAGGGCTGATGCTGGGCTTGCCGGTGCAAAAAGTAATGAGCTCTGTGACCAACGGTATCGGCAGTACGCTGGGTGGAATGGTGATGGTACTTGCACTTGGTGCGATGCTGGGCAAGCTGGCGGAAGACAGCGGTGCGGCTAAGAAAATCGTTTATGTACTGATCAGGATATTTGGCATCGGGAACATACAATGGGCAGTATTGCTCACGGGTATCCTTGTCGGTATCCCCTTATTCTATAATGCCGGGTTTGTAGTGCTTATCCCCCTGGTTTTCAGCATTGCTTCAGCAGCCAAACTGCCTAAGCTTTATGTAGGTATCCCCATGGCTGCGGCACTATCTGTGACACACGGATTTTTGCCCCCGCATCCCGGGCCGGTGGCACTGGCCAGTATCTTTCATGCAGATCTAGGTAAAACATTGATTTACGGACTGATACTAAGTTTGCCTATTGCAGTGATTGCAGGTGTCCTGTTTCCAAGGTCCATCATCAGGTTGCCTTTGCGCAGCAAAGACAGTGATCCGCTTACCCTGACAGAAGATGCAGGTTTGCCTTCAGCATTTAAGAGCTTTGTGACCGCGCTTTCTCCGATATTTTTCATTGCAGCGGGCACAATCGGCGGGTTGCTCAGCGTAAACCCTTTTGCCAGACACCTGTTTGAATTTCTTGCTGATCCAACTGTGGCCTTGCTTTTTGCAATCCTGTTAACGCTTGTTATACAAAATATACCTCTGCAAAGGGCGATGGATTCCTGCGCGGAGGGAGTAAAGGGTGTTGCCATGATCATCCTGATTATTGCTGCCGGCGGCGCATTCAAACAGATTCTGGTGGACAGCGGTATCGGAGAACAGGTAAAAACATTGACAGCCAATTTACCGGTGTCGCCTTTACTGCTGGGATGGTTCATCGCGGCTATGCTCCGCATTACCCTTGGTTCTGCTACCGTGGCAGCACTTACTGCATCAGGGATGGTTATTCCACTGATCGGAGCGGGGGCACCGGCAGAACTGATGGTTATTGCAGTAGGGGCGGGCAGCCTCATGTTATCTCATGTCAATGATACTGGATTCTGGATGTTCAAGGAATATTTTAATCTGAGCCTGAAAGAAACCTTTAAAACCTGGACGGTGATGGAAAGCCTGATTTCAGTACTTGGACTTATCGGGGTGCTGGTATTAAATCAGCTGTAAAAAAGAAACGGGGATGATCCAAAGCTGGATTATCCCCGTCATCTAATTAACGCTCTCATATACATAAGCGTTTAAAAACGGATTATATTGTACGGCGTTGTAATTATTTTAAAATTTATTTAACTATCAGCCCACGGCTAACTTCCATAGGTTCAATCCGGGGATCATGGCCCCTGAAATCACGGAATAACTTTCCGTACTCTTCCGTATTTCCCCTGGATAAGATCATATCACGGAAACGCTGTCCGTTGGCACGGTTAAGTCCGCCATTCTCCTCAAACCAGGAATAAGCATCATCATCCAGCATCTCCGTCCAGAGATAAGCATAATAGCCAGCGGCGTAACCTCCGCCCCAGATATGCGAGAAATAACTTGTGCGGTAACGTGAAGGAACCTCCGGAAGATCAAGCGCCAGTTTTTGCAGCGCTGCGTTTTCAAATTCGTCTGGTTTCTGCAGGGCATCACCGGCAGGAAGTTTATGCCAGGCCATATCCAGCGAAGCGGCAGCTAAAAGTTCCGTCAGCTTGTATCCCTGGTTAAAGGTAGCTGCTTTTTTGATCTTGTCTACCAGCACCTGCGGGATCTTCTGACCGGTCTTGTAATGTACGGCATAGTTATTCAGAATCTTTGGATCCAGAGCCCAGTGCTCATTGAATTGTGAGGGGAACTCTACAAAATCGCGCGCCACATTGGTACCCGACAAACTAGGGTAATGCTGACTGGCGAACAAGCCGTGTAAGCCATGACCAAACTCATGGAACATGGTGGTCACGTCACTGAAGCTGAGCAAAGCAGGCTGCCCTTCAGCCGGTTTAGTGAAGTTGCATACATTATAGATCACAGGTTTTGTACCCATAAGTGCCGACTGATCCACAAGATTGGACATCCAGGCCCCACCGTTTTTATTGTCTCTCTTGAAGTAGTCACAGTAAAACAATCCCAGCTTAGCTTTATCCTTGTCAAATACTTCGAATACCCTCACGTCTTTTTGGTATACAGGCAGGTCATGGCGCTCTTTAAAGGTAATACCGTATAGTTGTCCGGCAGCATAAAATACACCATTCTGCAGTACTTTATCCAGTTCAAAATAGGGTTTGATCTGGCTCTCGTCGAGGTCATATTTTTGTTTGCGTACCTTCTCTGCGTAATAATCCCAGTCGTACGGCTGCACTTTAAATGTGCCCTTTTCAAGGTCTATCTGCTGCTGTATAGCTGTTGCTTCCATCCTGGCTTTAGCGGTAGCGGCAGGCACAAGCTTAGCAAAAAACTCCTCTACGGCAGCAGGTGATTTTGCCATGCGGTCCTGCAACTTCCAGGCGGCATAATCTGGAAAACCCAGCAGTTTCGCTTTATCGGCACGTAATTTCGCCAGTTGCGCTACTGTGCTTCTGGTATCGTTGGCATCGCTTCTCTCTGTCCTGTTCCAGGATGCATCAAACAGTTTCTGTCTTGTGGCGCGGTTACTGAGCGATTGCAGGGCAGGCTGCTGCGTAGTGTTCTGCAAGGGGATCAGCCATTTTCCCTCCAGTTTATTAGCCTTTGCATCCTGTGCAGCAGCGTCAATATCTCCCTCTGATAGTCCTGCCAGTTCAGCCTTCTTACTGATTACCAGTCCGCCTTTTTTGTTTGCATCCAGCAGCTGGTTAGAGAATTTGGCACTCAGCGAGGCTTCTTCTTCATTCAATTTCTTCAATAAAATTTTATCAGCATCAGACAGTTTTGCTCCTGCCTGCACAAACTTGCGGTAATAGTAAGTGATCAGCCACTGTGATTCGGCATCCAGTTTAAGACTTGCCCGACTGGCATAGATGCTTTCTATGCGTTTGAATAATTTGGAGTTCAGGTAAATAGCATCGTCGTGGGCAGCCTGTTTTGGCGCAATGGCTTCCTGTATTTTCTGTAATCCGGGATTGGTATTTGCGCCGGTCATCAGGTTAAAGACGTTATTTGCACGGCTCAGCATCTGACCGCTTTTTTCCATCTCAAGCAGAGTGTTTTCAAAAGTAGCTGCAGCACTGTTGTCTGCTATTTTTTCGATTTCTGCAAGCTGGATCTTCATTCCTTCTTCCAGGGCAGGCTCAAAGTCACTGTCCTTTATTTTATCAAAGTCAGGCGTCTGGTAGGCCAGTTTACTCGTGTCAGCGAAAGGGTTTGCTGAAGATGGATCATTTTCGGATTTGCTGCCGTTGCGCTCACAGGAGGAGGTAACAGCAATGATGGCCATCAATGGCATGATTAAAAGTTGTCTCATTCTTTTTATATGATAGATTGATCTAAGCTACAGTATTCGCTGTATTAATCAAAGAAAACTACTTCCGGGCCCGGGGTCAGCAGACCGATAATAATCCTGGTCCGAACAATCCGCAGCTTCCTTTGTTAAACCTAAAAAATAAACAAATGGACCCATTCAATATTATCGTTAGCCTCGACGGCCAGAAATTTGACCTGAACATTCATCCACAGGAAGCAGAAGTGTTTAAAATACTTTACCATGGGGGACTGGTCGGCGAAATTACCAGAACCAATGATGGACTTGACTGGAGGGCTGTATCGGTAAAAGATCTTGACCCTGACCTGGAAATGCCCATGTATGAATATGATGGCTCAATTGATGATGTGCGTATCATTCTTGAAGGCGACCATGCACAACAGATAGGCCGGGCAATCGAAGCATACCAGGGCAGATAATGGAAAAAAATTTATAACTTCATCGCTGAAGATGAAAGCACAAATTAGCGCTCAGCACAAAAAACCGCCCGGTGTATTCAGCCTGTTAAAGCCCTATACGCTGATGGTAGGGCTCCTTGTACTTTTTGCTCTGCTGAGCAACGGACTGAATTTATGGCTGCCCAAACTGATAGGAAACGGAATTGACAGTTTCAATAACGGCACTTTCGCCTACAGGCCACTGCTGATTAAATTTACAGGAGTATCCTTTATTATCTTTCTGTTTACCTACCTGCAGGGAATTGTACAAACTTATACCTCCGAAAGAGTGGCCCGGGACCTGCGGACACGCATTGCGCTGAAGATCTCGGGTCAGAGCTTCGCCTTTATTGAAAAGAGCAATCCATCAAAACTGCTCACTAACCTCACCTCTGATGTGGATTCGATTAAGCTTTTTGTAGCCCAGGCTATCGCTTCTATTGTTTCTTCTATCTTCATCATTGTCGGCGCAAGCATCCTGCTGCTGGGCATCAACTGGAAACTCGGCTTAACCACTATAGCAATTATCCCGATCATTGGAGGTGCTTTTTTCATGGTGCTCCGCAAGGTGAAATCCTTGTTCAAAAAGAGCAGGGAAGTGATCGACTGGCTCAATAAAGTGATCAATGAAAGCATCCTCGGTTCTGCACTGATCCGTGTGATCAATTCCCAGCAACTGGAATATGATAAGTTTTTTGATGCCAGTAACCGGGCAAAAGATATCGGATTAAGCATACTCAGGCTCTTTGCCTGGCTTATTCCCATTATCGTGTTCACAGCCAATATGGCGGGTTTAACTATCCTTGCCCTGGGCGGTCACTATGTGATCTCAGGCAGTATGAGCATCGGTGATTTTGCGGCTTTCAACAGTTATCTTGCATTGCTGATCTTCCCCATTCTCGTGATAGGTTTCATGAGCAATGTAATTGCCCAGGCCACAGCTTCTTTTGCAAGGATCAGCCAGGTGCTGGATGCAGAGGAACTGCCCGAAACCGGAAAGCTCACAAACCGCCTCAGCGGCGCCATTGAAATCAGGCATGTCAACATCAGCTATGGTGAAAAGGCCTTATTAAAAGATATCAATTTCCAGGTGGCGCCGGGGGCTAAAATTGCTGTGATCGGACCAACAGCTGCAGGCAAGACACAGCTATTGTATCTGCTTACAGGACTTATTCCGGCAAGCTCGGGAGAGATCTTATATGACGGTGAGCCCATTAAAGCCTATCAGTCTGAAACTTTTCATAGCCAGGTAGGCTTCGTTTTCCAGGACAGCATCATGTTCAATATGAGTATCCGCGAGAACATCGCTTTCAGTGATACCGTAACAGATGAATCACTCGAAAAGGCGATCGCTACAGCAGAGCTGCAGGATTTTATAGCGTCGCTGCCGGATGGCTTAAATACAAAAGTATCAGAAAGGGGATTGAGTCTTTCCGGAGGACAAAAACAACGCATTATGCTGGCACGTGCGCTTGCTGTTGATCCCAGGATCCTGCTGCTGGATGATTTTACGGCCAGGGTAGATCCGCAGACAGAAACAAAGATTCTGCAGAATATCACCAGAAACTACCCGGGATTAACCCTGATCTCTGTCACACAGAAAATCGCTGCCGTGGAGCACTATGAACAGATTATTCTGCTGATGCAGGGCGAAATGCTGGCCGCAGGCACACATCATGAACTTATGGGCAGCAGTACGGAATATGTGCAGATTTTTAACTCACAGCAGAGTACAAGCAATTACGAATTATAAAATTACCGGGAAGAATGATGAACTATAATTTAAACAGTCTGCCTGCCTCAGAGGTGAAAACTTCTACCTGGGCCGGATTAAAAAGCCTGTTAAAGCTAGTAGAACAGGAAAGGAAAAAGATCGTCCTGGCTGTTTGTGCTATTTTACTGAATTCTTCACTCAACTTGCTGGGGCCTTTTCTGATTGGTCTTACGATAGACAAGTATATCCAGACTAAACAATACCACGGTGTACTGGTCTTCTCGGGCATCTTATTCGTGATGTATATGGTGGCTTTTGTGAGCAGTTATTTCCAGACCAGTCTTATGGGCGGGGTAGGGCAGCGCATCATATTTGAACTGCGGAACAGCATCTTTAATAAGATCCAGCAGCTGCCGGTTGCATTTTTTAATGAAAATAAGGCCGGCGATCTGATTTCGCGGGTAAACAATGATACGGATAAACTGAGCCAGTTCTTTTCCCAATCCCTGATGCAGTTCATCGGCAGTATCGTTACGATGATCGGTGCAGGTATATTTTTACTGGTTATTAACTTTGAACTGGGCCTCGCCACACTGGTACCTGCCCTGATCATTCTCATTTTTACCCGTGGAATATCACCCTGGGTCAAACACAAGAATGCTTTGAACTTAAAGAGTACGGGCGGCATGAGTGCCGAAATACAGGAAAGCCTCAATAATTTTAAGGTGATCATCGCTTTCAACCGCCGTGATTATTTCAAGAAAAGATTTGACATTGCAAACCGCGAAAATTACCGGACGGCCATAGCTGCCGGACTCGCCAATAATATTTTCCTTCCTGTATTCGGCCTGTTTTCATCGGTTGCACAGTTAACAGTATTGTCGTTTGGGATTTACCTGATCATCCAGGGTAATTTTACCATTGGTTTGCTGGTCAGTTATCTTTCCTATGCAACCAACTTTTATAACCCCTTACGGCAGCTGGCTTCGCTGTGGACAAGTTTTCAGGTGGCCCTGGCGGGATGGGACAGGATTTCGCAGATCCTGTCTCTGAGCAGTAACCTCGTCACCGTATTTGATCATGCACCTGAAGAGCACAATACAGCATTACTGGAATTCAGGAACGTACATTTCGGTTACCAGGGAGGCTTCGAAATCCTGCACAACATCAGTTTCAAGATGCAGAAGGGAAAGACCTATGCACTTGTTGGTCCTACGGGTGGAGGTAAAACAACTACGGCATCTATCATGGCTCGTTTGTACGACCCCCTTGAAGGGACAGTTTTATTAAAGGGAAGAGATATCCGCAGTTATACAGATGAGGAGCGTGCAGAGAGGATTGGTTTTATCCTGCAGGAGCCTTTTTTGTTTACAGGAACGGTCAGGGAAAATATACTGTACAGCAATTCCAGGTACCATAAATTTACAAATGAACAGTTTCTGGAAGTGTTGCAGGAAGCGAAATTAGAAGGCTTGCTCAGTACCTTTGATCAGGGACTGGACACTCCGGTTGTTTCGGGAGGGGAAAGCCTGAGCATCGGGCAGAAACAGCTGATCGCTTTTATGCGTGCAGTCCTCCGCAGGCCGGAGCTGCTGATCCTCGACGAAGCTACGGCTAATATAGACACTATTACCGAGAAACTGCTTGGGCAAATCCTGGATAACCTGCCTGAGGAAACTACCCTGGTGGTGATTGCCCACAGGCTCAATACTATTGAAAATGCAGATGAGATCTACTTTATCAATTCAGGACAGGTTAGCCCTGCAGGTTCATTCAAAGAAGCGGTAGATAAACTGATGAGCGGCAAAAGGTTAAGTTAAACGGTGTTTTCCTGATTGCCGATGAGGCCATCAAAAGATTTGTGCTGAATCCTTTCCACCGATGTCCTGGTCAGGAGGTCAAGCAGCGCAGCAATGTGCAGGGGCTTTGAAAGATAATCGTCCATACCTGCTACAAAACATGCATTTTTATCTTCAGACATCACATTAGCCGTCATTGCAATGATCTTTGGCTGTATTCCGCTGGAACTTCTGATGATCCTTGTGGCTTCCAGTCCGTCCATTTCCGGCATCAGTACATCCATCAGGATCAGGTCGTAATTTTTATGCGTATACATCTCCACAGCCTCCCGCCCGTTTTGTGCAAAGTCGGGATCATATCCCAGCTTGTTCAGGATTTTCATGGCAAGCTTCAGATTGATAGGATGATCTTCGGCGAGGAGGATCTGGAGTGGATAGCTGATCGCAAAATCAGGTTTAAGGATGGTGGCAGCTGTTTCTTTTGCCTGTTTTGCGGTAGTCTGTAAGTGTAAGGTCTGGTGGATTACCCCCCTGAGCTGTTTGGTCTTGGCAGGTTTGTTTAATACTGCAGAGAACAGGTTAGGATATTTGTGTTTGCTTTCGTCACCTACAGAACTGAGCAGGATAATGGGCAGGGCTGCATAACTTTCCCTGATCTTTTGAGCCAGGTCTACACCGTCCATATCGGGCATCTGCATATCTGTAATGACGAGGTCAAAGCTTACAGCTGACGAAAGTATTTCAAGGGCTTCCAGCGGACTGTTACAGATGGTTGGAATAAAATTCCATAATTCCAGCTGGCCTTTCAGGATCCTGAGGTTCGTGTGGTTGTCGTCCACTACAAGTACTTTCTTCCCGGCATTCTGGCTGGGATCATTGAATGCAGCAATCTGAGGCTCGGCAGTGCCGGCGACAGTGTTGATCGTGAAGGAAAACACAGTTCCCTCATTCTGTTTGCTTTTCACACTGATAGTGCCCTGCATGAGATTTACCAGCTTCTCACTGATCACCAGGCCTAAACCAGTACCGCCAAACTTACGGGTATTGGAAGAATCTACCTGCGAAAAGGGTTTAAAGAGTTTGGATAACTTTTCTTCGGGTATTCCCATACCGGTATCCCTGATTTCGAAGAGAATAGTCACCATGTTTCCCTCTGCTGCAACCTGTTTCACACTCAGGTGAACTTCACCCTGCCTTGTAAATTTCATTGCATTGCTCACCAGGTTAATGAGGATCTGGCGGAGCCTGAAACCATCGCCGATCAGTATTTCCGGCAGGTTATGGTCAATTTCGTAGAGCAGATCGAGTTTCTGCACCGCAGCCCGTTTGGTAAAAAGATCGATTACATCTTCGATACATTTGAGCAGTTCAAAGTTTTGCTCCTCAAGGTCAAGGTGCCCTGATTCGATCTTGGAATAATCGAGAATATCATTGATCACATTTAACAGCGCTTCGCCACTGGTGCTGATTACATTTACATAATCGCGCTGTTCTTCATTCAAAGTAGTTTCTGTGAGTAGAGAGGTCATGCCCATCACACCGTTCATTGGCGTGCGGATCTCATGGCTCATCGTGGCCAGGAAAATACTTTTGGCCTGTGCCGCACGCTCAGCTTCCTGCCTGGCATCGATGGCTACCTGATTGGATATCTTGAGTTCGTTGTTCAGTTTTTCAAGAACTTCCTGGTGCGCCTTTTTCTCCTGTATGTAATTAAGCATGGCCATCTGCGTGCCATTGTATTTACGCAAATGATGTGCCCATAGTCCGCAGATAAAGAAAATTACCGCAGTAAGCAGGATGTGGATAATGATGGCTTGCGATTCCAGGTAATCAAATGTTGTAAAATAAACCCCGTTATAGCCCACACTTTGCAGGTAATTGAGGCCCATATGGTGTATCACCACGAAGATCAGCATGGGGATCTGCAGTTTCCAGTTCTGATAAGTGATGAGGATGGCACTTCCGATATAGGCAAAAAAGTGCATTTCGAACATGCCATGCATCTGGTAGATAAACTGAGCCATGAAAATACCGAGACAAACGCTTAGTACATACTGGTACAGGTTTGACTCAGGCATCGCCCATTTAATAGAATAATAGGCTAGTAGCGTAAGGCTGCCAACACCAATTGCAATATTCCAGGTACCATAAAAGCTGGCCAGGAACAATCCCGAGATAAAAAAAGCGATCAGAAAGTAATTGATCAGTTTGTCAGATCTCTTTTTGACATTAAACCGGTAAGCCTCCAATGAATGGCTTACATCAAGAAAAGGGTCATTGATCAATGTATTGTCCATTAGAGCTGGCAGTTAGGCAATGTGCAACCATAAGCTTTCAGTGCATACTGATCCAGGCGCAATGTCGTTTTTTGATGCAGGATGCCCATTAATGCAATGTTGGCATAACTGGTTTTCTTATCGGTGCAGTACCTGCTTTTATTGTAATTTCCCCTGTAATATAATTCGCTCCGGGCATTCAGCACTACAGCCTGGGGGGTCGAATAAACTCCGCAGGAGGCTGCAACTGTACTGTCTGAAACTACAGGTACTGTTATCCCGAATCTCTCTTTGATCTCCCCGGCGGTATAGGATTTGGCTGTCATCAGTACCACTGCAAAATTCACCTGTTTGTGGTATGTTTTTACCAGTGATTTAAACTGATCGATATTAAAGCGGGAACAGGGGCAGTCAGGGTTAAAGAAGTGCAGAAAAACAGGCTTGCCATTGTTAAAACGCAGATCGTTTCCCAAACGGATCTTTGCTCCGTTTTGTACTGCTTTATATTGGGCAGGAATTGGTGTTGGCAAGCTGTATACCAGTTGATTATACCAGAAAAAGCTGAAAATTATTACCATTAACGAGGTTAACCAGGCAGCAGCAATCCATCTTCTCATTTAGAACGTCGGCAAAAATAGGGTGAATTTGTAATCTATAACTACCCCAATATACGAGTTTGAAGATTTTTGGGATTTCGTTTTTGAAAAGAAATGGCAATACACTGCATGTCAGTCCGATATTTTCTGGAAATGCTCAAAAGCCGTAAAAAACGGGCGGAAAGCGCTAAAGAATCGCGTATTATTTTAGAGATAATTGAGGGATTATTTGGTTAAATTCCTATTTTCCCCATGATTATCCCGGATCACAGATCTGGTATAACCGGAATGCCAAGATCATTTAAACCATACAAACGTGTTAAGCATAAAATCTGATATGATGAAAACGACAGCTTTGCTCTCAATGGCCTGTCTTCCCCTGTTCTTTGCCGGTTCTGCAAAGGCGCAGGATTCCTTCAAAGGCCTGGAACATCTATTTACTGTTCCAAAACATTACTCGGCTGGTTTTGCTAAAACCGCACCTGTAATCGATGGTGAACTCAATGACGGGGTCTGGTCCAACGTGCCCTGGACTGATGATTTTACGGATATCGAGGGCGACAAGCAACCGGTGCCTTATTATAAAACGCGCTGTAAAATGGTCTGGGATAAAGACTATCTCTATGTAGCAGCTGTTATAAAAGATCCGGATGTTTGGGCATATGTAAAAAATCATGATGAAGTGGTATTCCAGGATGATGATTTCGAGATTTTTATCGATCCTTTAAACACTGTACACCAGTATTACGAGCTGGAAGTGAATGCCATCAATACCATATGGGATTTATTCCTGCCGAAAGCTTACCGCAACGGGGGACAGGGATTAACCAGCTGGGAATCGGGCGTTCGTTCTGCAGTAAAAGTGCAGGGAACTGTAAACAGGCCGGGAGATAAAGACCAGGGCTGGACAGTTGAACTGGCTATTCCATACGATAAACTCAATTTAAAGAAAAGTCCTGCAGAGGGCGATCTCTGGCGGATCAACTTCTCCAGGGTACAATGGGGCACCACAGTAAGTAAAGGCAAGTACATCAAAAACAAGGATGCGGAGGGGAAAAACCTGCCGGAACATAACTGGGTATGGTCGCCACAGGGGCTGATCGCTATGCATTACCCGGAGCGCTGGGGCTACCTGACTTTCAGCCAGGCAGCTGATGGTGGTTCACAGGCTGATTTTGTGATGCCTTATGCAGAGAAACAACGAAACTATCTCTGGATGACCTATTACCGTCAGCAGGAATACCTGGAAAAGAATGGAAAATATGCGGCTTCATTAAAGGAGCTGGCTATCTCACCTGAATTTACACTGGATGGGAAAAGCAATACGCTGGAGATGGAAGCTACCGATCACCAGTTTTACCTGAGCGTAAAAGCCAGTGGGGAAAGTACAGTTAGTATTAATCAGGAGGGCCTGATTAAAGTGTTAAAATAATCAATACCAGAAGAAATTTTGTTATATCTGATATAGGATATTATATTTAAAATATAATTTTACGCTATGGCTGTAACGAGGTATGCTAAAGAGGATATCATTCCTATTGTGATCCATATTCTGAGTTTTACGACAGTGAAATTTGCAGAATATGGTTACAAATCGGTATTGGAACAGGACATGCCTGAGTTACTGGCCCTGGAAGAAGATGACGTTGATGTACACATGCACTTCCAGGTGCTGCTGGCCTCAGATGATGACGTTTCAAAAGCCATCAATAAGTGTATTGCGCTGATTGATCATACCATCGATACCTTCAGGATTATGTACGCCATTGACATCGAAGAACTGTATAACAATAACAGAATTCATGCACTTGCAAATCAGATGTACGCTGATCTGTATTATTATGCGGATGGGCTGATTGAAGACAGTATTTCAATAGCTATAATGGAGTTACCATTTACTGCGGCCAATGCATTTTTCTTTTTGTGCAGGCTGATCATCCACCAGGAGATCGATGCAGAAATGTCAATGGACAATGGATTTTATGGTACAGGCTGGGAAGAGTTCGAATTTCTGGACACCTCAGACAACGATGTAGCAGTGGTATACGACCTTATTCAGGAGATCCTGAAGATGAACATTGTGATCAGCGAGATATATGCTGCCCGCCAGGAAGCACGGCGGAAGTATCCAGGCAGAAAACGCTGAAATAGTGTTAATTACAACAATATTACTTTCCTTATTTTTAAAATCCATAAATTAGCTGAACAGGCACTGACCTGATTTCCCCTATACTTATGAATTATCTCGATACCCCTTTTTTAGTGCAGCTTTCGTTCGGTCAGGTGATTGGCGACTGGGAAAAGGCAGCAAACGGAGCGGGAGAGCGTGCCCGGGAGGCCAGGGAATTGCTGGAAGAAGTTGCCCTGCATCCCGAACTGAGGGAGGGGCTCAGGGATGATCAGCAGATCGCAGAAAATTCAGGGCTGATCAAACGCCTGATGCATGATTATTTTCCGCCGGTGCTCAGTAACAATGAGATCAAAGCAATCAGTCTGCCCTACAGAAAAGATATTTTTAACCATACAAACAGGTTCAGCAGTATATTGGCTGCGGCAGGGCCAGGTTTTGAACTCAATATCAGGGATTTTGATACCCATCAGTCATACGTGCTGAGCTGCTGTATTATACTGAATGAATTTTACGGCACACACCTGGATTTCTTCAAACCGCTGTTCTGTGATATTCCCATGGAAAACGGAATTGTAAAACACTACAGGATCCTTTACAACGCCGATTATATGGACATCTCACCTACAGACCGGGCACTTCCGATCAGCCAGGAGGAGATCGACCGGCTGGTGGATAATTATGATGACCTGGAGCTGTGGAGAACCAAATTTCCGAAGGAAAGCTGGCTCCTGAGGGGATTTTCCCTGATGACTTTGGTTGATGTTACTGTTGAAAACGCAGTTTCAATCTTCAAGGAAAAGCTGCTGGTCTTGAATGCCGATAATTTTCAGCAAAGTGTAGAGTCTATTTTCAGGTCAATCTACAGAATAGCCGACATCAGGATTGGCTTCACTGTGTTTAACCGGCACAGGGGAGTCTTCAAAGCGGCTAATTTCGGCCACAGGATGAAAAGTTTTATCTTAAGGGACGATGAGGAAAGCTGTGATGAAGAAATCCTTTGTATCAATTCTTTTCAGGAGCTGATCCAGGGAAAAGAGTTTTTTGCTATTTCTGACACTGCAGAATTTCAGGCTGCAAATCCTGACAGTCAGCTTGCAGCCCTGTTGCTCGCTCAGGATATTCAAAGTTTTATTCTGGCACCAGTTATTAAGAACAATGTGCTGCTGGGCGTACTCGAACTGGTTTCGCCCAGGGTCAAAGAGCTCAACAGTATCAATGCCAATAAACTTGAGGTGGTAATGCCATTTTTGACCGACTCTATAGACAGGTTGATCGGCGAACTGGAAAACCAGATACAGGCGTTTATCCAGGAGAAATATACAACTATACACAACAGCGTCTACTGGAAATTTAAGGAAGAAGCTGAATCTGTGCTCTCTAAACCTAAAGACGCCGAGCCTGCTGAACTGGAAGAAATTGTATTTCCGGATGTTTATCCCTTGTATGGACAGGTGGATATCAAAGGCTCCTCTGAAGTACGGAATTCCAGTGTGCAGAACGACCTTCAGCATCAGCTGAAAACACTGCTGTCGGTTTTAAAAGAGATCAGTAACCTGTCTGAAGCAGAATCTTTCCTGGAAGAGGAACTGCAGCTGAAGGCCTTTCTCCAGGATTTAATGCTGCCCCTGAAAACAAATACAGAACAGCTGATCCATAACTATGTGGTGAACAAGATTCATCGTTATCTGCTGCAGCTGCGTGATGAAAATCTCAAACCTGTAATCGACGGCTATTTCGCTGAAGATGAAAAAGAAAATGGCAGTTTCCATATATACCGCAGAAAATATGAAACTACTATTGCCACGATCAATGAGAAACTGGCGGCATTAATTGACAGCAGGCAGATAGAGGCACAGGCCATCTTTCCGCACTATTACGAAAGGTTTAAAACAGATGGTGTAGAGCATAATCTATATCTCGGTGCATCTATAGCGCCACGTCGTAAGTTCGAAATTCAGTTGCTGCACCAGCTGCGGTTGTGGCAAATCAGGGTCCTTTGTGAAATGGAAAAGACCCATGAATGTCTGAAGAGCAGCCTCCCTTATTCATTGGAGGTAACTACACTGATCCTGATCTACAATACTGAGATAGATATCCGTTTCAGAATGGACGAAAAACGGTTTGATGTGGATGGGAGTTACAATGCCCGGTTTGAGATTGTGAAAAAGCGGATTGATAAGGCACATATAAAAGATACGCAGCAGCGGATTACCGAACCAGGTAAGATAACACTTGTATACGCTGGTGACAACGAGGAAGATGAGTATATAAAGTATATCCGGATTTTGCAGTCGGAAGGTATTTTGCAGGAGGGGCTGGAGCTCTTCGAAGTAGAAGACCTTCAGGGAGTATCAGGATTGAAAGCTTTAAGGGCAAAAATTGCGCGCTAGGCGCAATTTCTTAGCCGGGTTCAAATTCCAGTGAAACTGAATTCATGCAGAACCTTTTATAGGTAGGGGCAGGGCCGTCGTTAAAGATGTGTCCGAGGTGCGAATCGCAGCGACCGCAGGTAACTTCAATTCTGCGCATGCCATAAGCATTGTCTTCCTTATAAATTACGCTGTTTGGTTTGATCGCCTCGAAGAAGCTCGGCCATCCGCAGCTGCTTGCAAACTTCGCGTCTGATTTAAACAGGTGATTTCCACAGACAGCGCAGTAGTAGTCGCCAATTTCGTCACTGTCCCAGTATTTTCCTGTAAAAGCACGTTCTGTAGCTGCTTCTCTGGCTACAGCATACAGATCCGAAGGCAGGATTTTTTTCCATTCGGCATTATCCACGTGCAGGATGGTATCGTCTGTTTTTGAGTAATATGGGTTGTCTTGATGAGTAGTATCCATGATCTGATTTTTACTGAGTTATACATAGTTTAACCACCATTGATTGTGCTTTGTTTTATATCTTTTGAACCACAAACAGGGTTGATATAGCGAAGCTACAACAAATAACCAGATCGCGTAAACGGCAATTAAACTAAATCCAAAATTCCGGGGCCTGAAAAACAAAGGTGACTGAACGATGTCTTTTGTTCCGTAACCATTAAGGAAAAATGCTGCTACAAGCAGCAGGTGCAGAAAATAGAAATGTACTACAAAGTAGAAGAATGGTACATTGCCATAGGTAGCAACAGCTTTAGCAACCCTGCCGGATGCGTTTTCCAAAGCTGGTAACAGCAGAAGTGCAGGGCCGGTTGTCATGCAGAAAAATAATAGGGACGGCGGATATTTACTCGCATTCAGGAAAGAAAAAACATTCTGGATCAGGCTGGGGTATACTTGCCGCGCAGAGGGATCACCATATATGTTGATTGATCTGAGCACAATAAAAAGCAGGCAGAGAGCTGCGCCCGAAAACTGCAGGTATTGCCTCCTCGTGCTTTCAGGAAAATCTTTTTTGTACCAGGCCCCGGCAGAATAACCGAGAAACATAATGCCCGTCCATGGTAGTATGGCGTAGAAAAATCCAATCAGATGAGTTGAATTCAGTGGCACTATTGTGGCTGCCCCGGTAAGAAATATTTGGATCAGTACTGCTGTGGTACCGGTTTTGGGAAGCTCTGCGAGACTGAGTAGGTCATGCCCGAAGACAATCAGCAGGCCGAGGATCAGCACGACTCTCTTTGATATCTGGCTGAAGATCCCCAGCAGGATCATGCTGCAGCCTATCGACCAGAACACCAGCAGAAAGATCAGTGAATATTGCGGGTTGAAAGTAAGTCCGAAAGTCATGATCAGGATGTCCGCAAGGATAAGCCAGAGACCTCTTTTGATCATAAATGATCCGGCTTTTGCTGTAGTTTTACGTTGCGCCGAAAGGTAGATTGACATACCGGACAGAAAAATAAACACCGGTGCACAGAAGTGGGTAATCCAGCGTGTAAAAAACAGGCCGGTAGTTGTGGTTGCAGGATCGAGCGGGTTAGCTGTTGCAGCAGTAATGTGAAAAAAATCCCGGGTATGGTCTAATGCCATAATGATCATGACCAGACCCCGCAGGATATCTATGGATTGAATACGTTGTTTTGTTTCCATAAGAGCGCTGAAATAGGCAACACTAATATAAGAAATTCAGCATTTTCCAGGGCTAAAAATCCGAATATCCGGTTGGCACAAGGAATTCAATCACATTCCTGGAGACATTATGCTGGTATTCCGGCATGGCTGACAATTTTTTCCAGTCCGGATCATTACCGAAAGCTTTCCAGTGTTCTTCCCTTGATTTCATATCTGTATAGGTTGTCATATACATCAGGTTGGGCATATGGCTTCCGGCCAGTACTGCTCCGTAAAATACAGCCTGGCTGCCTATACGGTCAAAAATCGCCATTTCGTTGCCGTCGTTAAACATGCTGAGTTTATTGCGGTACAACTTATCGGTAGCACTTTCATAACTTCGTAATTCATAGATACGTTCTTTTCTGTCATTGGAAAACTGTGGTTTCCTAAGGCTCGGCATGCCCGAAAAAGATTCCATGAGTACAGACTCTTTCCTGGTATAGGCCGGCTGGTCAAAGGCAGCATCTGTAAAGTCTTTTCCTGCTGCTGCCAGTTCCTGATCAGTGTTTAGTTTGCTGTTGATCTGATGAAATTCCGTCAGCGATCTGTACGTAAGCAGTACGTAGATCTTTTTGTCTGCAGCGGTATCAATATTTGCTGTTTTAAAAACACCAACCGTTTTAATGCCATAGCGGTGCATTGCCGGCACAAATGCCTCAGCCAGATATTTATCTATGCGCTCTTCCTGCGCCTGATCTTTCAGATGATAGATTACCAGTTCATAAAACTGTTTCGCAGGAGCTCTTTTAGAGGTCGCGCCTGCAATAGAACTGTCTGTAATAAGTAGCAGTAAAAAAGCTGCTGTGAGCTGCACGAAGGTTTTTAGTTTCATTTGATGAGGTTTTTTATAAATTTTGAGCTTAGTTAATTTAATCTTTGTTTCCTCTGCATTTATCACTGCAGTATTTTACTTCATCCCAGTTCTTTTCCCATTTCTTCCGCCAGGTAAACGGGCGGTTGCATACCGGGCAGATTTTTGTAGGTAGATATTGTTTTTTAATCCCTTTCATTATAGGCAAAACCAATTCACAGTAATAATGTTTGTATCATTAAATTTTGTAAAATGAATATCGATTATTATGTTATCCTGTTTACCAGAGATATTAACAGGTTAATAGAGGAGCTGAAGGGTTATCACGATGAAGAATCCCTTTGGAAAGTCTTGCCCGGAACAACCAATTCCGCAGGAAACCTTGTCCAGCACCTGATCGGAAACCTGAAAACCTATATCGGTAATCCTTTCGGAAATATCGGCTATGTAAGAGACAGGGAAGCGGAATTTTCGGCAAGGCTCTTTACGCGTGAGGAATTTATCGTCATCCTGGAGGAACTCCTGGAAACAATATCTTTTTCCTTATCCAGGATCCGGAAAGAAGCAATGGATGCTGTATATCCCAGGGAGATTTTATCAATTCATCCGGAACAGACCATAGAGTTTATCCTGGTTCACCTGTCCTCGCATCTTACCTATCATCTTGGTCAGATCAATTATCAGCGGCGATATTTTGCACATAGTTAATATTCCAGCATCTGCTCATCTACGTAGCACCAAAGCCATCTTTCGCCTGGCTGGGCAGAAGCAATTACAGGATGACCGGTGTGCCTGAAGTGTTTGGTCATATGGGTTTGTGGCGACTGATCACAGCAAAGTGTTACGCCACAGGTTTGGCAGGTACGCAGGTGTACCCAATCGCTCCCGATTTTGATACATTCTTCACAAACATTTTCATCACCAATATTAACAGTTGTAATTGTATTCAGATGTGTACAAATTCCCTGATTGCTCATAATTTATAGTTTATCAAAGATAATATTTGTTTTAAAGACCCGTAATTTGTTTAAAAATTGTTTTAATGTCTGACATTTATGTGATAATGTAATTTTTTAATGCAAATTCTGTTATTGAGGACAAATAATTACCTTATAAAGTTATTTTTCGCTAAATTTATAAGACAAACTCTCAATTATTTTGAAATCTATAACCAGACGCGACTTTCTCAGTAAAAGTACCCTGTTGGCGGGTAGTGCTTTTCCTGCAATGATGGCTTTAGGCTTAATGCAACCGGTGCCTGCCCACGCTTTTAATCTCGAAAGAACTACAAATGGCAAAAAGGTAATCATATTGGGTGCTGGTTTGGCAGGAATGACGACCGCTTATGAGTTAGCCAAGCTGGGATACCAGTGTACAGTGCTCGAAGCAAGGGAAAGAACCGGAGGAAGGTGCTGGAGTATCAGGAATAACACCCGGCATACCGAAAAAGACCAGCCTCAGGTAACCGCTAAATTTGACGAGGGTTTATATTTTAATGCAGGTCCCTCGCGTATTCCCCATAACCATGAACTTACACTTCACTATTGCAAAGAACTTGGGGTTCCTATTCAGGTATATAACAATGTAAATGAAAGTGCATACTTCTTTGCCGAAGGCAAAGGGCCCTTATCCAATAAAAAAATCCGTAACCGTGAAATCCATAGTGATGTGCGGGGATATATGACAGAAATGCTGGCTAAAAGCATGGATCACGGAAACCTGGACAGTGCTTTAACGAAAGAAGACGGGCAGAAGATCATTGAATACCTGATGGCAGAAGGCGGACTGGATGCAGATAAGCTGTACAAAGCTTCCGCACGCCGGGGATATATTGACGCTCCCGGTGCGGGCAACAAATCAGGCAGAATTGCCGATCCGCATACCCTGGCAGATATCCTGCATTCAGGTTTGATGGATCCCGATTTCTATAATGTTGCAGAATATACCTATGAACTGCAGATGACGATGTTCCAGGCTGTGGGCGGGATGGACAGGATTGCCGCAGCACTGGAGAAAAAGATAGCCCCGATGATTGAAATGGGGGCGGAGGTTACCCAGATTCATAATGTGACAAATGGCGTCAAAGTAACATACAAAGATGCCGCCGGTATACATGAACTGGAAGCTGATATGTGTGTTTGCACCATACCATTACCTGTTTTAAGTAATATCAGCAGCAATTTCTCCTCAGATGTGAGCCGCGCGATTGACTACATATCCTACAACCAGACAGGAAAGATCGGGCTGCAGTTCAGGCGCCGCTTCTGGGAAGAGGACGAACATATATATGGAGGCATCACCCACACCAATAACGAACTTACCCAGATCTTTTATCCTTCATATGATTACCTGGATAAAAAGGGGATCCTTATAGGCTACTACAACTTTAATGAAAAAGCGCAACAGGTTGGCGAATTAAGTTATGCCGACCGTGAAAAGCTGGCCCTGCAAAAGGGAAGGCTTATTCATCCGCAGTATGATAAGGAGTTTGAAAGCTCCTTCTCTGTCAGCTGGCATAAAACAAAATACAATATGGGTGGCTGGGCAGTTTACACCAGTGACACGCGTAGAGATGCATATCCCGCTTTATTGAAACCTGATGGCAACGTATATTTTGCCGGCGAGCACCTTACCTATCTGAATGCCTGGATGGCCGGCGCATTTGAATCGGCCAGAAGTGTAGTTGCCAGTATACACGGCCGCGTAACAGAAGCACGAATAGCATACCCGACAAAAACAACTAAAGGATAATAACCAAAAAACTCTCAATCATGGCAAACTCAATCAACCGCCGCAGCTGGATTAAATCCACAGCTATATTGGCCGGAGGCACGGCCTTCTTCTCAGGTGCAATCAGTACACTGGCTGCAGTGCCGAAAAGAATACAGCAAACGTTTTTGAACGACCGTCTGGCAGATCAGGCGGCCATTTTAGAGGCTACGCCGGTTATGAAAGCCCGGTTATTAGCCAATGAAAATCCCTTTGGCCCCTCGGTTAATGTTAAGAAAGCTATACAGGAAGCATTGGATTCCAGCTACCAGTATCCCTTTATGCATATGAAAGAATTGACTGGCAAAATTGCTGCTTACGAAGGCGTTCCGGAATCCAGTATCCTCATGGATGCAGGATCTTCACCACTGCTGCTGGCCTCTGCCATGTTTTACGGCAGGAACGGGTCGGAAATCATCACTGGAGATCCTTCCTACAGCAGTTTACCCTCAGATGCCGAGCTGCTCGGCGCGAAGTGGGTTAAGGTACCTTTGACTGCCGAGTACAAAATGGACCTGGACGCGATGGAAGCAAAGATTACAAATAAAACAGGACTGGTTTATATCTGTAATCCAAACAATCCTACAGGTACAGTTCTGGATACAGAAAAACTAAAAGCTTTTTGTGAACGTGTGAGCAGGAAAGTTCCTGTATTTGTGGATGAGGCATACATTGACTACCTACCTGATCCGCAGGCTGCGAGCATGATCAGCATGGTAAAGGCAGGCAGTAATATCATCGTAGCCCGTACCTTTTCTAAACTGTATGGTTTTGCCGGCCTGCGCTGCGGATATGTGATTGCACAGCCTGATACGCTGAAAGACCTGATGAAGTATTCGGTAGGAAATATGAGCATCTCTGCGCCAACAGTGGCAGCTGCTATTGCCGGATACCAGGAAAAAGACTTTTTGAAAGATGCCTTAAAGAAAACACTTGCTTCAAAGGAATTTCTGTACTCGGTACTCACAAAAGAGGGATACGATTACATTCCTTCCTCTGCCAATTTTGTCATGTTCCCGATCAGGATGGAAGGCGCACGTTTTGCAAAAGAAATGTCCAACAGGGGGGTAGGGATCCGCTTCTGGAAATTTAACGACAAAGACTGGTGCCGTGTAAGCATTGGGAAAATGGAAGAAATGCAGCTGTTTGCAGATGCCTTTAAACAGATCTCCTAACTTATTTATTATATGTATAAAAGAATTATATTAAGCGTAATCCTGGCTGCGGCCTTTCATACTTTACAGGCTCAGCAAAAAGCTAATCCACGTCCCTTAACCATGGCAGAATACGATATAGCCAAAAACTATACTGTTGCAGATCTTGATAAGGACACCTACGTGAAATTTGATAATACTTATATTCTGGACCGCTATCAGGCACGTAAACCCTTTTTTATTACGGGTGATGACGGACTGAAAAAGCGGATCGATCTGTACAAGCTGATTGCGAAGGAGGGGATGCAGGAAATTGGCCTGATGGTTTTTTATACCACTGAGAAAGGAAAGATCTATAAGGCTGTGGTACCCGATTATACTGCTGATGGAAAAGTCTGGGATAAATACTTCCAGGATATAGACAATATCAATAAAGAGGAAAAGAATTTTGTGCTTAAGCTCTCCTATATCCTGTCGAGAGAGCTCAGTTTTCAGCAATACAAGGTCCTGAACAATGGGAAGGCGCCTTCAGAAGAGGAGGCTACTTACGGAAGTGACATCTGTTTTCCCGGGGATGAAGAAGTGGCAATGGCCAGCGGATTAACGAAGATGCTGAAAGATGTAAAACCAGGGGACCAGGTTATTACTGTAGATCCCCAGACAAAAGCTGCTTCAGTAGTTACCGTTAAGGAACTGACCACGCATGAGCCTAAAAACTATGCACTGACCAGCCTGGTGCTTATCGCGTCAGCACACAGACAGACCAATACTGGTATGGAGATCCAATTGAGCGCAAAAGTATTGCAGGCTACACCTAATCATCCTATGATGACCCGCGAAGGCAACCGTAAAATGGGAGAGCTGAAAGAAGGACAGGAAGTTTTATGCCTGAATGAACTGACCGGTAAATACGATGTTTATCAGGTTTGGAAGAAAGATGAGCGTGCCGGCGGAACGCAGAAGGTGTATAATATAGTGGCTGATGGCGGAAGTACATTTATCATGAACGGGGTGATGGTGATGCAGAAATAATGGCGCATATGCCCCTTTTTTTAAAATAGAATTATCCTTAACTTAATTGTTGATAAGAAATAATCAGCATTACCAGTATACTCAATATTTTTTATGATGTCTGGCCCTGTTCAAAACGTGGCATCAATTTGTAAATCATTTTTTTGATTGAGATCGCTAGTATTGAGGGTCAGCCTGACTGACCCTCAAACAGGTGTGGTATTCCAATATACAATTTCTGAGATCCATATTTATCATGTTAACATATTATACTAATATGATTAATGGTAACGTTATTGTCACATAACGGCAGTGTCGTATAACTTAACATATGTTCATGATTTTGCTGTTTCATATACGGAGATTTGAATTTGATATCTGAACCACTTAAAACAATAAAAGCTATGCTTCAATTCCTTGATCTTTTTGGCAAACAGAAAGTAAACCTTAAAACCAGTATCAGGAAATCTTACCATTGGCGTATCAGGCAACTCGACCATCTGGAACGTATGCTGAAGGAAAACAAAAACGCTTTCTGTGATGCAATAAGAAAAGACTACAAAGTACCGGCCTCAGCGCCGATGTGCGAAATCAGTGCACCTATTGCCATTATAGAATTTACACGCTCACAGCTGCGGGAATGGGTGGCTCCCTCAGGTCTCAAAGGTGACAGTTCCTATGAGCCCTATGATTTGTCGATCAGTGAAATTTCAGACAGCTCACTGATCTTACTACTTAACCCTGTGATTGCAGCAATTTCAGCAGGTAATCCGGTAGTTTTAAAGGCTGATCGTGAAACTCCAGCTACAAATGCAATTTTGGATAACCTGTTGCCTCAGTATTTTGAGCCTTCAGATGTCGCAATATCAATGTGCTAAATCCTTTTATTAGCGTTATAACTAAATATATGATGCCGCTTTGCAGAGCGGCATTTTTAATTTTGGCATACGCCAAAAATATATTAATATTACCCTATGCGTATTTTGATTGGCCTTCTCAGCTTAATTCTTTTCCTGGCTGCTTCTGCACATGCCCAAACCGTACATCAGAGCAGTGGCTGGCTGTTCCTGCTGAACAATACGAAGATCAGTAATAAATGGGGCGTATATACCGACGTGCAGGTGCGTTCCGCGGATAAATGGGCGGAAGTCAGAAATTTCCTGTTCAGACCAGGAATCACCTACTATGCAAATAGTAAGAATGAACTCACCCTGGGTTACGCATTGATTCAAACGTTTCCCCATGTTGAAGGCTCTCGCGATAATTTACTCACTGAACACAGGATCTGGGAACAATATGTATACAAACATAAAACTGCCCGTACCATTATTGCCCAGCACAGGTTCAGGCTGGAGCAAAGATTTATAGAGAGATCAGGAAGAGATCAGCTGTTTGCGCAGCGTTTCCGGTATTTTACCCGCTTTATCATCCCGCTGGAAAAAGGTGCCAAAAATTTTGAGGAAGGATTTTTTGTGGCCTTACAGAATGAACTTTTCTTTAACGTTCAGCATAAGGATGAACTTAATCATAAATTATTTGATCAGAACAGGGCGTATATAGCAGCGGGATACCGTGCAAATAAACATCTGGATATTGAAGCCGGATACCTCAACCAGGCTATAAAAGGACTGAACAACAATACCAGTAATAATGTTGTTCAGCTCGCTTTATACACTAAGTTTTAATTATCATCTACCACCTTCAGTACAATCTTACCCCTTACGTGTCCTTCTTCTATAGTACGTTGTGCTTCGGCTGCATCTTTCAGATCAACGATATCATAAATGATGGGTTTGAGTTTCCCTTCGTCAATCAGTTGTGCCATCTTCCTGAGATCTTCCGGGTTTGACTGAGTCATAAACCTGCCGCCGGTTAAACCTTTTGCTGCAATGGCTGCCTCGTCTTTGATGGCGAGTGTGCTGACAAATATGCCTCCTGGTTTCAACACTTCGAGCGACTTCAATTGTACATCTCCGCCGATGAGGTCGAGCACAAGATCGATGTTCCCCAGTCTTTCTTCAAAATCTTCATTGTTGTAATCGATAACTTCATCAGCTCCCAGGTCTTTCAGGAAATCTATATTGCTTTCAGAAGCAGTCCCGATCACATAGGCACCTTTCCATTTAGCGAGTTGTACAGCGTAAATTCCAACACCGCCTGCCGCTGCATGGATCAATACTTTCTGTCCTGCCTGGAGCTTTCCATGGTCAAACAAGCCCTGCCAGGCCGTCATTCCTGCGAGGGGTACAGCTGCTGCATGGATATGGTCTATCGACTTGGGTTTTAATGCTATTTCTTTGTAATTGACGGCAACATACTCGGCATAGGTGCCCTGCCTTTTGGTATTTGGTCTTGCATAGACTTCATCCCCAATCTGAAATCCTGTGACTTCTTTTCCCAGGTGCTCGATGGTGCCAGATACATCCCATCCCAGGATCACCGGCCAGGCTCTCTGATCCGCACCCGGGTAATTTCCGCTTCTTACTTTCCAGTCTACCGGATTTACACTCGTTGCATAAACTTTGATGAGTACATCGTCTGGCAGAAGGCCTGGGTTTTCAGTTTCTTCATAGATCAATTCATCGGCACTGCCGTATTTATGGATGGTTACTGCTTTCATAATGTGAGAATTTGATTAATAACATATAAAGCCTGGGATTGATTTGAATATAATATGGTGAGCGAGTATATTTGGTGCAAAGAATTGTTTTACAGGTATTTGTGTAATGATAGGCTTGCTTATATTTAATTTTTATCATAATTTAGAAAACAGGTTAGGACGTTGCGGCTAAATAAATGTCTCTTGATTCTAAATTTCTCTCATGTTTAAAAAAGTGTTAAAGTGGATAGGTATCACTGTCCTTTCAGCTTTGATTTTGCTGACTTTTGCCTATGGACTAATTTCATGGTCGGTAAACAACCGCATCAACTCCCGGTACAGCTTCAAAAAAAATGTGGCAATGCTTCCTGATTCAGCAGATAGCTCAGTACTGTTACGGGGTAAACGTTTGCTGGCTATCAAAGGCTGTAATGAATGTCATGGTGCTCATCTGGACGGGCAGCTGATCATTGACGATAAAATGGTAGCTATCCTTCCCGCATCCAATCTCACAAGGGGCAAAGGTGGCCTGCCGGCTGATTTCTCTGACCAGGACTGGATGATGGCTCTTCAGCATGGCGTAAGCAAAGAGGGGCAGCCTTTATGGCTGATGCCCTCACAGGAATCTGCTTTAATGACTGAAAAAGATCTCCGGGCGATCATCGCTTACTGTAAAACGATATCTCCTGTTGATCACATCCTGCCTGAAAAGCAAATTGGGCCCATGGGGAAGGTACTCACTTTTTTTGATAAACTTGATTTACTGTCAGTAGAGAAAATCGACCATCAGGCAGCCGCGGTAAAGGAGGTTTCAGAAGACAAAGAAAGCATAGCATTAGGTAAATATCTGTCCGTTTCCTGCACAGGCTGCCACCGTCAGGATTTCAGGGGAGGAGATCCTGTAGCTCCCGGTTTTCCTGAAGTTCCTGATATCTCGCCGTCCGGTGATCCGGGCAAATGGACACAGCAGCAATTTTTTACTGCATTGCGCAGCGGCAAAAAACCTTCGGGAAAACAAATGGATAGTCGCTATATGCCCTGGAAGATGACGGCGCAATATACAGACAGGGAACTGGCATCTTTATACCTGTACCTCCATTCAATAAAAAATGCGGATAGGCCTTAGCTTATCCGCATCAATATGTTATAGGACATTACCTTTTGAAATTACGCTTCCAGCCATTTGCGGGCATTTACGAAAGCTGCAATCCATGGAGATACCTCATCATTGCGTCCTTCAGGATAGTTTGCCCAGTTCCACTGGAAGATAGAGCGTTCAATATGTGGCATGATCACCAGGTGTCTTCCGGTATTATCGCACATCATCGCAGTGTTGTAGTCAGAACCATTAGGGTTAGCCGGATAACTTTCATAACCATATTTCGCAACAATCTGATACTGATCTTCTGCATAAGGTAACTGGAATTTACCTTCACCATGTGAAATCCAAACGCCCAATGTTGTTCCTGCCAGGCCTGAAAGCATCACCGAGTTGTTTTCCTGTATCGCTACGGAGGTGAAACCACTTTCATGTTTATGACTGTCATTGTGCAGCATCTTAGGTTTTTCCTCATGATCTTTATTGATCAGCCCAAGCTCTACAAATAATTGGCATCCGTTACAGATACCTATTGATAAAGTATCCTCACGTTTAAAGAAGTTTTCAAGCGCCAGTTTAGCTTTCTCGTTGTAAAGGAAGGCACCTGCCCAGCCTTTTGCCGAACCCAGTACGTCGGAGTTGGAAAATCCTCCAACAGCTCCGATAAACTGTATGTCTTCCAGTGTTTCCCTTCCTGAAATCAGATCGGTCATATGTACATCCTTCACATCAAAGCCGGCAAGGTACATTGCGTTGGCCAGTTCCCTTTCAGAGTTGCTTCCCTTTTCGCGGATAACAGCAGCTTTTGGCCGTGGTTTGGAAGGATCTATAACTGGTTTCTTTCCGTCAAAAGATAACGGGAAAGTGTATTCCAGTACATGATTTTTATAGTTATCAAAACGTTCTTTCGCTTTAAAGGCTCCGCTTTGTTTTTGGTCCAGGAGGTATGAAGTTTTAGCCCATACATCACGCAGGTGATCGATATCAAAGTTCATGCTGCCTGACTGATCTTTGATCACCAGTGCAGGTTTCGAAGTTACCGAACCAATTTTATGATAGGAAACGTTATTTGCTTCAAGTACAGCTTCAGCAGAAGCATCGGCCTGAAATACGATCCCGATATTTTCTGCAAATAATTTTGCTATGCTGTCCTGATCTCCAAGGGCAGTAAGGTCAATATCGGCACCCAGGTTGCGGTCTGCAAAGCAAAGTTCGAGCAGGGTAGTGATTAAACCCCCGCTGCCGATATCATGTCCGGCCTGTATTTTTTTACCTTTGATCAGTTCCTGAAGTGTATTGAATGTGTTTTTGAATTGACTGGCATCAATTACATCAGGTGTTTCATCACCGATTTTATTCAGTATTTGTGCGAATGATGATCCGCCCAGTTTATAAGTATCACCTGATAAGTTGATATAATAGATTGAACCGCCGGTTTTTTTAAGGACAGGCTCAATAACTGCGGTAATATCATCACAATGGCCGGCCGCAGAAATGATGACAGTTCCCGGAGAGATCACCTCTTCGTTTTTGTATTTCTGCTTCATTGACAGTGAATCTTTTCCTGTAGGAATATTAATTCCCAGGCTGATTGCAAAATCAGAGCAGGCTTTGACAGCAGCGTATAAACGTGCATCCTCACCTTCGTTTTTACATGCCCACATCCAGTTGGCAGAAAGTGATACACTTTCCAGGCCATCTTTCAATGGAGCCCAAACCAGGTTTGATAAAGATTCTGCAATAGCATTACGGCTTCCTGCAGCAGGGTCAATTAATGCTGAGAGTGGGGCATGACCGATAGAGGTTGCGATACCATCTTTGCCCTGGAAATCCAGTGCCATTACACCACAATTGTTCAAGGGCAGTTGCAGCGGGCCGGCACATTGCTGTTTAGCTACGCGACCACCCACACAGCGGTCAACCTTATTCGTCAGCCAGTCCTTACTTCCAACAGCTTCCAGTTGCAGTAACTGCTCCAGGTAAGTGTCTATTTTTGAAAGTTCATAGCTTACTGCTGTATATTTTCTTTCTACCGTTTTATCCTGCATGATCACTTTTGGAGAACTTCCAAACATATCGTCCATTTTCAGGTCCATAGGTTTAGCGCCTGTTGTGGCAGATTCAAAGGTGAAACGATGATCTCCGGTTACGTCCCCAACAGTATACATTGGTGCGCGTTCGCGGTCGGCAATCTTTTGCAGGGTTTCCAGGTTTTCCTGTCCGATCACCAGTCCCATGCGTTCCTGTGATTCGTTTCCGATGATCTCCTTGGCCGAGAGGGTAGGGTCACCTACAGGCAGTTTATCGAGATCGATCTTTCCGCCGGTTTCTTCTACAAGTTCCGACAGGCAGTTCAGGTGACCGCCTGCACCGTGATCATGGATAGAGACGATCGTATTGTGGTCGCTTTCTACCATTCCGCGCACGGCATTGGCAACGCGTTTCTGCATTTCAGGATTCGAGCGCTGAATGGCATTCAGTTCAATACCTGAACCCATTGCACCGGTATCTGCAGAAGAAACTGCAGCACCACCCATTCCAATTCTGTAGTTTTCACCACCCAGAACAACAATCTTGTCATTAACTGATGGTTTTTCTTTTTTCGCCTGATCGGCCTTGCCATATCCGATACCACCGGCCTGCATGATCACTTTATCAAAGCCGAGTTTTCTTGCATCTTCTTCGTGCTCGAATGTCAGTAATGAACCTGTGATAAGGGGCTGGCCGAATTTGTTTCCAAAATCAGATGCTCCGTTGGAAGCTTTGATCAGGATATCCATCGGTGTCTGGTATAACCAGTTCCTTTCGGTCATGCCATTTTCCCAGGGACGGTTTTCTTCCAGACGTGAAAAGGAAGTCATGTATACAGCTGTTCCAGCCAGTGGCAATGAGCCCTGACCACCCGCAAGCCTGTCACGAATTTCACCTCCTGATCCTGTAGCAGCACCGTTAAATGGCTCTACTGTGGTAGGGAAGTTATGTGTTTCTGCTTTCAGTGAGATTACAGAATCAAAGTCTTTTATTTCGTAATATTCAGGTACATCCGCACGTTTAGGTGCAAATTGCTGTACCCTTGGTCCTTTTACGAAGGCAACGTTATCTTTATAGGCAGAAATAATCCCGTTAGGATTGGCTTCAGAGGTTTTGCGGATCATCTTAAACAATGAGACCGGCTGTTCTTCTCCGTCGATCACAAAAGTACCGTTAAAGATCTTGTGACGGCAGTGCTCCGAATTTACCTGCGAAAAGCCGAATACTTCAGAATCTGTTAACTTTCTGTCCAGTTTTACTGCAAGCTCATTTAAATAATCAATTTCCACATCACTCAGAGAGAGACCCTCCTGCTGGTTATACGCAGCGATATCTGCTATTTCAAGAATGTGCTCCGGCTGAAGGCTGATTGTATACAGCTCTTCATTCAGCTCATTGTATTTCTGAAACAACATTGGATCGAAAGCATTGAAATCAGCGCTTACCCTGGTAAATTCTTCGATCCTCACGATACCGTGGATGTCCATGTTTTGCGTGATCTCCACCGCATTGGTACTCCAGGGAGTGATCATTGCAGCGCGGGGGCCGGTGAAAAAGTCTGTTATTACAGTTTCTTTATTCAGTTGGGCACCGCCAAAAAGCCAGCTTAATTTTGAAATATCAGACGAGGTGAGGGTTCGTTCTATTTGTACAGCAAAAACAGTATTGCGCTCGTTGGAGAAGAAATAAATCATGGTTTTATTTTATGGCGCAAAGGTAAGTTAAAATTACGAATGCCCCAACTCTTCAACGTCATTGCTGTCCTCTTCAGGATCTTTTTCTATGATTACTGTTCCCGAAGTCTGAACCGGCCGGTTGGCACCTGTACCGTTGGTTTCTGGCATGTCTTCCGGCTTTTCTTCGGCTGCGAGTTTGTCCAGCTGGCTTGTAGGATTAACGTCTTCCTGATTGTGCAGTTTATCTGAATTTTGATCTTCCATAATGTTCATTTTTTAAAATAAACATCCGGGCTATGATTCTGTTTTATTTTTTGACAGTAATTGTCCTTCCGGTAACCAGGTGAAAGGTATATATCTTATTGAATCCGTCATCAGTGGTCTCCATACTTTCTACCAATCCGGTTTTACTAAAGGTATCCGTTATCATGCTGCCTTTTTTTACATCCTGTAAAACACTCGTAGGGGTATCGTTATTCAATCTGATCATTTCAAATATCATTAGGGTATGCAGTAAAGATAGGATCTGTGCTCATAAATGAGGAGAAAACTGCCGGATTTACTGAAGAAAAATGTGAACAACTGCGGAACAACCGGAATCGGATTCTGAGGTTATCCCCAGAAATTATGCCCTAACTCTCTTTTTTTTTCTGCCCTAAATCTGACTCAAGTACCATAGTGTTCAGGGTGTTGTTTTTGGATCTATCCCACCTATCCACGTTATTGACAATGCCGGGGGACAATAGTTAACAACATGTGTTGATAACCCATACTTATCCACATTAAAATCTAAATAATTTTCATATGTGATTGCATTACAGCTGGTTAATCCTAAGTATAAGTTTATGTTTTTTTGTTTACTATTTTCTTGATCTTCGCAATCCCCAATCGAAAGGGAACAAATTTTTAGACGAATAACAACAATATACTATGCAGAATACTTGTACAACAGTGTGGAATAACTCACTTCAAACTATCAAAGCGAACATCCCAAATCAGAGTTACAGAACCTGGTTTGAACCGATCTCTGCTTTGAAGCTGGAAGGGAATGTTTTGACTGTACAAGTGCCAAGCTTATTTTTTTACGAATGGCTGGAAGAACATTATGTAGGGCTGTTACGCAAGACTGTTAAACAACAGCTGGGAGAAGAAGGACGCCTGGAATATAACATCGTTGTGGATAACAAATCTTCCAACAGCGGATCGCCATATACTACCAAAATGCCCTCAAGCGGTAATGCTGCTGCGCCAAATGCGCAGTCGCCATCTGTACCTTCAGCTGCTGCCGGTAAAGACATCAGAAATCCTTTTGTAATTCCCGGAGCGAAGAGAATGAACGTTGATCCGCAATTGAATTCCAATTACACTTTGGAAAATTATGTAGAGGGAGATTGTAACCGTCTGGCGCGTTCTGCAGGTTTCGCTGTGGCAGCAAAACCGGGAGCAACATCATTCAACCCGCTAATGATCTACGGTGCGGTAGGACTGGGAAAATCACACCTTGCACAGGCAATCGGCAACGAGATCAAACGTACCCATCCGGAGAAACTTGTGATATTTGTATCCTGCGAAAAGTTCTGCCAGCAGTTTGTAGAGTCATTGAAAAACAATACGATCAATGATTTTGTGAACTTTTACCAGGCCATGGATGTGATCATCATGGATGATGTCCATAATTTTGCCGGAAAAGAGAAAACACAGGATATCTTTTTCCATATCTTCAACCACCTGCACCAGTCGGGCAAACAGATCATCATTACTTCAGATAAAGCACCGAAAGATTTATCCGGTTTAGAAGAAAGATTGCTGAGCCGCTTCAAATGGGGATTATCTGCCGATCTTCAGATCCCTGATCTGGAAACCAGGATTGCCATCCTTAAAAAGAAAATGTATGCTGATGGTATCGACCTTCCTTCAGAGGTAGTTGAATACGTAGCACATAATATAGATAACAACGTACGTGAACTGGAAGGTGCAATGGTATCCCTGCTTGCCCAGTCTACGCTCAACAAAAAGGATATCGATCTGCCACTGGCAAAGTCGATGTTAAAAAACTTTATCAAGAACACCTCCAAAGAAGTTTCCATGGATTTCATCCAGAAACTGGTATGTGAATACTTTGAAGTACCTGTGAACCTGGTAAACTCGCCAACCCGTAAACGCGAAGTGGTGCAGGCAAGACAGATCTCTATGTATCTCTCTAAAAGCCTGACCAAATCTTCACTGAAGAGCATCGGAGCATATCATGGGGGCCGCGACCACTCTACAGTGATTTACGCCTGCCAGACCGTTGATGACCTGATGGGTACTGACAAAAAGTTCAAAGGATATGTAAATGATATCCAGAAGAAATTACAGATGAACTAATTTTCATTTAATACGTTAAATTGAGGTAATTCACATGGACGTTTTCTATCATATAAAGGTAGAAAACGCTCAGGATATGATTTACCTCATCTTCTATTTCGCTTTTCAGATCATGGTTGTACAGGTCTATCTGTAAAACGGGTACATTGTTCCTGAATTCCATGTATAATCTGTAAGGCATGATCCTGCCTTTAACGGTAATCATCTGTTCAGAAACAGATTCAATGAGAACAGGACAAATGAGCGCAATTTTGTTTGCCAGGGCATTTAAATCTATTGTATTCATGGCGGTAAGGTTCTAAATAATAATAGTTTCAATATCAATGTTTTTTTGCGATATATGTTTCATATCCATAGAACTTGAACAAACTGAACAATGCCTGTTCAGGCCCGGGGGGCACTATTCACTCGCAAAAACCACACAATTCATTCTCCCGCTTGTTAACATATGCAGAAACACCAGGCCCTTATAAACGGTTAGCACTGGACAAATAGCATATGAGCATTCAATCCATCAATCCATTCAATGGAGAAGTTATAAAAGAATACATGGAAGATACTGATCTGGAGATCAGTGAGAAGATAGACCGCGTTCAGCAGGCCTGGCTTACTTATCAGCATACAAATTATGCCATGAGGGCAGATCTGCTGCAAAAGATGGCCGTACTGCTGGAAGAAAGGAAGGACCAGCTGGCCAGGCTGATGGCAGGCGAAATGGGTAAACCCTTAAAACAGGGGCTTGCCGAAGTAGTAAAATGTGCTGCGGTATGCAGGTATTATGCGGAGAATGGAGCCGACTTCCTTGCCGACGAGCAGATCGAAACCCAGGCCTCCAAAAGTTATGTCAGCTTCAGGCCAATAGGTATTGTGCTGGCCGTTATGCCCTGGAATTTCCCATTCTGGCAGGTATTCAGGTTTCTTGCACCGGCTTTAATGGCTGGTAATGCCGGGATCTTAAAACATTCCTCGGGAGTAATGGGTTGTGCGCAGGCGATAGAACAAGTTGTTAAAGACGCAGGTTTCCAGGAAGATATATTTAAAGCGCTGATCTGCAGCAGTAAATCCATCGCAAAAGTAATAGAAAACCCGCTGGTGAAAGCCGTTACCATAACAGGCAGCACCAATGCCGGGAAGAAGATAGCTGAGCAGGCAGGCAGTCTATTAAAGAAAACCGTGCTTGAACTTGGCGGGAGTGATCCTTATCTCGTGCTGGCCGATGCGGATTTACCTGCAGCGGCCAGGGTTTGTGCAGAATCACGCTTAATTAACAACGGACAGAGTTGTATTGCTGCCAAGCGGTTTATCGTGGTGAAAGAAGTTGAAGAAGAGTTTACCCGCCTGTTCAAATACCAGATGGAACAAAAGAAAACTGGTGATCCTTTCAAAGAAGATACTGATCTGGGACCTATGGCAAGGGCAGACCTGAGAGATGAGCTTCACCAGCAGGTGCTGAAATGTATTGAGCAGGGTGCAGATTGTATCCTTGGAGGAAAAATTCCTTTTGCTGATGGGGAGCATGCTTTTTATCAGCCCACTATACTCCGTGATGTTAAAAAAGGGATGCTTGCCTATGATGAAGAGATCTTCGGGCCGGTCGCGGCCATCATCACTGCAGCAGATGCAGCCGATGCGGTAAGGATCGCCAATGATACCAACTTCGGACTGGGTGCAGCAGTATTTACAAGGGATATAGATCTTGCAGAAGATATTGCCAGAAACCAGCTTGCTGCAGGCTCCTGTTTTGTAAACGAAGGGGTCAAATCCGATCCGGCATTACCATTTGGTGGTATCAATGAATCCGGGTACGGCCGTGAGCTCGCCATGTTCGGTATCCATGAGTTCGTCAACATCAAAACCGTGTACATCAAATAACTAATTAAAACCAGTTTGCCTTCAGTATTGTTACCACAGCAGATTGTCATTGTTATCAAATAAACGAGATCATGGAAGAACAGGAAAAAAATAAACCGGAAACAGATCAGAGGGAAAAGATTGTAAAGGATCCTTTTCAGCCGCAGGGTCCGCGGGACGGTCTGGATAATACCGGGACACAGGGTTACGACTCATTGAAAGATGATGGTTACACAGGCGATTCTGAAAAAGATACTGATGGTGATACAAAAGATGGAACCGCAAGTGTGGTGACCCCTTAATTGTATATTTTTTTTAATACATTCGCGCCCCGGGAAATACCTGCGATGTGAATGTATTAATTAATATCTTTTTTGCGATGAATAAGTTTCTTTATGGAATTGACTTTGGTACCACGAACTCTGCATTATCAATTTATGATGAAGAAAAAAAGGAGATCATCAGCACGATTACTGTCCCTTCGCTGATTTACTTTCAGCATGAACCAGGTACAGGGGATAGTCCAGATTATGTGATTGGAGAGCAGGCTGTTACATCTTATCTGAAAGATGGCATGAAAGGCCGCTTTATCAAATCCATTAAACAGATCCTTTCCAGAAGCAGCTTTATTGAAACACGGATCCATAATAAAAGATACAACGCTTCTGATCTTGTTACCCTGATCTTAAAAGATCTGAAGGCCAAGGCTGATCAGATTACCGGATGCGACTGCCAAAGAGCAATTATCGGAAGACCCGTATTTTTTGATGATGACAGTACTGCAAAGGATACCCTTGCACAGACACGGTTGAGCAAAGCGGCCGAGAACGCAGGTTTCACCGAAGTACGTTTTCAGTTTGAGCCTATCGGCGCTGCCTTTGCCTATGAAAGGACAATCAGTAAAAAAGAGAAAGTTCTGGTAGCCGATCTTGGTGGTGGTACAACAGATTTTACCTATTTAATTCTGGATCCTGCAAAAGCCGCAAATCAGGACAGGAAAAATGATATGATCGCCAGCGGTGGTATCTATATTGGTGGCGACAGCTTTGATTCTGCTTTTATGTGGGACAGGGGCACGCCACATTTCGGTAAGAACACGCTTTATGAGGCCACACCCGGTAAGGTGCTTACCGTCCCTATCTCCCTGTTTGCCAATATCTGCACCTGGGATCAGATGAACTTTTTTAACAGTCTCCGGATTAAAAGAGATATGGAGGATTATTATCATTACTCTAAAAAAGATAAAAAGTTTAAAAACCTGCTTACACTGATCGACAATAATCTGGGCTATTCCGTTTTCCAGTCCATTGAGAAAACCAAAATAGAACTGTCTGAGCAGGAAGATTCACAATTCTGCTACTCCAATATGGAAATAGAGATTGATGAAGAGATTTCTCTCACACAATACGAAGCTATCATTGAAAAAGATATCAGGAAGATCAGCATATACCTCGATGAGTTTATGCTGAAAAATGAAATCAAACCCGGGGATATCGACAGTTTGTTCCTCACCGGAGGAACCTCACTGGTTGGCGCTGTACAAAATCTGTTCAGCAGCAAGTTCCCCAGCGTTCCTGTAAACTCGGGCGATAACTTTACCAGTGTTGCCAGGGGGCTCGCTTTAAGCGGTTATTTATTCGAATAAATATAAATGGAACTTTTTTAATGCAGGAATGTTAGGGAAGCTGAAAACCAGATCCTATGCGCCTTTATCCCGAAAGATACATCATTATTATTCTTATGATCTGCCTCGGCAGCTGCAAACAATCAACAGAAAAGCAGGAAACTGTAAAAGCAGTTCCGGAGTGGTACAGCAATGCATTCATTTATAATCTGGATGTAGAAACTTTTAAGGACAGCAACGGAGACGGGACCGGAGATTTCAACGGATTGACCCAGAAACTGGGCTATCTGGATACACTTGGCGTGGATGTAATCTGGTTGGCGCCATTTCAGCCAACGCCCAATGGCGATGATGGATATGACGAAACTGATTATTACGGAATAGATAAAAACCTGGGTACGGCCGCAGACTTTCAGAATTTTATGGCTGCTGCCAAAAAGAAAGGGATAAAAGTAATCATGGACCTGGTACTGAACCACACCTCCAGTGGCCATGACTGGTTCAAGATGGCAAGGGCAGATACTACTTCAAAATATCATTCCTGGTATGTATGGTCGGATAAGAAACCCGGTGATGCAGACAAAGGCCTGGTTTTTCCGGGAGTACAAACCGAAACCTGGACCTTTGATGAGGCAACCAAAAAGTACTATTTCCACCGTTTTTATGATTTTGAACCTGATTTAAACTACGAGGAGCCACAGGTACGTGAAATGGCAGCCGATGTACTCCGTTACTGGCTCAAAAAAGGTGTTGACGGTTTCAGGCTGGATGCCGTTCCTTTCATTATAGATCTGCCCAAAACCGGCAGCGCCAATCCCAAACATATGTTTGATCTTTTGACCAGCATGCGGAAAACTGTACAGTCCATTAACCCCAATGCGGTGCTCCTGGGAGAGGCCAATGTAACTGCTGAGGAGAACAAAGACTTTTTTGGCACAAACGGTAACCGGCTTCAAATGATGTTTAACTTTTATGTGAACCAGTATCTGTTTTACAGCCTTGCCAGGGAAGATCCTGAATCCCTGAAGAAAGCGCTCGAAGAATTCAGGCTGAAACCTGCCACATCACAGTGGGCATTCTTTTTAAGAAATCATGATGAGGTAGATCTTGCCCGTTTAACAAAAAGCCAGCGTTCGCTGGTGTTTAAAAAATTCGGTCCTGAAAGTAACATGCAGATTTATGACAGGGGGATACGGAGAAGACTTGCCCCCATGCTTGCAGATCCTGCGCTGATCAGAATGAGTTACAGTCTGCTCTTTTCTTTTCCGGGTGCCCCTGTGATCAGGTACGGAGAGGAAATTGGTATGGGTGATGATCTTACTTTGCAGGAAAGATTATCCGTCCGGACCCCTATGCAATGGGATCGCTCGGCCAACAGCGGTTTCAGTACCGATAGTATAACAGTAAGGCCGGTTATAGGTTACGGCGATTATTCTTTCCAAAAAGTGAATGTGGCCGATGAGTCAGCCGATAAAAATTCCCTGTTATCCTTTATTAAAAACCTGGTTGAAATAAGAAAGTTACATCCTGAAATCGGATTGGGGGAATGGAAAATTCTGGATGCCGGAAATTCAAATATCATGGCTATACAATATCTGTTCAAAGGAAAACAACTGATTGCTGTGCACAACTTTAGTAAAAGCCCGCAGCAGTTCTCACTGGAGGAGAAAGCTGTACAAGGTGCAGATTTTACAGAACTGACGGGAGGTAAAAAGCAGGTAAATATCGGTAACGGCGGTAAAATCCAGTTGAATGGTTACGGCTTTCAGTGGTACACAGCCAAATAAAATGTATTTTTATCAGCTGATCCTGACTGATATTTTATGAATAAATTTTTTCCTGTCGCCCTCATGGCTGTTTTTGGCCTCTTTTCTGCTGCTCATGCGCAATCGTCCTGGGTAAAATTAAAGGAAGAGCTGGTGTTTAACAATCCGCCTTTCAAACAGTGCCATGCCTCAACCATGGTTGAAGTTGCTCCGGGAAAGGTTCTCCTGTCCTGTTTCGGCGGATCTGCCGAAGGCAAAAAGGATGTGGATATCTGGTTGTCGTCAATCGATCAGCAGGGTATATCCCAGCCTGTGGATGTAGCCAACGGAATCGTAAGTGATACACTAAGGTTCCCGGCATGGAATCCGGTGCTTTTCAAAACCAAAAGCGGTAAACTTTTCCTTTTTTATAAAGTAGGCCCTAACCCAAGAGAATGGTGGGGAATGGTAAAAACCTCAGCTGATAACGGGCAGAGCTGGTCGGCAGCCGGGCGTTTGCCTGCCGGCATTCTGGGGCCAATCAAAAATAAACCTGTTCAACTTTCAGACGGAATTATTTTATCTCCTTCAAGCGTGGAAGTCACAGAAAACCGCTGGACTGCCCATATGGAGAAGTCGGCAGACGACGGAAAGACCTGGGAACTGATCCCGGTAGATCCGGAATCAAAGTTTGATGTGATCCAGCCAAGCGTCCTTTTCTACGGTAAAAACAAAATGCAGATCCTTTGCAGGAGCAAACAGGGGAGTGTGATGCAATCCTGGTCATCTGACGGTGGAAATACATGGGGTAAACTAAGTAAGACATCACTTTTAAATCCGAATTCCGGTACTGATGCTGTGACATTGAAAGATGGAACACAGCTGATTGTTTACAATCCTGATGTTCCCGGCAAGGATTGGTTCAATGGCAGGAGCAAATTAAGGCTGGCCAGTTCAAAAGACGGTAAGACATGGGAAGATGTGCTTGTCCTGGAAAACGGTACCAAAGAAGAATACAGTTATCCTGCGATTATACAAACTGCAGACGGCCTGGTGCATATCAGCTATACCTACGACAGGAAAAATGTAAAGCATATTGTCCTGAAAAAGGGCTAACAACAACCATATAAACATAAAGCAGTGAGAGCACTCGATTTCAACAAAAAGTGGGTTTTAGTAACCGGTGCATCCTCCGGTTTAGGGTATGAGATGGCTCAGCAGCTGGCGTATCAGTACCATGCAAACCTGATTATTGCTGCAAGACGAGCTGATAAACTCAATCAGCTGAAAGCTGATCTGGAACGTGATGCCCATGTACAGGTTAAAGTTATTGTGGCTGACCTCTCTGTATCAGCAGATGTAGAACGTCTGATAGCTGAATGTTTAAACGGCCAGGAACTTTATGCAGCGGTGCTCAACGCAGGTATCACACATTTCGGGCCTCATGCCGATCTTGCACAGGATGATTTTGAACGGCTTGTACAAACCAATGTGATCAGTGTTGTCCGCATTACAGGAGAACTGGTTAAACACTTTGAAACATCAGGAGCTGAGGGGGGTATTATGATAGTATCCAGCATGGCGGGAATATTCCCCGTTCCCTATCAGGCAGCATATTCGGGTACCAAATCGTTTTTAATTGGCTTTGCCAATGCATTGGCACATGAAATCAAAAGCCGGACACTTTCGCTTACTATCTTTGCTCCCGGCGGTATTGTTACCGAAATGACTGCTACCGAACAGTTCAATGATCTGCAGGGATGGCTGATGCCGGTGAAGCAGGCTGCAAAAGAAGGCATTTATGCACTGAAAAGCAGGAAGTTCAACTATGTCCCGGGGGCATTGAACAGGCTGGGCAACATTTTTATGAATCTCTTACCAAAAAAACTGATCGTTGGCATCCTTGCCAGAACCTACCAGCGGTCGCTCGAGAAAGTAAGTCCTGCCGGCAAAGCTAAATCCTGACCAGTGTAATATCCCCGAATTTGGGAGTTGTACCGCATAACCAGAAGCCAGACCTTTATACTTTAATATCAATACAGCTATAAATCGTTAGCTGTAAAACAAAGAAAGTTATGGCTACATGGAAAATAGACGCTGATCATAGTTCAATAATGTTCAGTGCAAAGTATTTACTGCTCAATACAATAAACGGTTATTTTACAGATTTTAAAGCCGAGGTTCGAACCGAGGGAGAGGATATTACTGATCATCCCCTGATAGATTTTACTGCGGAGATCAATTCTGTTCAGACCAATCAACCGCAGCGCGACGAACACCTGCTGTCTGCTGATTTTTTTGATGCTGAACAGTATAGTCAGATCTCGTTCAAAAGTATCGCAATGGAACAGGTGAATATCATCAAGAACCCCTTTCCGATTGGTCCTTATCAAAAAAGTTATCATTTAGAGGGTAACCTGACCATTAAGGGCATTACAAGGCCTGTTACATTCAAAGTAGAACACCAGGGAAAGGTTACTGATCAATACGACCGTTCGCTTTCGGTTTTTACACTTAAGGGCCTGCTTTCAAGAAGGGATTTCGGGATAACCTGGGGAGAGAAAACGCCGGCAGGGAAAGCAATTTTGAGTGATGAAATCCGCATCAGCTGCAGCCTTCAGTTTGTGCAGATGCCTGAGGCAGTATTATCATAGTATGATTCTTCCCAAGAACTGGTATATTTGACCCATTATGGGTTACGCAAAAGAAAGAGGAAAGCTTGAGAAGTTATTAACCAGACTGGTTGGTATCAATATTTATAATGAGAAGAGCCTGGCAGTTCTTCATGACAGCCATGAGAAATACTCGCATACGGTTAGGATCCTGAAGAATAAAGAGCCTGAGGCATTCAGTGATTTATACAAGAATGAATTGCAGGAAGTAAAAGACGGAAAAAAAGCGGTCAAAGAAGATGATGCTATTGAAGACCGTCAGAACAGCTTCCTGGCCTATAAAGATGCGATCACTCGTGCTATAGAAAAAACTATAAAAGCTACCCTTGAGGTTTAGCTGAATAAAGGAAATCCCCGGATTTCCTTTTATTTTTTCATCTCTTCTACTTTTCCTAAACATTCGATCCTCCGGCTTGTTACCTGCTGAAATAGGAATGAATAATGATAACCATCCTGGTGTTTCCCTTCAGCGTACAGGCCCATTATCTGCGCTGCCTTGTGCTGGCAGGAAAATTTGACGCAAGAGCATATACCGTTTTATTTGTACAGTCGCCACAATACGATAAGTATGTGGAAGAGCGGGGATACAAGACTTTTCGATGCGAACACTTTGAAGCCGGCCACGTGATGGACTGTGCAAAGGACTTTGATTTTTCGTGGTTAAACCGCAGCGTTCTTGAAAAAATTATGCTGAGCCAGGTTCAGGCAATCAGGGAATATAAGGCTGATATTGTCATAGGAGACATGAGCCCTTCACTGAAAATGGCGGCCGAGATTACAGGTGTAAAATTCATCTCGGTCCTTAATGGCTACATGAGTAAATATTATACTTTCACCAGAGGTGTATCAAAAAGCATGTTCGGATATGGTTTCATGAAGAAATTACCGGAGACGATGTCTGACAGGATTACAGACTTCGCAGAAAGCATTGCGTTTCGCTATGTACACCTTCCTTTCAGGCGTATCAGGCAGAAATACGGACTGCGGCCTGTGACAGACTATCTCTCAGAACTCGAAGGGGATGAAACTATCCTGTGTGATTATGAATATCTCTTCCCACAGCATCAGCTGCCTGCCCATTATCAGATTGCCGGTCCCCTGATTTATCATCCGGATCAGTCCGAAGAATTATGGCTGGCAGATCTCGACGAAAACAAAGCGGTAATTGTTGTGTGTATGGGCAGCACGGGCGACTGGCAGAAAGTAAGCTTTCTGAATGATCCCTATTACAGCAGGTACAGCATCATTGCTGCCGGAGATAAAACCAGGGTACTGTCTGCTCCGCATATCATTTCAAAAAACTTTGTTAACCTCAGTGAGGTACTTAAAAATGCAGACCTGATGATCTGCCATGGAGGTAACGGCACCATGTACAATGGCATTGTAAACGGTGTTTTTATGTTTTGTATCCCCAGTAATTTTGAACAGGAATGGAACATCAGTGCTATGGAACGAAACGGGCACGGGCAGTCGGCCGACTGTTTTAACGCTGTGGAATGGAAAGACGAGATCAGAAAGTCGCTGCAGGACTGGCTGAGCAAGGTGCTACCGCTTTGACAAATTTCTAACCTTAAATTTCTTTTTATCATCTCCTTACTTTGCCCTGCGTTCGAATGCACAGCGGGATTATGACCCGAAGAACTGTTTTTCTGGATTGATTAGCTGTGCCGCTAAGGCAGATTAAATCAGTAACAGCTTTGATCGTAAAGCAGGAAAACTTATCTTTCCTTTATGTTAAAGAAAATTGCCGCTACTCTCATTTTAGGAATTAGTTTTATCTACAGCCATGCCCAAACCACCAGACTTACCGTAAGGGCACAGGCAAAGGATGCAAAGTTTATAGGAACCGGGATCGGCGGTGCGTATGTCACGGTAAGAAACAACCTCAGCGGCGAAATTCTGGCAAAGGGTTTAACAACCGGCACTTCAGGGAATACCGACCTGATGATGAAAGGACAAAGAAGGGGCCTGCCCGTTATCGATACTGCAACGGCTAAGTTTGAAGCCGCAATAGCAATCACTGAGCCTACTTTTGTAGATATCGAAGCAGTAGCGCCAATCACAAGGAGAAATGCTGCGGTAAAATCCACTACGCAGGTCTGGCTGATACCAGGTAAAGATATTATTGGCGAAGGTGTATTGCTGGAATTTCCGGGCTTCATTCTGGATGTTTTGTCGCCCAGCACCCATGAGTTTATAAAGCTGGATGATCTAAGAGGAAATCTCAAATTTAAGGTAAGCCTTACGATGATGTGCGGCTGCACAATTACAAAAGGCGGTATCTGGGATGCGAATGGGATTGAGGTAAAAGCAATTGTAAAGAAGGAAGGCATCCGCATTACTGAAATACCGCTTTCCATTACCGCTGCTGCCAATATTTTTGAAGGTATATTAAAGACCGTTGAAAAAGGTAATTATGAGCTGGTGATTTACGCTTATGATGCCAGAACCGGCAATACAGGTGTAGATAAAATCAACTTTGTAATCCAGTAAATTTATGCATGTTCCTTTGTTCATCACTAAGAAAACCAGCTTTTGCTTTGTCCTCACCCTGATCTTCATTTGCCAGGTCCGGGCACAGCAGCTGCCTGTTAAAATGCAATATACAGTTTCCATGGAACGGGCTGCCGATCAACTTTACCATGTGGAGCTGACCTGCAGGGTAAAAGCAAAGACGCTTGATTTTAAGATGTGCGCCTGGACACCAGGTTACTACCAGATCATGGATTTCTGGAAGAAAATGGTCAGGTCTAGTGGCTACAGGGCTGGATACTGTCCCCCATCAAAAACATATTTACAAGGCTGATAATTTTGATGTGCTGTATGACAGTCCATTTCTGATGGGCAATCTGGAAGTACTGCCAGCTTTCCGTGTATCCGGTAAGCCACATGATTTCATTGCCTATCAGATGCCTGCTATAGACCGGCAGGAGTTTATGGACAACCTGAAAAAGATTGTGGAAACCGGGAGCAAAATCATTGGTGATGTTCCTTACACACATTATAGCTTTTTATATATAGGGGCCGGAGGCGGAGGGATTGAACATCTCAACTCTGCATCGCTGAGTTTTAGCGGGGCAAGGCTGGGTTCTGCTGAAGGGAGAAAAGGGCTGTATAACTTTATTGCCCATAAGTATTTTCATACTTTTAATGTCAAGCGGATCAGGCCGGTAGAGTTGGGTCCTTTTGATTATTCAAAGGAAACGCATACCAATATGCTGTGGGTGTCTGAAGGTTTTACAAGCTACTACGAGAACAGTATCAGTACACGGGCCGGACTTCAAACTGCAGAAGATATGCTCGCTAACTTCCAGACGTACATTCAGAGTTATGAGAACAGACCGGGGCATTTGTACCAATCTGCTACGCAGGCCAGTTACAACACCTGGAATGACGGCTTTGATGGGTCTAAAAACGGAGAAATTGATAAAACCATTTCTTACTATGATAAGGGTTCGGTACTTGGCCTTATGCTTGATTTCAATATCCGCCATGTTACCCAAAACAAACATTCGCTCGATGATGTGATGCGCCAGCTTTACAATAAATACTACAAAAAACTCAACCGCGGTTTTACTGAGCGGGAATTTCAGACAGAGTGTGAGCAGCTGGCTGGCGTAAAGCTGCAGGAGTTATTTGATTACGCTTTAACGGTGAAAGCTCCGGATTATCCAAAGTACTTTGCCTATGGGGGCCTTAAAATTGATACAGTTTCCACAGCTGTTTACAATCCTGTATGGGCGGGCCTGGGAGTAAGGCCGCAGGCTGATACACTTCAAATCATGTCGGTCGACTGGAACTCGCCGGCATGGAAGCAGGGCATAAGAATAAATTCCAGATTGCTGGCGATCGAGGGTTTAACTGCTACTTCTGAACGCTTTAAACGTACTTTTGAAGAAAAAAAAGAAGGGGACACTCTACACCTAACGGTTGAAGCAAAGGGCGAAAAGAGGGATGTGGCGATAGTGTTGGGCAAAGATGTGCAAAGGACATTCAAAATTAGTCCGGCTGCGCAGCCAGATGCTTTGCAAAAGGCAATTTATGACAGCTGGGTAGGTAAGTAAATGTGTTTCTGGATTCAGCTAAAATAAATATCATAATATATTTTATATACTAAATATATTAGCATATTTTTGTTGTTGTTATGCAAAAGGAATTCAACAAACAGCTCGATATACACCTCAATCAGTGGGTGCAGAATAGTCAGTCTATCAATTGGTCGCATGGTGATCAGCCCTTTTTTAGCGTAGGGGCTGACAGCGATATCCGGGTCAATTTAAATTTGCTGAGCGAGTCGTACCGTAACAAACATATTGTGGCGGAGCCCGTTAATTACTGCCATATGTTTCTTTCTGTACTGGAGCCTTATCTGGCGCAGTTCCTTATCCAGTTTGGCGTAAGGGAATACGAGTTTACTTTTTGTTTCCTGATCAATGGAGCAACATTTAAAGATTGTTTGCTGACAGCAGCATAAGAAATAGGAAAGCGTATGCAGGTTTATCATTATTCATTGCCCGATAGTCAGGAAGACATCATCATTATCGCACCGATCCAGGAAGAAGAAGAGTACCTGGTGATGTGGGAAGGTCAGGAATTAGGCTACATCTACCCGATCTTAAACGACTCTTTTTATATCGACTGGAAAGGGAGCAACCCCATTCTGAACTTACTGGCTAAACAGCTGGGGATCTTTATCGAAGATGCTGGTTTGTGATTTTATGCCACCTGAAGAAGAATTGAGGAAACTTTAAACATTCCATACTAAAGCATGTTATACCGTCTCATCAACTAGCTATAAAATGGGATTATTTAAAACAATCATTGTAAGCGCCGCGGTATACGGTGTTTACAAATTTCTTACCGAACCAGACGTTCTGGGCAAAACCAGGTTGGAAGAAATCAGGGAGAAAGTGCCTGAACTGATAGACAAAGCTAAAATTGCCAAAGAGGATATTCAGTCCGGGCGACTGCCACAGCTTTAGTCTTCGCGGTATCAACCAGGAGTACCACGCCATATTTCGCTCATCAAAACGCATCTTAATGTTTAAAGCACTAAAAACCTCTACGAAAATTGTTATTGGCGTGGTAATCCTGTTGGTCTTGCTGCGGATCGCGCTGCCTGGCATTGTCAAAAATTACGTGAACAAACAGCTAAATGAACTTCCCGGTTACAGAGGCCATGTGGATGATATCGATATCAGCCTCTTGCGTGGTGCATATGTCATAGATAATTTATTGCTTAAGAAACGGGCGGACACCAGCAAATTCCCCTTTCTGCAAATTGCTCATGCTGATTTAGCAATAGAGTGGAAATCTGTATGGAAAGGAAAACTGGTCAGTGAAATTATTCTTGACAAACCTGTCATTTATATACTGAAAGAAACAGCAGATCTTTCCAAAGAACCTTCAAAGGACCATTGGACAGAAACGGTAAAGGCATTGATGCCCATTACGATTAACAAACTCCAGGTAAACCAGGGAACCTTCAAATATCTCGACCGTCAGGCCAGCCCGCAGGTTGATCTTTATCTGGACAGTCTGCAGCTCACAGCACATAACCTGGCAAACGTTGAAGAAAAACCCGGCCGGCTACCCTCATCGGTTGTACTGCGTGGGACATCAATTGGAAGTGGTAAACTGAAGGCAGACATGATGGTTAATGTATTCAAAGAGGTGCCTGATTTTGACCTCAACATGCAGCTTACCGGAGTAAATATGACCAGTCTAAATGGATTTATAAAAGCGTACGGCAAGTTTGATGTAGAACGCGGATCGCTAAATCTGTATAGCGAACTCAAGTTAATCAATGGAAATATAGATGGCTATGCCAAGCCTTTCATCAGGAACCTGAAAGTGCTGAACTGGAAGAAGGACGTGAAGGAAGGCGGGTTTTTCCAGGCAGCAAAAGAAGCAGTCATTGGTCTTTTTAGCAAAGCTGTAGAAAACCCCAAACGTAAAACGATTGCTACCAAAGTGGAAATCAAGGGCAATGTGAGCGACCCTGAAACCAGCGGCTGGAAAACATTTTTAGGCATATTAAAAAATGCGTTTATCAAAGCCTTTAACCAGGGAATAGAAGGATCATTGGATTGATCATACCTGATATTGCAACAGGGTATAAAGGTAATTTCAAACTAAAACCTCTGTTCAGCATCAAAAATCCGCACTATGCGATTGCTTCGCGCTTCTGTCTTTGCCAGATCAGTACTGCGATGAAAAGACCTGCAAATACCATAGCCATACTGAAAGGAAAGATATAAAGCATGCCGAAGTGGCTGGCAATTCCACCAACCAAAGGACCCGTAATTCCGAGAGAAAGATCGATAAAAAGTCCGTAACCACCGATAGCAGCACCCTGGTTGGAGGCAGGTACCAATTTTACAGCTTCTACACCCAGGGCAGGGAAGACCAGTGAAAATCCAAGCCCTGCAATGCCGGCACCGATAAGGGCTACATGCGGCACATTGGCCAGCCAGAGAATCATTAAACCGATGGTTTCCAGTGCCAGACACCAGATTGCCGTCTTCATCCCTCCGGATGTTTCGATAGAACGGGCAAAAAAGATCCGGCCAAGAATAAATAATATACTGAACACTGAAAGGCAAAGGACAGCGCCGGTCCAGTTTAAATAGGCATAGTACAATGTGATAAATGTAGAGATAGTACCAAAGCCCAGACCACCGAGGGCGAGGCAGATCCCAAAGGGAGTGACCGTCTTGAGCACCTGGATAAATGGAAGCCTGGGAGCGCTGGTATGTGTACCTCTTATGGCTGTCTTGCTTTTGGCATAAAGCAAACCAATAATACCCACAGCAATAATTACGATGCCAATACTGCCCATTCCATAACTATTGTTCAGGATCAGTCCTAATGGCGCTCCGGCAGCCAATGCACCATAGCTCGCTATACCATTGAAAGACATGGCCCTGCCGGTATATTTATCCCCGACAGCAAAAATAGCCCAGTTGACAGGACTGGCACCGATGAGGCCTTCTGCAAAGCCAGTCATCAGCCGCGTAAGCACAAGCGTACCCAGGCTAAGTGCCGGAATGTCCCTGAACATATAAGCAGCAAACATCAGGATACCACTAAGGGAAAAACCAATCATACTAAGCAGAACTGCAGGCTTAGGGCCTTTCTTGTCAACAATACTTCCGGCATAGCCTCGCAGCAGAAAAGTAGTTACATATTGCACGCTGATAATAATCCCTGCCACCATGGTGCTGTAACCCAGGCGCTGATGGATGAAAACCGGCAGGATGCCCAGGGCTAAACCAATAGTGAAATAACCGATAAATGTAAAGGTGACGAACCCTGCTATTGTGAAACGAACTTTTGATAAAGATGCGCCCGCATGTGTCTCTGCTTGCATAAACTTGAAACTCTGAATAAGTACGCAAAGTTAAGTACCACTGCTTTTTTAAGGGAATTAAATGGAACACTTTACTTTCCTGTAACATATAAGATTTTAACAAACCTCATTAGTGTAAAGCTGCCGGAAAATAAATTCTACAACTGCTTCAACCGTCAATCCAGCCTGAAATAGCTGTAAGCAAAATTTAAATCGTAAATTTGAATAGAAACCCAGATTTTTTCTACTCAAATCATTAATTTTTATGAAGGATAATCATCTCCGGTCTGATTGCTCCATTTGTTATGCATTAGATATCTTCGGCGATAAATGGACACTGCTGATATTGCGCGATATGTTATTTGAAGGCAAGTCATCTTTCAGTGAGTTTAAAGCATCCGAAGAAAAAATTGCCTCAAATATATTGACCGACCGCCTCAAAGCCCTGGATGCTGAAGGTTTCCTGATCAAGACGGCATCAGCGGCGAACAAGGCTAAGTATCTGTATTCCCTGACCGATAAAGCAATCGATCTTTTACCGGTTTTTGTAGAACTTTTTGCCTGGGGGGATAAATATAAAGGAGTAGGGCAGCCATGCAACCCAGTGTATAAAAGGCTGACTGCAAACAATTCAAGTACCATAACTAACTATGCTCAGGAGCTGAAACAGCGCAGAGATGCTATTTTGGGGGGTTAAGCTGCCCGAATTGTTATCTTATTGTAAGAACATGCACATCTAGCATAAATACTTGTTGCAAAATGCAACTGGTATTTGGAATTTGTCTATCTTTGATATAGAAATTTAAACATAGGAATTATGAGTGCTATAGAAATTACTGATGCGAACTTTGAGGAACTTGTGCTGAAATCAGACAAACCCGTACTTATCGACTTTTGGGCAGAATGGTGCGGACCCTGTCGTATGGTAGGCCCGGTAGTTGAAGAAATAGCTAAAGAATATGATGGCAGAGCCGTTGTAGGAAAAATAAATGTTGACAATAACCCTGAGATATCTGTAAGATTTGGCATCCGCAACATTCCGGCATTGCTGTACTTTAAGGATGGTGAAATCGTAGATAAACAAGTGGGTGCTGTTCCAAAATCTGTACTGGCTGAAAAATTAATAAAACAGCTGAACTAAGACCGTTTGGATTGATTGTTTAATGAAGGGTGTTACAGTAATGTAATGCCCTTTTTTAGTACAAATCAGCCCAGGAAAAGCGTTTTGTAATCCGGATTGGACTCCACTCTCTTGAGCATGATGAAGGAAAATACCGCAACTATCCCAACCGGAATGATAATCGTCTGTATGATCAGGCTCAAAGGATTAAGCTGAAAATACCGCAGGGCATACACGGTGATGAACAAAGTGAAAATTGAATACTTGCTGATAGTAAACACCTTACTGTAAAGCGAAGCCTTTTTCATATTGGCAACCAGCTGCACACATTGTTCTTCAGTAAGGCTGTTTATGAAATCCATTTCTTCGGATTCCCAGTCCCATTCGTCAATAATAAATTCTCTTGCTGAGCTCTTGTATTCCATAGCAGGTGATAATGCCTAAAACTACGATAAATTCATCAAAAAGAGCTACAATACCATGCTGCTCTCCCCATATATGGTGAAACTAACCTCTATTTTGGGGATTTAAACCCGCTGCCGAAAGCTATAGCTTTGAAATATGATGAGCCAGCTATCGCGACAACGGGTCTTTTTTGAACTGAAAGCAGCATTGCAGGGGGAGGTAGTGGTACCCGGAGACTATCTGTATGCCCAGTCCGTAAAAATATGGAACGCCGCAGTAAACAAGCTTCCCGCAATGATTGCTTTATGTGAAAATACCACAGACATCAGTTCTGTAGTGAAAATCGCAGGAGAACACCACTGGAAGTTAACGGTGAAAGGGGGCGGGCACGACTGGTCGGGCCTGGCACTAGCGGAAGACGGCATTGTGATCGATCTATCCCGTATGCGTGGTGTGAAAATAGATGCTGCAAAAAAAGAAGCAACTATCGAAGGTGGTGCCACCGCAGGGGATCTGCTTGCTGCAGCAGATCAGTTTGACCTGGTTGCAGTGACAGGCACAGGCAGTACCATTGGGATGGCTGCATTAACTATGGGCGGCGGATATGGCCCGCTTACGCCAAAGTACGGCCTGGCACTGGATAACTTAATCAGCGCCGAACTTGTCCTAAGCGACGGGCGACTGGTAAATGCCGGGGAAAAAGAAAATCCTGATCTCTTTTGGGCAATCAAAGGAGGAGGGGGCAACTTTGGTGTAGTGGTTTCGATGAAGATCCGTCTGCATGACGCACAGCCTGTCTTGTCCGGTCAGTTTCTCTACCCATGGTCAGAAGCCGGCAGGGTAATGATGGCCTGTAACGAATATGCAAAATCTGCGCCGGATGAACTTTCGGTGATCACAGGTATTGTTCCGGGGCCGGCTGGAGAATGTGCTGTAATCGTAGCACTTTGCTGGTGTGGAGATCTCCATGCAGGGGAAATGTTTTTTGCGGACTTCAGTAGAGAAGGGAAACCGCTAACCCAAAAGGTGCAGCAAATGAGATATAAGGACCTGCTGTCTCAGTTTGATACTTTTGAAACGAAGGGCAATTATAACGATATGAAAACTCGCTGGCTGCCGGATCTCACTGATGAGTCGCTTGCTGTCCTTATGAAAGCAGGAGCAGAAAGAACATCAGATCAATCTACAATATTACTACAATACTTTTATGGAAAGCCAGCAAGGATACCGGAAAGTTCATCTGCATTTGGTTTACGAAAACCACATATACTGGTTTTAATTATATCGAGCTGGAGTGCCGGGGATGATGTATACCGGAATATCCATACAAAGTGGAGCAGGGAATTGAGTAATGACCTGGCTCAGCACGCGCTTCCGGGCGGTTATCCAAACGTGCTTACCACAGAGGAGCCAGAACAGGTGCTGGCTGCATATGGAAAGAACCTTGCAAGGCTACAAAGAACAAAATCCTTTTTTGATCCTGAAAAGATGTTCTCCTCTTACCCCATCAGCCTGCCAGCAACTATCAGGATGCATAAAAATAAGAATCTGGTAAAAAGCTTCAGATAAGCGTATAGAAAAGGCCGGTCCTGATTGCCCTTGAAACGTGTGTGACTTCAGGGGCAATCAAAACCGGCCTTGTTTTTAAGATGCTCAGATCTTTATGGTTTTTTAGCTTCAGGAGCTTTACCTATCAGGTCCATAAACTGATCCAGTTTAGGGGTGATAATAATCTGGGTGCGCCTGTTTTTAGCCTTTCCTGCATCTGTTGTATTATCTGCTATCGGATTGTACTCACCTCTACCACCAGCGGTTAACCTTTTAGGATCAACACCGTAAGTGGTTTGCAGCGATTGTACAACCGATGACGCCCTTAAAGCACTCAAATCCCAGTTGTTACGGATATTAGGCAGGGTGATTGGCACTGCATCAGTATTACCTTCAATCAGCACATCATAATCATTGTAATCTTTAATGATCTTGGCAATTTTGCTTAACGTTTGTCCAGCTTTATCGGAGATATCATAACTTCCTGATTTGTAAAGCATGTTATCTGCCAGTGAAATATAAACTACTCCTTTTAAAACCTGCACATCAACATCCTGCATTTCTTCGCGACTAAGTGAACGGGTCAGGTTGTTGGTCAGCACCAAATTAAGCGAGTCGCTCTTGTTTTTGGTATTCACCAGGTGCTGAATGTATTTGTTGGATGAATTGATCTCATCAACCAGTTTAGAGATGTTCATATTTCCCTGTCCTGACGAAGTCAGACATTTATCCAGTGCTGCCTGTAGTGCCGCAACATTGGAACGTTCTGAGGTGATTTGCTCTTCAAGGCTTTTTACCCTTGAAGTTGATGATGAAAGGCCTTGCTGACTCTCATCGTACTTCTTACTGAGTTCAGTGTTCTTGTTTTGTAAATCGGTATAGTTGGATTGTAATTCGGTAAACTTCTTATTACTAACGCAGCCTTGTGATAAAAAAGCAATCGCTAACAGCGCTGCCGGCAAAATTGATAGTTTCATAATTATGATTTTTATTTAAATATCTGTATTCATACCTGCTGCTTGCACAGATCGTGCCAATACGAAATCAGACAGGGGACAGCAGTCACAATCATATATATCACCAGTATTACTGCGGTTATATTTTATCAGAGAGTATTTACATCAGTGAATATGCGTGGAATACCTGTTGTTACCGTATCCGCGAAAAAGTTGAAACCTTCAATTTCCATGATTGTTCCAGCCTCAAATGTTTGGAGCCTTTACAATTTCAGGTCAGCATTCTTATAACGAAATCAAAAAAATGAATTTAAAAACCCTTCCTGGAAAACCATTTCCTCTCGGCTCATCATGGGATGGCAATGGTGTAAATTTCACGCTATATTCCGAAAACGCAACTGCGGTTGAGCTTTGTCTGTTTGATGCTGAAGACGAGACAAAAGAAATTATGAAGTTCAGTATTACCGAACAAACAGATCTAACCTGGCATATCTATGTGGAGGGACTCGCAGCGGGCCAGCTTTATGGCTTCAGGGTGTCAGGTCCTTTTGAACCTGAAAATGGTCATCGCTTTAATTCCAACAAACTGCTGCTCGATCCTTACGCAAAGGCAATTTCAGGGATTATCAACTGGGATGACTCTTTATTTGCCTACAATGTGGGAGACCCTGATGAAGACCTGAGTTTCAGTGAAACAGACAGTGCACCTTATATACCCAAATCGGTGGTTATCGATCCAAACTTTGATTGGGAAGATGATCAGCTGCCGAATACGCCTTACTACAATACTGTAATTTACGAAGCTCATGTGAAAGGTTTTACGAAACTGCATCCGGATATTCCCGAAGAGATTCGGGGCACCTACGCGGCAATTGGCCACCAGGTAACAATAGATTATCTTAAAGGGCTCGGGATCACTGCAATTGAACTGATGCCAATACATCACTTTGTGGCCGACAGGCACCTGCAGGAAAAAGGATTAACAAACTACTGGGGTTACAATACACTGGGATTTTTTGCTCCCGACGTAAGATACTGCTCGGGCGGAAAGCAGGGCCAGCAGGTGATTGAGTTTAAAAACATGGTGAAAGCACTGCATAAAGCAGGTATCGAGGTTATTCTGGATGTAGTGTATAACCACACTGCAGAGGGTAATGAAATGGGGCCGACACTGTCATTCAAAGGAATTGACAACTCTTCGTACTACCGCTTAACTGAGGATAAACGCTTTTACATGGATTATACAGGTACTGGAAATACCCTTAATGCCTACCTGCCAAATGTATTGCGATTACTAATGGATAGCCTGAGGTACTGGATACTGGAGATGCACGTGGATGGTTTCCGCTTTGACCTGGCTGCCACACTGGCCCGCGAACTGCATGAAGTAAACCGCCTGAGCGCATTTTTTGATATTATCCACCAGGACCCTACGATCTCGCAGGTAAAGCTGATTGCTGAACCATGGGATATAGGGGAAGGTGGCTATCAGGTAGGTAAATTCCCTATAGGATGGGCCGAATGGAACGGTAAGTTCCGGGATTGCATCCGGGATTACTGGAGCGGCTCCGAAAATACGCTGCCTGAGTTTGCCGACCGTATTACAGGAAGTGCAGATCTCTATAAAGATTACAGAAAACCAACTGCAAGTATCAATTTTATCACTGCCCATGACGGCTTTACTTTGCACGATCTGGTATCATACAATGAGAAACATAACGATGCCAACGGCGAAGACAACCAGGATGGCGAAAGCAGCAACCGCTCCTGGAATTGTGGTGCTGAAGGACCTACCGATAATCAGGATATTATCGCCCTGCGCCTGAAGCAAAAAAGAAACTTCCTGACTACACTGTTTTTATCACAGGGTGTACCCATGCTGCTTGCCGGTGATGAGCTGGGGCGTACACAAAAGGGAAACAACAATTCCTATTGCCAGGATAATGAGATCTCATGGGTAGACTGGCAGGCGGCAGACCATGATTTGCGCAATTTTACCAGCAGCCTCATCCGCCTGAGGGCAGAACATGCAGTTTTTGCGAGGAAAAACTGGTTTAAGGGCCAGCCTGTGAAGGCCAACGGAATAGAAGATATCGCCTGGTTCCTGCCCGAGGGAACAATGATGGAAGACCACAACTGGAATGAAGGCGCTGCGAAGTCTGTGGCCACTTTCCTGAACGGAAAAGGGTTAAATACAATTAACGACAATGGTGAGAAGGTAGTTGACGACAGTTTCTACATGATCTTTAATGCACATGACGAAGAAATACAATACCAGCTGCCAGGTGATGAATACGGCGGAGAATGGCGCATTGTCATTGATACGGCTATAGCTGCTCCGGTAAGTACAACACTGATTTTTGCTCCCGGAACAAAAGTACCTGTAGGCGGGCGCTCAGTAGTACTGCTTCAAAATTTTAAGAATCAATAAAAAACGATTGATAATGGGTTTGAACAACGGCAAAAAAAGAGTAATTATCACGCAGGTTTCCCCCTCGGTAGAAGGGGGGAAATATCCTGCCAAGGCAGTGATCGGTGAAGCTATTACAATCGCTGCAGATGTTTTTGGGGATGGACACGATGAGGTGGCGGCAAGTGTTTTTGTGAAGCGCGTACAAACAGATCAGGTGCTGGAAATACCCATGACCATGAGCCTGAATGACCGCTGGGAAGCTAGCTATACTTTTGAGTCCACCGGCGAATATGAGTTCTGGATCAATGGCTGGGAAGACCATTATACAACCTGGAAAAAAGGCCTGAGGAAAAAGTATGAGGCAGGGCAGGATATCGCTCTGGAATTCCAGATCGGGGCAGAGTTGTTAAATGCTGCCGCAGTTCTTAGTGCCGATAGTCCTGTGTTGACAGCTGCGGCAGCGAAGCTAACACTTGTTTCTTCTGAGGAGGGCGTTTCAATCGCACAGAATGCAGAACTCGCAAAGATCATGTTTAAGTACAGACCTGAAGATACGGTAACGGTTTATCCAACAGTTTTCAGGATCTCGGTGGAACGAAAAAGAGCTGCCTTCAGCGCATGGTATGAGCTTTTTCCAAGATCAGCCGCTGCGGAACCCGGTAAACACGGTACCTTCAGGGATGTGGAGCGCTTGCTGCCAATGGTAAGTAAAATGGGTTTTGATGTATTGTATTTCCCCCCGGTGCATCCCATCGGGGAGCTCAACCGCAAAGGAAAAAACAATTCGCTGACCGCAGCTGCAGATGATCCCGGATCGCCCTGGGCAATCGGGAACAAAAACGGCGGCCACAAAGCCATTCATCCCCAGCTGGGAACACTGACCGACTTCAAACGCCTGAACAAAGCGGCAAATAAAATGGGAATTGAACTGGCAATGGACATTGCATACCAATGCGCACCCGACCATCCCTATGTGAAGGAACACCCGCAATGGTTTAAGTGGCGGCCTGACGGAACTGTGCAGTATGCAGAAAACCCGCCCAAAAAATACGAGGATATTTTGCCATTTGATTTTGAAACGGACGACTGGGAAAACTTATGGCTGGAGTTGAAAAGTGTAATAGACTACTGGATCAAAGCCGGTGTCCGGATTTTTCGTATTGATAACCCGCATACCAAGGCCTTCCGCTTCTGGGAATGGATGATCGCTGAGGTCAGGAAAACAAACCCTGATGTGCTGTTCCTTGCAGAAGCATTTACAAGGCCAAGACTAATGGAAAGATTAGCGAAAACCGGCTTTAACCAATCTTACACCTATTTTACCTGGCGCAATACAAAATATGAGCTCGAAACCTATATGAAAGAGCTCACCAAAACGGAAATGCGTTATTATTTCAGGCCAAACTTCTGGCCCAATACTCCGGATATTTTGCCCCCGGCGCTCATCAATGGCGGGGAAAACGCGCATATCATGCGGCTCATCCTGGCGGCAACGCTGTCTTCCAACTACGGATTATATGGGCCTGTCTATGAATTCGGGATCAATATCCCGCATGGACAAAAAGAAGAATATGGCGACAATGAGAAGTATGAGATCAAACACTGGGACTGGACAAAGTATACCCGTATCCGCGAGATCATCATCAGGATCAACCAGATCAGGAAGCAAAATACAGCATTGCAAAGTACCTGGAACATTGAATTTGCAGAAACCAGCAGCGATCAGATCATCTGTTACATCAAAACCGATCTCCAAACCGGAAACAAGCTCCTGATTGCAGTTAATCTGGATGTGACCCAAACCCATGCGGCCACGATTAAAATCCCTTTTGAACAACTGAATATCGACCCCGCAAAAGAAATCATTGCAAATGATCTCCTTAGCGGAGATATCTGGTATTGGCAAGGCGAATACCAGTATATAGAATTAAACCCATACCTGATGCCTGCACAGATTTTCAGGCTGGAACAATAACCAAATACGAAACAATATCATGAACGAAAACAAAGATCAGATAGACGGTAAATTGCACTGGTATAAAGATGCAGTGATTTACGAGCTCCATATTAAAGCATTCCGCGACGGAAACTGTGACGGTATTGGAGATTTCAAAGGGTTAATGGAAAAACTGCCATACCTGGAAGACCTGGGGGTAACTGCCATCTGGCTATTGCCATTTTACCCCTCGCCGCTAAAGGATGACGGATACGATATTTCTGATTACTACCATATTAATCCTTCTTACGGGGATATAAAGCAGTTTAAAGTATTTTTGAAAGAAGCACATAAACGTGGACTGAAAGTGATTACGGAACTGGTGATCAACCACACCTCAGACCAGCATCCATGGTTTCAGCGCGCAAGAAAATCTCCGCCAGGATCAGCCTACAGGGATTATTACGTGTGGAGTGACGATCCTACAAAGTTTAAGGATGCCAGGATTATTTTCCAGGACTATGAAACCTCAAACTGGACATGGGACCCGGTAGCCAAACAATACTTCTGGCACAGGTTCTTCCATCACCAGCCCGACCTGAATTATGACAGCGAACTGGTGCAGCAGGAAGTATTCAGGATCATGGATTACTGGTGCAAAATGGGTGTGGATGGTTTCCGGCTCGATGCGGTGCCTTACCTGTTTGAGCGCGAAGGGACCAATTGTGAAAACCTGCCTGAAACCCATGAGTACCTGAAGAAATTAAGGAAATATATTGACGACCGTTATCCGGGAACACTGTTGCTGGCGGAAGCAAATATGTGGCCCGAAGATTCTGCAGCCTATTTCGGAGATGGCGATGAATGCCAGATGAACTATCACTTCCCGCTCATGCCAAGGATGTTCATGGCCGTGCAGATGGAAGACAGGTATCCGATAACGGATATTTATGACCAGACACCAGAAATCCCTGAAAACTGCCAGTGGGCGATCTTCCTGAGAAACCATGACGAGTTAACGCTGGAAATGGTGACGGATGAAGAAAGGGACTACATGTACAAGGTTTATGTGAAGGACCCAAAGGCAAGGATCAACCTGGGGATCAGGCACAGGTTAGCGCCTTTACTGGAAAATAACCGGAAAAAGATAGAGCTGATGAATACCCTGCTGTTTAGTTTGCCGGGAACGCCTGTTATTTATTACGGGGATGAAATCGGAATGGGGGATAACTTCTATCTGGGAGACCGCGATGGGGTGCGTACGCCAATGCAGTGGCATGCCGATCGCAATGCAGGATTTTCGGAGGCTAATCCTCAGCGCATGTATCTACCGCTGATCCTTGATCCGCAGTTTCATTACGAATCTGTGAATGTAGACCTGCAATCGAGAAATACTTCTTCCCTGTTATGGTGGATGAAAAGAATTATCAGTACCCGTAAAAAATACAAGGCATTCAGTCGTGGTGACCTCAGGTTTATCCAGAGTGAGAACGCAAAAGTGCTTGTGTTTACCAGGACCTACGAAGACCAGACCATGCTGATCGTTGCCAACTTATCGCGCTTTGCGCAGGCAGCAGAGCTGGATCTTAGTGCGTACAAAGGCTCTGTACCTGTAGAGATTCTGAGCAGAAACCGCTTTCCCTCAATTAAGGAAGATGTGCCGTATTTCTTTACGCTGGGTGCCTACGCCTGTCAGAGTTTCGTGCTCGAAAAGGCGCATCCCGAAATGGAAAATGAGGACAGGTTATCGCTGATCAAACTGGACAACTGGAAGGACCTGCTGAGCAGGGAAGTGATAGAAGAACTGGAGAATCAGATCCTGCCAAATTACATGATGCACCTCCGCTGGTTTGGCGGTAAGGGCAGGGGAATGGAACAGCTGAAGATCATCGATCATGCGGTTTTACCAATGGAGCCCAATAATGCCTATATCCTGCTAATGGAAGTCTCTTACAGAGATGGTCTGCCTGACCTGTATCAGTTACCGGTAGCTTTTGGTAAAGGCCAGTTCTCTTATAAGATCCAGGACAATTGCCCGCAGTCGGTCATCTCCCTTGTAAATATTAAAGGAGAGGAAGGTGTATTGTACGATGCCATTTACGGGATTGAATTACAGCAGCTGATCCTCAGCCACATGGCGCAACACCAATCTATTGCGCAAGGCAAATCTGAACTCCATTTCACGGGCAACAAGAGGCTCAAAAAACACGTACTGGAAAACCCGCGTACCAAACCTAAGGTGATTTCAGCTGAGCAAAGCAATACTTCGATAACCTACGACAACCAGTTTTACCTGAAGATCTACAGGAAGGTAGACCGGGCAATTAATCCTGATGTTGAAATCAGCCAGTACCTGAGCAATGTAGCGCATTTTGAACATACCCCAGGATATATTGGTACTATTGAATGGCAGTTTGGCACTGGAACAATGGTGCTTGGAATGATGCAGGAAATGGTGACCAGTACGAGCGATGGATGGTCGTACATGCTGGACCGGCTGGATGACTACAACGAGAAACTGCTTTCGCAGCACGATATGATACCGGTGCCTTCATCCGTTGAAGGAAGCCTGGTAAGCCCGCTGAGTTATGAGCAGATCCCGGAAGATATGAAGGAGCTGCTGGAAGGTACACTGGCAGAGCAGGTACGCCTGCTGGGTATACGCACCGGAGAAATGCACCTTGCACTTGCCGGCGCAGATGACCTGCCCGCATTTAAACCTGAAGATTTCTCCCTGCATTACCAGAGATCTTTGTTCTCATCGCTAACTTCGCTTGTAAGGGTAGCTTTTCAGAGCCTGAATAAGAATATCAAAGGACTGAGCCCTGAGGTGCGCAAAGAAGCAGAAGAAGTGCTGAAGATGAAAGACGAGATCCTGAGTATCCTCAAAAAGATCTACAGCAAAAAAATTGATGTAACCAAGATCAGGATCCATGGAGATTACCATTTAGGACAGGTACTGTTTACCGGCAAAGATTTCCTGCTGCTGGATTTTGAGGGAGAACCAGCAAGAAGTTACAGTGAGCGCAGGCTAAAGTATTCTGCTTTGAGAGACGTGGCTGGAATGGTACGCTCATTTCACTACGCTGCTTACGGAAGCCTGTTCCTTGATAACCAGATCAGGCCCGAAGATATAGGCAGACTGATACCCTATGTAGAGGTCTGGTACCATTACATCAGCGGATTTTTCATGAAATCATATCTGAAGACCGTGGCCGGTTCGGATTTTATCCCTGATAATGAAGAAGATCTGGAGATCCTGGTGCAAACCTATCTCTTACAAAAGGCAGTTTATGAGCTGAATTACGAACTGAACAACAGGCCCGACTGGGTGATTGTGCCGCTGCGGGGAATTAAAGCCATTGTAAACAAGAACAGAAAAGTTGAGGCATAAAGTTATGACAGAAATAACAATTGAGGACACAACAGCCACGCTTTCCTGGTTTTCTTTGATGAGTGAATTTGATATTCAGTTGTTTAAGGCAGGAAAGCATTACAGGCTATATAATAAACTGGGGGCACACCAGGTTGTACATGAGGCTGTGCAGGGCACTTACTTTGCAGTTTGGGCTCCCAATGCAAGCTCGGTGAGCGTGATCGGCAATTTCAACGGATGGGACCGAAATGCAGCTCCTTTACAGCTACGCTGGGACCAGTCGGGCATCTGGGAATGTTTTGTCCCGGGTGTTGGTACAGCCGAATACTACAAGTATTTTATCAGAGGAGCCAATGGTTATGAGGTAGAAAAAGGTGATCCCTATGCTTTCCACTGGGAGAACCCGCCGCAAACAGCAACAGTAACCTGGGATTTGGATTACAAATGGAACGATAGCCACTGGCTTTCTAAAAGGAAACTGGCGAATGTGCTTGAAGAACCTATGTCAGTCTATGAACTCCACCTGGGTTCCTGGAGAAGGAAGCTGACCGATGATGGAGAACGGTTTCTTACCTACCGGGAGATTGCTGATGAACTACCTGCATACTGCAATTACATGAATTTCACACATGTAGAGTTTATGCCGGTAATGGAGCATCCGTTTTATGGATCTTGGGGATACCAGGTGACCGGGTTCTATGCGCCGACAAGCCGTTATGGTACGCCGCAGGATTTTATGTACCTCATTGACCAGCTGCACCAGGCGGGGATTGGCGTGATTCTGGACTGGGTACCATCACACTTTCCGACAGATGAACATGGCCCGGCATATTTTGATGGTACGCATTTATATGAATACCAGGATGAACAAAAGGGTTTTCATCCCGACTGGAAAAGTTATATTTTCGATCTGGGAAGAAACGAGGTAAGGGCCTTCCTGATCTCCAATGCGCTGTTCTGGCTGGATAAATACCATATTGACGGTCTGCGGGTGGATGCCGTTGCCTCGATGCTGTACCTGGATTATTCCCGCAAGCAGGGGGAGTGGGTACCCAATATACACGGTGGCCGCGAAAATCTGGAAGCAGTGAGTTTCCTGCAGGAATTTAACCAGGCCGTGCATGATCATTTCGGGGATGCATTTACCGTTGCAGAAGAATCTACTTCATGGCCCGGGGTAACTCATCCCGTAGCGGGAGGGGGATTGGGCTTTGATCTGAAATGGATGATGGGCTGGATGCATGATACGCTCTCCTATTTTCATCAGGAACCGGTATACAGGAAATATCACCAGGGGCAGCTTACCTTCAGTCTGGTATATGCCTTTTCAGAAAAGTTTGTATTGCCGCTGTCCCATGACGAGGTGGTATACGGAAAGGGATCGCTGGTAAATAAAATGCCTGGCGATAACTGGCAGCAGCTGGCCAATCTGCGGCTCTTGTTTGGCTATATGTACGGTCACCCGGGGGCAAAGATGATCTTTATGGGGGCCGAGTTTGCACAGCACGCGGAGTGGGCGCATGACTATAGCTTAAACTGGCATGAGAATAACAATCCTGATCATCAGGGAGTACAGAAACTGCTGAAAGATCTGAATGCATTATACGCTGCTTATCCTGTCTGGTACCAGAACAATTATTCAGCGGAAGGATTTGAATGGGTAGAAGCAGATGATGCGGAACGCAGTGTTGTGTGTTGGTTAAGGAAAGGGGAAGATCCTGCAGAGACACTGATTTTTATTGCTAATTATACGCCGGTAGTGAGATTAAACTATAGGATTGGAGTTCCTCAATTGGGCTTTTATAAAGAAGTTTTCAATACGGATGATCTGAAGTATGGTGGCAGTAACCAGCTGAATACCCGTCTTTTGGAAACTGCGCCAATACCTTACCATAAGCGTACACATTCATTATCACTTACAGTGCCGCCTCTCGGAATGGTTATCCTTAAATATGTTCAGGGCTATGACTGGTTGAGCTAATTTATATTTTTATTACAGGAGGCTGCATCACTTATCATGATCAGCCTTCTGTGATTTGATCTATGTTTCGCAAACAGAAATTGCCTTTAAGGTGTTCTGTTTGAAATGAGACCGAAGATGCAGGAATTCAGTGTACGCTTTTTATACAAAACAGTAACCGTAACTCCTTTAGAAGAACCTAACCATTTTATGGTGACGATGAATGATGACGATGAGATCCATGGGATAGTCATTCCTGAACTGCTGGGGATTATTTATCCGATAGAAGATATGGACCGGGGCTATGTATGGTATACCGACAGCGACATGAACCTGGAACTGGTGGAGTTTATCGGCCAGATGATAGAAGATCACAGTACCTGATCAGGAAGTTTGCCACTAACTAGCCCAGCCCCTTAAAGTTATCCGAATCTCCAAGATATTTCATGATTGATTCCGGGTCTTTATCCTTGATTTCTTTCTGCGAATATTCCTTCAGGTGCCCCAGTTTAAGCAGGGGGGCGCAACCCGCTTCCCTGAATAGTTTACTCAGGTGCTCATTCTGATCAATATGATAAGAATTGAAGGTGGGTAAAGTATCAATCATCAGGTATTTTTTATCCTGTTTATCCAGTGACAATAGCTGATTGAGTTTCTTGCCTTCCGGAGTACCGTCATTGGTGAGGAAGAGGAAAGTCCGGATAATCAGTTTTGCATCTACGAGACTCACCAGCAGATAGCCTACTTTCTGATCTGAAAGATAATATTCAACCAGGCTGCTGTTATCATTTTTGTGGTGTTTGATTTCTGGCTGGTTCATGATCATAAAGGCCATGTAATGAAGGATTCCAGGAGTAATATCTATACGCTCCTGCAATTTAGCAAGTGCATGCTGCTGGATATAAACCTCAAGCGGTATAGCTAAAGAACCGGTTTTAAAACCCAGGATGGAAGGTTTAACCTGGGTGGGTATCCATTGCATATCGCCGTCAATCCAGCTTAAGCTGGTGATGCTTCTTTTTTCCCCATCGAGTATGATGGATGATTTTTCAGGTCTGAATTCCTGGATAAAAACGTCGTTGGTTATTGCTTCCCGGTCGAAAAAGGCTGTCTGACTGATATCTGCATTGATGATGGTATGTCTCAGGTCACTCAGAAATATTGATGTATCATGTACCAGTTCTATCAGCATATCTTCGATCATCTCATGGACTTCGGAACCCGGCAGATACGGGCTGAAAGCCTCTCTAAGCTGAACTGCATTCGGAAACTGAACTTCTGCCATCTCAGCGATGTAATTGATCAGTATCAGCCCTTCTGACAGGTACCAGCTCAGGTAAACCTTACCGCCATTGTCAAGTTCAATATACCTGTCGCTGATAAATTTATTCATCAGCTTGTTGAACTGTACCACCCTGGTTTTATCAATTTTTGAGGTAGGGTCTGCCTTAGCCTTGAGCGTAGGATAGCGGTTCTGGAACATATGCTCAATGACGATCGGCGGGAGCATCCTGAAATATCCGGGACCTGCAAAGGTATCACAAAGGATTTCGATCCGCTCGAAGAACCTGTTGCGTAACTGCGCAAGCGCATCATTGCCTTTTGAAACAGGCTTTTTACCCTTACTTTTCAATGTTTGATAGTGTAGACCATAATGATCGAAAAGCTACAAAGAAAATCTCAATTGCCGGTAAAATTAATTACAAATTTCGCGGTTCCCTTCTCCGGCTTTGCACTCTATTGGGAATGAACCATTAAACTATCGTGCTCAGTATTTAAATCTGTATCATCAGTAATAGATACCTTCATTTGCTTTGATTACCCAGTAGAAGTCATACTTGGAAAGTTCCTGATGAATGGCCTTGTGGTCATCGAAATTGCTAATATCTACGCTGAGTATATATTTTGGCATGAGCGCTGATTTAAACTACAATGAAGGAATGAGTCCTGATGTTCAATAAATTGATGCTGAAGAATTTAGATGCCAGCTGTAAAAAATGGTTTTTCTTAGAACCATATGGGATGAATGGTGTTATTCGATTATACCTGCTAAAATAATCTACTATGGAAAATCAAAATCAAGACTACGGAAATAACGGAAGCATTGACGTAGAAGAAACAAAACAACAAGTTCAGCCATTGCAAGACAGTCCGGTAGCTACTCCCGATACTTTCAGCGAAGAAGACCTGAATACAGATACAGACGATATCGGAACCGCTGATGTTGATGGTTTACTGGAAGAAGTTGATGACCGGGCAGATCTTGTGGATGGAGATGATGATCCGGAGGATGACGATCCTGAGGATGACGGCACAGAGGAGTTTGACGATCTGCCAACTGACCCCGGTAACGGAGATGAAGACGATGATGATCTGATTGATGACGATGATGACCTGGGGCTTGACGATGATAGCCTGCCAACTGAGACGGACGGTGATGATCTGGACCTGGACGATGACGATCTGGATATCGAAGATGATGATGCCCTGGATCTGGATGACGATGATCTGGATGACGATGATGACGACTTCCTGAAATAGGAAAGGTCAAATTTAAAATAATTTAATATACAGCTGGCGTCGGATAGATTGCCAGCTGTTTTTTTAACAGGATAAATTTTAATATAAATCAACCGATAACATAACAATTTGTTAACCTGAATTTTACGGCATTTACTGACGATATCCGGTTATTTGATCAATAATCTATTTTATCGTCATTCTTATATGCAAACCCAATTAAATGCAGTGATCTTCCCCTTATTAGGCGAAATTAATCTGAGCGGCACCATACTGCTTGTGTTCCTGGTTTGCGTGCTTGCAGTCATCTGCTTTGAGTTTGTAAACGGCTTCCACGATACCGCCAATGCTGTGGCAACAGTGATCTACACAAAAGCTTTAAAACCTGTGATAGCCGTACCCTGGTCGGGCTTCTGGAATTTTATGGGAGTGTTGCTGGGCGGTGTATCCGTTGCTATGGGTATTCTGAAACTGATACCTTTAAACGAACTGATGATCCTTCCTGTAGAAGTGGGCGCCTGTATGGTACTTGCTGTACTTTTAGCCTCAATCGTGTGGAACCTGGGTACCTGGTATCTTGGAATCCCATGCTCCAGTTCACATACTATGATCGGCGCAATGATCGGTGCCAGTTTAGGCTTTACCTGGTATTACGGTGGCCGTGGTGTAAACTGGCATCAGGCAGAAGAAATAGGTTTATCACTTGTGTTATCACCCCTGGTCGGTTTCGGCCTTGCCGTGCTGCTTATGATGTTCATGAAACATATCATTAAATCGAAACAGCTCTTCCATATCCCAACGGGAGAAAATGACAGGCCACCGATCCTGATCCGGTTGCTGTTGATCACCACCTGTACACTGGTAAGTTTTTTCCACGGCAGTAACGACGGACAAAAGGGAGTAGGTTTGCTGATGCTGATCATGATCGCATTCCTGCCCGTGAAATTTGCTGTAAACCATTCTATCCCTCAGGACAAAATCCTTTCCTCACTGAACCAAACGGAAATGGTACTGCACAGAAATCCAACCGTCAATACAGCCGGAAACCGTTTATTCTCCAGACTGGATTCGGCTATTGCTGCAACGAAAGCAGAGTTATCAGGCAAACCTATTACAGATAACCTCAAGGCTTATAAATTTCGTCAGCTGATCCAGAAGATGAACAGCGAAATCGAAGCCATTAAAACCAATAAAAGCATCGCACTAAAAAAGGGAGATGAAGCCATTTTATCTGATGCATCAAATGAGCTCCTGAAGGTAACAGACTTTGCGCCAATATGGGTAATCGGAACGATATCCGTTTCACTGGGCCTTGGAACAATGATTGGCTGGAAGCGTATCGTAGTAACGATCGGTGAAAAAATTGGGAATGAACATTTAAGTTATGCCCAGGGCGCAACCGCCGAAATCGTTGCGGCTACAACAATAGGGCTAAGTACAGGATTTGGCTTACCGGTGAGTACAACCCATGTGCTTTCAAGCGGGATTGCCGGTGCAATGGTAGCCTCAGGAGGCACAAAAAACCTGAACAACGGAACCTTAAAGAACATCGCAATTGCCTGGGTCTTAACCTTGCCTGTAGCTATCGTTTTGTCTCTCGTTTTATTCCTGTTTTTCCATTTATTTATTTAAATTTCTATTCTTCATCTAACCGCTGCAAAATGAAACAAATACTATTAGCCACCGATTTTTCGGCCAGTGCGGCCAATGCGATGGAATACGCAATGGAATTAGCCAAGGTATTGAAGTTAGAAGTATGTGCTATACATGCCATACATCCTACGGAGGGCATCAACAATAGTACATATAATGCCATCTTCATTGAAAACTACTATGATAACAAGAGAGAGGCACTTAAAGAATGGGTAAACATATACACCAGTAGGGAAGAATATAAAGATGTGCTGGTAAAAACGCTGTGCGATGTGGGTTTTTTAAAAACTGTAATCAACAGATATACTGCTCATCATCATGTAGAACTGCTCGTTATGGGGATTACCGGATCAACCGGCATCAGCGGAATTGTAGGGAGTAATGCCAGCATGGTGGTTACCAATTTGAAGATACCAACGCTGATTGTTCCTAAGGAAAGCAAATTTTCTAAAGTTCCTATAATATCACTGGCAACTGATTATGAAACAAGGTTGTCGGCCGAGGATGTAAATGCATTGAATGAAATGGTAAAAGGCTTTGGATCTGACAAATTACAGGTCTTGTACGTAACCGAAAAATCTGACCCCAGACAGATAGCAATATTTGAAAGTAAATTAAAAGGACTGATCAAACATGCAGAACCCGAATTCAATTATATCACTGAAGGCAGCCCTCTAAGCGGCATACTTGCTTTTATTGAATCACACGAAACGGATATCCTTTGCCTCGTAAAACATCACCATAATATTGTTTACAGGCTGTTTACCAAAAGCACGGTAAATCAGGTTATGAACAGAACCGTAAAAGCTATTTTAGTACTGCATGAATAAAGGCATTTACTTCTTAACTATATTTCTTTTTATTGCTTCCCGGTATGCTGTTGCGCAGTCTGTTTCCTCAGGAGTGGCATTAAGAAATTAGCGATAGGAGCAAGTGATACCGACAAAGCGAGTGGTTCTCCCAATAACCTGGGCAGTCCGCAGACTGTTGTGTATGCCGATGGATTGGCTAAAGATGCCATACTCGAAGGCATCAGAAGTGGTAAGGTTTATATCGCGGCAAACCGTCAGGTTTCGCTGCAGCTTGCTGTCAAATCCGGTGGTAAAACCGTGGGTATCGGTGAGCAGCTACCAAAAAACGGAGCTCTTACTGCTGAACTTCATGTGGTTGCTAAAGGCTGCGAAAATACAGTTTTGACTTTATTAGGAGATAAAGGGATATTGCTTAGCCACAGAATATCAGGCAATGTTCAAACTGTAAATCTTAAAATTAATCGCAAATCGTCTGCTTATATTCGTATAGAGATCCGTAAAGCTGATCAGACAATGGTTGCACTGACAAATCCTTTGTGGTTGTAAATTTCAGCATTGTTAGGGTGTCTTAGTACTGAATGTAAGAATTATTTAGCTGACAATATGACTAATATTTGTTAGATTCGATTACGGTAACAAAGATGCTCAATGGAATTTCGAAACCTAAGCCAATAGAAAGTCGAATGCGAAAAATTGTGCCAGTAGTGAGAAAGGAGATGAGGAAAAATGTTGATGACGAACAGCATGATCTTGCCTATTGGCAAAGCAGGCCAATTAGAGAACGTGTGATGAAAAAATATTATTTAAGGTTTTTCATCTTATTTTTGATTATCATTTTATGGGCTTTCAAAAAGGTTGAGCCACCACTGCAATCTAAATATGTAAAAGTACTCGCTGATGGTACCCTGGCCTATACTCCGGATGCTAAGGGAAATACAATACCGGATTTTAGCCGTGTGGGCTACCACAATGGCGATAAACCCTTGCCCAGCCTAAAAATTGTAAAATCAATCTATCCTGCAAGAACTGGCAGCAGTATGCCTGTTATACAAAAAGCTATAGATGAAACTTCTCTTTTACAACCCGATGCAAATGGTTATCGTGGAACCATCTTACTTAAAAATGGAACCTACCTCGTAGAAGGTACAATCAATATCAATCAAAGTGGAATTGTATTAAAAGGTGAAAGCGAATCGGCCACAAAAATCATAGCTACAGGTAGTGTTCAACGTACCTTATTGAGCGTTAGAGGTTCAGGGCATTTGCTGGAAATCAAAGGCAGCAGGACCAGTATCAGTGACCCATTCGTGCCCGTTGGTACATTTTCATTTCATGTCAAATCTGCGGCTGGTTACCATGCAGGAGATCATATTGTGATTTACAGGCCGGGGACAGCGCAATGGATTACAGCGATCAAAATGGACCAGATCATCAACCGGCCGGGAACTAAACAATGGAAGCCCGGCGAATATGATATGAAGTTTGAACGGACCGTGACGAAAGTGAAAGGAAACACTATTACTGTCGATAACCCGGTTTGTATGCAAATGGAAGACCAGTATGGTGGTGCTGAAATTTATAAAACATCGTTTACCGGGCGCATCTCTGAAACAGGTATATCAAATATGAGTATTGAATCGGAATTCCTTACGGATACTGCTGAAAATCATGGCTGGACAGCTATTGAAATTGATAAGGCCGAAAATTGCTGGGTCGATCATGTGACGTCCAGATATTTTGGATTTGGATGTGTAAGTCTTCAGTATGCTGCGCGGAATATCACCGTAAGCAATTCAAAATGCCTGGACGCAAAATCAATCATCACCGGCAGCAGAAGGTATTCCTTCAATAATAACGGCCAGCAAAATCTGTTCTACAACTGCCATACTACGGAAGGCAGGCACGATTTTGTGACAGGAAAAGCTGTATGTGGCCCAAATGTTTTTTACAACTGCAGTGCAACAAGTACCCATGCTGATATAGGGCCGCATCAGCGATGGGCAGCAGGTACGCTTTACGACAATATCACGACAGATGGTGAGATAGCCGTACAAGATAGAGGAAATTATGGAACGGGGCACGGTTGGGCAGGTGTAACACAGGTATTGTGGAACTGCTCTGCGGCTGAGACCGTCGTACAGAGTCCATGGACCAGTGGCACAAATTACTGCATCGGGCAGAAGGGCCAGAAGCGGCCCGGGCGCTTCAAGGATCGTCCCGACGGGAATTGGGATCTTGCCAACCAGCAGGGTTTGCAACCATCATCATTGTATATGGCTCAGTTTACAGCACGGCATAAATAATATTTACCAATGATTTTCCCAAAATATTTTTGAAGTAGATAAACAATCTGTATCTTCGGGTACGTACACGATTAGTCATTTGGTAAAATAAGTGTGCTGAACTGAAATTATGCTGAAGATATTTAATGGGAAGATCATAACGCCCAACGGAATTATTGATAATGGTGCATTACTGATCAAAGATGGGGTCATTCATACTGTTGTACAGGGAAATCCCGAACTGGACGGGGCAGAGGAAATAGATGCCGGAGGACAGTATGTTTCTGCAGGTTTTATTGACCTTCATGTTCACGGAGGTGGTGGTCATGATTTTATGGACAATACCGTTGAAGCCTTTCTGGGCGTTGCCGCAACACACGTTAAATATGGTACTACGTCAATGTATCCAACAACCCTGAGCAGTACTAAACAGGATATCTTAGATACAATCGCTACCTACCAGCTTGCTATGGATAAAAATGTAGATGGTTCTCAATTTCTGGGCCTGCACCTGGAAGGCCCGTACTTCGCAATGTCCCAGCGCGGCGCGCAGGATCCAAAATACATCCGTAATCCTGATCCGGAGGAGTATGAAGATATTTTAGCAGATAACAAAGTAGTGAAACGATGGAGCGCCGCACCGGAACTGGAAGGCGCAATTGAATTCGCGAGATACCTGTTATCAAAAAACATACTTCCGGCACTGGCGCATACAGACGCGGTTTACGATGAAGTACTGGAGGGATATAATAATGGCTATACACTGGCAACGCATTTATACTCGGGCATGTCAGGAGTAACCCGCCGTAATGCTTACCGTTATGCGGGTGTAGTAGAAAGCGCATTTTTGATCGATGGCATGAGTGTAGAAGTGATTGGAGACGGTATTCATTTGCCTGCCCCCTTGCTCAAGCTGATATATAAAATAAAAGGTGCCGGCAAAATAGCCCTGATCACCGACGCAATGCGTGCTGCGGGAATGCCACCCGGAGATAGTATTCTGGGGGGGTTAAAAAATGGATTGAAAGTAATCGTAGAAGATGGTGTTGCTAAACTGCCAGACCGCACCGCATTTGCAGGAAGTGTTACTACCGCAGATTGTCTGGTTCGTAACATGGTAAATATTGCTGGTGTAACAATAGCCGAAGCTGTTAAAATGATTACTGAAACCCCTGCAGAAATCATGGGTGTGTCAGATAGAAAAGGGAGCCTGGTCATTGGCAAGGATGCTGACGTAGTCATATTTAATGATAACATTGAAATCGAAACAACAATTATAAAAGGTAAAGTAATTTACCAGTCAGTTCATACATCAGAAAAATTATAATGGTATCAACAAGTAGAAAATTTTTTAAGGACAGTTTGGAAGTAAATGTATTCAACTCGAGACTGGAAATGGGACAGGATGCTGCGGAACGCGTAGCCCATAAAATTAATGAACTGCTCCAGTCAAAGGAACAGATCAATATGATCTTTGCCGCAGCGCCGTCGCAGAATGAATTTTTGGAGGCCTTGCTTACAAAAAAGATCGACTGGTCGCGGATAAATGCTTTCCACATGGATGAATACATTGGTCTGGACGCAGCTGCCCCACAGGGTTTCGGTAATTTCCTGCGCGATCGTCTTTTTGGTAAAGTGCCTTTCGCTATGGTACAGTACCTGAATGGAAATGCAGCAGCGCCTGAAGAGGAATGTAAAAGGTATGCAGCTATATTAAAGAACTTCCCGGCTGATATTTGCTGCATGGGTATAGGTGAGAATACGCACCTCGCTTTCAACGATCCGCATGTGGCTGATTTTAATGATCCTGAAATGGTTAAAGTGGTTGAGCTTGACCTGGAATGTCGCCAACAGCAGGTGAATGATGGATGTTTCACTGAGCTTAGTGAGGTTCCAACACATGCATTAACGCTAACTGTACCTACATTATTTGCAGCAAAATACGCGTACTGTATGGTACCCGGTGAGAAAAAGGCTCCTGCGATACAACATACACTGAATGCAGATATTACGGAAACATTCCCATCAACTATCCTGCGTAACCATCCTATGGCAATTCTGTTTATTGATGAAGCAAGCAGTGCATTAATCTAAAAATGAGAAGATGAAAATGATCAACCGGAAGTATCTGAACAAGCTGGTGCTATTTACTATAGCGTTATTTCTATGTATTCAACAAGCTTCGGCTATAGCCCCAAAAACTGACTTTCCGGTGAAAGGATTTCATCTTGACCTCCGGATCCAGGTAATGAAAATGCCTGCGCTTAAAACGCTCGCACTCCGTCTGAAAAAAGATGGGTACAACACCCTGATTATGGAGTATGAGGCCACCTATCCTTTCCAGAAAAATCCGTTGATTTCAAACAGGTACGCCTATACTGAAGCAGAAATTGTTGACTTCATCCACTTTTGTGGAAATCTGCGAATTGACGTGATTCCCTTACAGCAGAGTTTTGGGCATGTAGAGTATATTTTGCGAAATAACAGGTATACACTGCAGCGCGAAGACCAGAAAGATCTATCGCAGGTTTGCCCTTCTAAGGAAGAATTAAACCGTGTGCTTTTCACCGACCTGTTTACCGAGCTTGTAAAAACACATCCTTCCAAATATTTTCACATCGGTGGTGACGAAACCCATCTGCTGGGACATTGTCCCTTATGCAAGGCAAAGGTGGAGAAGGAGGGAGTTTCAAAGTTATATGCAGACCATATCAGAATGCTGTGTGATATTGTAATTAAGCTGGGTAAAATACCCATCATGTGGGCTGATATCGCATTAAAATATCCTGATGCCCTGCAATATCTGCCCAAACAGGTGATTTTTGTAGACTGGAATTATGGCTGGAGCCTGGATAAGTTTGGTGATCATGAAAAACTCATGAAGAGCGGATTCGAAATCTGGGGCGCTGCTTCGTTGAGAAGTAGCCCGGATAACTATAACCTGACCACCTGGGACAAACATTTTAATAATATCCGCGACTTTATTCCGCAATCCCGCAAGTTAGGCTATAAGGGTATGATCATGACCTCATGGTCTACTTCAGGAGTTTATTCGCCGGTACTAGAGTCGGGCTATGATTTGCTTGATCTGGTTGCAGTTCGTCGTGTATACCCGATCACCGCTTTTAATATGTATATCGATGCTTTTGCCGATGCGCTCAAATCGACGGTACCATTCGACCAGAAAAAATTTGTGGGTCAGTATTGTAAAACCAATTATGGTTTTGATGAAGGGCAGTCGGCTTCTTTTCTTAAGGCCCTGACTGCAGTTCCATATGAAGTCGGGAACAACAAAGTTAAAGGACCTGTGTCTTTAAAGCAGCTTGCTGACAGTGTAGCTTGGTCGGCTGGCGTACTTCATGCTCTTGAGCCTACTAAAAATAAAGATGAATATGCGCAGTATGTGCTGTTAACCGATATCAGGCTACAGTACCTGAACTATCAAATGATAGAAACGGAAGCCAACTCAGCAGATTTTACTGCGGCTCAGGCTCCGCAACTAGCAGGCAGGCTTGGAGATGTAATGAAAAAGATGACCTTGTTGAATAGCAGATATACAGCTTTAAACGAGCCTGTATTTTATGCTTCTGAACTTGCACAGGATAACGAATTGCACCTGGCTAAGATAAAGATGCTTTTTGACCGTTTAAATAAAAGTCATTAACAGCAGGTTACGCTTTTCTTGCTGCTGAAAAAGGATAATTAGTATATTTACGGCCAAACTATGGTCAGGGCAGCCTTGCTAACCTGACCATATTTATGCCATACAAAATGAAAAAAGACAGCGCTGTAGAATTAAACGGAGTAAAAGAAATAGCCCGTAGAGCTAATGTATCAATTGGTACTGTTGACAGGGTAATTCACAACCGTTCCGGCGTATCCGAAAAAACCAAAAAGATCATTCAGGATATTATTAAAGAGCTGGATTACCAGCCCAATATTATGGCCCGCAGGCTGGCATCCAATAAAGTACTGAATTTCGCAGTGCTGATACCAGCGGAATCTAATGAAACAGAGTTTTGGGCAGCGCCTTTAATTGGGATCGAGCAGGCTGAAAGTGAAATCAAGCAGTATGGTATTAAGGTAGAAAAGTACTTCTTTGACCTCAATGATAAGAAGTCTTTCGTCAATCTCACTAAAAAGATTTTGAAAAGCAGTATCGATGGGGTTTTGCTTGCTCCGTCTTTTATTGATGAATCGCTGGCTTTTACCAAACAATGTGATCAATTGCAAATCCCTTACGTACTGATTAATTCTGATCTACCCAAACAGGACAGCTTATGTTATATTGGTCCGGAACTTTTTCACAGCGGATATCTGAGTGCCCATCTGGCAAATTATGCCATCAGGGAAAACGGCAAGGTGCTGATTATTAATATCTCCAGGGAGATCGATAACCATCACCACCTGCTGCGTAAAGAAGAAGGTTTCAGGGCTTACTTTGCTGATCATGCAAAAGAGCTGACCATTATAAAAGAAGATATCCGTCAAACGGATTATTCTTCTGTAGCTGCCCGGCTGAAGGATTTATTGCATGACCATCCTGATGCGGAAGCAATTTTCGTAACCAATTCACGTGTTGTATCTGTGGCGCGTTATTTACAGGAATCGGATCAGAAAAAATTACTTCTCATTGGATACGATTACCTGAAGGATAATGTAGCCTATCTTAAGAACGGACTGATCGATTTCCTGATCTGCCAGAAGCCACAGGAGCAAGGTTACAGAGGTATTATGGCACTTTATCAGGATATGGTGCTAAAAGTGGAGGTAGAAAAGAATTATTTTATGCCAATTGACATCATCACCAAAGAAAACTATAAGTTTTACCGCAATTAATGCCGTTAAACCGGCTTAAGATTAATAACATAAATTTTGCAGTGTCATTATGATTCTAAAATATTAATTTATATCTTCGGTTACGTACACGAGATCAGGTTTGCTTGATCATTTGCCGGATTATCTTGAAAAAGATAATTTTTTTAAAGGTATTCGGGTACGTACACGTAATTTCTAAACTGTAAAAGACGATAACTATGGCTGCAGACAAAACGAGTGGAAAAGAGGTGACGATATCTATGGCCATCATTGGTATTTTGTTCTTTATTTTTGGATTTGTAACCTGGGTTAATTCCATTCTGATTCCCTACTTTAAGATTGC
>NZ_JBEVDX010000022.1:0-4294 GCF_040513095.1 Pedobacter sp. | reverse complement strand
TTTCTGAAATAATATCTGCCTTAGTCATATTTTCTATTATTAATTGTTGTGTGTTTAATATTTATAAGTGATTTGGGGTTGCAAAAGTATTGCTTTTTAATGAGATAGGAAAATAAAAGATCAATTATTTATCTGGAATTGTATCAGGGAATTGCAAGTTTTAAAAAATATGGGCGAGCACATGATTCCATTTACGCTGCGTTTCATGAATTCCAATGTAAAATTCAGCATCCAAAAATATTAAATTTTAAATAAATTCTGGATTAGAATGTACTTTTGGAGTTATGGCATTTCAGCAAGACATTATCAGTTGGTATTTAAGCAACAAAAGAAGCCTTCCATGGCGCGATACGCAGGATGCCTACGTGATATGGCTTTCCGAGATTATCTTACAGCAGACGCGGGTTGAGCAGGGGCTTCCTTATTTTAACAGGTTCCTCGAAGCCTATCCGACGGTACTGGATTTTGCTGCGGCTACGGAGACACAGGTACTTAAATTATGGCAGGGACTGGGCTATTATTCCAGGGGGCGTAACATGTTATTTACCGCAAAGCAGATTATGGAACTGCATGATGGTGTTTTTCCTGTAAAGTACGATGAGCTGATCCGGCTGAAAGGTATTGGTGAGTATACTGCTGCTGCTATTTCCTCTTTTTCATCTGGTGAGGCCAAAGCTGTTCTGGATGGAAACGTTTTCCGTGTGCTTGCCCGGTATTTTGGGATTGAAACACCAATTAACAGTACCGCGGGTAAAAAAGAATTCTCTGAACTGGCACAATCGTTAATCCATAAGGAAGACCCTGCGCTGTATAATCAGGCAATTATGGAATTTGGTGCCCTGCAGTGCAAGCCAAAATCACCGGATTGTCCTTCCTGCCCACTGCAGGTATCCTGTTTTGCGAAAAATAATAATTTAATTCCTCTGCTGCCTGTGAAGCTTAAAAAGCTGACTGTTAAAACAAGGCATATTAACTATTTTGTTTGTCGCGATGGCGATGAGATTTTAGTCAACAAAAGGATTGATGAGGACATCTGGCAGCATTTGTATGACTTTCCAAGTATCGAAACCAGAGAGGCCGTTAGTATCTATGACGAACAATTTATTAACAATATTAAACAAAATTTTGGTGAGAATGTTACTGTTCTTCCCCTGGTGGAAATAAAACATTTGCTAACTCACCAAATTATATACGTTCAGTTTTTTGCTTTAAGTAATTATATCATTAACTTTAATATTAACGCAGAAGCAAAGTGGGTCTCATGGGCAGACTTTGACCAGCTTCCGCAACCAAGAATTCTAACCAAATTTATTAACAACTATTTTCACAAATAGTAAACTCCAAATTCATGTCAGGTATTAACAAAGTAATTTTAGTAGGACATTTAGGCAAGGATCCTGAAGTTCGTCACTTAGATGGTGGTGTAACCGTCGCCAGCTTTCCGTTGGCTACGTCAGAGACTTATAACAAAGACGGCAAACGTGTGGAGCAAACGGAATGGCATAACATTGTGCTGTGGAGAGGTCTGGCAGAGGTAGCATCCAAATATTTACAAAAAGGGAAACTCGTTTATATAGAGGGGAAGCTGAGAACGCGTTCGTTCGAAGACAGGGAAAAAGTAAAAAAATACGTGACAGAGGTTGTTGCCGAGAATTTCACAATTCTTGGGCGCAAGAGTGATTTCGAAAGCACACCTGTCCACAGCAATGCAAGCCCTAAAACTGAGAATGAATATCTGGATGCCGAAGAGGTTTCCGGTGATCTTCCTTTTTAGGAACTTTACGATGTACATAAACAGCAAAGGCCACTCAATTGAGTGGCCTTTGCTGTTTGGTGTTTTGGTTACTATTTCGTGCTCGTTTTCACGTAGTAGATATTTAATCTGATCTTTTTGCCATTGGTATTGTTAAATGATCCGATGACAACCCTTCCGGCTGAAGTTTGCGTTGGATAGGCGTAAGCAGCCAGTACTGGTGCTGTGTTTCCTGAAGTAGTAAGCTGACCTGCAGTGTTGAGATAAGTGATGGCCGTCACCTCAGTTGCAATCGGTGCAATAAAAGTACCATAATCAACTGTTTTACCATCTACCAGATCCTGCACATAGTTTGTAATATTAAATGAATAGCTGTTTTGCAGATATCCGCTCTTGATGAATCTGTAGAAACCGTCAAATTTAACTCCTGAAACATATGGGCGTGTATCTCCGGTAGAATTGGTTGTAGCATCATACACATTGGCATCAGCTACATTCTGTCTTTGTCCGGCAATATCCAGCCTGTACATTGCCAGGCGTGGCGGTATTTTAAATGGAATAGAATCTGCAGGGTTGCTGCTGTCAATCACTAGCTCTGCTTTATTAATAACTATTTTAGATCCTAGGGTTGTAGTCAGATTTTTTAGGTAAGGAAAACTGATCTTATTTCTGATACCGTTCATCGCCTGAAGGTAGGTTACCTGGTAATCTCCAGGTGTATTAATCTGTGTGGCAACAGGTGTATTGGTGTAATTATGAGTAACTGTGGCTGCTACCGGGTTTGTAGCACTGCTGATCGGAAAAGCCTTATAAATGGTATCTATCTGCGTTGTTGTAGTGGCGTTTTGTTGTTTGTAATAGATTTCAAGATTGGAAAGCCCGGTAGTAAAATCCAGGAACATCATTCCTCCGGTACCAGTGGTTGTCGCTGTTACTTTTAATCCCCTGAAAGCAGCATTAAACTTTGCATCTGTAGTCAGGCTTAAGGAATCCAGCGCGGCTATTTTGCTTTTGATCAGATCTGCACTCAGTTTAATTCTCAGATGCGGTTTTTTTGTAATAGATGTATCTGCGCCGCCAGTTACTATAGTTGTTACTTTTACCTTCGTGTAGGGTTTAACGGGGCCGGTATAAGTACCGAGCACATCTCCTGAAGCATAATTTTTAGTGCTCAGCCATGAACCTTGAGTTGACAGGTTTTCTGCAAGCTGGCTCACCGTAATATTATAATTGGCTGTGCTGTCACCGTAAAATTCTCTGGCTCTCCTAAGCAGGGAATCCGTGGCATAGGTATATGCCAGTGTTAATACTGCAGAGTCTATAGTTACCGGGGTCGTACTGAAACTTGTAGCAGTGGAAGAGGGCAGGTTGACAGACATTGCAAGGCTTGCGGTAGTACTGCCAAAGATCGGATCAACCATCATCCCTAAAGGATATCTTGTTGGATTTGAAGTAGAACCTGCGCCATAAAAAGTTTGTGTGGCCTCGTCTCTAACCGTTCTGGATGTTACTGTAACGGTATCCAGAAGCGTTCCGGAAACAGCAGTGGAAGAATCTACATCTAATCCGATGCTGCTTGAGTCTTTACAAGACGAAAAAAGAAAAAGACTTATCAACAGGGTCAATAAGTCTAGTTTTGAAAATTTCATATTTAATTTAATAATACCTGAGTTTATGCTATTGAAACCAATTCTTCACTCGAGATCTCTTCGTACAACGAATAGAAGTTCTCGAAATTTTCGGTTAAATTAAAAGCTAAAGTTGGCTTATTGGAATCTTTAACAAATTTTAACACATTGTCTTCAATGTTTTCATCAGCTAAAACAACTGCATCTGAGTAAGTGATCGCACCAATGTGTAAGGTACTGGAAGTAGGGTTTTCGAAAACTTTAGTGTCTTCTTCAGTCATATTGCTCATTACTGCTTTTTTGTGCAGGTCAGCATTTAAAGATTCAGTGAAGCAACTTTCGTAAACTGAATAAACAACCTTAGAGTTTTTAAAGGTCGGGTCGTTTTTGTAAGAAGTCTTAATGTATACAGGAACCAAAGAAGTCATCCAGCCATGGCAATGTACAATATCCGGCGCCCAGCCTAATTTTTTAACAGTTTCCAGTGCACCTTTGCAAAAGAAGATCGTTCTTTCGTCGTTGTCTGCATAAAACTTACTCTCTTTATCTCTGAATACGTGCTTACGCTGGAAGTAATCTTCGTTGTCCAGAAAGTAAACCTGCATACGTGCTGCTGGGATTGACGCGACCTTGATAATCAGAGGGTTGTCATTATCATCAATCATGATGTTCATCCCCGACAGACGAATTACTTCGTGTAATCTGTTCCTTCTTTCATTGATATTTCCGAACCTGGGCATCAGAATGCGGATCTCAAATCCTTTTTCCTGCATTGCCTGTGGTAACTGACGGGTAATCTCTGAAATTTTGGTAAGTTCGAGGAAAGGCGACATCTCGTGTGTAACAATCAGTAGCTTCGTTTTTGCCATCTCCATATTTGTGAATAAATATTTATGTTAAAGAAAAGATAATC
>NZ_JBEVDX010000021.1:0-17721 GCF_040513095.1 Pedobacter sp. | reverse complement strand
ATGTTATGTTCATCCGCTTTGTGTTATAACCATCACGGACAACATAGACAAATCTGGTGTATATCCAAATAAAAAGGGGCCTGCTTGCGCAGCACCCCCTCTTAGTGTTTGTCAGGGAACATTAAGGGATCTGCCAATCCTTTCTGCTCCTGCAAACACAACCCTAACCAACTGAAAAACTGCATAAGATTACCCTGGAACAGCAATAGATCTTATGCAATTATCATAACGCTGGAATAAAATCATTCATTAAATACCCTATTCTGATCTGGACAAATCCCTCGTATTCACAATGTGATCAGCTTTCTTCCTGTACGCCCAGTAAAACACAATAGGATAAACAAAAAGACTGAACAGCGTATTGGTAATCAAACCTCCGATCACAACTATCGCCAGTGGTTTTGAAGCTTCAGAACCAATACCGGTAGATAAAGCCGCTGGCATCAGACCAATAGCAGCCATCATGGCTGTCATGATTACCGGGCGAAGCCTGGTGGCAATACCATCTTTCAATGCATCTGCAAAAGTCCATGAAGGATGATATTTCAGGTCTGCAATATTTGTTTTGAACCTGGTCAGCAATATCACTCCGTTCTGAACACAGATTCCGAAAAGCGCGATAAACCCAATACCTGCAGAAATGTTAAAGTTAACTCCTGATGCAAGGAGGGCTAAAATTCCGCCCACCATTGCAAAAGGTACATTGTTTAATACAAGCAGCGAATCTTTGATATTGCCAAAAAGCACAAACAGGATAAAGAAAATCAGCAACAAACTGATCGGCACAGCCTGCGATAACCTGGCAGTTGCCCTTTGCTGGTTCTCAAAATCACCAGCCCACTGCAGATTATATTCTTTCGGTAACTTGATCTGGGCATTTACTTTAGCCTGTGCTTCGGCAATAGTGCTTCCCATATCCCTGCCCCTGATGGAGAACTTAATAGCGCCGTAACGTTCGTGTTTATCACGATAGATGATACTTGGCCCGGTTACTTTTTTAATGGTAGAGATCTCGCTCAGCGGTATCTTGGCACCAGATAAACTCTGGATGCGCAGGTTGCCGATAGATTGTTCATTTTGCCTGAACGAATCCGGATACCTGATCCTCAGATCAAACTTGCGCTCGCCCTCAAAGATTTGTGTAGCTGCCTTTCCGCCAATAGCCATCTCAATTACCGCATTGGCATCCTCAGTGGTTACACCGTATAAAGCCATTTTGGTCTGGTCAAGATTAATCTGCAGTTCAGGCTGACCGAGGTTCCTCAGTATTCCAAGATCTTCAATACCCGGCACTGTTTTCAGGATCGCCTGGATCTTCTCTTCTTCGTTCTCAATATAGTTATAGTCGTTCCCGAACATCTTCACTACAATCGATCCTTTTACGCCGGATACAGCTTCCTCTACATTGTCAGAAATCGGCTGCGAGAAGTTCAGTGCGATACCGGGATACCCTTTCAGCCTTTCCTGCATGCGCTCTACCAGCTGTTCTTTGGTCTCATGGCGCTTCCATTCATCCTTAGGATAAATATCTACAAGGAACTCCATATTGTAAAAGCCTGTAGCATCAGTACCGTCATTTGGTCTTCCTGTTTGTGAAACCACCTGTTTCACCTCATCAAAATGGAGGAAGATCTTGCGGATCTCGTTCGACAGCTTTTTGGTTTCATCCAGTGAGATGCTCAGGGGCGCACTTGCCCTTACATAAATTGATCCCTCATCCAGTGTCGGTAAAAATTCTGTTCCCAGAAATTTAAAGCTGAACAAACCTATTACCAGGATGATCATCGCCACCGGAAAAACAATCTTGCGCGCCTTAAATGCAGTATTGTAAATGCTGATTGTGCCATTGGTTATCGCTCTCAGGAAGAAATTATGTTTCTCTTTTACGTCCTTTTTCAGCAATACACTTGCCAGTGCAGGCACCAGGGTAAATGTCAGGATCAATGCACCTAACAAGGCAAAACTTAAAGTCCAGGCCAGCGGAGAAAACATCTTGCCCTCTACTTTTTCAAAGGTAAAAATAGGCAGTAAACCGGTTACAATGATCAGCTTGGCAAAAAAGATCCCTTTCCCGTTTTCCAGACAGGCTCTTTTGATAATCCCCAGCTTGCTCAGCTTGTTGAATTTCTCCATGCCGTCTTTTTCCGCACGATGGTCGAGGGCGACAAAAATACCCTCAACCATTACGACGGCACCGTCTATAATGATCCCGAAATCTATAGCCCCCATCGATAACAGATTTGCAGACATTCCTTTCAGCTTTAAACAGATGAAAGCAAAGAGCAGTGCCAGTGGTATGATGATGGATACAATCACTGTTGTCCGCCAGTCGGCCATGAAAAGGAATACAATAACAGTTACGAAGATTATTCCTTCCATCATGTTGTGCATTACCGTATGGATGGCATAGTCTACCAGGTTTTCACGGTCATAAAAAGTGTTGATCTTTACATCCGCAGGCAGGATATTCTCATTGATATCCTTAATTTTTTCTTTCAGGCTTTTCAATACTGCACTTGGGTTTTCGCCTTTGCGCATGACAACGATGCCTTCTACCACATCGGGATCGTTATCCCGTCCAACCTGTCCGAGTCTTGGCAGTGCGCTTTCGGTGACATCGCCAATGGTTTTGACATATACAGGTGTCCCGTTAACATTGTCAACAATCACATTTTTGATCTCGTCGATGTTATTGAGTACACCTATTCCCCGCACAACGTAGGCTTGACCGGCCTGCGTAATGACATCACCACCTACATTGATATTACTTTTAGAAACCGCATCGTAGACTTCTTTTGCAGTAACACCATACTGAATGGATTTCTGCGGATCAACAGTTATCTGGTAGGTCTTCACTTCACCTCCAAAACTAACGACATCAGCAACGCCGGGAACAGAAAGTATTTCTCTTTCCACTACCCAGTCCTGCAGCGTTTTCAGTTCCCTTACAGATTTTTTATCACTCTGCAGGGTGTAACGGAAAATCTCGCCGGTAGGTCCTGATGAAGGCTGTATACCCGGAGATACTCCCGCCGGAAGATCAGCATCATCCATGTGGTTGTTCACCTGTACACGGGCAAAAGCATAATCCACATCGTCTTCGAAAGTGATCTTAACAATGGATAAACCGAAGAGTGAAGAAGACCTGATACTGGTTTTTTTCTCTGTGGGGTTCATCGCTATTTCCAGCGGCCTGGTTACAAATTTTTCTACTTCTTCAGCACTTCTTCCCGGCCATTGGGTGATGATGGTGATGTTTGTATTGGTTACATCAGGAAAGGCTTCTATGGTGGTATTCTTGAAGCTCAGGTAGCCTGCTACGATCATGACAAGCGTGGCAAAAAATACGAAGTATTTATTTTTTAAGGCAAAACCTATGATCGACTTAATGAATTTGTTCATTACAATGAGTTTAATCTAACGTCCTGAAAAATTAGTCCTTAAGACTTTGGTAAAGGAATACGGTTTTTGAAGCAACTATACGGTCGCCCGCCTTTAAGCCGGTGCTTATATATGCTGTGTCGCCCGACTGACGTTCGATAGTGACTTCCTGAATACGTATTTTCTTCACCTTATCCAGTACGAGCACATAATTTTTGTTCTCGTCGAACACAATGTTATTGATATTTACAGAGGGCAGGTCGCTGTTGGTTTTGGCAGCAATCTGTACCGTTGCCATCATTCCCGGCTTTAATAACAAGCCCGGATTAGGGATACTTACACGTGCATTCATGACCTTACTATCAGGATCTAAAACATTATAGATTTTATCTATTTTACCTGTAAAGACTTTATCGGGATAAGAAAGAATGGAAATCTTTACCGGGTCGCCCTGTTGGATACTGGAAATATCAGACTCATAAATATTGATGACACCCCAGACCGTAGAAAGATCGGCTACAGTAAAAAGGCTCTGATTATTGTCTGGCCGGATAGCCATATTGTTGTTCAGGTTTTTCTCGATCACAAAACCAGAGATGGGCGATCTTAAGGTATAACTGCCGTTTGTACTTCCCCCATTCAGGTTCAGTACGGCGCGGCTGCGTTTATCTTCTGCCTGTTTCACAAGGAAATCGTTCTTAGCTTCTTCGAGCTCTCTGGCCGATGACAAGCCGCTGTTGTACATATCCTGAGCGGCCTTTAATGTTCTTTTTGCATTGCTGAGTTCGGCAGAAGAACTGATCGCGTCCTTGTCAAAAGTGGCCATCTCCGGACTGCCCAGGGTAGCCATTACCTGACCTTTGGAAACATGGTCACCCAGTTTTACCGGCACGGAGCGTACACTACCGCTGACCATCGGGAAGATTCTGGATGTTGTTTCTTCATTGGGAGCAATTTTGGCTGAAAAGTTCAGATCGGTTTCACTATTTGGATTTCTCACTGTGTCTATCAGTAAGCGGTTCACCAGTGAGTCTGTCAGTGTAAATTTATCATCTTTGGGTTGTTCTTTCGGATGTTCAGAGCAGCCCTGTAAAACGATGGCAGTCGTCAGTACGCTGAGCGTAAGCATACTGAGTTTTTTGATGTTAATTTGCATGATAATTTATTTGAAAATGGTGGAACCGGTAACATAATTGATCTCTTCTTTCGCATTCATACGCTGGTACTTCATGTCGTTCATCTGCAGTGCATTCTGCCGGTAAGAATCATAGAAATCCATAAATTCGACCAGTCCGATATTCCGGTTCTTAAAATTTTTGATTACCTCAGTGATCAGCTTATCAAAATCCGTGTTGAAGTTTTTATCAAATCCCTGGTAAAGACTTTCTGTGCGCAATGCTGTTTTATAGCTGTTAGACACTTCATTCTCCAAAGTTGCTTCCTGCTGGTTCAGCATATTTTTTCCCGCATCTACAGCGATCTTTGCTTTTTTAATTTCTCCCTGGTTTCTGTTAAACAGCGGCAGTGGGATACTTAAGCCCAGTCCGGTGTAGTTGTTGGGGTGACTTCCCTGAAGGTCGTAAACCAGTGAAAGCTGCACATCCGGTACCGCCATCGCTTTCTGTACCATCAGGCTTTTTTCAGCATAGCTGATGCCTGTCTGGGTAAGTTTCAGATCTGCACGGTTGTTACGGGCAGAATCGAGTAAGGTAGTATATACTGTTTTATTCAGCTGGTAGTTTTGTTCTTCAGAGGGATCCATCACCAGGCTGATGTTGCTGTCTGCCTTAATATTGGTCATCAGTTTGAGATCAGTTTCCATATCCCCTATGCTGTTCTGCAGGTTATTGTATTCCGTCTGCAAACTATAAACAAGGGATTTGATCCTGATAATATCTTTTACTGCTATGTTCCCTGCTTTCAGCTGTGCTTCGGAAGCGGAAAGCAGCTTCTGCAGTGAACTGATCTGTTGCTGGTAGAGTCTCGCACTTTGCTGCGCGTAATAGGTCTTGTAAAAGTTTGCCCTCAGGTTATACCTTAAGGTACGCATCAGGTCGAAATATTGATACTCGGCCAGTTTTACGCCGACTGTAGCCAGCTGGATATTCTTATTGCGCTTGCCCGCCAGTTTTACCAGCTGTGAGATAGAAGCCTGGTATTCACCATTGGTTTTCGAGGTTTCAAAAAACCTTTTGGTATCCGGGTTATAAAGCTGTGTTTCTGCGCTGAGTGTAGGGTTATCAAATAACCTTGCAGTAATAATATCCGCCTTTGCCTGATCGGTCTGGTAATTCTGTGCGATCAGCTGATAGTTGTGCTGCACAAATAGTTTCTCGGCCTGTGGTAAGGTAAGCTGAAGCGTATCGGCCGATTGCGCAACAGATTGTTCCGCGAAACCTAGCAGGGTCAGGCAGAGAATGAACTGATAAAGTTTCAGAGAGTGGGTTACCATTTGATTTGTTGTTTAAACAAATCTAATTTGGCAAAATTAAAGGTGAATTAAAGGCCAGTTAAAAACTGGTTAAAATGAACAAAACGCTATTTTAAAGGTCGTTCCGCCCCCAATAGATGACGCTGCGCTGATTTTTCCGCCGAACAAAGTAATGATTTTATGGGCCATATAAAGCCCCATTCCGTTGCCTGCGTGTTCGGCTTTTCCGGATGAACTGTAGAAGGGTTTAAAGATCTCTTCGAGCTTATCTTCGGAGATCCCCACACCCTGATCACTGATGGTCAGCATAATTCCTTCAGGCATCATTTCCATCACACAGTTTACCTGCTGGTTGTCTGAAAATTTAAAGGCATTGCCGATAATATTATCGAGCGCAATCTGTAGCAGTGTAGGATTAGCCCTGATGATCAGGGAGGATTCATCTTCCAATGGAAGGTTAATCATGTCAACATGGAGTTTATTCGCACCTTTTTTATTGTTCCATTCGGTCTGCAGCTGCCAGATCATTTCATCCAGGCGGATGTCTGTTGCCTTTGAGGAACTGTATTCGAGGTCTGCCTGCGCCAGGTTGAGCAGTGCCGTGATGATATTTTCTAATTTTTCAGCATCTTCCAGTACCGAATGAAGAGCACTTTCATACTCCTCTTTCAGGCGGTCTTTGGAAAGGGCAATCTCAGCGCCGATGATCATCCGCGTTACCGGGGTTCTCAGTTCATGGGAGGCATTGGCCACAAAGGTTTTCTGAAGGATAAAAGACTGCTCAAGGTGTTCCATCAGGTTATTGAAATTCTGCGCGAGCAGGGTAATCTCATCTTTGTTTTTTCCCTCTTCCACACGAAAGTGGAGATTATTGGATTTAATCAGTTTTACCTGTTCTATGAATACGTTTAAGGGTGCCAGGATCCTTTTTGCGATCCATCGTCCGGAAACCAGCAGGCCCAGAAAAATAATGATGAACACGATGATCATCACTTTCAGGAGCTGTTCAACCCGTATTTCCGTAGCATGGTCTATAGCCGAAGCAATGATCACAAAATCACCCTGGTTATCTTTATAAAAGATTCCAACAACTTGTCTGTTGCCGTCTTTGAAACGCACTTTGCCCTGTTGCCTTACCAGATCAATAGTCTCGTTGGTCCAGAACTGCTGCTCGTCTCCGATAAAAGTTGGGTTGTTCCGTTCGTTATAAATCCGGATCACTTCTCCATCAAGCTTTTCGAGATATTGCTCACGCACTTTATTCAGCGCGTCACTGGAGATCTCATCGGCTTTCAGGTACAGTTTGGCTGTAACCATGGTACGGTCAGTGAGCCGCTCAAAGAATTCTGTTTCCATCACCTTCCCGAAAGAATAATAAACCGCAGCAAGCACACAAAGCAGCGTAAGTGTGCTGATTAGTGTAAAATAGAGAGCCAGGCGGTCTTTTATCTTCATGGGGCCTTACTTCATGATATAACCCATCCCGATCTTGGTGTGGATCAGTTTGGTATCAAATCCTTTTTCGATCTTGTTTCTGAGAAAGTTTACATAGACATCAATCACATTTGTACCCGTATCGAAACTGATATCCCATGCATTTTCAGCAATATACTGACGTGATAAAAGACGGTTTGGATTTTTGAGGAAGAGTTCCAAAAGTGTAAATTCTTTGGCGGTGAGCTGGATATCTTTTCCCTCGCGCTGAACGGTTTTGCTATAGGTATCAAGGACGATGCCTGCATAACTCAGCAGGTTTTTCTGCTGGGTAAAGGCCGGGGCGTGGCGCCTCAGCAGGGCTTCGATCCGGGCCAGGAGTTCCTTAAAATGGAAGGGTTTGACCAGGTAATCATCAGCTCCCGAGTTTAATCCAAGTACTTTGTCGTCTACTGAACCCAGTGCTGTAAGCATTAAAATTGGAACCTCTTTATTGGTTTCCCGTAGCTGCCGGCATACTTCAATGCCATTCATTCCGGGCATCATCACATCCAGAATGATCAGATCAAAGCTTTCTTCCTGGAAGGCATTCAATGCCAGGCTGCCATCGGAGATGGTGGTTACGCTGTAGTTGTGTTCCTGAAGCCCGGTTTTCACGAGGCCGGCTATCTTGACATCATCTTCTGCTAATCCGATTTTAAACATGGGCTGAGTAATGTTAGTTGAGCCATAAAGGTAACTATCTATTTCCAAACTCATTCATGTCCGTTTTGACCGTCTTTAAATTCTTTGATTCCCTGTCCCAGGCCCTTCATCAGCTCGGGTATTTTTTTGCCGCCGAAAAGGAGAAGGACTACAACCAGGATCACCAGGATTTCGGGCGTGCCCAGGGCAGCCAGCAATGTTGCATTACACATATGTTCTGAAATTTAAGACAAATTATAAGAGATGATCAAAATTAAAACGAGCTGGTTAAAGGCGGATTAAAAGCAAATTAAAAAGTGATTAAATATCAATAACATAAGCTTAATCTTTGTTTCGTTTTTAAAATTGTACCTTTGCAAAAATGTTTCCCTGATCCATTGGTTGATCCTGCCATTCAGCCTGTTAATCACAAACAGATATTGCCATTAAATACATTATGAAGAAGATTGTTGATTACAGAAAATTATTGGGTGTTCAGAAAGATGCCGAACTTAAGGAGTTAAAAACTGTTTACAGAAATTTAATGAAGGAATACCATCCGGATAAATTTCAGGAAAGCGACGAGGCTAAACATGCCGCTGAAGTAAAAAGTAAAGAAATTATCGAGGCTTACCACTTCCTGGTAAGTATTGCTCCTGAAACGCTTGCGCTTTCAATCGATGAATACACAGCTACAACTGCTTCTTGTGGTATTGCTGATTATAAATGGGCGGGACTGATCCTTACTGTATATTTCCTTGACGGAAGTGCATATGAATATTTTGAAGTACCTAAAGCGATTTATGTGAAATTGGTGAATGCTGATTCTCCGGGTAGATTTGCACGCCGCCATATCTTCACCTCCTTCCCTTACAGGAATATTGTGAAGCTTGAAGAAGCTCAGAACTAAGCATTAATCGTTCAGATCTCCGGGTACAGCATCCGGATAAGAAAATATTAAACACCTGCAAGTAAATTTCTGCAGGTGTTTTTTTATGCGATTAAACGCAAATTCGCGAAACACTCATGCCCTAAATCTGTTACCTAGGTATAAAAGATAAATTATGGCAGATCTAGAATTACATAACCCAGAGTTTGACATTGTTATCAATCTGGACGGACAAAGCAAAACGATTACAGTTAAACCGGATGAAACCAGCGATGGCGTAGAGTATTTTATCTGCAAATCCGGTGATGAACAGCTCACGCAGATCAGACTGGATGAAGATCAGAAATGGGAACAGCTCTGGGGCGAACTCAGCGATGAGGATGTTGCCGCAATCGGCGAAGCTATTGAACAAAAGAAATAATTATGGAGACACATCAGGAACATCTTAAATTACGTTCTGGTAATTTTTCGATAGAAAAACAACAGCATGAAAATGTAGGTCTGACAGAAAGGTTTGTGTCTGTATTTGCAGGGGCAATCCTGCTCAGCAAAGGATTAAGAAATCCTTTTAAGCCTAAATTCCTATATGGCGCATACCTGACCTACCGTGGTTTTACAGGGCGCTGCCTGTTTTATGAACAGCTGGATATAGACGGTACCAAACCACAGGCAGTGAATATCCGCGGTGAGTTTGTGATTGACCGCCCTGCCGCAGATGTATACAAATACTGGAGAAATATCAACAATCTGCCGGGTAGTGTAAACCATTTGTTTAATGTGCGCACAATCAGTGAAAAACTTTCCCATTGGAAAACAACGGTACTTGGAAACATGCTTCCTGTAAACTGGACCGCGGAAATTGTCAAAGATGAACCCGGTCATATGATTGGATGGAGATCTGCAACAGGCTCTGTTCTGCAGCACGTTGGCAAGGTAGAATTTGATGAAACTCCAGATGGATCGGGAACAATACTCAAGATTGTGCTTTCTTATCACCCTCCTATCGGTGGTGTGGGAATAGGGCTGGCAAGATTATTCAATCCCTATTTTGAGCAGCTGCTCAGCAAAGAAATCAAAACCTTTAAACACGAAATAGAAAGCCCTGCCCGGTACTAACCGGCAGGGCTTTCCCTTGATATCTTAACGCGCTGCCATGGCAATTCCGCCGATAGCTACCGCGATGATCGCAAAAGCATAAAATGCAATGAAGATGATGGTAACAATACCATAAAATTTAAAATAGGATTTCATTTTCCCCATTGCAACCGATAAACTCGGCTGATCGGCAAACAATACTGCCTGGTTGGTAGCTGCAGAAAACTTAAACAGCAGGTAGCTCGGGTAGAAAATGAACAAAGCGATCAGTAAGTACATGATCGTGAGACCGGCCGCGCCTATTTTCATCAGCGGACTGTTAGGAGTCACTGAAGAGACAGTATCCAGTACTGCACCAGCTCCAAATGCGCCAATGGCAGTCATTCCGGCAAAGACAAATCCTACAATAGACAAAAATTTTGTCCATTTTGCAGTCTCATACAAATAACTGCGCACATCCTCTGAAACCCATAACGCCTCCACTTCATCTTCCTGAGGGGAAACCGGATCTATTTCTTCAAAGTTGTCCATAATGTTGGGATAGATTATAACTTATATTAAAGTTGTTAAACATAATGAATATTTGGGTGTGGCGCAAGTTTATTGCATCAGGCATTTAAAAAAATTGATACCTTTGCGGCAAATCAAGAAAAAAATCATTCATGGCATTACAATGTGGTATAGTTGGTTTACCAAATGTTGGAAAATCTACCCTATTTAACTGTTTATCAAACGCAAAAGCTCAGGCTGCAAATTTTCCTTTTTGCACGATTGAACCAAATATCGGTGTTATTACCGTACCTGATGAAAGACTAACCAAACTGGAAGAACTGGTAAAACCCAACCGCGTAGTTCCCAATACAATCGAAATTGTGGATATCGCCGGTTTGGTGAAAGGTGCATCCAAAGGTGAAGGACTTGGAAACCAGTTTTTAGGAAACATCAGGGCTACAAATGCAATCATACACGTATTGCGTTGTTTTGATGATGGCAATGTAATCCACGTGGATGGCTCTGTTGATCCAATCCGTGATAAAGAGATCATTGACACAGAATTACAGCTGAAAGATCTTGATACGGTAGAAAAACGCATTCAGAAGGTTGAAAAACTGGCTAAAACTGACAAAGAAGCAAAACGGACTTTCGAAGTTTTAAGCGTGATCAAACCACATCTGGAAAGCGGCAAATCTGTACGTTCTGCCCCGCTTGAAAAAGATGATTTTGACTTTATTGAGGGACTGGGCTTACTGACCCAGAAACCGGTAATGTATGTGTGCAACGTGGATGAGAATTCTGTCATCAATGGGAATGCTTATGTTGACCGCGTAAAAGAAGCTGTAAAAGATGAAAATGCTGAGGTATTGATTATTTCTGCAAAAATAGAATCAGAAATTGCTGAACTGGATAGCTACGAAGAACGTCAGGAATTTTTGTCTGATCTGGGATTGCAGGAATCAGGCGTGAATAAACTAATTGTTGCCGCTTACCGTTTACTTGATTTGTATACTTATTTTACCGCAGGTGTGCAGGAAGTAAGGGCATGGACTATTACCAAAGGCTTTACTGCCCCGCAGGCAGCTGGCGTGATTCATACAGACTTCGAGAAAGGCTTTATCCGTGCTGAAGTGATCAAGTATGCAGACTTTGTGGCTTTAGGTTCTGAGAATGCATGTAAAGATGCCGGAAAGCTTGGTGTTGAAGGTAAAACATACGTTGTGGAAGACGGCGATATTATGCACTTCCGTTTTAACGTTTAAAACTATAATATCCGCGTTAGCGGTTTACTCTGCCCCCATAAAGTATACAGCTTTCTGGGGGCATTTTATTTCCGGCTTTAAAATTCGTTATTTTACCGCAAAAATTTACTGAACATGACTGAATACGCTCTGATCACAGGTGCCAGCAAAGGCATTGGGAAATCAATCGCACTTTTACTGGCAAAAGCCGGCTACAATTTATTACTGGTTGCCCGGTCTGAAACAGCGCTTTTGGATCTGTCTGTTCTTATTCAAAAAGATTACAATGTGAAGGTGGCCGTCCTGGCAATTGATTTATCAGCTGAAGGCGCAGCAGAGAATACAGCCAAATGGTGTAAATCGCAAACCTCAGTATTAACTGTGCTGATCAATAACGCTGGATATGGATTGTGGGGGGCATTTTCCCAGCTGTCAATCACTGACCAGATGAACATGCTCCAGCTGAACATCAGGGCAGTCGTGGAACTCACGTATCACCTGTTGCCATTGCTGAAACAACAAAAACAGGCATACATTATGAATATAGCAAGTACTGCTGCTTATCAGGCCCTCCCTAACTTTTCATTATATGCCGCCAGTAAAACATTTATCCTGAATTACAGCAGGGCGATCAGATATGAGCTCAAACATTCAGTTGTTGCAGTGAGCTGCTTATGCCCTGGCCCCACAGATACCGCTTTTGCGAGCCGCGCCGGTCTGGATGCCTTTGCAGATCTTGCGGCAAAATTCAATATGGCACCCGGCGAAGTAGCCGAAACTGGTTTAAAGGGAATGTTCGATAAAAAGGCCGAGATCATTCCTGGCTTTCTGAATAAAGTATCTTCTTTTTTTGCTTCTCATCTGCCAAAAGCCATGATTGAAAAAATTGGTGCGGGTTTATACACGCGTTAAGCCAGTTGTCCCCTAACAGGCCACGTTCAAAAAATAATTTAAATAAAATTTGTTTGGACAAATATTTTGCTACATTTGCATTGTCTACTAATTAAGTAGACTTTATTTAGATGGCAAATCACAAACATATCTTCAGCGCATGTCCCATGCGAATGTCCTTTTCCCAAAGGGCTGTTTGTTGCTGTTGTTGCCATTAATCTCTATTCGTTTTATTGATTAATCACTATCCTCAAGCCAGACCCGCCGGCTTTGAGCATCCTATTCTATTCATTCGTATTTAAAAATTACAGTCATGGACAACTTATCTATAAAATTCAGCTTAGGCAGTAAAATCACTCCGGAGCAAAAAGAATTCTTTAACAAAAACGGGTTCATTCATTTTAAAAACTTCATCAAACAGGAAACGGTAAACGACATCATTGAGGCCTCGTCACAGGTGCAGCAGCAATGGATCGCAGCGCAGAAAATTAAGGTAAACGGAATCCCTGTGAAATATGGTAAAGACCTGGACGGTTCGCCCATTGTACAGCGTTTTGCTTTTATCAATCAGCATCACCCTCTATTTGAAGGATTAACACATGATCCCAGATTTGAAATTCTGCTGGACCTTATTGGCCCCGGAGCCAGGCTGGGAACAGAAGAAAAAGATGGAATGGTACTGAACCATTATGTGAATGGCGTAGACAGTAAGTTTACACAAATGGGCTGGCATACAGATGGTTTACGGGACATCTTCCAGGGCAGCAAACTGAATCCTATGCTGAATGTGGGTATACACCTGAGTAATGTTAGGCCTGAGAATGGTGGTTTAAGGGTTTTACCGGGTACCCATAAACAAAGTTTATATAACATGCTGTTCAGAAAAAGGTATTTTCTGGACAACAGGGCTGACCGACAGGAAGTAGCTATTGTTCCGGATGCAGGCGATCTTACGATCCATGACGGCAGACTCTGGCACCGCGTAGCACAATCTGCTGTAACAGGTGAAGAAAGCCGCAGAAGAGTGATTTACCTGCCGATTATTGCCGGCAAATTTGAACCTAAAAATGAAAAAAGTCCAACAGCCTTCTATCAGCGTTTTGCAGGTTTAGTTAAATAATACGGAGATGATCATCGGATTAATTATTACCTATCTCGTTCGCTCAGGGAAACTGACAGGAATGAAAAGGACGTTGGATCGTTACAGAATGAGCCTGTTAGGCACGGCAAGCATCTATATACATAGATATCTGTAAATACAGATATCTATGTATATAAATATAAATGTATATGATAAAGATTGAGGTTTATAGTAATACCCCTGTGAGGAACATGACTGCTACTGAAAAATAAATGATCAGTCCGGTGACATCCACCAGCGTTGCTACAAAAGGAGCTGATGAAGTTGCCGGATCGGCACCAAGTTTTTTTAACAGCAGCGGCAGCATCGATCCTGCCAGGGAACCCCATAACACTACTCCCACCAGTGCGATCCCAACTGTTACCCCAAGGAGCGCCCAGTGTGGCCCGTAAAGATCTGAGAATAAAGTCCAGGTAAAAATCCTGAGGAACCCAATGCAGCCCAGCACAACCCCTAACATCAATCCCGAGATCAGTTCTCTTCTCATCACCCGCCACCAGTCGCCAATAGTAATTTCTCCCAGCGCCATCGCCTGTATAATCAGCGTAGAAGCCTGTGAACCACTATTACCACCGCTTGAGATGATCAATGGAACAAACATCGCAAGCACTACTGCTTTTGCAATGTCTGCCTCAAAATGTGCCATTGCTGTAGCAGTAAGCATCTCTCCAAGAAAGAGCACCACCAGCCAGCCAATCCTCCTTTTAAACAGCCCGAAGATCGGCATATCAAGATAAGGTTCATCCAGTGCCTGGGTACCCCCGATCTTGTGCATATCTTCTGTATATTCTTCATTGGCAATCCAGAGGATATCATCTACAGTCACAATTCCCAGCAGCACATTGTTGTCATCCGTTACCGGAAGCGCAACCCTGTTGTTCATTCTGAAAACGTTGATCGCTTCTTCCTGCGGGTCATTTGCATTTAAAGCTATAGAACGGTTGTCTGTCAAAGCGACGATCGGTACTCCGGGATCAGCAAGCAGGATTTCCCTGATCCTGATATCATCCAGCAGTATTCCGTTCTCATCTATAACATAGATTACGTCAATGGTCTCAGAATCCTTTCCGTACTTTCTGATATGCTCCAAAACCGTTTTAACAGTCCAGTCTTTTTTGACTGCAATATAATCAGGTGTCATCAGACGGCCTACACTGTCTTCTTTATATCCTAAAAGAGACAAGGCTTCTACCCTGTCTTTTGCAGGCAAAAGAATGATCAGCTTTTTTACAGCATCGCCTTTCAGTTCAGAGAAAAGGGAAGTTCTGTCATCCGGAGGAAGAAGGTTGATCAGTTCAGCAAGTTTTTCTCCGGGAAGCTTTTTAATGATCTTCTCCTGAGTAGGAAAGTCAAGGATCCTGAAAACATTTACTGCTCTTTTAACCGATATAGTATCAATAAGAGTAACTGCGTACTGTGGAAGGTCGTCTATCAAATGTTCGACATCAGATATATTGAGTGCATCTAAATAATCTCTTAACTCTCCTTCAACATTCCGCTCAATTAGTTCGACAACCTCTTCAACAACCTTTTCTTCCATAAATACCGCTTTTATTTTTACATCGTTAACCCTTTTTCAAGACTGCAAAAGTGATGTTTTATTTTCAAAAACGCATTACAGAAAGCACAAAATAAATGCGGCTTTTCAGGCTCCTCTGAATTAGCCCAGGGGCCACTCCACGATCTGGCCGATCGATTGCAGCAGGTCACTTTTCCGGGTAGAATCTGCCTCCGGATCCTGAGCTTTAAGTCCCTCCTGCCCGGCTAATATAAGGTAATCTGTTCCTGCCAAAAGTAATGTTGACACAACACCTGAGCAACCTTGCTGCCCGGCCAGCGCTTCTTCTCTTGGGATACTTTTAAACATCACTTTATCATTGGAAATCTCAATAACCAGCCTAGCTTCCAATTCGCAGTGTTTATAGAAGCTATTGAATTGCTCTGCAAGGATTTTGTAAACCTTTTCGCGTAGAGATAAACTCTGGTCCTCCTCATCAGGGTCTTCAGAAAGATAATCCTTTAAAAAGTCATTTTCCTGCAGATAGGCTTTGACCAGTTCACTAAAACTACCGAAATACCGGTAAATAAGGACTTTTGATACTCCGGCTTCAAGGGCTACTCTGGTTACGCCTAATTTTGTGAATCCATATTTACGGATAATGGTTCCTACAGCATCGATCAGCTTGCTTTTAGTGTATTCTTTGTTTCTCATATGGGATATATTTGGTTTTAAAGGGATAATTAAGCCGTTGTAAACTATGTATAAAATGCAAACAGCTCACAACGGCTCATAGGTAGACATTCTGTTATTTCGTTTATAATCCCAAGGTAGCAGTACCGTACAACTGATAAGAATAATTTATATGAAAGGGGTAAAATATTATATGACAAAGCAAAATTTATCAAAATATGAGATCTTTATTATTAATGATTGTATCTTTATGTTAGTTGTTGATTCATTGCCTTTATTAAATAATGTACTTATGATAATGACTTGTATTGTCATCGATGATGAACCCCATGCTGTTGATGAACTGAGTAACCTGATAGCCCAGGTTCCTACTTTAAATCTTTTGTCCACTTTCTCAGATGCGAGACATGCAATCGCTTATCTTCAGGAGACCGGGCATGTCGATATCATTTTTTCAGATATCAGTATGGCAGTGCTTAATGGAATTGAAGCCGCGGACATATTGAATAAATACTGTCATTTTCTGGTTTACGTTACAGCATACAGGGAATATGCTCTGGAAGCCTTCGGCGCGAAGGCTGACGGTTATCTGCTGAAACCGGTTACCTATATTTCTTTTACACAAAAGGTTGAAGACCTCAATAATAAATTTCAGGATATTATTAAGCTGCAGCGCGATGAGAATCAATTTCTCTTTATCAAAGGCGGACAAAAAAGCAGTTATATTAAAATCAAATACAGCAACATCGTTTTTATTGAGGCCATGCTGAATTATACCACGATCAATACCACAACCGGACATGAAATCACTTATATCGGGCTGAAAGCCATGGGGAATAAACTACAGTTAATGGATGAGTTTTTCAGAATCAATAAGTCGATTATTATATCCCTGAATTACCTTGACCGTGTAGACGGGAATATTGCAAGAATGGCTGATGGTATGAGTCATCAGATTGGTGAAAAGTACAAAAGTGTGTTCCTGGAATTTCTCAGGAAACACACTTTGAAGCCTTAGTTCTTTTTGTTAATGGTGATGCTTTGGAACCATTGTACCTGGGGTAGTGATTGAAAAGGAAGTTCCGGGATCAGAACTGATAATGATGTTATTAAAAGGTGACTGACCTTTAAAAACAAACAATGTTTTTTTTGCTACTTTGAAATTTCTTTTACCTAGGTTCATAACTCTGTTTTTTAATTAATGAACCCAATGTTATTTAAGAAATAATTTTTCTTGTAATTTATTATATCACATGCCTGATTTATTATACGAAATACGGTTAAAGAACTCATTATCAAACATAAGAGAAGCCTATGGTATACATATTTTGTGCTGGATTATTTTTATTTTGTATGAAATGTCGATGACAACCATGATCAATGGTTTCCGTCCATTTACTATTTATGTATTATTCTATATTCTAAATATTTCCCTTTTTTATTTCCATTCGACGGTTGTATTAAAAAAAGCTTTTACCAATAGTATTTTTACCATATTATACATCATACTATCAACTCTACTTGAATTGTTATCCTATTTCCTTTTAACTTATATAATCACAGTTATTTTAAAGAAAACGGGGTACCAACAATATCAAACTTCATTTTTTACGCGATTGTATATGTCTGTTACTCTATGGAGAGCTATCTATTTTATTTCTTTTGCAACCGGCTATTATTTTCTTCTACGCTATTTTCAGAGAAAAAAGAAAATGTTCCAACAAGACATAGAAAATGAAAAACTAAAAAACGATGTACTCCGCGCTGAACAAGATTTCCTGAGGGCTCAGATCAATCCGCATCTGCTCTTCAATACCTTAAGCTTTATCAAATATGCCGCAAAAAAAA
>NZ_JBEVDX010000020.1:0-8735 GCF_040513095.1 Pedobacter sp. | reverse complement strand
GGCAAAAAGCCCGGGGCTATCGCAGCGGGTATGTTTGGCAAGGCAGTCATAGAACCATCCGGGTCGGGAAAAGGTGCTCAGGCAGGAACCGGAAGCGGTAGCTGGCAGATCCCCTATGAGGCATTACTTGATGGTGATGGCAACAGCGGATATGTATTTGTGACCAACGACCGCAAAACTGCGCAAAAAGTGAAAGTGACGGTCGGCGGGATTGACAAGAATACCGTAACCGTTACCCATGGACTGGAAAATGCCGCTGCCCTGATCATTTCCGGTTCTGCTTACCTCACAGACCAGAGTCATATCTCTATTCAAACCCCTAAAACTTCCGCTAAATGAAAATTTCAGACTATGCCGTAAAAAACGGTCAGTTTACGCTGGTGATACTGATCATGATTATCGTACTGGGCGTAACCACCATGCTGAACATCCCGCGGTCGGAAGATCCGGAGATGCATGCGCCGGCTTTTTCCGTAATCATCATTTACCCGGGTACCAGTCCGAGGGATATTGAGGACCGCGTGGTAACGCCACTGGAAAAAACCATTTCCAATCTTGATGACATCAAAAAGGTGCGTTCAAGTATTTCCAATGGTGTAGCCGTAATCCGTGTGGAGTACGTTTACAGCAGTAACATCGAATCGAAATACCAGGAGATCGTCCGTGAGGTAAACAGCAAACGCCCGGAGCTGCCGGCTGATATTGCCAGTATAGAAATCCAGAAGCAACAGCCTTCAGATGTGGATGTGCTGCAGGTTGCGCTCGTTTCGGAGAATGCCGCCAGGAGCAAGCTGCAGTATTTCGCAGAGAAACTGCAGGACGATCTGGAGAAAATATCCTCTCTGAAACAGGTGCAGATTTTTGGATTACCGGGGCAGCAGGTGAGGGTGGAGCTGGATCTGGAAAAGATGGCACAGATGCATCTGCCGGTAAGCGCCGTGATGAACAGCCTGCACAGTGAAATGGCCAGCATCCCCGGAGGAAGTGTCGATGCAGGGAAGAAGACCTTCAACATTAAGTCGAACGATTACAGAACGCTGGATGCAGTAAATAACACAATCGTATACTCTGCCGGAGGAAAGAATATTGTCCTCAAAAACATCGCCCGTGTATACTACGGATATGGCGAGGAACAACATATAACCCGCTTAAATGGTCACCGCTGTGTGTTTGTGGTAGCTGCCCAAAAAGAAAAAGAAAATATCAGCAAGACGCAGATTGCATACAAGGCTGCGCTGGCAAACTTCAAAAAACAGCTGCCTGCAAACATCGATCTGGTGCAGAATTTTGACCAGGCCAATAACGTGAACAGGCGACTGACGGGATTAAGTCACGATTTTATCATAGCCATTCTGCTGGTGGCCGTAACTTTACTGCCACTGGGTTTCCGCCCTGCAGTGATTGTCATGATCTCGATTCCGCTTTCCTTGGCGATCGGGATTGTAATGCTGCAGTTGTTTGGGTTTAACCTTAACCAGCTGAGTATAGTAGGCCTGGTTGTAGCACTCGGTTTGCTTGTGGATGACAGCATCGTGGTGGTAGAGAATATTGAGCGCTGGATGCTGGAAGGGCACAGCCGGCTGGAAGCTACGCTGATGGCAACCAGGCAGATTGGGATGGCCGTTGTAGGCTGTACTATAGTGCTGATCATTGCCTTTATGCCCCTGGTATTTTTACCTGAAGGGTCCGGAGATTTCATCAGGAGTTTGCCGCTGGCGGTGATCTTTTGTGTGCTGGCCTCTATGTTTGTCTCCCTGACGATCATCCCGTTTTTGTCCAGCCGCCTGTTGAAAAACCATGCAGGTAACCCTGAGGGCAACTTCCTGATGCGCGGACTGAAAAAGCTGATCCATGGCAGTTATGCCCGTTTGCTGGATAAAGCTTTAAACAGGCCTTTCCTCACCATCGGGGTTGCGGTAGTACTCTTTTCTGCATCGATATACCTTTTTGGTGTGATTGGCTTTAGCCTGTTCCCGGCTTCAGAGAAACCACAGTTCCTGATCAATATTACTACCCCGAGCCAGTCTAATCTGCCTTATACCGATACCGTAACCCGGACGATAGAGCAACAGCTTAAACGCGAGCCGCTGATTAAATACTACGCATCAAATGTTGGCCGGGGCAATCCCAGGATCTATTACAATGTGATCCCTGAAAATAACCGTAATGATTTTGCACAGCTGTTTGTGCAGCTGGATGAGGAGACTAACCCTGATGATAAGCTGCTCCTGATCAGTAAACTGCAGCAACGCTGGGCACATTATCCCGGGGCAAAGGTAGAAGTAAAGAACTTTGAACAGGGCCCGCCGGTAATTGCCCCTGTTGAAGTACGCCTGTTTGGCGATAACCTGGATACGCTTCGGGCATTAACGCTGAAGGTAGAGCAAATGCTGCGGCAGGAACCGGGGACAATGTATATCAAAAATCCGGTAAGCCTGCTAAAAAGTGATATCCGGATTGCGATAAACAAGGAGAAAGCACAGCAGCAGGGTGTTTCTACCGTGAATGTGGACCAGGTTGCCAGACTGGCTGTGACGGGACTGAATATGGGTACTTACTATAACAACGACAATAAGTATGGCTATACTGTAATGCTTACCCGTATGAAAGAGGGCAGGCCCAGCCTGGATGCTTTCCGCAACCTGTATGTGAACAATGTACAGGGCAATGCTCTGCCACTGAACCAGGTGGCCGACCTGCAGTTGGAAGCCTCACCTGCAATCATCAACCACCAGGAGAAAAAACGTGTGGTATCGGTACAGGCCGACGTACGGAAAGGCTACCTGGCAAGCCGTGTGATACAGGAGGTAATCAAAAAAATGGATAAGATGCCACTGCCCGCGGGTTACAGTTACGAAATGGGTGGTGAACTGGAATCGCAGAATAACTCCTTTGGCGGTTTCCTGAGCATCATCCTGGTGACGGTATTTATGTTTATAGCCGTACTTGTACTCCTGTTTAAAACTTTTAAAAGTATGCTGATTATCCTGTCTGTTATACCACTGGGTATTGTAGGAGCGGCAGTTGCACTCTGGCTGACAGGGAATTCGCTGTCCTTTATTGCTGTAGTAGGACTGATTGCCCTTGCGGGAATAGAAGTGAAGAATACGATCCTGCTGGTAGACTTTACCAATCAGCTGCGAAAGCAGGGAATGAGCCTGCAGGAGGCGATACGTGAGGCAGGGGAAGTGAGGTTTTTACCGATAGTGCTCACCTCGCTTACCGCTATCGGCGGACTGATCCCTATCGCAATTTCCACCAATCCGCTGATCTCGCCACTGGCAATCGTGCTGATCGGTGGGCTGATCAGTTCAACGCTGCTGTCGAGGATCGTAACGCCTATCATTTACGAACTGATTCCACCCGCAATTGAAAGGGATGAAGAAGTGATCAGCCATACAGATTAGCGATTGTGTATTTGATAAAAATCTCCATGGTAGTGACCATGGAGATTTTTATCAAATATTTCGGCCAGAAGTGTGGAATTATGTTTTAGCTGTTGCCTGGACCAGGCGTAATGCTTCTTCTATTTTTTTTAGGCTTTCTTCGATCGCAAGAATGGAAAGGTCAATTTTTGGCTCAGCATGTGCTGCTGCATTCAGGTTTTCTTTCAAACGCTGATGATGATTGGCCAGATCAATATGATTCGCAAGCATCTCTGTATTGGCAATCGATATATATTCCAGGCGTTTTTTTGTATTTACATGATCAGTAACTTCTGTAGCAACTACCATAATACCGGTAGTCTGACCTTCCGGATTCTTTACCGGCTGATACACGAAGTTGAAGCTCACTTCCTCGGTTTTATTGTGGCGTTGAAGCATCACATGTAATTCAGTTCCGTAAAATGGATTCCCGGAGCTGAGTACATTATCGAGTATTTCAAGAAAGCCCTGGCCTTCGAGTTCCGGTAAACCCTGTCTGAGCGGCAAACCGATAACTTCTTTTGTCTTGCCCCAAAGCTCAAGTATCTTCACATTCGCGATCTCAATGATCATTTCCTGTCCGGTGAAGAGCCCTATGGCTATAGGCGCATCGGATATGATGGTCTGGTGGCTGAAATTCTTTTGTACCTGCGCCGCTGTTTCATACAGTCCGCGTTCCAGTTCTGAGATACCCTTTATGCGCATCTCAATTTCATCCATCACAATCTTTGCCATATTCTGGAGCATCTCCTTTTCTTTATCGGAGAATGTCCGTTTCTCATAGCCCATTACACAGATGGTGCCGATACTGAATCCATCATAGGTAATCAGAGGGGCTCCTGCATAAAACTGAAAGCCCATCTCTGCTGCTACCATAGAATTGCTCAGGAAACAGGGATCTGCGCTGGGCAGGGTCTCAAACACTGTAACATCGGTATTGAGCATTGCAAGAGAGCACAAACTCGAACCTCTTGGACTGGCTACCGTTGCGCCCCTGATGTCCATACTGGTTTTGACATATACAAGTTCGGTATCTACAAAGTTGATGAGGGCAATAGGCAGATCAAAACACTGCGCTGCCAGCTTAGCGATATTATCGAAAGATTTTTCTGGCGAAGTACCTGCTATATGATAGCGTTTGAGCGCAGCCACCCGTTGTAAATCATTGAGAGGTTTGGGGTTTACTGTATTTTCTTCAGTTGAGGCGAGTTGTTCTTCCATCCGTATTGCTTATACCATCAGTATGTGTACTAGATATACGCGAAATGTCGCAAAAAAGGTTTTGATACCGCCCAATCATTTTATTCATTCTGTAACACAGCAAATTAGACTGGCGAATTCTGTATTTGAGTCCCAGGGTCTGGAATTTCAATAGTTACACCGGAAAGATGTGTGGGTTTGCCATCATTGTAATCGAGTTTGCCAAAAGCCCTCAGCCATTTTGAAGGCTGACCATCATATGCATATAATGGAAAGTCAAAACTAAATGGTTGCTGCAGCTCAATTGATTTATGGATGGCCTCAAGCATTCTGTCTGCGTATCCGTCAACAATCCGGGTCATTGCGATTGGCCAGCTGATCTCCTGATCTAAAGGATAACCGTACAATTTCCTGAGTCCGGGAGAGGTGGTACAATCCATAGTTTCCACATCTACATGCCAGATGCCGATAGAAGTATTCTCGGCTGATGTTTTCACTGCTGTTTCTGCTTTTTTTACACTTTCTTCTATCTTCTCAAGGGAATGCAGCAAGCCTGGCTGACTATCCTGAAGGCCACTGAGCATTTTGTTGATCAGCTCATGCGTAGTCGTCAGGTCGTCATGCGTGTTCATCATATCCTGGTTGACAGCTGTCAAGTCCTGAATGGTTGAGAGAAGGATGTCATTGGTAGCCTGTTTCTCCGTTCCCAGTTTTTCCAGCAGGTTACGGGCATTTACGATCTGGGTAATATCACTCACTGATGCAATCACCTGATCCACCTCACCTTCATCATCAAAAACCGGAACGTAGATGATGTTCAGGAACATAGGCTTTGGGCCGCCGGGTGTCCGGATCACTACTTCAACTTCCGGAAATGTAGCTGTTTCCCGGGTGCCGAAAACTTCAAGAATTGCATCTGTTGAGCCCGGGTTAACAGAATTCGGGAAGATTTCCAGCAATGACCTTCCTAAAACTGCATCCGCTTCCAGTTCCCAGATATCCAGCATTGGCTGATTTGCCGTCTCAACAATCAATTCCTTTCCTGTAAAGATCGCCATACCTGTAGCAGAATGCATCACCATGTTTTCGAGCTGCCGTTCGCTGGTCTGCAGAGCTTTGCGTGCGTTCATCTCTTCTGTGATTTCATTGGCCACGATCATGATGCTGGTGGTGTTTCCATCCCCGTCCTTTAAGGGCTGGTAGACGAAATTGAAATATACATCTTCCAGTTTACCATTTCGTTCCAGCGAAACACAAACTTCTTTCCCGTAGAAAGGTGTTCCTGAAGTAAATACATTGTCAAGGATCTGAAGAAATCCCTGGCTCTTTATTTCAGGGAGTGCCTGGGCCAGGGTCTGACCAATAACTTCATCTGTTTTGCCCCAAACTTCGAGGATGATGGGGTTTGCCAGCTCTATCTTCAGCTCCCTGCCGTTAAGAACACCAATGGCCATGGGTGCTTTGGCAATAAGCGATTGGTTATTGAAATTCAACTGCGCCAGCCTGGCAGCGTCCTTTGCTTTCTTTTCTGCGTCGAATATGCCGCGCAGGCGTAACTCAATTTCGTCCATGACGATCCGCGCGAGCCCTTTAAGCATATTTGTTTCTTTTTCCGAGAAGGTCCGTTTTTCACGGCCTATTACACAGATTGTTCCAATAGTAAAGCCGTCGTGCGTAATCAGCGGTGCACCGGCATAAAACTTAAAACCCATTTCTGCTACCAGCAGGGGATCAGTCATCAGGTGCTGGTTCAGGTTAGGGATATCTTCGACAACCATGACTTCGTCAGTGCCCAGTGCCATTGTACATATACTGTTGCTTCGCGGGCTGTTGCGAATCTCTTCTACGCCCAGGTTGGATTTCAGGAATACATTCTCCGTATCAATGAATGAAATCAGAGAAACAGGGAGATCAAAGATCTGGGTAGCTAGCCTGGCAATGTTATCAAACGTTTGTTCAGGAGGGGTTCCCATAATCTGATAACGCTGAAGTGCTTCAACCCGCTTTTTATCGTCGGGAGAAATAAAACCTGCTGCCAAAGTATTTTCCATTCGTCTTTGATTGATTTAGAAGCATTGGTAGTTACAACCAATAGCTATTGTACGGATCTTAAGATAGCTAATAACATTTTGCAATTTCGCAAATACCCCAAATTAAACCAAATTTTTAACTCGGGTTCCTCAATTATAATCCTATGGATGAATATGTTTCGTTTTTAGGCTGAATAATTCTATGCTAAAATATTTTAGCAACAATATCAGTTCCCGATGTATTTATTTTAAACTACTGTTTTTGTAGAGTATTTCTCCAATATCAACGGGAAAATTATATCTTCATCGCTGTAAAACCTAAACAATGAAAAGACTCTTCATCTTCAGCTCCCTCAATTTATTTTGGGTTTCCCTGATGGCCCAGACGGTTCCAATAACTGGCTTTAAATCGGCGGACAAAACGGCGCAATATGCAATGGAAAAACAATTCGACGCTGGTCTGAGCAGGGAAAATATTGGCGAAACGATAAAAGAACTTTCCTCATCCCCGCACCACCTGGGTTCGGCAAGAGGCAAGGTTGTAGCCGGCTTGATTCTTGATAAATTTAAAAGTTACGGATGGGACGCAAGGATAGAGACCTATTATGTTTTGTTTCCGACACCAAAAAGCAGATCACTTGAGTTACTGGCCCCGGTAAAATATCAGGCCGTGCTGGAAGAACAGGCAATTGCTTCGGATCCTTCAACCTCGCAGAAGGGGCAACTGTCGCCATACAATGCCTGGGGTGCCGACGGTGATGTGACGGCGGGACTGATCTTTGTCAATTACGGGCTACCAGAGGATTACGCTAAACTGGAGCGCCTGGGTATAGATGTGAAGGGCAAAATTGTCATAGCCAAATATGGCCATTCATGGAGAGGGGTGAAACCCAAAATCGCTTACGAACATGGTGCTGTAGGCTGCCTGATTTATTCAGACCCTAAAGATGATGGTTTTGTAAAGGGTGATACTTATCCTGCAGGGGCATTTAAGCCCGAATTTGCTGTACAGCGTGGTTCTGTGATGGACATGGTAATTTACCCCGGAGATCCTCTTACACCAAATATTGGTGCTACTAAGGATGCCAAAAGGCTGACCAAAGAAGAAGCTAAGACAATCTTAAAGATACCTGTGCAGCCTATCAGTTACCACGATGCGCAGCCACTGCTTGCCGCATTGAAAGGCCCGGTAGCGCCTTCGGAATGGAGTGGTGGTTTGCCTGTAACCTATCATATAGGTGACGGGGCTACTGCCGTAAGACTGAATGTAGCATTTAACTGGGATATTGTGCCGGCATACAACGTGATTGCAAAAATGAAAGGCAGCAAATATCCGGATGAATGGATTATCCGCGGTAACCATCATGATGCCTGGGTAAATGGTGCAGCAGATCCGGTGAGTGGCCTGGCGGCATTGCTAGAAGAAGCAAAATCTATTGGTAGGCTGGCAAAACAGGGTATCCGGCCAAAACGTAGTCTTGTATATGCTGCCTGGGATGGCGAAGAGCAATCACTGCTTGGTTCTACGGAATGGGTGGAGCAGCATGCTGCGGAACTGAATAAAAAGGCAGTGGCCTATATCAATTCTGACGGCAACGGCCGAGGCTTTCTGGAAGCTGCAGGCTCGCATGCGCTGGAGAATATGATCTCGGAGGTTGCCCATGAGGTGAACGATCCCCAAACCAATGTTAGCATTTTTGATCGTAAAATTGCGGCCGAGGCTGTAAGCGCAGTATCTGCCAAAGCAAAACAAACAGCAATGGCTAAAAAGGTGCTGGATATTGGTGCACTAGGCACAGGATCAGATTATTCAGCCTTTCTACAGCATATGGGCATCCCATCGCTGAACCTGGGTTTTGGAGGTGAAGATGAGGGTGGTGAATACCATACCAATTACGATTCTTACGAGAACTACATCAAATTCAAAGATCCGGGTTTCAGTTATGGTCTGGCACTTTCGCAATTTGCCGGTAGAGCGGTTCTGCGCCTGGCCAATGCCGATGTACTGCCTTTTAATTTTGTGAACCTGCAGAGCAAGATTGCAAAGTATCTGACAGAAGTAACTGATCTGGATACGCAG
>NZ_JBEVDX010000019.1:0-28784 GCF_040513095.1 Pedobacter sp. | reverse complement strand
TCATCCATCCTTGTTTAGATGAACCGTAAATTACAGGAAAGTCTAATTGATCTTCTGTAGCTTCGAGGTTAAAGAACAATTCGAAAATTTGCTCATAAACTTCTTCAGGACGACAGTTCTCTTTATCTACTTTGTTTACAACAACAATAGGTTTAAGACCTAAAGCCAAGGCTTTTTGAGTAACGAAACGAGTTTGAGGCATTGCACCTTCAAACGCATCGCATAACAACAATACACCATCAGCCATTTTCAATACACGTTCAACCTCACCACCGAAATCGGCGTGACCAGGTGTATCAATAATATTGATTTTAACATCTTTATACATTACTGAAACGTTTTTAGAAACGATCGTGATACCACGTTCTCTCTCTAAATCGTTGTTATCAAGTATCAAGTCACCTGTTTGTTCGTTGTCACGAAAAATAGAACAAGTGTGTAAAATCTTATCAACCAATGTGGTTTTACCGTGGTCAACGTGTGCTATAATAGCTATATTTCTTATTTTTTGCATAAAATGCGCCTAATTTTGGCGCAAAGATAACGTAAATTTTTGATATATCATCCTATCCGCTAGGACAATGTCACATAATTACGTAAATAATGCGCATTGAAAATCCCTGACCGCTTCAATTACCTGTACAAACAAGCATTTAAAAAAAATTGATTTAACATTAAATTCATTGTTTTAGTATCTTTGATAAGAATTAAAATATTTATTTAATTTTAACACAGCCTACTCAGATAAAACGGCAACTAATATCAAGAGTAAATGAAACCTGCATGAACTTACAGCTCAGTCATGCAGCTGCATACGCGAACACTGACAAACAAAACCTACCCTGATGAACAAGAAAGCAATACTACTGGGCGCAAGCGGTGCCATAGGGAACAGCCTGCTTTTGCTGCTTTTGGAAAACAAATATTATGCGGAGGTCCTGATCCTGGTGAGGAAGGAATTGAAAATCCAGCACCCGAAGCTGAAACAACTGGCAATTGACTTTGACAAGATAAGTGACTATGCCGGCGAAATTAGTGGAGATGTGGTTTTTTGCTGCCTGGGCACTACAAAAAACAAAACGCCAAATGAGCAGCAGTACAGGAAGATCGACTATCAGTACCCACTCGAAGCTGCGGGGATCGCAGCCAGGAACGGTGTGCAAAGCTATCATCTTGTTTCTTCCATTGGTGCCGACAAAAACTCTTCTGTTTTTTATACAAGAACAAAAGGAGAAGTTGAGTGCGACCTTCAGGCAATTCCCTTTAAGAACATTCATATTTACCGTCCTTCACTACTGGATGCCACCAGAAAAGATAAACGGTTTATGGAAGGCAGCATCAGCATAATCATGCAGGTAGTGAATCCCATTTTGATTGGAAAATGGAGAAAATACAGAAGTATTAAAGTAGAAAATGTGGCCAGGGCTATGGTCAGGGCATCACTGGAAGATTATCCGGGAGTATACATTCACGAATCTGATGAAATACAGAAAATGAGTGACGCAGAAGTTGTCAACTTTAGCTAGCGCGTTTAACCGAGGTACAGGACTATACAAATTGACATTTTACAGACCTCAGGCAGAGGCCAATTAATTATTTTTGTTTAATGGATATGCAAATTATATTAGTTGGAATTCTATTTGTGGCTGCACTTTTCTATATTGGGCGCATCATTTATCGTTCTGTATCTCCCAAAAGCGGGGGTTGTGCATCAGGATGCGGTAAATGTGGTGTAGATCTCTCCAAAGTTGAGATCAAGAATAAATAGCCCCAAATTCCTATGCTCGACCTCTTAAAAGATTACCTGCGTGAACGTATAACTCTGACTGACGAGCAGTTTGATCTGATAACCAAAGAGATAAAAATCAAAACCTTCGAAAAAAACAAAATCATCGTTTCGCCTGGTGAAATCAGCACTAAAACTTATTTTGTAACGGAAGGACTGCTGCGCTGTTATTCGGTAGACAGCAAAGCGAAAACAAATGTGATACAGTTTGCCCCCGAACGCTGGTGGATGGGCGAAAGAAATGGTTACTTCAATGAGCCCTCTGATTTTTATATCGAGGCTATAGAACGTACTACTGCATTGCTTTTACCTCCTAACTATTTCAATGATGCAGCACAATATGTGCCTTGCCTGCATGACCTCAACAACACTATGCTGAATAACTCTATCCGCTTTATGCAGAAAAGAATCAATATGCTGTTAAGTGCTACTGCCGAAGAGCGTTACCTGGACTTCGTAAAACTATATCCCAACCTGACGCTAAGGGTGCCGCAATGGATGATTGCCTCTTATCTGGGCATCACACCTGAATCGCTGAGCCGGGTACGCAAAGACCTCGCACACAAACACTTTAAAGCTTAAAGATTTCTTATCATACATCAACGTATACATACTTTTATCTTTTTAATTTTGTCATAATAAATAAGCAATCTAAAAAATAAAAATATGGCAACTACTAAATGGGCTTTAGACCCAATGCACAGTGAACTTCAGTTCAAAGTAAAACACTTAATGATCACCACCGTTACTGGTAGCTTCAATGACTTTTCAGCAGAACTGACTACGGACGCTGAGGATTTTGAACATGCAGCCGTAACTTTTAAAGCTGGTGTGGATTCTGTAGATACCGGAAACGGCGACCGAGATGGTCACTTAAAAAGCGGAGACTTCTTTAATGCTGAAGAATTTCCATCAATCACTTTTGTATCTACATCTTTCACCAAAAACGGCGGCGATTATAAATTGACAGGTGATTTAACAATCAAAGACGTAACTAAACCAGTTACTTTAGACGTTGAATTTGGTGGTCAGGTAACAGACCTTTACGGACAGAACAAAGCAGGATTCAGCATCAGCGGAAAATTCAACAGAACTGATTTCGGCTTAACCTGGAATGCAGCTTTAGAGACCGGCGGTGTTGTAGTAAGTGAAGAAGTTAGAATTTTAGGCGAATTGCAGTTTGTAAAACAAGCTTAATTCCGCCCCATATAAATACATAGAAGCCACCTTACATCAATGTTTTCAGGCGTTAGAACGACAGGCAGCATTAATGTAAGGTGGCTTCTATGTTTATTTCCTTTGACCGGCCGTATCCGTTTGCAAACTGTCAATCAGCGTGGTGTCTGATTGCTTTGCAGGTGTAGCAGACTGGCTTTTGATATTTGTATCGATCGTTACTGAGTCTGGTTTTTTTTCACTTCCCTTGTCGCCCATTGTGCAGGCCGATAAAGAAAGAACGCCAAAACCCGCTATAAAAAGGTATTTCGTTACGTGTTTCATAAAATAGTGGTTTCCTGTAAAAACCCGCTCAAAGCACAATTGTTTTACAATTTTTGAATGAGGCATACCGCATATGCCACTACTCCCTCTTCCCTGCCGATAAATCCCATCATTTCATTTGTAGTAGCCTTGATAGAAATATCTTCGACAGGCAAATCAATTGCCTTTGAAATATTTTCCTGCATCTGGGGAATATGCGGATTGATCTTAGGTGCCTCCAGGCAGAGCATGGCATCTATATTGCCGATTGTCCAGCCTTTTTCTGTCAGCAACTTAACTGTTTCCTGTAACAGGATCACGCTGCTGATACCTTTCCAGCGGGGATCCGTGTTTTTAAAATGGAATCCTATATCCCTCAGGTTAGCCGCCCCAAGCAAGGCATCACAAATCGCGTGCAGCAGCACATCAGCATCAGAATGTCCGAATGCACCTTTGTGATGTTCCAGAGTCACCCCGCCCATCACAAAAGGATGCTGATCCTTTAACTGATGTACATCAAATCCAAATCCTACTTTTATCTTCATTTTTATAATTTATGTTATTGACTGTTGCCCCCAAGATTAACCATCAGGGAAAACCTTAAGGTATTTGCCAGCGGGCTTTTCTGAGAGTTAGCCAGCAGGTAAGAAAAATTGAGTTCCATTGTATTGTATCTTATGCCTGTGCCTAAGGTAAAATATCTTCTGTCACCTTTCCGGGGGTTTTCATAAAAGTAACCCGCCCTTAAGGCAAACCTTTTATTGTACCAGTATTCCAGTCCGGATGCTATGTTTATTTCCTTAATCTCCTCCCCTGCGCCACCGGGCGCATCCGAAAAAGAGCCGAATATGCCTGATGGTACGGAACGGTTGGGATCTTTGCCCGACTGAATTGTGCCGTCCCCATTGTACAGAGGCTGAGTTGGAACCAGCAGCTTATTGAAGTCGAGCGCTATCGTAATGTCGTTTTCTTCATCAATGATGAAAGTTCCGGCACCGCCTATTTTCAAATTGCCTGGCAGGAAATATTCCTCAGCCGCATCAGCATAACTCATTTTAGTTCCGATGTTGGAGATGTTCATGCCGGCGGCCAAAACAGCATCATGGCCAAGCAGGTAGGTTTGTTTTTTGAAATACGCAGAAATATCCACTGCAAAAGCCTGTCCGGCCCTGGTATCCTGTCCCGCCGAAAACTGGTTGGTGGCAATATTGGAACTGATGTATCTTACAGCAGTTCCCAGTGAGAACGAATCGCCAAAACGATGTGCGTAGGTAACATCTACAGCCAGCTCGCTGGGACTAAATGTTCCGAGATCCTGCTGGTTTACATCCGTCAGCTGGATTTTACCAAGGGAGAAATAGCGGAGGGAACTACCAATTGTGCTGTTCTCATCTATTTTGTAAAACCCGCTTAAATAGCCAAGGTTGATGTCTGAAGCTATATTTTTTAACCATGGACTGTACGAAAGGGAAAAGCCCGACCGCTGTTCAAGAAAAGCTATCCTGGAAGGATTAATGCTAAGGGAATTTACATCAGGAGCAACCGCTACACCTGCTTCTCCCATTCCACCCGTCCGGGCATCAGGTGTAATCAGCAGGAATGGAACTGCAGTCCGGATACTATTGAACCTGCTGCCATTGGTTTGAGCTTCGGAAGGCACCTGTGCATATAATGCCTCACTGCTTTTCACCAAAAAAAGAAGAGATACAAGAAGAAACTGTAAGAAGCGCCTAAGATTCATTGTCCTTAATTAATCGATTATCTCTTGAAGCACCACAGGCATCACAATTTCAGAAGAGTAATATTCCTCAAATATAATTAAATAAGCAATTTAATGATATCAATCAAAAAGTCGCAGTTGAAATACAGGCCAATGTATTGATTTCAAGCTGTTTTAACATCTTATTATTCAATTCTTTTGGTGCATTGGATTTTTTTTGTGTAAATTTATCCTCATAATTACCCATCAGCATCATATGGAAAAAATATACTTATATTCATTTGCTATTTTACTGTCGGCTTCCGCACTGGTTTCCTGCAAGTCGAACAAAAATGCGACCTCTGAAAAAACCGGATTAGCCTATAACAGAGCAGAAAACGGGGGCTTCCAGGTAAATACGAAGTTCAGGCGCGGCCCCGGTCCGGGCTTAGTGGAAATTGAGGGCGGTGTGTTCGTGATGAGTGGTAGTGCAATAGGCATTCCCGGTCAGGAGTTGAAAGATTACAACCATAAGAGAGAAACTACAGTTTCATCATTTTATATGGATGAAACAGAAGTATCCAACACGAACTGGCTGGAGTACCTGAACTGGATCAGAAGAACTGACCCAACCAATTATGAATATTATTACAATGAGCTTCCTGACACCCTTGTCTGGCGCAGGCCGCTTTCCTACAATGAGCCTTACGTTGACAACTACCTGAGACACCCGGCTTACCAGGATTATCCTGTTGTTGGCGTTTCCTGGGAGCAGGCGCAGAGATACTGCTCATGGAGAACAGATATTGTGAATGAATCTCTGTTAAGGGAGCAGGGTTACATGACCTCATATAAAGATCTTTATGGTGGACAGAATGGTAAGAAAACCAATGCTGCTACTACTGCTGCACGCCCAACTGGTCCATTTACCACTGATCTTTATCAGAACGGTCAGTATGACGATAAAGGTAAACGCGCAATGAAAGACCTGAGCCCTCAGGGAACTATTGCCGCAGGCAATGGCAAACCGGTTAAAGGCGGTGCTACAAGAAATGTAAGACTTGAAGATGGTATCCTAAAACAACCTTACCGCTTACCGACAGAGGCTGAATGGGAATATGCTGCACTGGGATTGATTGGAAATACAGAATACGAGAACATCAACAATAACAAAGTTTATCCATGGGACGGTTTGGGTATTGCCTCGGCTAAAACCAAGACCCGTGGTTTAATCCTTGCCAACTTTAAAAGAACCAAAGGTGACTACATGGGTGTTGGCGGATCACTGAATGATAAAGGAAGTATCACAGTACCTGTAAGGGCCTACGTTCCGAATGACTTTGGATTGTATAACATGGCGGGTAATGTGAACGAGTGGGTATCTGATGTTTATCGTTCCAATACATTTAACGATGCAGAAGCATTAAACCCTTACCGTGGTAACAACTTCCAGGATAAAAAGATCGCCGATCAGGTTACCGGGAAACTGGAAAAAGACAAATACAACAGGCCGATTATGACGCCTGCAGTTTCGGGCAGAAAACAAACCTGGGCAGAAAAACAGGCGGCAGTTGCTGCCGCTGGTGCACAGGCCCAAACTGCTGCTGCGCCTACAACTACTTATAATGCAGACCAGAGAGGTTACCGCGATGAAGAAAACAAACTTTATGGTGAAATCACACTGGTAAATAATAAATCAAGGGTTTACAAAGGTGGTTCATGGGATGATCAGGCACTGTGGCTGAATCCTGCCACCAGAAGATACCTGCAACAGGATGAATCTACGGCTGACCTTGGTTTCAGATGTGCAATGACAATGTTAGGTGCATCCGAGATCAATCCGAACGGTAAACCGCAGTTTAAACCTAAACAGCAGAAACCATTTAACGCTAAAAAGAGATAACATCTCTCCTTCAGGAAGTATGTAATAAAAATGCAGTAGTGATCGACTACTGCATTTTTTTTATGCCGTAAATTCTATAAGCACCTGCCCTTTTTCTACTTTATCACCTTTGCCGGCGTAGATTTTCTTCACAATTCCATCCGTTGCAGCCTTCAGCATATTTTCCATCTTCATGGCCTCCAGTACCAGCAGGCTGTCACCCTTTTTTATCTCCTGCCCTTCAGTAACATTGACACTCAGAACCAATCCCGGCATAGGTGCTTTGATTTCCAGTGCCAGCTTTCCCAAAACACCGTTGAGCCCCATCTCTTTCAATAACCTGTCATACTGATCTTCAACAGCTACATGGTACAACCTGCCATTTATTTTTACGACTACAATTTTTTCTTTCTTCAGCTCCGAAACGATTTCGGCTTGGTAGGATTTATGCTGATAAATCACATGCAGATGCCCGTTTGCAAGCTCCTTAAAGTCCAGTTCAAGATCCTGCCCGGAAAGACTGAAGACATTATTTTCTTCAGACAGTTCAAAGTCCTGGGCCCCATTTACTTTTACCTTGTACATCTGTTATTGCGTTAATACATATTCTACCAAATTCGCGCCCATTTTAAGCGCCTGTAAACGCTTATCCTGCGTATCTCCCGGGTAAGTACCCAGATCTTCCCATCCGTTGCCCAGATCGCTTTCATAAGAATAAAAACAAACCATACGCCCATCCCAGATCAATGCAAAAGCCTGTGCAGGTTTTCCATTGTGTTCATGAACTTTAGGCAGCCCCGCAGGAAACTTAAATTTTTGATTGAATAAGGGATGACTGGGAGGCAGCTCTACAAAAGATAGTTCCGGAAATACCTTTTTCATCTGCAGCCGGACAAACTTGTCCAGTCCATAGTTGTCATCTATATGGAGAAATCCCCCGCCCGTCAGGTACTTTCGCAGATTCTGCGCTTCCTGGGAGCTAAAGGTTACGTTTCCGTGTCCTGTCATATAAATCAGGGGATAATTAAAGATTTCGGGGCTGCCTACTTCTGCAATGGCTTCTTCATCTGCAAAATTGGTATGCAGGTTCTGGTTACAGAAGGCAATCAGGTTGATCAGTGCCGTACGGTCACCATACCAGTCGCCACCGCCATTATACTTCAGTCTTGCCAGCTGATAGGTAGGGACCTGATAGCTGCTGAATAATAAAATCAATAAAGAAGATAGGATCAGTAATTTAAGCTTCATCTGTTTAAGTAATTCACTTCAAAACAAGCTGCCAGTGCTGCAGTTTCTGTTCTGAGACGTGTATTACCTAAAGTTAATGGTTTAAAGTCGTTTTGCAAAGCAAGCTGAATTTCATTTGGTGTGAAGTCGCCCTCGGGACCAATCAGAATCAGGTAGCTGCTACCTGCAGGTGCAATTTCACTGATGTACTGACGGGGTTCCCCATCAATACAGTGCGCAATCATTTTATGATCTGCTGTATGTTTGCTGATCATGTCTTTCAGCGGTATAGCTTCATTTAATAAGGGGTGATATGCCTGTAAAGACTGCTTAACAGCTGAGGTGATCACTTTATTCAGCCTGTCTTCCTTGACAATTTTCCGCTCTGAACGTTCACAGATCACAGGCGTGATCTGATCAATTCCTATTTCTGTAGCCTTTTCTAAAAACCATTCCAGCCGGTCAATATTTTTGGTCGGTGCAACGGCAATATGCAGGTTATGATTTCTTTTCTGGTATTCTCTGGTAGTTTTTAAAACACGCAGCGAAACATTTTTTTTTGATTCGCCCGTGATTTCAGCCTCGTATAAACCGCCATGGCCGTCGATAAGATGTACTACATCACCGGTCACCAGACGCAGTACCTTCATACAGTGTCTGCTTTCCTCTTCATTCAGGATATAATCAGACGAAGTAATATCAGGTGTATAAAAAACGTGCATGCTTAAAGATTAGTGGTTATCAACCATATCATCTTCCTTGATCACCAGTTCAAGCTTGATGGTCTCGATGTTCTGTTCAGTTTTCTTCAGAATAGTAAACAGGTAGCCGTAGCACTCTTCGCTGTCGCCTACGTCAGGGATCTTGCCAAATGCATGCGAAACAAGTCCGCCAACAGTATCAAAATCCAGATCTTCGGGCAGGTCATGCGGCAGGTGTTCATTCACATCATACACTGTAGCGTATGCATTGATAACAAATTCCGTATCGGATATCTTTTCAACCGTAGGTTTTTCCTCATCGTATTCATCCTGGATCTCACCAACGATCTCCTCTACGATATCCTCAAGGGTAACCATACCAGCAGTACCACCAAACTCATCGATTACGATTGCGATCTGAATCCGCTTTTGCTGCAGCTCACTTAAAAGGTCATTGATTTTTTTTGTCTCAGGAACAAAGTAGGGCTTTCTGATAATATCTTTCAGTGACCAGTCTTTATTTCCAGCCAGTAAAGGCAAAACATCCTTGGCGTGAATGATACCTATGATCTTATCAATGATATCATCGTATACCGGCATCCTGGAATAACCTTCAGCGATGATCAGCTGAATAACTTCTTCCTTTGGAGTGGATAGTTCAATTCCCGAAATCTTGGTACGGGGAACCATAATGTTTTTTACAACACGTTCGTTAAAGTCGAACACGTTGCGGATAAGCTCATGCTCATTGGTATCCAATGCACCACTTTCTTTTCCCTGATCAAGCAGGTAATACAATTCTTCAGTACTGTGTACAGAATCATGTCCGCCTGCAGTAGAGATCCCGAACATTTTCAATATGATATTGGCCAGGCTGTTTAACAGCCAGATGAAGGGCCTGAATACAATGTAAAAGATTTGTAAAGGCAGAGAGATGAAAAGAGTTGTGGCGACAGGGCGCTGAATGGCGATGGACTTTGGTGCAAGTTCTCCGAAAACGATGTGCATAATTGTAATAAAACTGAATGCAATGATCGGAGATGCTGTTTTGGAGAAAGATGCGATGAAAACCGGATCCTGGGTAAATGATGTTAAGGCATTTCGTAACAGATGTTCCATTACCGATTCTCCAACCCAGCCTAGTCCCAGTGATGCTAATGTGATACCCAGCTGCGTTGCAGCCAGGTAACCATCAAGATGTTGTGTAATATATTTAGCAATATTAGCTACCCTATTACCAGATTTAGCTTTAATTTCTATTTGCGACGCTCTGACTTTAACGATTGCAAACTCAGCTGCAACGAAAAAGCCGTTTAAGACGACCAAGAAAAAGGTTAAGAATATCTGAAAGCCCATTAAGAGTTATTTCTAAATGTACTATTATAAAGTTCTATACTTTCCTGAATTACTTTATAAGCATAAGTAACGCCCATCAGTTTTTCGATAGTCACGTTTTTCATCTCCAGTGCTTTATAGTCCTGGAAGAACCTTACGATTTCTTTCATCTGGTGAGGAGGCAATTCTGAGATATCATTGATGTAGTTTACTGACATATCGTTTTTAGCAACAGCAATAATTTTATCATCCTGCTCACCATTGTCTACCATGTGCATTACACCAATTACTTTTGCTTCAAGAAGAGTAAGGGGATAAACATCGACAGAACATAATACAAGGATATCCAATGGGTCATTGTCATCACAATACGTCTGAGGAATGAAACCATAGTTAGCCGGATACATTACAGAAGAGAAAAGGACACGGTCTAATTTAATCAGATTAGAATCTTTGTCGATTTCGTACTTTGCTTTTGATCCTTTAGGGATTTCGATAATAGCGTTTACCGATTCCGGTAAATTAGCACCTGGAGAAACATTATGCCAGGGGTGATTTAAGTCTATATTCATTTATTATTCAGTGTTAGAAATATCTTCGTTTGTATTTTGTTCTACCCTTTTTCTAAAAAAGGCAATCGCCAGAGGTAGAGAAGTGATCGTGATAAAACCTATTATAATATACAACAGGTAGTCATTAATTTCCTTTTCAAATTTCCTGCCAAGAAAATAGCCCAGCAAAGTTAAAGATGTTATCCATAAAAACGCGCCGCAAACATTATATAATGCAAACTTTTTAAAATCGAGCCTGACCACTCCTGCAAAGATTGGGGCAAAGGTCCTGACTATTGGTACAAACCTACCCATTATCAGTGCAAAGGCGCCTTGTTTGTTGTAATATACTTCTGCGGCTTTAAGATAGCGTTTTTTAAAAAAAAAAGTATCTTTTCGATGATATAATACCGGACCTGTTTTTTTACCGAACCAGTAGCCCGTAAAGTTTCCGCAGACAGCAGCCACAATTAATCCCAAGATGAGCAGAAAAATGTTTACATCCAGTTTACCGGTAGCAACAAACATTCCGGCCAGGAACAACAGGTAATCACCGGGCAGAAAGAAGCCAAAGAATAAACCTGTCTCGGCAAAAATCACGAACATTACCACATAAAAACCACCTTCTTTGAGTAATTTTTCAGGATCAATATACTGATGTAAGGAAGTCCAGAAATCGTGCATAGTTCAAGTATTCGTAAAACTACAAATAATTTTCCTGAGAATGCCTAAATCAGATTTAAAATTACTGAAGGATAAACCCCTAATATGACAGTGATAATAACGGATAAAATAAGTACCACTTTGTACTGAACAGGTGTTTCCAGATGAACTTCAGCCCCTTCTTTAAAGTACATGGCCACAACTACTCTCAGATAGTAATAAAATCCTACAAGGGCATTTAAAATCGCAAATGCCACCAGATAAATCTGGTATTGGTTCATCACGTTGAGGAACATCAGGTATTTACCCATGAACCCGCCTGTAAGAGGAATACCTGCGAGTGACAACATAGCTACTGTCAGCGCGAGGGCCGCCAGTGGATTGCGTTTGCCCAAACCGTTGAAACTTTCAAAGTCGTCTCCCCCGGTTTTTTGTTTCACCAGGATCAATATTGCAAAGGCAGTGATACTTGCAAAAGTATAGGCAGCAGTATAAAGCAATACATTGTTATTTGATGATGAAGTCAGCGTGATCAGGGAGAATAAAAGGTAACCAACGTGTGATATACTTGAATAGGCAAGCATCCTTTTAAAGTTCTTCTGGAACAGAGCCGTCACATTACCGATAAACAGCGTCAGACAAACAATGACCATCAAAGGTGGCATCCAAAAATCATGCAGCGGAGCAAATGTTCCGGCAAAAAGACGGATAAAGGCAGCAAAGGCAGCCGTTTTTACCACTGTAGACATAAAGGTAGTAATCAGTGAAGGTGAACCCTCGTAAACATCAGGTGTCCAGAAATGAAAAGGTGCAGCGCCTACTTTAAAGCACATACCGATCATCATCAGGATCAGACCAGGGTAAAACAAAGGTGAAACCATCTGGTAGTTCCCGATCAGGTATTGATTGATTGCACCCAGGCTGAATGATCCTGTGGCGCCGTAAATTAATGTTATACCGAACAGCAAAAATCCTGTAGAAAATGCACCCATCAGAAAGTATTTCAATGAAGCTTCATTAGAGGCAAAATTATTCTTCCTTATACCTGCAAGGATATAAGAAGAAACAGACATGATCTCCAGACCAATGAACAGCATAGACATATTGGTATAGGAAACCATCATCACTCCACCCGAAAGGGCAAACAGGATCAGGGTATAATATTCAGCTACATTTTCACTGTCTTTCGCAAAGTAGTTCTCTGTCAGTAAAAAGATAAAGGCCGTACCTAAAATCAACAGCGATGAAAAGGCTATAGCAAAATTATTCATCTGCATCATTCCATAGTAAACCGTATTGGTATCCCAGGAAGTTACACAGAAACCCAGCGCAACGAGCAGTCCAACTAAAGTCAGCGGCAGCAAGGCTTTTGTAGCCTTAAACAAACCTGCATAAAGTACTACCAGAGCTGTAACAACAATTGTTATAATGATATTCATTTCCTTATTTTACCGATGTTAATTTTTGATTTACCTGTTCTAATAATTGCTGTACCGAAGCCTCTGATAAATGCAGAATAGGTTTTGGATATACTCCAAGTACAATAATCAGCGCGCAAATGATAACTAATACCACAGTTTCAGATCCTTTTATGTCTTCAAATCCTATAGTAAGGTCGTTTGTTTTACCAAGCATAATGTGCTGATACATTCTCAGCATATAAACTGCCCCGAAGATGATCGTAAGGCCGGCAAAAACAACTGCCCAGATATTAAACTGATAAACGCCCATCAGCAGTAAGAACTCTCCGATAAAGCCGTTTGTTCCCGGTAAAGCAACTGTACCGAGCACGATGATTAAAAAAGCAATGGCAAGTTTTGGGGCCACTTTTGCAATACCGCCAAGTTCGCTGATTGTATTTGTCTTTAACCTCGAAGCGATAATATCCAGCACAAAAAATAAACCTACTACGTTGATACCATGACTCAGCATCTGAATCATTGCCCCCTGCATTCCCTGTGTATTGAGGGCGAAGATACCGGCAGAAATTAAACCAACGTGAGCAATGGAAGAATAGGCCACCAGTCTTTTGGCATTCTTCTGTGTAAAGGCAATTAGTGAAGCATATACAATTCCAATTACAGACAAGACAATAGCTGTAGTGCCCCAATCCTGAACACCTGCAGGAACAATTGGCAACAGCCACCTGATCACTCCGTAAATACCCATTTTCAACATGATACCGGAAAGCAGCATAGTACCTGCGGCAGGAGCTTCAGTATAAGTATCAGGCTGCCAGGTATGGAAGGGGAATACAGGCATCTTAATTGCAAACGCTATAAAAAACGACCAGAAGATCCACCCTTGTTGTGCAGGATCTAAACTCAGCCGGTAGAATGCATCAATATCAAAGTTATGTGCAGGGTTCTGCAGGTACAGGTAGATTATTCCCAACAGCATAAACAGGGAACCACCGATTGTATACACAAAGAATTTCATGTTGACACATACACGGTCTTTGCCGCCCCAGATCGCACAGATGAAATAAATTGGTATCAAAGCTGCTTCCCAGCCAATATAAAACAGGAAGGCGTCCATTGCCGTAAATACGACCAGCAAACCTGCCTGCATAAATAAAATCAGTGCAAAAAACGAACCCGGTTTCTGGTAACCGTTCTGATAACTTGCCAGGATAATGATCGGTACCAGTACATTAGTCAGTAACACAGTGATCAGGCTGATGCCATCAATACCAGCATGGAAATTGATCCCCAGGCTCTGTATCCATGGAAGGTTCACCACGAACTGCTTACTCGCATCCGGTGTGAACTGACAGGCTACGGCTACTGCAATTGCCAGTGAAGCTAAAGCAAAGACCATAGCCACATGTTTTGCGGCATTGCCGGTAAATGCTGTAACCAGCGCACCAACTAATGGTAAAAATATAAGAAGTAATAAAACTTGTTCCATTATGTTTTTTTGGACGGTCCTTTATAGAGATAAATAAGTATACAATAACAACGAGATGATTCCAGCCACCATCATAAAAATATAGAAACCAACATTACCGGATTGTAAAAGCCTTACACCTTTACTGGCTTCAGAGGTGCTCCAACCCAATCCGTTTACAATACCGTCCACAATCTTTTTATCAAATACCCTATAAAAGAATCCTGAAATCGCATCCAGAGGTTTCGTGATCAGTAAATTGTAGATCTCATCAATATAAAATTTATGATAGGACAGATCAGCCAGGGCAGTCCTTTTGCTTTCATCAGCCACAGGTACATGGTTCTGTTTTACATATTTGAAATAAGCTATGACAATAGCGATCACTGCACCGATAACAGATACTGCCATCAGGATATATTCAGTAGCAAAATCTTCTGCTCCCGCATGATGCGGAATAACAGGTGCCAGCCAGCCCGATAGCCAGTGATGGCCACCCAGTGCTTCCGGAATGCCGAGTGCCCCGCCTACTGCCGACAGAACAGCCAGTACGATCAACGGGAAAGTCATGCTTGAGGGAGATTCGTGGATCTTCTCTTCTGCATGGTGTGTTCCCCTGTAAGTACCAAAGAAAGTCAGGAAGATCATTCTGAACATATAGAAAGCCGTCAGGAATGCTGTAAACACAGCGATACCCCACATTACTTTGTTGTGTTCATACACATGCGCCAGAATCTCGTCTTTAGAGAAGAAACCTGAAAACGGAGGTAATCCTGAAATTGCGATAGTTCCGATCAGCATGGTGATAAAAGTTACAGGTAGTTTTTTACGCAGACCACCCATATGTCTCATGTCCTGCTCATGGTGCATCGCATGGATCACTGATCCTGCACACAGGAACAATAAAGCTTTGAAGAACGCATGGGTAATCACATGGAAGAAAGATCCGTTATATGCGCCTACACCCAGTCCCAGGAACATATAGCCCAGCTGTGATACCGTTGAATAGGCTAAAACCTTTTTAATATCAGTTTGTGTCATTGCGATCACGGCACCAAGTACAGCAGTAGCAAGACCAATGACAGCAATTACATGCTGTACTACCGGAGCAAGGTCAAAAAGAACATTGGAACGTGCAATCATATAGATACCTGCAGTTACCATTGTAGCGGCATGGATCAGTGCCGATACAGGTGTAGGGCCTGCCATCGCATCCGGTAACCAGGTAAACAGGGGTACTTGTGCCGATTTACCACAGGCGCCGACAAATAATAGCAAAGCAATTAGTGCAATGGATGAATTTCCGGGAAGCATATTGCCTGCCAGCGGAAAGACTTTTGCAAACTCAACGCTGCCGAAAGTAGTGAAAATGAGGAACACAGCGATCAGGAAACCTAAATCACCAATACGGTTCATCACAAAAGCTTTTTTTGCTGCTGCAGCATAGCTGGAATTGGTAAACCAGAATCCGATCAGCAGGTAAGAACATAAACCTACGCCCTCCCATCCAATAAACATCACAATGTAGTTGGATCCGAGAACCAGCAGGAGCATGAAAAAGATAAACAGGTTCAGGTAACTGAAAAACTTACCAAAACCTTCGTCATCATGCATATATCCAATAGAATAAATATGAATGAGAAACCCGATGCCCGTAATGATCAGGAGCATAATCGAACTCAGCGGATCTACCAGGAACGCCAGCGGGATTTTTAATGATCCTGCACTGATCCAGTCAAATAAAAATATCTCGTGTGATTTTACTGAGTCACTGCCGAGTGCTAAAAAGATACCGACACTAATAACGAAAGAGATGAGAATAACGCCACTCCCTATAAAACCAATCAGATTTTTAGATAATGTATTTCTCCCCAGACCGTTGATCACAAAGCCTAACAAAGGAATTAACGGAACCAGCCAAACTAAATTTATCATTTTATAATTTATTCTTAATAATTACCATTTAAGGCGATTCAATACATTAATATCTGTAGACTGTGTATTCCTGTAAACCATCACGATGATACTCAGGCCCACTGCAACTTCAGCTGCTGCCAGTGCCATGATGAAGAATACAAATACTTGTCCTGATGGATCATTGCTATGTACTGAAAAAGCGGTAAGTAATAAATTAACCGCATTCAGCATCAATTCTACCGACATAAAAATTACGATAGCATTTCTGCGGGTAAGTACGCCTATTACGCCAATGGTAAAAATAATGGCACTCAACCAGATGTAATGGTTAAGCGGTACGCCCTGTAAATCTTGAGTAATGTTTCCCACTATACTTTTTCTTTTTTAGTTAACAATACGGCACCTACCATTGCTGTAAGCAACAGAATCGAAGACAATTCAAATGGCAGCATAAAAGGGCCGAACAATTCTTTACCCAGGTTTTTAACCAGTCCAAGGTTTACATTCTGCAGCACCAAAGGATTAGAAACCGCTGTGGCTTTTAATGACCCGATAAGTGTAACCACCAGGCAGCATCCCGCAACTATACCTACCACTTTAACCAATCCTGATTTCAGGGGTTCGTTATCCTTGTTGAGATTGAGCAGCATCAGTACAAAAAGGAATAATACCATGATTGCACCCATATAAACAATGAAGTTTACCACTGCCAGAAACTGGGCATTCAGCAGGATGTAATGAACGGTGAACGTAAAAAAAGTTACGATCAGGTAAAGTACGCTGTGCACAGGGTTCTTCGCGAAGATCACCATCAGTGAAAAGAAGATACTTAAGAAAGCGACCAGATAGAATACTGATGTACCCATTTATTATTTTTGTTTTAGCGCCGGAAAGCGGCAAATGTATAATTATTATAGCTGGAGCATAAAGCCCCGATTTCTTATTTCTGTACCAAAGGTTGTTCTACCAGTTTGTCTTTACCATAGATAAAATCCTTGCGCAGGTAATCTGAAGGTACAATAGGACCATCCAGGTAGATCGCTTCCTTAGGGCAGGCTTCTTCACATAAACCGCAGAAAATACAGCGGAGCATGTTGATCTCATACACAGAAGCATATTTCTCTTCCCTGTAAAGATCCTTCTCTTCAGGTTTACGCTCAGCTGCAATCATAGTGATCGCCTCGGCAGGGCATGATAATGCACAAAGCCCGCAAGCAGTGCAGCGCTCTCTCCCATCTTCATCCCTTTTCAAAGAATGCATTCCTCTCCAATTGATGGACATTTCGCGCTCAACCTCCGGGTACCTGATGGTCGCTTCTTTTTTGAAGAAGTGACTGATAGTAATAGACAAACCTTTTGTTAATGCCGGCAGGTAAATCCGCTCAGCAAATGTCAGTGGCTTTTGTATTAATACTTTCTTTTTATTGGTTAATGGTTCCATTAAACCTCCTTTTATATTCCGCAGAGCGGATAGTTAAAACTTTTCTACTATTGCAATCACGATACCCGTGATGATCACGTTTGCTATTGCCAGCGGCATCAGCACTTTCCAGCCCAAATGCATAAGCTGATCATACCGGAAACGCGGAATTGTCCATCTAACCCACATAAAGAAGAAGATGAATGCAAATATTTTAGCAAACAGCACAGCCGTTCCAATCAGCGGGGCTAGTACCGGTCCTGCTACAGACGCAACCCAGTCCATACCGGGATAGTTATATCCTCCAAAGTATAGGGTAGACATCACTGCTGAAGACACAAACATGTTTATATACTCCGCAAACAGGTAAAAGCCCAGTTTCATTGATGAATATTCAGTATGGTATCCACCGATCAGCTCCGTTTCACACTCAGGTAAGTCGAATGGTGCGCGGTTCGTTTCTGCAAAAGCACATACGATAAAAAGGATAAAGCCCAGTGGCTGATAGAGCACATTCCAGTGCCAGCCATGTTGCTGTTCTACAATTTCTTTTAAACTTAAGGTGTTTGTTACCAGCAGTAATGCGATGATAGCCAATCCCATTGCTACCTCATAACTAATGTTCTGGGAAGCTGCACGAATAGCACTCAGCAGCGAGTATTTATTGTTTGAAGCCCATCCGCCGATCATTACACCGTAAACACTCAGCGAAACAACACCAAAGATGTATAAAACACCTACATTGATATCTGTAACCTGCAGTGGTATAACCTTACTGCCAATAGTAATTTGGCTACCCCATGGAATAACCGCAGTACCAATACAGGCGGTTAACATGGCTAATCCGGGACCAACCATAAACAGCCATTTATTGGCATGCGTAGGGATGATTTCTTCCTTCATGAACATTTTAAGCCCGTCAGCCAGTGGCTGGAACATCCCTGCCGGGCCAGCACGGTCAGGTCCGAGCCTGTCCTGTAAAAATGCAGCAACTTTTCTTTCCGCGTATGTAGAATACATCGCGATCACTAAACTTATACCAAAAATGATAGCTACAAGTATGAATTTTTCTATTACAAATGTGATATCCATTAGAATTTAGCAGTTTTTTCCAATTCAACTTTGTTAGCTTCCTGTAAACGCAGGTTTTCCTGAATAACAGGCAATGGTATCATGGTTTCATAGTGATTGGAAGAGATCACTGATGCATCGCTGATATGCGTTGGATGTTCGATGACCCAGTCATCAGTCCTCTTTTTCTCAAAACGGCAGGTATTGCAGATAAACTCTTCAACCTCGCCATAAATATCTTTACGTGCAGTAACACGTAAAACATCTGCTCCTTTATACCACAAAGTCACTTTACCACTACAGGTAGGGCAATCTCTGTGCGCATCAACAGGTTTGGTAAACCACACCCTGTTTTTGAAACGGAAAGTCTTGTCAGTCAATGCACCTACCGGACAAACGTCGATTACATTCCCGGAGAAATCATTGTCGACTGCGGTCTGGATATAAGTAGATATTTCAGAGTGGTCTCCCCTGTTGAGAATACCATGAACACGTTTATTTGTGATTTGATCAGCTGTAAAGACACAACGGTAGCATAATATGCAGCGGTTCATATGCAGCTGGATCTTATCGCCGATGTCTATTCTTTCGAAAGTACGGCGCTCAAATTCATATCTTGTTTTTTGTAGGCCGTGTTCATAACCCAGGTTCTGCAAATCACATTCACCTGCCTGGTCACATACAGGGCAATCCAGCGGATGGTTGATCAGCAGGATCTCTACAACACCTGCACGCGCTTCCATTACTTCAGGAGAAGTAATATTCTGCACTTCCATTCCGTCCATTACCGTTGTACGGCAGGATGCTACCAGCTTGGGCATTGGTCTCGGATCTTTTTCAGAACCCTTGCTTACCTTTACAATACAGGTACGGCATTTCCCGCCACTGCCTTCCAGCTTAGAATAATAGCACATTGCAGGAGGCACAATATCCCCTCCAATCTGCCTTGCAGCATTCAGGATCGTTGTTCCGGGCTCAACTTCAACAGTTATCCCGTCTATGGTTACCTTAACTTTTTCACTCATTGTTAAAGATATTCTCGTTAGTTATCTGTAGTCACTTCTGCTTTGGCAATCGGCTCCGCGTATTTTGCGATCCCGTAATTTGTCTCCTGGCTTTTCAGCGGTTCTCTGACATGCCATTCGAATTCATCCCTGAAATGCCTGATTGCACTGGCGACAGGCCATGCAGCAGCATCCCCCAAAGGACAAATCGTATTTCCTTCGATCTTCCTGGAAACGTCAACCAGCAAGTCGATATCGCTCATTTTTCCATGACCATGTTCCAGTCTGTGCAGTACTTTCTCCATCCATCCGGTTCCTTCACGGCAGGGCGAACACTGTCCGCAACTCTCATGATGGTAAAAACGGGAGAAGTTCCAGGTATTTCTTACGATACACTGGTCTTCGTCAAAAGCGATAAAACCACCTGAACCCATCATGGTCCCGGTAGCAAATCCTCCTTCTGAAAGTGATTCGTAACTCATCAGCCTTGGTTCACCATTCGCCAGTTTAAGCGTCAGGTTTGCTGGTAATACCGGTACAGAAGAACCTCCGGCCACAGTGGCTTTCAGTCTTTTTCCATTGGCAATACCACCGCAGTATTCATCAGAATAGATAAATTCTTCAACAGGCAGGCCCAGTTCAATTTCGTATACTCCCGGTCTCACGAGGTTACCCGAAGCTGAGATCAGTTTAGTACCTGTACTGCGTCCGATACCGATTTTTGTATATTCATCACCGCCTTCGTTAATGATAGGCACCACAGCGGCAATAGATTCAACATTGTTTACCACCGTTGGACAGCCATACAGTCCGGCAATAGCTGGAAAAGGAGGTTTAATCCTTGGATTTCCTCTTTTTCCTTCAAGGGATTCCAACAGGGCAGTTTCTTCACCGCAGATATAAGCGCCGCCACCAGGCTGAACGTATAACTCCAGGTCATAACCTGAGCCTAAAATGTTTTTCCCGAGGAAACCTGCGGCTTTTGCCTCAGCGATCGCTCTTTCAAGGATCCTGATCTGCGGCATCATTTCGCCACGAACATATATATAAGACGTTTTAGCGCCCAGGGCATAACTTGCCACGATCATTCCTTCAATTAAAGCATGAGGAATGTATGTCATCAGGTAACGGTCTTTAAAGGTACCCGGTTCAGACTCATCTGCATTGCAAACGAGGTAGCGTGCAACACCTTCCGGTTTCGCCAAAAAGCTCCATTTCATTCCCGTTGGAAACCCTGCTCCACCACGTCCGCGTAAACCCGACTTTTTAACCTCTTCTACCACTTCATCAGGGGTCAGGGTTTTCAAAGCCTTTTCTACAGCACGGTAACCGCCTTTCTGACGGTAAACATCAAGTGTATTGATGCCTGGTACGTTTATATGTTCTAATAAGAGTTTACGTGCCATTATTTATTGCGTAAGTCTGCTATCAATGTATCTACCTTTTGCTCGTCAAGGTTTTCATAAAATGTGTATTCAGGGCCAATCTGTAATACCGGGCCAAAGCCACAGGCTGCCAGGCATTCTACCCCTCTCCAGCTGAACAGGCCATCTGCAGTAACTTCACCCTCTTTCACGCCTAGTGTCTCTTCAATATGATCCATCAGCTTTTCTGCACCTACCAGACAGCAAGGCCCGGTACGGCATACTTCAAGCATATATTTACCCTGTGGTTTGAGGAAGTACATACTGTAGAAAGATGCAACTTCATATACCTCAATAGGTTCAATTTTCAGGTACTCTGCTACTTTATCCATTGCGCGGGCACTTAACCAGCCCAGTTCTGCCTGTACTTCATGCAGTACCGGCAATAAGGCCGACTTCTGTTTGCCTTCAGGATATCTATTGGAGATCTCATCAAACTTTGTGATCAAAGCTGGCGAAAACTCTACAGGTTGTTGTTCTTCTACTTTAAGCATCTAATTCTCCGGCAATAATATTCATACTACTCATGTTGATAATGGCATCAGATAACAGCATTCCCTCACTCATTTTCGCATACATTGAGTAATTGATGAAACTTGGTCTCCTGAAATGCAGACGGTAAGGAGTTCTTCCGCCATCATTGATCAAATAAAATCCAAGCTCGCCGTTTCCGCCTTCAACAGCATGATATACTTCAGCTTTTGGCGCATCGATCTCTCCCATCACAATTTTGAAATGGTAAATCAGTGCTTCCATATTGTTATATACTTCTTCTTTGGCAGGAAGATAAAAATCAGGAACATCTGCATGGAAAACACCTGCAGGTTCATGTTTGAGTTTTTCCATAGCCTGTTCTATCAGGCTCACACTCTGCCACATTTCTTCATTACGTACCAGGTAACGGTCGTAGATATCACCGCTTGTGCCAACAGGAACTTCAAAATCGAAATCTTCGTAAGAGCAGTAAGGCTCATTTACACGAACGTCATAATCCACACCGGTAGCACGCAGCAGAGGGCCGCTCCAGCTGTAACTTAAGGCATCCTCAGGGGTAACACAGGCAACACCTGCAGTACGGTCAATAAAAATACGGTTACGGTTAAGCAGACTTTCAAATTCCCTCAGTGCAACAGGGAATTCCTTCAGGAACTTATTGATCTTTGCAAAGGCGATGTCATTAAAATCTCTTTCAAATCCGCCGATACGCCCAATATTAGTGGTTAAACGTGCTCCACATACTTCTTCGTAAATCTCATAGATATGTTCTCTGAACTGAAACAGATAAAGGAAGGTAGTGGTAGCACCGGTATCCTGTGCAATGATCGTATTACAGATGATATGATCTGAGATACGTGCCAGTTCCATGATGATGATCCGCAGATAATCAACACGTTTAGGCATTTTGATATTCAATAATTTTTCTACTGTCATGTGCCAGCCCATATTGTTGATCGGCGATGAACAGTAGTTTAACCTGTCTGTCAGCGGGGTGATCTGGTAAAATGGTCTGTGTTCTGCTATTTTCTCAAAAGCGCGGTGAATATATCCGATTGTAGATACTCCGCTTACAATGCGCTCTCCGTCTAACTGAAGTACATTTTGAAAAACACCATGGGTAGCCGGGTGAGTAGGCCCCAGATTCAGGGTCACCAGTTCACTCTGTGGATCGTTGTCTGTATATACTGGTTGATTGTGATTCATGTTCTTATCTACCAAAGTATTCGTCTTTTTTATCAACTCTGTTTGGATCTTCCAAAGGATATTGTTTCAGCATGGGATGGACATTCAGTTCATCCATATTCAATATTCTTCTCAGATCCGGGTGACCTTCGAATTTAACTCCGAAAAAGTCATAAGTTTCTCTTTCCATCCAGTTTGCACCGTTCCAGAGAACAGTAGCGGTTGGAATTGTTGGTGTCTGCTCATGGATAAACACCTTTATTCTGATCCTGACCTTATCTACCATGTTGTGTAAGTGATACACGACAGCAATATGGTTTTTTTCGGGATAATGAACAGCAGTGATATCAGTAAGGTAATTAAATCCTGTTCCTGCGCTTTCTTTCAAAAAACCCAGGACATCAATAATTACGTCCTTTGTTGTTTCAACAGTTAGCAAGCCATAAGGCTCATTCAGGCCGGTTATTTTATTACCGAATTTATCGCCCAGTAATTTGATCAGATCTTCATTGCTCAGTTCAGCCATTAGTCTATTCCGTATGAAGCCAACATTTGTTTGTATTGATCAGAATGCCTTCTTCTGCCAGACTCATTCCTTACCAGCTCCTGGATCTTACCAAATCCATCCAGGATAGCTTCAGGCCTCGGCGGACAGCCGGGAACGTAAACATCTACCGGAATAATCTCGTCGATACCCTGCAGCACAGAATAAGTATCAAATATACCTCCGCTTGATGCGCATGCACCAACAGCCATTACCCAGCGTGGTTCTGCCATCTGAAGATAGACTTGTTTTAATACAGGACTCATCTTCTTAGCGATGGTGCCCATAACCATTAACAGATCTGCCTGACGGGGAGAAAAACTCAATCGCTCTGAACCGAAACGGCCAAGGTCATAGTGTGAACCCATGGTAGCCATAAATTCAATTCCACAGCAGGATGTAGCAAATGGTAGGGGCCATAATGAATGGGAGCGGGCAAGGCCGACGACCTTGTCTAAAGATGTGGCGAAAAACCCAGATCCTTCAATGCCCGGAGGCGCGTCTACTATATTGATGTCACTCATATCATAAAACAAAAAAGGCTCATTCCAATACAGAATGAACCACAAATCTACAATATTTAGAAGCAATTGAGATGAACGCAACCAGATTTAGAAACGATCTAAATAGTTTAGTTCCAGTCGAGTGCTTTCTTTTTCAGGATGTAAATAAAGCCCAGTAAAAGTGTGGCCATGAAAATAAACATTTCAATCAGCCCAGACCAGCCCAGGTCCCTGAAATTAACCGCCCATGGATACATGAAGATCACCTCCACATCAAATAGTACGAATAAAATAGCCACCAGGAAGTATTTAATGGAAAAGGGCTGGCGTGCATTACCTACCACCTTTACTCCCGCTTCAAACGTACCCAGCTTATCTTTTGTCTTCCGTGCAGGACCTAAAAAGTGTGTAGCAATCAGCGTTACTACAACAAATCCCAAGGCTACGATAACCTGAAAAATAATTGGGAGAAAATCTGAAGGGAGACTTTGGGTTTCCATATAATTTGAATTTGGATACAAAAGTAAAAGAAAAAGGCAGGATATCAACCCTGCCTTTTCAAATTGTATTATTTATAATGTTTATTTCTTTTTAGGCGCTGCCTTTGCTGCCGCTTTCGGAGCTGGTGCAGTTAATGATTTAAGACCTGTTACAGCATTTGCGTATGCAGGATCAATAGCCAGTGCTTTGTTGAAATAATCAGCAGCTTTTGCTTTATCTGTGCTCATGTAAGCATAGCCAAGGTTAGCGTATGCTTCAAGGATATTACGTTTCTCAGCTGGTTGAGTTGCCAGTTCCGGTTTTTTAACTGTAACCAGGTCAATATACTGCTGATAGAAAGGAATAACCAATCCTTTTGGATTTGTCTGGTCATCCATGTAACGTGCCACACGACCTCTTGTGATATAAGCCAAAGTAAATTCAGGAGCAGTTCTGTTAATGAAAGCCAATGCAGAATCAGCTTCAACAAGGATCTTTTTGTCCGGATTTTGTTTCGCCTGATCAGCAATTGCATACCTGTAATAGTTCGCAGAACCTAAATAGTAATAGTTGGTCAGTGAACCTTTACCGTTTGGATTTAACTTGATTGCATTTTTATAAACCTCAGCAGCCTGAGCATACTTTTTGTTACCATATAATGCTTTACCTACGTCTTCTAATGCCTCAACGTTAGTTGAATCTTTAGCTACTGCTTTAGTGATGCTGATTAAAGCTAAACTGTCCTGATTAGCCAATAACTGAGCTTTACCCAAATAAAGGTAATCGGCAGCGATTAAACGTGTAGTATCAGAGTTTTTTGCAAAAAAATCAGTTAACAGTTTCAAGCTTTCAGGGTTTTTGTTTTCAGCAGCTGAATAAGCCTGTAAACGTTGGATCACCAAAGCTTTCTGATTGTTTGGATATAATTTAGCCAGGTCAGCAGTTTCTGTTTCTAAAGCTTTAAAGTCTTTAGCATAGTACAGGAACTGTGCATAACGTAATCTTGCATCGAAAGATTTGTCAGTCAGGTCAAGATATTTTTTATAGTTGGTAATCGCTTCTGTTGATTTGGCTGCGAAATTTGCAGGCTCAAAGTTAGCCCATTGCATATAAAGCTCAGCGATCTCACGGTAGGCAGGACCATAGTTAGGATCTGCAGTGATTACTTCTTTCAATTGTGTTTCAGATTCAGGAAATGCTCTTGATTCTTTGTACATTCTTCCAATCTGAACTTTCGGTCTTACCTGAGCTTCATTCATATTTAAAGCACGCAGGTAGTTGCTTAACGCTTCAGAGTTCTTTTTCTGTGCTGCGTAGAAATCACCTAAAGCAACAAATGTTTCAGGGTCTTTATCAGCTGCATCCAGTTCATCAGCTTTTTGTAACATAGGCAGTGCAGCAGCGAAATCAGGTTTATCCTGTTCAACATAAGCTTTACCAATGTACATGTATGGAAGGTAATCCTTTTTTGAAGCAGCAGCAAGTGCTTTATCAAAATCCGCTTTGGCACCGGTTGGATTGTTAGAGGCTAACTCAGCTTTACCTAAACCAACATAGTTTAATGCATACTTCGGATCAGCAGCGATTCCTTTATTAAATACTGCCTTAGCAGAATCAACATAATCATTTTGCAGATATACATCGCCTAAACTAAAATAGTTCTCTCCTTTACCGGCTTGTGAACTTACCAGTGATTTCAGCATTGATGTAGCTTTCGCATATTGTTCTCCATCAATAGCTTTTTTTGCGTCATTTAAATTTTGAGCAAAAGAGGCAGAACCCATCACTACTAAACCTAAACTTAAGGTTATTGCTTTCTTTGTCATTTTCATCTGTTCGTTGTTTGTTTTTCAGTATTTATTCTTGTTATTCCTCTTTAATGTGATTTCATAATTCCGATGAAGCTAGAACTCACCGTGCAGGCTTCATAGGTGATTATTTGCATTAACACCGAAATATATTATTAAATAATCAATTTGTAATCCGGGCTCAATATAATATTTAATTCTCACTCTTTATATTAATGTCCCTGGAGTTCATGCGATTTGGGCCAAGTCCCGACTTAAGAACGATCAGCTGACCCCGCTGGCTGACTAACCAATTGGCAAAACCCGTGCCTAAATCGTTTTTCACTTCTGCCTTAATGATATAAATATTTCTTAAAAAAGGATAAACACCATCAATCAGATTCTTCTGGGCAGGTTTATAAAATGCATCATCTCCTTTTTTACCTTTTACATTTTTAACACCCAGCAATTTCACCTGAGAGGTGAAATCAAAACTATCCCGGTGCCCGTTGAGCAACCAGTTGACACCCACTATTCCAATATAGCTTTTGTGTTCTGCGACGTATTTAATAACGTCATTATTGGTACTTAAAGTATATATCCCTGATTTTGGTAACTCTTTTACCTGCGCAAGTTCTTTAAAATAACGCAGTGTACTTGAATTCGCATTATCAAAAACCAGGTTTATCCCCTTTGGATTGTTTCCCTTCATCAAGCCTATCACTTCATCTGCCGTAATGGTAGAATCGGGGTTATCGTTTCCTGTGATCAGAGCTATACCGTCAATTGCAAACCTGGATGTAGAAATCCTTACGTCGCGTCTGGTAAAGGCTTTTTCTTCATCCGCTGTGAGCACACGGGACAGGATTGCCGCACGTACACTGTCTTTCAAAAATGCCGGTAAGATATTATTTTCACTGCCCTGTATCAGGTCGAACCGGGTATTGGGGTAATCAACTTTGAAGACCTCTATCTGATCAGCAAGAACAGAAGAAAAGCTTTCATCTACAATCAGCTTTACTGTTCCGGATGTACGGGTCTCCTCAACTGGTTCCTTTGCACCTTTCGGTTTACAGGCTGCAAACAGAATAACCGGGAGCAGAAAAAATAGCTTGTTCATTTAATTGTCTTTTTGGTTGATTAACCGGTAAAATCTTATTCCTGCATAAACGATCAGCAGCAGGCCAAATAAAATCCGGTAGGTGGGCTTAATGTCAAACGGAATGTCTTTCCAGAAGATCAAAGCCACTCCAAGCACCAGATACATGGCGAACATCACTAGCCCTAAAATGAACAGAAACCGCTGTTGAGGCGATTTCTGTTTAAATGTATTGAAGTTCAACATCGTAATATTAGTTAGATAATGTAAAGCTGATAGGGATATTATACTTCACCCTAACCGGCTTACCATTCTGAATACCAGGAGTCCATTTCGGACTTGCCTTTAATACTCTCACGGCTTCTTCATCAGTACCACCGCCTAATTTACGCTCTACTTTGATATCGGTTAAGCGTCCGTCTTTCTCTACTACGAAAGAACAGAATACTTTACCCTGGATATTGTTCTCCTGAGCCATAGGAGGATATCTGATCGCTTTACTTAGGTATCCGTAAAACTTCTCCATACCTCCAGGGAAACCTGGCTGAGTCTCAATACTCACAAAGTCATAAACTTTGGTATCTTCTACTACTGCTGCTTGTTTAGGGCCTTCACCTACCGGACCAACTACAACGATGTCCGCACCAGGATCACCTTCGATAGTTTTTTGTCCCGGATCAGCTGCCTTCAACTGCTCAACCTGTGGTGGATCTTCATCACGAACCTCGTTATCCGGTTTTACAATCGGAGGAGGGAACTTGATCTGATCCGTCTTTGGTGGCGGTGGCTCCACTGGTGGCGGTGGTGGTGTTTTTGGATCCACCGGCGGCGGTGGAGCTACGACAACTTCAGTTTGTTTCACGATCTCTTCTTCCGGCATTTGCCCCTTGATCAAATCAACGATCTTAGGTAGAAGGAAAAGAAATATGAAGACTGCCGATGCCAAAAATAATGCCTTGCTTGTATTTGAGCCATTTTCCTTACGAAGCTCATAAGCTCCGTACGACTTGTTCTTTTTAGCAAATACAACATCAAGCCATTCTTTGTCAAATAAATCTATTTTAGAACCGAACATTGCTTGTTATTTAAATTGTTAATAATTGTATTATAAAATACCTTGTTGTTTCATGAAAGCTTTCTCATTATCAAGGATATTCTCATCATCAATCGCCGGGGCAGTTTTAATGCCTGTGATTAACAATTCATCCATGATGTCAACAAAGTTCTTATAATTAGCACCAGAAGTAGGTTTGATTACCATTACGATATCCTTACCAGTACTTTCTTTTACTTTTTTCTTGTTGTCCAGGATAGTCTGTCTGATCTGACTGAAACTCTGAATTTCCGGCGCTGTTTTACCAGCTTCGCCCATGTACCATGCAACTTTATTATTTTTACCCAATAAAATTGTCATTGTCTGAGACGCCCTTAGTTCTAATTTGGTTTCGTTCTTATCGTCCTTATCCGGCTTAGCGATATCCATCGCCTGTGGTTTACTCAGCGTGGTGGTCAACATGAAGAAGGTAATCAATAAGAAGGCTAAATCAACCATCGCGGTTAAATCTACTTTCGTAGATGCTTTCTTACTCCTGACCTTGCCTCCTCCTTTTTTGCCACCCCCGCTGGAGGTATCTAATTCTGCC
>NZ_JBEVDX010000018.1:0-30600 GCF_040513095.1 Pedobacter sp. | reverse complement strand
ATGGCCATATCCATCTTGATATCAGGGATACAGATACCCATGTTAGCCTAAGTATTGCAGACGACGGCATAGGTATCCCGAAACAATATCATGCTACATTGTTTGATAAATTTACTGACGCAGGGAGAACCGGTCTCAATGGCCAGCGTTCAACCGGATTAGGTATGTATATAATTAAAAGTATTGTTGAATGGCATGGTGGAAAGATCTGGTTTGAAAGTGAAGAAAACCAGGGAACCACCTTTTATATCGAACTGCCAAAACAGTAATCTTCTAAAATCTAAAAGTATAGCCTCCCTGAACTTATAAAGTAATATCTTTTTCAGGCTTAATAGCTTCGCAAAATTGAGTGCTGCAGAACTTCAAACGCTATGCCGCTATCCCTTTGTGAATCGACAGGAGATTTCTGGTTGAGTGATTTGGAAAAACAAATCAGCGTTACAGGCTGATAGACCAACTTTTCAAACAATTTCATTTTTCAATATTGGGGATACGCAAGGCATATGCGGTATTTACACGGGAGAAATAACGTAGCATTACGTTTACCAAAACGTATTCCTGCCTGTCAAATTTTAATACAGCAATCTGGGGTTAATGTATGGAAACACCAACTGTGAAAGCCCCCGTTTAGCATCTTTTTCCAGGAAATGAGCTGTAAATTGTTATAGCAGAAATAACGAATGAAAACCTTTTCCGGCTCAAATGAGCCGTTTTAACTGTTCACATCCTGATTATAATATTTCTGGGGCAACGGATGAAAAAATTTTATGAACCGGCATCACCAGATTGTTTGGCATTGGTACGTGCGTTGATAAATCAGTAGTATAACCAAACCTGTAAAACAATAAGTATACTACTATGGAAAACATGTCTTTCGACTCCCGCATCATTACCTACAAGAAGAACCTTCATAACTTTGCAATCGGATTTACCAAAGATTTGGACGATGCGAACGACCTGGTACAGGATACCTACCTGAAAGCAATCAAATATGCCAATTTATATACCGAGGGTACAAACCTCAAGGCCTGGTTGTTTACAATTCTAAAAAACACCTATTTTAATAGCTACAAAAGAAATACTACCCGCAACACAATTATAACTGTAACAGAAGATTACCATTCCTACCAATTGCTCAGGAGCAGCACAACCAATGCCGGTGTTGATACACTCATCTACGACGACATCAACAAAGCAATGAATATGCTGGCTCCAGCTTATTCAATACCGTTTTTAAGGTTCTTTGAAGGTTATCAATATCAGGAAATCGCAGAAGAAATGTGCATACCCATTGGAACTGTAAAAACCCGCATTCATATGGCCAGGAAGATATTAAAGTCTAAACTCAAGATGTACGATTCGATTGCAGTATGATTGCTGATCTTCGGTTTACCCTTATCAATACCTTAATGAGTGATAGTTCCGCAACAGGAGTAGGCATACAGATTCCGCAACGAATGGAACAGGTGCTGTAGCAACAGGATCCGGTGCTACCGGTGGTAGTGCTATTAGCACCGGTACCACAGGTGGCAGTAATAATGGTAATACAGGACCTAGTCTTGCTTTCGCACACTCATAATTTTGCCGGCTCTTTATACAATCCTTTGTACGATAGCTCCAGAATGCATCCCCGATAAGATATTTGCTGTGGATTTTCTTTTGACGGTCCTGAGCTAACAGAAGAACTATCTACCGCCAGATAGATTTTCAATCCGTCAGGAGAAATGGCAATGTCCCTATAGCGAACATTCCCTTTCACATAAGTGTAAATATTGCCTGCTGCCTTTTTTCCGGAGGTATCAAGTTTAATCCGCAACAGGGCTCCACCTTTTAAAGTAGGAATCAGCACAGAATTTTCCCAGCCCGGAATAGCTGACGAAGTATATACTGCTATACTTGAAGGTGCATAAGAATTCCATTCCTGATCCTTTTTGTTGGAAATTATTGACCGAAAGAGTTCTTTCATTGTCGCATGCGGTGCAGGATCAAGGCTTACAACCGGATCACGGTAGTTGGGGCCTATTGCCTTTGCATTCGTTATTTCACTATCTATTAATGGGTACGTGGTATGCCAGATACCAGGAAGTGCTTTATTTGTTGATACGGAAGCCGCAAGGCCATCATAGTTTCCATCGGCAAACCCTATTATGAGCGGATGTCCGTAGTTGCAGCCTCTCTCAATGAGGTTAATCTCATCGTCTGAATAAGGACCATGTTCAGTGGAATAAATCATTTCCTGACCATTGATTACAGCGGATGTAAGACCTTGAGGGTTCCTGTGACCAACAGACCACAAGGCAATTTGTCTGTTGGTATTAAAGGGGTTATCATTAGGCAGCCATTTATCATACATTCCAGGATCGAGGTCCGGTTCCAGGTTAAACCGCAGAATCTTACCCTCATAGCTCGTGGAGCTTTGAGCATGATTAGTGCGTCCGCCATTGGCAAATTGTCCCGCACCCATATCTCCTGCACTGTAGAACAGGTATTCCTTTTTACCCTGGGCGGCAATCATAAGTCTTCCTCCATTATGGTCACTGCTGCCAGGGATGCTGTCACATATAATAACAGGACGAACAAGCTCTGCGGATGCCTCATCATATAAATATCTGACAATTCTGATCTTGTAGAAATATCCTCCTGAATTTGGTTCTCCACCGTCATTGTCTTGTTGTGCCCCCTCAAAGTGATATGCATAGGCAAGAAATACATATGGATTACCTGTGGTTAAGCCCGGGTGTAGTGCCATGCCCATCAAACCTCCCTGGGGCCAGGGTTTACCATGATCAATATGATCAGGAATTTTATCATAACGCGGAAAATCCTTTGCACTATTCAAATCCAGCAATTGTTGCCTTACTCCGTTCGAAGGATTAATCCGCAGCACCCTGTACCCTTTTGCTTCAGTAACCCAGATATTTTTATCGGGTGCAATCACAACCGACCAGGGGTCACTTAGTTTATCTGCAACAATGCGGATATCAAAATCCACATCTTTTTCATTAAGGGATATCTGCGCACGGGTGATAACCGGGTTTAGTAACAGTAACAAGATTATTGATAGTTTCATATAGACAATGCTGATTATAAATATGCTGTGTAGTAATTACTTAAAAGTTTTGAAAGATGATCCCAAAATCGATGCCGGAAACGCCCGGCTATAATTGATGGTAGCCGCAGGATCAGGTCAGATTATATTGATATGGACATCTAAACACAGCAGGAGATGCAAACACCCTTCGTACGCAGGGAGTCATGATCAATTGGAGTATAAATTCAGCATACATTACGTACCATTACTTATGAAAACCGTAGTAATTGAGTGCAGTATAACATTGCTATGCGCATTGGATTGTGTACAAGCTTTCTTTCCATCGAACAACTATATGACTATATACTGGAAGCGCTTAGCGGCGGACTTATCCTGCGATAACACTGATGACGTTCATAGTGATTTCCGAAGGTCATTGCATTTTCGTGGTCTCTAACAGCAAAGGCCGTAAAACCGGCCAGACCTTTGCGGCAATAATCTGGTAGCCTTCGGCCAGTGGATGCACACCGTCATGCATGTTCAGGTGCTTGATTCCCGCAACCCCATCCAACAAGAATGGCAATAGCGGGATCTTGTTGTTATTCGCCAGCTCCTGATAGAGTTGCCTGAACTCCGCAGCCCGTTGCCCCGGCACCCAGAGTGGTAATTGCATACCAAGGAGCAACAATTTAACTGCAGGGAATCTGCCCCTGACCTGATCAATGATAGCCTGCAGGTTACGCTGCGTTCCGGCAGGCGCAAGTCCCCGCAACATGTCGTTAGCCCCCAGCTCAAGCACAAAAACATCTGTCGGCTGGCTTAGCCAGTAACCCAATCGTGATAAACCCGAAGCAGAAGTATCCCCGCTTACCCCGGCATTTACCGCCAGGTAATCCAGTCCTGCAGCATCCAGCTCCTGCTGAATCAAGGCAGGGAAAGACTGCCCGTCTGGCCGGGAAAGACCATAGCCTGCTGTGAGGCTGTCACCAAAAAATACAATTCGCTTCATGTAATAGAAACCGCAGCTTGCCAAAATTGTTTATGATCACATCAACCGGCTTGTATTCTGTAAGTTATGTTGTTATCGAAATTCAATTTTTAGCTTGCAAAGGTTTGGGATTTTTCTGTAATTTTAGATAGATTGCACAGGCGGAACGTTTCTTATCTTCCGGAAAAATTCGATTATATCTTGCTAATCAATACTTTGTATGAGGCTCGCCTATATGTTAACCGTTCTGCGTAATACATTGTTTCTGGTCGTAATGATTTGCGCCCAGCTTGCCCGCGCTCAGAATATTGACCAGACATCAGCCAGCCGCTTGCTCGCCAAACTCAATGCCAGCACGACGGATACGACAAGGCTAAGATTGCTTGTTGAGATTGGAAAGTTTCATGTATTTAAGCCTGGAGAACTGAAATCGGATCTGGATAGCGCTGAAAGTTATATAGGCAGGGCGAGAAAAATGAGTGACTCGCTCCATCTGATGAAGTGGCAGCACGAAAGCCAGACGATGGCCATGGTGATTGTTATGGAAAGAGGCGATGCTGCTAAGGGGCAACTCTTGTTTAATCAGGCGCTCAGGGAATACAAAAGAACTCAGGATAAGGAGGCAGAGGCCTTTCTTCGGTTCCGTTACGGTGTATGGCTGACAACCAGGGGTACCTATCCCAAAGAAATGATCCAGCAGTTCTATGAGTCTGCCTCACTTTACAAGCAAATCAATAAACCGCTGGAAGAGCTTAACGTTTTAATGGAAATTGCCGCGCTCCATTTTTATGACGGTAAGCTTGATGTTTCGGAGAAAGAGCTTTTGAATGTACTCGGCCGCTACAAGGCTGCAGGTTATCCCCGGCTGCAAACCACTTATAGCCTGCTTTCAGATATTAACCGGGTTAAGGGAAACTTTAACAAGAGCCTGAGATATGCAATGCTGTCGATTGAGAGCATGAACAAATCGCGGGATACAAGTTCTGCAGCTAATTTGTACGCTGATCTGGGAAGGATATATCTGGAAATAGGAAACAATGAAAAGGCCATAGAATGGTATAAAAAAGCACTGCAGAAATGGAGCAGGTCTAAGCGACCGAACTTTGCGGTTTTTGCTGCTGCAGGTTATGTTTCCGGGGACCTTATCAGAAGAAACAAACCCCGGGAGGCGCTCGCGCTGACCCTTAACCTTTCGCGGTTGATACCGCCCACTACCAAAATCCAGAAGGCATGTATAACGCAAAACCTGGCATGCTGCTATGATGCCCTTGGCGATTATGGAAAGGCGGAACGTTATTATCAGCAATCGCTTCAGCTTTATGCCGCCTCCGAAATGGACTTTGAGTTTCCCCAGGAAGCCCGGCGGTCTATTGGGAAATTTTACCTTGCCAGAAAGAATTATAGCAATGCAGGGAAATACCTCCGGCAGGCACTGCAGTCCAATCCCCAGAAGCTTTCGGCTGCTGCGCTGCAGGATGTTCACCATATGCTTTTCAGGGTGGATTCTGCGGAATCCAGTTATATCTCCGCGATAAAACACTACCAAATCTATAAACAGCTCAGTGATTCGATACTTGACACCAGGAAAACGAAGGAAATAGAGGAACTTCAGATCCAGTATGAAACGGAGAAGAGAAAGAAGGACCTGGTATTACTCAGCAACAAGAGCAATTTCCAGCAGAACGAACTCCAAAGGGCTAACATGGCGCAGAATTATACACAGGCAGTTGTGGTACTTTTGATCATCATTCTCGCTTTGCTCTATCAACAATACAAGCAAAAGAACCGCAGCAACAGGGATCTCGAGATACAGAAACAGGAAATCAGTGAAAAGAACACTTCTCTGAAAAACTTCCTGAATGAAAAAGAATGGCTTTTGAAAGAGATACATCATAGGGTGAAGAACAACCTTCAGATTGTGATCAGTCTTCTTAACACGCAGTCGTCCTATATGGACAACGATATTGCAAAAAAGGCGATAAAGGAAAGCCAGTACCGCATGCATTCCATTTCAATGATCCACCAGAAACTGTACCAGTCTGATAGCCTGGCATACATAAACATGGCAGATTACATTAAGGACCTGGCACTTTACCTGAGGGAAAGTTTTGACCATTCCGGCCATATTCATTTCAGTTTTGATCTCGCCCAGGTCTTTCTGGATGTAAACCAGGCGATCCCTGTAGGACTTATACTCAATGAAGCGATTACAAATGCTATTAAGTACGCTTTTATAGGTAAAGACAAGGGCAGCATCAGCATCTCCTTTTCAAGGAACGAAGAGGGACAGGTGTGCCTGACCGTAGGCGATGACGGACCTGGATTCCCTCCTGATTTTGACATTGACGAATGTAAGTCGCTCGGGATGAATTTGATGAAGGGACTTAGCAGTCAGCTGGAAGGTAACTTTGATATCAGCCGAAATGACGGAATAACCTGTGTGACTGTTACATTCACCTTAGGTTTGCATTCTGAGCAGGTAAGCCTGGCGGTAAATTAAGCAACAACCCACGCCGGGATTAACCCAAGGCACCTTAAAAGATTAGTGAGCATTTTTAGTATTCCAACTTTCAATTGTTTTGTAGAGTAGCAGGATGTTATCACCTAAATCGCCTGCTTCGCGGATCTGACCATTGATGTCATAGTCAATTCGTTTGTCTCCTATTTGGCGAATCCGGCCATTGATATCGTAATCAACCCGGTCATCCCCTATCTGGCGAACCCGGTTTTGAATATCATAATCTATTCGTTTGTCCCCAATCTGACGAACACGGTCATGAATATCATAGTCAACCCGATCCTCTCCTATTTGGCGAACACGGTTATGAACATCATAATCTATCCGTTTATCCCCGATCTGACGAACCCTGTCATGGACATCATAGTCAACCCGATCCTCTCCTATTTGGCGAACCCGGTTATGGACATCATAATCTATCCGTTTGTTGCCGATCTGACGAACCCGGTTATTGATATCATAGTCGACCCGATCATCACCTATCTGGCGAACACGGCCATTGATATCATAATCAACTGCTAAACCGTCGATAGCACTCACACGACCTTGCAAGTCATATTTTACTGTTTTATCACCAACATTGCCAGGTGCAGGAACATTCTTGTTTTGAAGATTTCCTTTTGAATCTATCCGTACATTCAAGCGGTCCTTTTGAACGATGAAGACATCATTTTTATCTTTACCGGATAGGTCCAGCTGAATCGCTTGTGAATAAACAGTACTTGAAAAAAGAAAAAAAGATAATAAAAAGAGGGTGGTTTTCATAGGATTATATCATTCTCTCATTAATGATAATGAAATATAAGTAATTTTTAAAGAAATACAGGATTATTTGAAATTCCTGCCTCCATGAAAAACTTGCTTAGATGCATCCTGTCTCATTTGGCTGCGTTTGTCCTGCGCCTGGAATGGCACGGATTCATCATCCAGCTCCTTCTCAACCAGCTTACCGAGCATTTTCGTTAGGTCAATACACTTGCTGACAACTACATGCACCACATCTTTCTCCCGCTGCAACCTTCCTTCTACCATCAACAACTTGGCATGAAGAATCTCCTTTCTGTACTTTTCGAAGAGTTTCTCGAATACTACCAGGTTACTAAAACCCGTTTCATCTTCGATAGTGATAAAGCATACGCCTCCTGCTGTACCGGGGCGCTGCCGCACTAAAACCAATCCTGCGACCTTTACCAGCTGCCCGTTTCCAGCCTCCTCATTGATTTGCTTGCAGGAGAGAATCCGCAGCATCTCAAGCTGGCTCCTCACAAAACTGACAGGATGTGCTTTGAGGGATAAACCTATGGTTGCATAATCCTGAACCACATGCTCTCCCTTGCTCATCAGTGGAAGCTCTACCTGGTTTTCAAGCACACTCTCCGAGGGCTGCCCTTTAAACAATTGTTCTGGCATATCCTGCAATGCAGATACTTCCCAGAGTGCTTTTCTGCGGTCCATTCCTATGGAACGAAATGCATCGGCATCTGCCAGCCGTTCAAGCGTCGCTATGGATACGCCTGCATTGCGCAGCGCGGCTATACTTTTGTAACTGTCAGCACGGCCATTGATCAGCAACCCAATCTCCTCTTCCCTGATGCCACTGATCTGACGGAAACCTAAACGGATCGCACGGTATCTTCCGGATTGCTCTTCGAGCTGATTATCCCACAGGGAATGATTGATATCCACTTCTCTAACCACTACAGTATGCTTTTGGGCATCAATTACGATCTGCGCAGGCTGGTAGAAGCCCATGGGCATACTGTTGAGCAGTGCGGTGGCGAAAGCATCCGGATAGTAATGCTTTAACCAGCAGGAGACATAGACAAGCAAGGCGAAGCTTGCAGCATGGCTTTCCGGAAAACCATAGCTCCCGAAACCTTCCAGCTGCTTAAAGATCCGCCTGGCAAATTCCTCGGTATAACCTTTGGCAAGCATGCCGTCAATTAGTTTTTTCTCAAAATGATTTACCAGCCCCTTGAACTTGAATGTGGCCATACTGCGGCGCAATCCATCCGCTTCGGCTGGTGTAAAGCCTGCAGCAACGATAGCGATTTTCATTGCCTGCTCCTGGAAGAGCGGAACCCCAAGCGTCCTGCCAAGTATCTCTTCCAGTTCTTTTGAAGGATAACTAACCTCCTCCTCATCGTTTCGCCTTCTCAGATAAGGATGCACCATATCACCCAGTATAGGCCCTGGCCTCACAATTGCAACCTCGATCACGAGATCATAAAAACATTTTGGCCTGAGCCGCGGAAGCATTGACATCTGTGCACGGCTTTCAATCTGAAACACACCTAAGGTATCTGCTGCACTGATCATTTTGTATACATCGGGATCGTCCTGCGGAATATTTGCCAGCGTTAAATTCAGTCCGTAATGATCCCTGCACAGATCAAAAGCCTTACGGATACAGGTGAGCATCCCTAAAGCCAGCACATCAACCTTCAAAAATCCCAGATCATCAATATCGTCTTTGTTCCATTCGATGTTGGTCCGGTCTTCCATCCTGGCATTCAGGATCGGGCACAGATCTGTAAGCTTGCCATTGGTAACCACAAACCCACCGGTATGCTGTCCCAGCTGCCTGGGGAAACCCATCATCTGCGCAGTCAATTCTAAGGTTTTCTTTAGATGGGGATCATCAGGATTGAGCCCTTGCTCTACTATCCGCTCCTTCTCAAACCATTCCTCGGTATGTTGCCATAATGAGCTGGACAGCCTGTTGATTGTATCCACTGAAAGCCCCATGGCTTTACCTACATCGCGTATAGCCCCTTTCTGATGTTGCTGGGTAACAGTGGCTACGATAGCGGCGCGGTCACGGCCATACTTGTTATAAATGTACTGAATGATCTCCTCCCGCCGTTCATGCTCAAAGTCAACATCAATATCGGGTGGCTCATTACGGGCAGGTGAAATAAAACGTTCGAAGAGCAGGTCAAACTTCATTGGGTTTACAGAAGTAACGCCCAGACAAAAACAGATTGCTGAATTGGCCGCAGATCCTCTTCCCTGGCAAAGGATCCCACGGCTGCGCGCTTCACGCACAATGTCTTCTACAAACAGAAAATAATTGGCGTAGTCCATCTGTTTTACGAAAGCCAACTCATGATTTACCATTATAACCACCTTTTCTGGTATGGTTTCTCCATAGAATTCATGGGCTCCTTTCCAGGTGAGGTACTCCAGTTCTTCCAAAGGTGACCGTCCACTCTTGTTGATCTCTTCGGGATATACGTATTTGAGCTCATCGAGGGAGAAGGTACAGGCTTCTGAGATCTGAAGGGTATTTTCAATTACCCCGGGATATTTCCTGAACAGCCTTTGCACTTCTTCAACGGGTTTGAAGTAACGCTCTGCATTTTGGTGCAGCCGAAATCCTGCCTCCTGTATCGTGCATTTCTCGCGTACGCAAGTCAGTATATCCTGTAATTCCCTGCGCGAGTGATCGTGGTAATGGACATCCCCTGTTGCCACTACAGGAATATCAAGTCTTTCTGCCAGCTGGCTGACCCGGAAGATGAGTTTATCATCATTTCCTAAGTAAGTTCTGCTCGCAGCCAGGTAAAGCTGCTTGCCCAGTGCTTCACGGTACTGTGCGATGGCGTTGACAAATTCTTGCTCAAACTTGAAATGCCTGTCCAGTACGCCAGGCATGACCGCAACGAAAAACATCCCTTTGGAATGCTGATACACATCCTGGCGGGAGATATGACATGAACCTTTTTCGGCCCTCAGGTTACCTAAGGTTAACAAGGCAGACAGTCGCCCGTAAGCATCCTTATCAGTGGGGTAAGCCAGCAAGCTGGGGCCATCCAGAAGATCGAGCCTGCAGGCTGGGATAAGCTTGATGTTCTTTTCACGGCAAGCTGAATGGGCTCTTACAATTCCAGCCAATGTATTGCGGTCGGTGATCGCTATTTTTTGATAACCCAAAGCTTCCGCACGTTCCACGAGCTCATTTGCATGAGAGGCCCCACGCAAAAAGCTAAAATTCGAAGTTACCTGTAATTCACTGTATCCCATACCCCAGTCTTAAGCAAAAAATCCATGAATAAACCATTTGTATTTTTTCTCGGCGCCATAATGGCCCGAACGGAAAAGCCAGTAGCGCTGTCCCTTGTCGTCTTCCACCTGATAGTAGTCGCGGTGTTCCCCTTCATCAAGCCACCACTCGCGCTCAATCCGTTCCGGCCCGTCTGCTTTAGCCACTAAATGCTGCACCCCTTTGTAGATGAAGAATTTTGGCGGATGATCCGGAATCAGGGCCATTACTTCAATGGGGTCAGGCTGTTTGAGCAATTCTGTTGGACGTGGCCTGCTGGTATTCCAGTCGGCAATAGGCTTTTCGCTAAGTGTTAAGGCTCCCTTGATGGAACGTTCTGGCCAATAGCGTGTGGCAGGTAAATAGCGGTGGATCACTCCAGCACCCACTTTACCTGCAACCCTGTCCAGCAGCTGGGTAACACTTTGATCATCCAGGCCAGGTGTAGCTGTCCACATTGCTCCCTGCGGCACCTCTGCATCCCCTGTTTTCGGTGCATCCAATATGAAAAGCTCGATACCAAGTCCGGGTTTGATCTGATCAATTTTTAATTGGAAGAGCTTAAATAAATGACTGACGCTATGAGTAGCCGCACTGGTACCTATTGCAATCTGCACAATCTTCCCGTCTATCCTATGCCCGGTTAAAATACCTGTCCGTATACCTTTACCTTCTTCCTGCAGGCGTTTACACATACTCTCCAGTAATTTTGTTATGGCTATCTCAATGCCTGTGCGTGTTTTGATGGGTTCCATACAAGACAATCTCTCCTGAAAAGGCAGAACAGGTTGAAGCGGAGTCAATACTTCTTCTTCAGTGCCTAATGCCTGTGCAAGCCGTTGGAGAAAAGGTTCCCCAAATCGTCTGCGAAGTACAGAGCGGGGCATACCTATAAAACTTTTGATCTTGGAAAAGCCCAGCTTGCGCAGCTTCACAATGATCTGATCATCCAGCCTCAGCGCTTCTGGTGGCAGGGAAAGCAAGGCTTCTGTATGTCCGCCAACTGGGATGAGTGGCGTGCGCTTGCCCCAGCGTGATATGGCCCAGGCAGCGCCTGGTGTATCTGCAATAGCTAGTCTAACCGTATAGCCTTTGCTCTTAAATTTTGAGACGATCTCTTTTAAGTATTCGCGTTCTCCGCCCCAGAGATGGGCGCAGCCGCTCACATCCATTAGTAAGCTATCCATTGCAAACTCATCTATTGAAACTATGGGGGCATACCTGATGCACCAATCGCCGAGGCCGCGAAGTAACTGCGCAGGACGCCCGGGTTTATCATCAAGGATTTCCAGTCCGGCACAGATCGCCTTTGCATCTGCTGCACGCATACCTGGTTCAATCCCCGCTTCCAGGGCGAGCTGGCTCACCGAGGTAATGATGATGCGCCCGTGATCAGCTGCTGCAAAAACAAAGGGTACCACAGCCAGTTCCGGACGGCGGATCAGCTGCCAGTCGGCCAGCAAGTGGCGGAACCATATGGAAACAAAACGCTTTTGCATGATCCTTATCCAAATTTGAGATCCTCCCGTTCAGGTAATGTTGTAGATTTTCTGTTATATTCGATTTCTTCAAACCGATCCCCCGCCCATTCCATGATGAAACTGCCGGGATTACCATTGCGCACTTTTAACAGATCCACCTGCCAGCGCGGAAAGCCAAGGCCTGGCAGCCCTTCTTCTGTTACACTGGGCATGGGGCTGATCTGCCAACGCGCTGCAGCGACAGTACTTGCCGTCTTTCTTCCATCTTTACGGAGTATAAAACCTGTCACTCCGCTTCCTTCAACTGCAAGTTGCAGACGCCGGGATTCGACCAGGCTAATCTCATTTAGTTCTGCAACTACAGCAGCTAATCCTTCACATTTGAGGGCTTCTTCTGTAATCCAGAGTGCTTCTCTCTCGGTTTTGACATCAATGAAAATGATTCTTTCCGGCGCAACGTTAAATGCGCTTAAGGCAGCAGGGAAAAGTCTGCGGCTTGTACTCACCCATACACAAGCGGCACCATCCTGCATTAAAGCAGCAAGCAGTCCGGCAATAAAACCATCACTTGCTGCTGCGTGCTCAGGAATTACGGTTATAAATTCATGAATGGCTCTTTTTGGAAACACACCGTCGGGAAAAACATCCTCAATTGTGCCAAGACCAATCTTGCCACAGGCTGAATTTGAAGCAGCTTTATAGCCTTGCCACAGCAGGATATCCTGTTGTAGCTTGTGTATCAGATCTCTTTTAGCCTCCATCATCCCTATCACTTTAACTACTACCTTTATTAGTATTATATAATGCAAGCAAACATAATGCTAATTTTGTTAGTATTATAATGAATGTTGATAACTTGCAAGTATTTGTGGATAAGGGGGATCGAGGCAGGGACATCTGCCTCCTCTTTGAACAATCTTATTTTCTCTCAGGTCTCAATTCGCAGATCGAGGATCAAATTAATACTTGAACTTGGAGGACTTGGTTCTGGATATAATTCTCTCAGGAGGTAAAATTGTAGAAAATATTGGGCATAAAAAAACCAGCTCTAAGGCTGGCACATCAGCCACGTGTAGACGTGAAACGATGATAAAAAAGCCTCACAAGGATGCAAGGCTTCATTGGTATTAAGTGTGTATTATCTCTGCAGGTATTTTTTTACTGCAGCACGTGAATTACCTACTTCTGCAATGGCATCCTTAATCTGTTTGGGAGTAACTTTGAACTCTTCGGCAGCATATTGTACTTCGCTAGCATCATTGCTGTCAATTTTGCTGTCGTCTCTTCCGTCCTGTTTATCTTTATTGTCTGACATAGTTTTATTTGATTGGTAAAAAAAGAAAACAATGGCTGGTTGTAAAAGTTTTGGATTCTTAAATAGCAGGCTGCAAATAATTCGCCAGCAGCTCAATTGATAATATTTAAGATTACAAATTAATGTAAGAAAATGCAGAAAAGTTATTTGAATCACAATCTGGTTATTCCATACACCGATTAATTATTAATCTGTAAGAATATATTTATTTTTTAATGCAATTAAAGATTTATATTTGCTCATAAGTATGAATTACATGTTAATGAAAGATGTAGTATATCTAAACCCTCTTTTCGATTACGGATTTAAAAAGTTGTTTGGGCAAGAATCAAATAAAAGGTTTCTGATTGCCTTTTTAAATGAATTATTGCCTGATGACAAACAGATTGCAGACCTCAAATACAGTAATCCAGAGCACCAGGGAGAATCGCAGGATAAACGGATCGTCATATTCGATGTTTTGTGCCAAGGTAAAGACGGCGAAGTTTTTCTGATAGAAATACAGCAGGTCAAACAAGAATACTTCAAGGACCGGGCCGTGTATTATGCTGCCCGTCATATTAGCAGCCAGTCAGAGAAAGGAAGGGAATGGCAATATGGTTGTAAAGCAGTGCTAGTTGTTGCAATACTTGTAAAGTTCAGTTTGGATGCTGAGAACACTGAAAAGTACTTTCATGACATCGCTCTCAGGGACAGCAACAACAAAGAATTTTACGAAAAAATTCGTTTTGTTTTTATAGAATTACTTAACTTTACTAAAAGTGAAAACGAACTGGATAATAGACTGGACAAATGGCTGTTTGCACTTAAAAATATGAGCAAGCTTAAAAAAATTCCAGAGACGTTTACTGAAGAGATATTTATAGATTTTTTTAAATCCGCTGAAATTCTAACAGACATGGAAAGAACACGAGAAGAAATCGAACAGAAGAATGCCTGGGATCACTATGCTATCCTTGAAACTGCAAAAAGAGAAGGATTAGAAGAAGGAAAAGTTGAAGGCAAGATTGAAGGCAAGATTGAAGGCAAACTAGAAGCAAAACTCGAAGTAGCTAGTAATTTGATAAAGCAAGGATTGTCTATAGATGTCATCAAAGCTGCAACCGATCTGTCTGAGCAGCAAATTAGGCAAATGTAACATAGCTTCAAGACTGTCGCGGAAGCTTTTGAACTAAACTACTGATAATGTTGTCCTGAAAAGTTTTTATCAATCCAGTTACCTGCGGTGGTGATAATTTTTAAGCATTGCGACGAAAGCTACTTGGATTTTGTCCGCAATGTTTCTTAAAGAATTTACTGAACACAAACTGATCGCTGAAGTTCAATGATTCTGCTATACGGGCGATCGGCATGCCGGATTCATTCAGGAGCACCCTGGCCTCAACGATCAGCATTTCATTGATGAGATCCCCTGCGGTCTTACCGGTCAGCCCACGCGTGGCGGTAGTCAGATATTTAGGAGTGATATTTAACATATCAGCATAGGCCTGAACACTTTTTTCCTCTCTGAACTTTTTCATGACCAGTTTAAGGAACTGGTGTACCACATACTCTTTACGACTGCTGGAAACAACGTAAGGGTCGGTCTCTGATTGATATAATGCACCTATCTCAAAAATGACTGCTGAAAACAGGTGCCGCAAAATATCCTCCGCATAAAACCTGTTTGTTCGTGAATCTTTCATTTTCAACGCAAGCGCTGAAAACTGGGTTTTGAACAGCTCGGCCTGTGCTTCCCGGAGGCTGACCACCGGCTTAATTATACCGGTTAGGTAATCATATGCTTCCGCGGTCTTTGAGGGGACTGCGGAATTTAATAAGTAATCATTAGAAAACAGGAGATTCGTGGCTTTACAATCTGGAGATACAGTCCCGAAATGGCGTATCATGTTAGTGGTGAACAGGACGAGATCATTCTTTTTAAGCGTATATTCCAACAGGTTGATCTTTACATTTACCTCACCTTCAGTGATCAAATGGATGGAATTATGATCGGCACGATAAGGCGAAATGAATGAAGTGTCCATCTCCTGCGCATCAGTATCAAAAACATATAATCCTTTAAAATCCGTATTGATGTCCAGCCGGGACCTTAGAAAATCCAGGGTCAATTTTTCTATACGCTGCTTCTTGTTTTTCATGAATCCGAACAGACCTATCGTTGCCTATTAAGCATCCTTGCGGACGATAAACTATCAAAAGATAGCAATAATTTATCAAAACAAATAATTCACCGTTCCGGATGGGGTTTCTGAACATATTTAGGCCGCATCCGGCCATGTTCCGGCGTGATCAGATAGCCGAGATTTGTGATGTAATCAACAGCTCAGGCTATGGGCAATACGGATAATTTTATCACTATCTGATTCGTAACTCCGTAATTGTTTGATGGCTGTATACTGTTAAAATTTGCACAAAACAAACATTGGAAATCATGACACAACAAATCAATTACAGCAATGAGTTATCAGGCAAAATCGCCCTGGTAACCGGAGGTACAAAAGGAGCAGGAAAAGCAATCGCTGACAGGCTGTTGCAAGCTGGTGCAAAGGTAATAATAACGGCGAGGAATACTCCTGAGGGAGGAAATGGTGGCATGCAATTTATTGCTGCTGATTTGAGTAAGGCAGAGGATGCTCAGAAAGTAATCAGCGAAGTGCTGTCAACACATGGGAGGCTGGATATCCTGGTAAACAACCTGGGTAGTTCTACATCACCGGCAGGTGGTTTTTCAGCATTGAATGATGACGATTGGATATCAACCCTACAAGCTAATTTACTGGCTCCTGTAAGGCTTGACAGGGGATTTTTACCGCAAATGATCGAACGGAAAAGCGGTGTTATTATTCACATCGCATCCATACAGGGCATATTGCCACTATACGATTCTACCTTACCTTACGCAGCTTCAAAAGCAGGATTGATCAACTACAGTAAAAGTTTATCTAATGAAGTTACACCAAAGGGTGTCCGTGTGCTGGCGGTTTCTCCAGGTTGGATAAACACAAAAGCATCGATGGCATTTTTGGGCGAGATCGCGAGAAATTCCAATAGCACTGTAGAGGAAGCTCAGAAAAGCGTTATGGATGCATTGGGTGGGATACCGTATGGCAGACCTGCACAACCGGAAGAAATAGCCGAGCTGGTAGGCTTTCTGGTTTCACCACGAGCCAGTTACTTAACAGGAACGAATTACGTCATTGACGGAGGAACGGTGCCAACTATTTAAAAAACTGAAATAAATAACTAATCACAAAGATCATGGAATTACCACAATTAGTAGCAAAGTTTGTAGAAACACAGAACATTTACGACAGCAAGGCTTACACGGAGTGTTTTACCGAGACCGCCATCGTTCATGATGAAGGCAAGACCCATACGGGCAAAGACGAGATACAGGCATGGATCGAAGATGCTAACGAGAGATATAAATCTGTCATGAAACCGATTCAATATGACGAGTCGGGTACGAAAGGCACGTTAACTGCTGAGGTATCAGGCACATTTCCAGGTAGCCCGCTCGTGCTTAACTTTCATCTGGGATTAAAAGACGGTCTTATCAATTCACTAAATGTGACCGGATAATCTAAGGCCTGAAGGCAGCACTTGTAAATATGTGAAAACCGCCTTTCCTGGATTTGGCGGTTTTCTTAGACCATTCGAAATACCCGCTTAAACGGGCGTGCACACTCGCATGGCAAGACTTTGTTCTCTTATAATAATAAGGACACAGGTAATCAGGTTCTCATTCAGGAATCATTTATATCGAAATTAGATTGAGCTTTTCAATTAATGCTGAATAATAATTGTCAACTGCTTGCGGATGATAGGAGAGATAAAGAAAAGGTTCAACAAGCTCAAGTTCCATTAACATAAAACGTTCGCCTACCATCAAACCATCAACACGGGCATAGAGTGAATCTTTAGCATATCTGGAAATGTACCGTTCAGCCTCATCAATATAAATCTGATCTGGCGAAACAGTTTCAATGCTGCCCCCGAAAATCTGTTGGACCCTGAAATCGCCCTCTTTGGGCTTTTTAATGATGGTATGGCTGTATTTCCCCCCGAAGAAGATAAACGACCATTCCCCTTTTTGAATTTGTGACATCATAGGTTGGATGATGAAGTCTCCTTTTTCCAGGAGCTTAACTACACTGTCAATATCTTTATCAGCAGTTGCTTTGTTCAAAATCAGGGTATCTTTGGACCCTCCGCTCACACAGGGTTTGATAATCAACTTATCAGTCGCTAACCGTTCAAACAATGGAGCTAGTTCCTCCTTCCAGCCCTTTGAGAGAAATACAGAAGGTATGATCTCAAATCCCGATTGCTCAATTTCCTGCAAGTAATGCTTGTCCATGTTCCATCTCACAACAGGATAATCGTTGAACAGCCTTACGTTGCTGGACTCTAAATGATCGAGCCAGTGATTGAACTGCTCAAACTTTTGGTGGTAGTCCCATGGAGTCTTGAGAACTGCAACATCGTATTTCGCCCAGTCGACTTTTGGATCGTCCCATATTTCAGAAGTGATATCAAGGCCCCTACTTTGCAGGAGCGGCAGTAGCTCTGTGTTTTCATTGAAGTTATTGGCTGTGCCATATTTAAGCGCACCGCTGTAAGAGATATAGGCAATTTTCATAGAAGAAGGTTTCAACAGGTAAAAACGGGTGTTAGGAAACAGTGCGCCTAAATTAATGATTAATTTGTATAGGAAAGGATAATCTACAAGTCCTGTGGAATTGGCACTAATATCTAGCCCTGAGTAAAACATTCCAGATATAATAAGGGTTGAAACAGTAGCCGATCGGGCTTGCACTGTCTCGTCTGCGCGTGTATGTTTAAAGGACAATTATGGTTCAATTAATAGTAATATAAATGGCACCTATACAATCACTTATTGCACAGCACCTCCTCGAAGTTTACAATGGCGGAAACTGGACGGAGAATTCCATCAAAGAAGTTTTAGAGGATGTTTCAGTAAAAGCTGCAGAAACTGTAACTGCTGCCTCTCCCAACAGGATTTCAGCAATTGTGCATCATTTGACCTATTGGAACAACATCATGGTACTGCGGATACGGGCTGAGTCTACTGATATCCCGGAAACAAATGGGTTCGATGCGCCGATATTGGAAACACAGGAAGATTGGGATAGATTAAGAGCGCTTAACTTAGAATCGGCCCGTCTCCTTTCAGCTGAGATTTTGAATTTTGAACCACAGGATATTACTCAACCAATTTTGCCTGGGTATTCTTCTGTCTATAAAAGTTTGCATGGTTGCATTGAACATACTTATTATCACCTTGGTCAGATTACAATCATCAAAAATCTATGCAGTCATTTATAGATGGTGCTATACGCCAGCATTCTTAGGAGGCCAGTCTGGCGGGATGGTAAAAACTATTCTGCAATGTGCGGTCCCCACGATAATATTTTCGGAAATTTATTTGCATCTATACGAAAAAATATAAAAACTAAATTCGTAAATTAGGATACCTTGAATGACATCCTATGGAAGAACAATCTAAATTCCCTGAACTCTCAGAAGCGGAACAAAAAGCATTGGAAGAGCTTCTGCCTGAAGAAATGAGTGAAATCATTGCTTCAGGAATCAAACGCCGGCATTTTCTTAAACTTTTTGCTGTTACAGGGACCAGTTTACTCGCTGCGCACTTGTTAGGAATAGAACAACTGATGGCCCGGACCGTACCGATTGAGCAGCAGGCGCCGCTACTGATCGAGAATGGTGTCAACTTATCATTTAAAGTTAACGGAAGTCAGCAGCAATTGCTGGTCGATTCCCGAATGACGCTGCTTGATACATTGAGGGAGCGGTTAAATTTAACCGGCTCCAAAAAGGGTTGCGATCACGGCCAATGTGGTGCCTGCACGGTAATTCTTGATGAAAGACGCGTGCTCTCCTGTCTGACACTTGCTGTAACCTGCGAGGATAAAAAAGTTACTACTATAGAAGGTCTGGCCACAGGCAATGAACTTCATCCAATGCAAACTTCTTTTATTAAACATGATGGCTTTCAGTGCGGATATTGCACTCCAGGCCAGATCTGTTCTGCTGTTGCCTTGATGGATGAAGCAAAAAATGGTGAAGCCAGTTATGTGACGGCTGATGTGCGCAGGAAAAGCAGGTCTGTTAAGCTTTCTGATGAAGAGATCAGGGAACGCATGTCGGGCAATATCTGCCGCTGCGGAGCCTATCCAAACATTGTAGATGCCATACGGGAAGTCCATGGTGACAAAGCGGTGGCACAGGTGTGGCAGTTTGCCGAAGGGACGGTTTAATCCGGATATTCATATTACTTAAAAATCAGCTTCTGTTATGAGAGCATTTAAATATTCAAATGTATCTGATGCCGGTACGGCCATAAAGCTTGTATCTGTTAATCAAACTGCCAGGTTCCTTGGCGGCGGTACCAACCTTGTCGATCTGATGAAAGAAGATGTGATGCGCCCTACTGAATTGGTGGATGTATCGCGGTTAAAATATGCCAGGATCGAAAAGAAGGGAAATGGCATATCTATTGGTGCTACCGCAACCAATGCCAGCACGGCTAATGACGAAAATATAAGGGAGAAGTACCCATTGCTTTCAATGGCAATCCTTGCAGGTGCCAGCGCACAGATACGCAATATGGCCACAAATGGCGGTAACCTTAACCAGCGAACGCGATGCACTTACTTTTATGATGTTAACATGCCCTGTAACAAACGGGCACCAGGCTCAGGCTGTGGCGCTTTGCATGGGGTAAATAAAAATCATGCAATCTTCGGATGGTCTGAAAAATGCGTAGCCACTTATCCTTCCGATATGGCTGTTGCCCTCGCTGCACTGGATGCCGTTGTGCAGGTAGAAGGCGTCAATAATACAAAGCGAAGCATCCCTTTTGCAGATTTCCACAGGCTTCCGGGCGATCATCCCGAAAAGGACAATAACCTGCAGCAGGGAGAGTTCATTACATCTATCGATCTGCCTGCAAATGGGCTTGCTGAAAAATCTTACTACCTGAAAATCCGTGAACGCTCTTCTTACGCGTTTGCGTTGGTTTCTGTCGCAGCGGCTTTGGTAACTGATGATAATACGGTAAAAGAGGTAAGGATTGCCCTGGGCGGCGTTGCACATAAACCATGGCGGGCTTCAGTTGCCGAACACTGGCTGATCGGTAAGCAGGCAACAGAAGCAAACTTTAAGGCAGCGGCAGCGGCCGAACTTAAAAATGCAAAACCATTAGCGCATAACAAATACAAGGTATCCCTGGCTGCTAAAGCTATAGTACGCGCCCTGGAAGGTGCGCTGCAGGGCGGCGTCTACGGAGCCATGGAAGCAGATTCTACAACTACTGATAAAAATCAAGATCATGAGTGAAACCGGTAAACCAATCAGCCGCATTGATGGCCGCATGAAAGTTAGTGGCAAGGCAACCTATTCTGCTGAGAACAACTTTCCGAATATGGCATATGCCTTTCCGGTGCGCGCAACTATCGCTAAGGGAAAGATCATAGCTATCGATGAGGCGGCCGCGAATAAAGAACCCGGAGTAATTACCATAATAAGTTACAAGAATGCTTTCAGATTGAAGCCCCTTGATATGCCTGCGCAAAGTAAAGCTGGTGCTGCTTTCCTGGGAGAGAATCTGCCGCCGCTGCAGGACAACATTGTTCATTACCCGGGCCAGTTTATCGCATTGGTTGTTGCCGAAACCTACGAGCAGGCGCGCGCAGCGGCTTATAAAATTAAAGTACGTTACACACAGGAAAAGGCTGCGGTTGATTTGCAGGCTGAATTGCCGAATAGTAAAAAACCAAAAATGTTTATGGGTGAAGAAGCCCAGGTGAATGATGGCAAAGCTGCAGCTGCCCTGGCTGCTTCAGCACAAAAAGTGGATCATAAATATTCGACTCCAGCCGAACATCACCACCCAATGGAACCGCACGCCACAGTAGCCGTATGGGAAGGAACAGATAAGCTCATATTATATGATGCTACGCAGGGGGTTGGACTCACTAGTTCCATTGCCGCATATTTCTTCGGATTGAAACCAGAAAATGTAAATGTTATTGCACCTTTCGTTGGTGGTGGCTTTGGTTCCAAGGGGCTTTGGCTGCATACATTAATTGTTGCTATGGCTGCAAAAGCTGCTGGCCGTCCGGTCAAACTTGCCTTAACGCGGCAAATGATGCAGACCAATGTTGGTCACCGCGCGGCTACTATGCAGCAAGTGGCCCTTGGCACTGATGCCGAAGGAAAACTAAGCGCAATCCGTCACCATACAAATACCTATAATAATCTGACACAGTTCTTTGAACCCAGTGGTAAACAATCCCTCGTGTTGTACCAGGCTCCGCTTCGTGAGGTTACCTACAATGTCGCTCACCTTGACCGCAGCACTCCAACTTTTATGCGCGCGCCAGGCGAAACCCCGGGCACGTTTGCACTAGAGTCTGCTATGGATGAGATGGCTTATCAGTTAAAGATTGATCCCGTAGAATTTCGGATCATGAACCATACAACGAAAGACCCGATGAAAGGGCACGACTTCTCCAGCGAGTTCCTGCTGGACTGCTACCGCACCGGCGCAGAGCGGTTCGGATGGTCATCCCGCAGTATGGAACCCAGGCAGAAAAGAAACGGTAAATACCTGGTGGGTTACGGAATGGCCACTGCGACCTATCCAGGCGGAAGAAGTGCCGCATCAGTAAAGGTAGTGATGAATTCAAAAGGCAATGTTACAGTGATGACCGCATCAATCGATATCGGTACCGGAACTTATACCGTACTGGCGCAAACAGCAGCTGATGCATTAGGTGTACCTGTTGACAGCATAGATGTCAAGATCGGCGATTCCAGTCTTCCGCCGGCGCCTTTGGCTGGTGGCTCGCAAACAACGGCAAGCATCCACCCTGCAGCTTTGGATGCCTGCGTCTTGTTGAGAAAAGAACTAACTGCAATGGCAGTTGCTGACCCCAACTCAAAACTAAACGGACGCAATCCTGAGAATATCGGTTTTGCAGAGGGCAAACTCTTCGTGAAAGGCGATGAACAAAAAAACGACACTTATCTGAATATTTTAAACCGTGCAAAACGAAACGAAATAGAAGCCTGTGCAACTACTTTGCCGGTTTCGGGTGCCGGTCTTACAGTTCCAAGTGCCTTGTGTACCCCCAGTCATACACCACCGGAACAAAACAGTGATATCAAGCAATATGCTTTCCATTCGTTCGGTGCACAGTTCGCCGAAGTATGGGTTGATGAGGATTTTGGCACAATCCGCGTGAAACGTTTCACGAGTGTGCAGGATGTAGGCAGGATCATGAATGAGAAAACAGCCCGGTCACAAATCATTGGCGGTGTGATATTTGGTATTGGCGCAGCACTGATGGAAGCTACAGATTATGACAAACGCTGGGGTAATCCCGTGACACGTACGCTGGCCGATTACCATGTGCCGGTACATCTGGATGTTCCGCCTATAGACGTTCATTTCATAGGCAAACCCGATCCGCATATTTCACCTATTGGTGCGCGTGGTATTGGCGAGATTGGTATTACAGGCGTATCTGCGGCAATTGCGAATGCTGTCTTTAATGCAACAGGCAAAAGATTAAGGGACCTCCCGTTAACGCCCGAGAAGTTTTTTGATTGATAGCTAATTTTCAGGTATTTGCCTTGCAAATCAGGCCAGAATAGAGATAAAGCGTTTGAAATAAATTCGTATATCCATTTAATATCCTATTCGCTCAAGGATACGCATATAAAATGAAACAATTTTAGGACAAGTGTGTTCAACCCGCGATGCAATGAGATGTTCTTAAGGTATAATACCATATACTGCTTGCTGGCAGTGTGGGGTTCACCGACTGAATAGTATTGCTGCTGAGCATTTGGAATGCTGAAATCCGGTTGGAATATTTTATCGTATCTCATGCCTCCGCTTTTATGACCTGATTTCTGTAATAACTGTGCTATGAATAACATATTAAAAACCCCCGGCGAAAGCTACGATTCTATTGATATTCAATCTGAAGATAATTACTATAGATCCATTATTGAAAATAATTCATTTTATGTGATCAAGACTGATCTTGAAGGCAATTATTCGTATATGAACCCCTTCTTTTGTCAGCAGTTCAGGTTAAAACCCGCCGATTGGCTGGGCAGACCTTCTATAGATTTGATTATTCCTGCAGATCATCAGGCCTGTATCGATACGGTACAACAGTGCTTTATGACACCAGGACAAAGTCATTGGGTAATTTTGCGCAAACCTCATCACAGTGGTATAGTATCAACTCAGTGGGAATTCAAAGTTGTTTCTGACAATGAAGGAAACCCCTTGCATCTACTTTGTATCGGTCATGATATCACCTCGCTTGTGATGCGTCAACAGGAATTGCAGTCTCTGGTTGAGGTTACCGCCGATCAAAATAAAAAGTTATTGAATTTTACTTATATAATTTCGCACAATATCAGATCGCACGTAGCCAATATAATCGGGATTATAGAACTGAACGACGGTGAGCCGCCGGAGGAGAAGGAAGCAGGCTGGGAAATGATAAAAAAAAGCATTGCCGGCCTGGACACGACTATTCATAACCTCAATGAAGTGATAAATATCCAAACCAATGTGAACCTTCCTATCAAAGAGGTATATCTGCGCATGGAGATAGACAAAATCATTGATAGCATCAGGGTACTTTTTGAAAAAGACAATACCACAATTAGCTATGATTTTGATGAGGCAACTGCACTGCTGACGAATCCCGCTTATCTCGAGAGCATCATTCTAAACCTGATGACCAATGCGCTTAAATACAAATCAACAAAGCGGGCGCTGGAAATAGAATTGTCCATACAGACCGAAAAACAATATCAGGTACTTGTGTTTACTGATAACGGGATTGGAATTGACCTTGAGCAAAATAGGGATAAAGTTTTTGGGATGTACAAAACTTTTCATGGAAATGCTGATGCCAAAGGCATGGGTCTCTTTATTATAAAAAATCAAATTGAGGCTTTGGGCGGGAAGATAGAGATAGAAAGTGAAGTTGATAAATTCACAACCTTTAAAGTATTCTTTCCTCTTCATACAGAATAATATAGCCGAAAACCTATTAAACATCGAAGCAATAAACCAGCAAAAATGCGGCAAGCTTCTGGACGGTTCGATTTTTTTATGATAAAGCCCTATTCATGCTGAAAGACAGTCTGCTGACTTTGGCCTCTGAGGTAAAAGGATTTCAAGAAATTTAATGGATGTTTACCAGTGGAATCATTTCCTGCTGTAAATAAAATATCTGGACGAAAGAAGCCTGCGTTGTCTTGCAAATCTGAGATTGAAAGAGCCGTAAAGCCCATTTGCCAGGTTTCAAAATACCTTGCGCGAGAAGGAGCGTTCTCAAGAGTGATTACGTTAACATGCCGTGGATCTTGCTTAATCTTATCAAACAGGCATTCCACATCATCTTTAGACCCTTCAATGATTTGCATAAACCTGCCGGTAACAGCAGATTCAATACTGCGATCCGCAACACTTGCGAAGATTCCTTCCACATATAATAACATTCCCGTGATCCCATGATTATAATTGGACGTCCGGGATTGCTCCAGGATTACCGAGAGCTCGTCATTGTTCATAAGATGTTCTGCAGTACTAAGGTAAATGATATAATGTTTCACGTTTATAGATAGGTGATTGCGATAAATTTAAAGATGATAGATCCAAGGCAAAATAAATAATAAACGGATCATTTTTAAAATAAAGCTGGATTTTGTTCTATCTGAAATATTACAGGTTATCCTACCAGGATGGCGAATGAGAGAAAACCACGGATAACTGAGGGAAATCGGATTCTCAGCTTCTTTTTAGCCTTGCTGTAATTCTCCGGCTGGGCGCAAAACTCCAACATAAATGAGTTTAGCAAACACGTTTTAGTCATGTTTGTTGCTATCAAAAATCGCTTACACCTAAATGATGAACAATGAGAAATCAGGAAAATAAAAAAGAGAAATTACAGGGACAGGACGATTCGTCCTATACAAAAAATGAAATAAAATTTGCCGATGGCAAAGGAATTCAGTTGCAATATCTACTTACGCTTTGTTAAGACACTTCGTTACCATTTCGTAGATCTTGTTTGCCGGTATGTAACTACAATATGGCCCGTCATTTAAGCATCTCCATCTGTCACCCTGTAACTTCATCATCAGGTACTCTGTGCTTTGATGACGAATGATAAGAAAATTGATAACATCAGGGTGGACGATTACATTATACCTGTCACCATCCGTACAAATAGTAAATACTTTCATGATAAGTTCATTTTAATAAAAAAGACTAACAACAGCACTTATTCATAGCACCTGTGAATGTTTCGTACCAAATACTTACCCTGATCTATCTGTCGATCTCCGAATTGCTTGCGGCTTAATTTAGCAAATGTTGAATTTAGCTTGTCTACCTGTATTTGATATTCAAATTACTTTTCCTGCTAAAGCATATGATATGCTGTAGTGCCAGAATAACTTAATGACAGAAATAGCAGGCATTTGTTTTTCAGAATAGCAGCATCTGTTAACTTCAGGTATTTAATATTATTCTCACCTGATGTACTGTAACTTGTACCTGGGAGATCACGTATAAATATGATGGAAATGCGTATCTCTACACGTTAATGGGCTGCTCAAACCCATACCGGCAGGAAAATAGATCGATGGATTAATTCCATTTAAAATCAGTATACTACCACCCATTTACCGTATAAATCTCATGGTTTATGAAGCTAAATTAGATTAACCAAAATCATTGAAACACTTAACCCCAAAAGTTATGGAAATGCTTGCAACAGCAATAGATAAGAAATGGTATAATGTATTTTATCATCCTTATGTGAACAATTTTATGATCATTAAAACGGATAACGAAGAACATTACGTGGTAAAAGAGTTTAACGGGAAATGGAGATGCCTGAAATCGAATGCAGCCGCAGCCATACTTCCTGTTGAACAATTGTACGACTATACGCTGGAAGCGATTAGCTCCGGTATTCTGCGATACAATTAGCCGCCCCATGCTTTGAACGATTGATAGTCACTACTCTATGAACTAGTCAGGGAGACATTTTAAAACTCATTATTGATAAGCTTCACTGATAACAATGCAGCTGGGAACAATTACCAGCATATCAGGTGTTTAAATTATAATCAGGCAATTCAACTTTTTTGGAGTCGCGAAGAAAAAGCGTTGAGAAAATTTTACGCACTGCTCTGGTACCTGCTAACCGCATGACAGTACGTAAAAATGCCAGACCTAAGCGGGTATGCGGCCAGAGCAAACGGGGCACAATTTTAGGTAACCCCTGGCCCTCCTTCACAAATGGCCTCATAATGCGTTCATAAGCTGCAAAGGCGGCAACGTGATCATCCGTTTTAGACAGCTCGCCTGCCAGCACATATCCACCAACGATTGCAAGGGTTGTCCCAATTCCTGAAAGAGGAGTTGCACACCATGCTGCATCGCCGGTGAGCACCACGCTACCTGCAGACCAGCGATCCATTTTCACCTGCCGCATCACATCAAAGTAGAAGTCCTGAACTTTGGGAATTTCTTTGAGTATACGCGGAAACTCCCAGCCATCATGAGCAAATTTATCAAGTAAAAACTGCTTCTGCCGCTCAGTCCCCCATTTTTGTTCCTCTTCAGACACCTTGTGGATTCCCATATATACCCTTAAATTTCCATCACTGCCAGGCTTTAATGTAGCACCCCTGCCGCCGGTAGTATTGTACTGACGCGCAAATTTACCATCGTTCTCCTTTCCAGGAATGGAAAAATAGGCAATCGTGAGATCCAGATAGCGCATCTTATACTCTCCCGGAAACAGCAATGCCCGCGTGGAAGAACCTACACCTTCTGCAACGACGATGACGTCATATCGTTCAGCAATGCCACTTTTGAACGTTACCAGAGAACCAGTCTTATCTTCATCTACCTTGACAATATGGTCCCCAAAGCGATACCGGGCCTTCTGTTGGGTGGGTTCGTAAATAATTCGTGAAATGTCGCCCCGCATAATTTCCAGTTCTGCGGTGGGTCCATCACCTATATCCTCCACTGCAAAACGGGCAATTACCCGGTTTTCTTCATCAACCCAGTCGGTACCGCTTTCTCCGGTGGTCAGTTCCATAGCTTGCTGCTCCAGTCCCATCCGGCGTAATACGTCACGGCCTGCACCGCGTACATCAACGTTTTGTCCTCCGTCACGGAAACTGTCTGCCCGCTCCACTACCGTCACATCGAAGCCTTGACGGGATAGCCACCAGGCTACCGTATTACCACCTACACTGGCACCGGTTATCAAAATATTTTTTCTGCTCATTTCGGTTTTTGTCTGATTTAGATGAGATGCAGACAAATATAAGCGCCCTGTTTCTGACAAAATATCTATATTACGTTAATTAATAGTCCAAAACAGTATTATGCTTAAAGATCCCGCGATATTGGAGCGTTTGGGTTTGCTTGCCGAACTTCCCGACCCAGAAAATAAGGAATCCAATGACATGAAATTCGTGTTGCGGAAAAACATAGGCACTGGATATATTCAAAAAATAGATTTGGGACCATCGATGCATATTATGATTTCTCAGTATGAGCTTAATGCGGAGATGCTCATGAAAAGACCAAAGGCCGCAGACGACAAGGGTGGTGAAAATATAATTACTTTTAGCTTTCGCAATGTAAAGCAGCTGCTGTCAGTAATGGTGAGCTCAGCTGATATGGACCTTGAAATATATACTCCTGCCCGAATACATACCAGTAATATCATCATCACTATTCATTTAGAGTTGCTGAAAGACCTGATCCACCAGACGGGATCACACACGCTTTGGGACAATATTTTATTCAGCAATCAGCCTTTCATATATGAAGAAATCGGCTCAGCTGAGATACAAATACTTGCTTCGGCCATCCTGGAAGCCAGCATTCCTGCAGAACTCAGTAATTTTTACTACAGGGTAAAAGCAGAAGAGCTGATTTTTCTGTTTTTCAGCGTGTTTCTAAACCGTAGAAGTATTGCCGACTATCCTGTAAATACTGCTGATGCTAAAATCATCTATCAGGTGCGGGATAAAATAATTGCTGATCTGAGCATTACCCCCAATCTTGCGGAACTGGTTCAGTTATCCGCGATGAGCGAAAGCAAAATGCAGCGCCTTTTTAAACAGATTTTCGGGAATACGGTCTACAGTTATCATCAGCTGTTACGCATTAAAGAAGCTGCCAGATTGATTAAAGACCAGAATATGTCTGTTTCAGAGGCAGGTTACAAATTAAACTTTAGTAATCTCAGCTATTTCAGCAGGCTTTTTGAAAAACATATAGGTCATAAGCCAAAAAAATATTCAACTCTGTGCAGAGCACAGTACAATGGAAATTAATCACTTAATCCCGTTCCGCCTTAATCTCCTCATTGATTCGCCCCAGGAGGGATTGTCTCCCCTGCGCGACTTCTTATTATGGTTCTTGAGCAAACTTTATATGGCAAATTTTTTAACCAGTGTATCAGCTGGCAGAAAAACTCTGCGGGTTATATCAAAAGGGATACCCAAAATGATCCTCAGTGTGCTGCGGTATATCTTCATTTGCCACTTTATAAATTATACATGCAAGAATTAACAGTAATACTACTGCGAATATCCAGATATACTTTGCGGATTTGAATTTCATGGATAAAGTATATTGTGTGTTGTGTTGTGTGCTAAACGCCGCTGAAGATTCCCCAAACAGAATTCATAGTTGATGCGCGGCAGTCACTTTTTTAGAAGTAACTGCCGTACATTTACTCTTAATGCTAAACTTCCTCGTCCAATGGTTCGTTCTCTAAGGCTTCATCCTCATTTGCTGCTTCATCGGGGCTTACCGGATCAGTGTTGTCTACATCATCACTATCATCAGGATCTTCCTCTTCTGCAGATCCATCATCTGTCTGTGAGGCATCATCCAGGTCATCAGCTTCGTCAGGAATAACTTCGGCCTCATAGAAGTCTGGTTGTGTGTCCTCATCTGATTCGGTTTGTTCCGGACTGTTACCGGGAAAGTTGAGAGAAGTGGTCAGCTCCTCCGGGTCGTTGTTTAATTGATCAGTTATCATAGTTTTTGGTTTTTAATATCAGCCCAAAAGTTATGCCGTCTAAGGTAAGATCGATTATACTATCAAGTCCATACCTAAAACCGCCTTAACCAAATCAGGAATATAGTGCCCTCAAAATAGTATTCAGGCGGAAAAAGATGTACAGAGCAAATCAGGCACCTTTAAGCGGGAGACATACTTTAAAAATTCGCGTATCACTACGTAAAATAAAGCGTATTTTTTGTTAACGATGGACAGGTTGCAGGGCTATGGAACTGCATGTAAATGCCATTGCCGCGATCAGCCTTTGACTCATAAAAAGTTCATGACTTTTTGGTATAATCATGGCCCCAGTTTTTCAGGGAATAATCCCAGTTGGAACCTTTCGGTTCATCCGGCTTTTGAGCCAAGTGGCGTTTGACGTATCCATGCACTTTCTGCATATGTTTATAATCAGGTCCGGTCAGCTCGTTTTGTTTTTTTCCAAGGATCGAGATAATATGCTCCCCGGACTTGTGCCCTATGGATTCGCCATCTCCACTATCCCAGCCTACTGATTTTGACTCCTCTGTTTTTAACCACTTTTCAAGTGTGGCAGCCGTCATATTCACAACTTCTTTGAATTCTTTATAGATTTTGTGTTGCTCTTCTTTTTCCATAAGACCATAACACAGTATGTCAAAAATAGTTTATTCATATACGCCGAAGTACTGCGGCACTGTACTCATACCGATTTCGAGGGTTTGCCACTATAGCCCGGCAGCTAATCAGAAAGAGGATTTTGTTTTTATAGGACTTATTGCAGCTGCAGCACATTTGCTCCTAACTGCTCTTCCATTTTTCGCTCGAGCTTTTGTTCATGGACGATCACATTGATTTCCAGAGAACCCGTACTCACTATTGCTGAAAGCAGATGGCCACCCCATGCTTTGAAAGACTGATCAGTCACCACTCCGTGAACATGTAATGAAGGAGCCCCATTATCCCAGGCGATAGATCCTGTCATGCTGGCCATTTCTACTGCTTTAAAATCCTTCGGATTGTATTGTTTAGTCTTGAAATCAAAAAAACCAA
>NZ_JBEVDX010000017.1:0-75270 GCF_040513095.1 Pedobacter sp. | reverse complement strand
TGTTGCCCGGACTTTCCTCTTTAAGATGCAAAAGCATTACTTCCAGCGATAGAACGGCTTGCATTTTGCGCAAAGATAGGAATCCTGCCCAAGATTAAGACTAACATTTAAAAATGAATGAATATGTGTTTTTATAAAGGGTAACCGCGTTTATTTGCAGGCTTTCAGGTCTGCCGCAACCTGTTCCGGATTGTACATTCCCTGTTTATGTCCAAAGCCATTGGTAATGTACACGATAAGCTGTGCGATATCGATATTGGCCAGATTAAAATCGGGCATTTTACCTTCATAGACTTTACCATGAATACTTAGCGGCGCTGACAAACCATTTTTGATGATGCAAGCCAGCTGTGTCCTGTTCTGTTTCATAAACAGGCTGTCTGTAAGCGGCGGGGTCAGTTCACCGAGGCCTTCGCCTTTTTCGCCATGGCAATTCTGGCAATGCCTGATATACAGGTCTCTGCCATTGACATAATACGCATCACGCTCTACAGACTCTGCAGTCTGGCAGGAATAAAAGATGCTGGTCAGGGCAAGGGAAAAAACAGCGTACAGGATTAATTTTCTCACTTAATTCTTTTCTTCAGCAAGTAATAAAGGAATATCTTTCTCCAGCTGGGCTACCTGCTCAGGGTTGGTGCCATCGTAGGCGCCCCGTATCCTTCTGTCTTTATCAATTAAAACCAGATAGCCCTGGTGTACGTAACCTTGTTTATCATTGTCATCCTGTTCTACAGATACGAGATAACTTTTTGTGGCAAGTGAATATACCGTATCCTTAACACCATATGCAAATTGCCACTTTGGCCCGTCTACGCCCAGCTTCTGTGCATACTTCTTCAGCACCGAAGGGGTATCATATTTAAAATCTATCGTGTGTGAAAGAAACATCACATCAGGATTATCCTTATAATTTTCAAATATTTTCTTCATGTTCCTGTGCATGATGGGGCAGATGCTTGTACAGGAGGTGAAAAAGAAGTCGGCAACATATACTTTACCCTTGAAATTATTATTTGTGATATAAACACTGTCCTGATTGAGCAACTTAAAAGCAGGTATCGTTTGATAAACCGTATCTACACTTGTTGATCCGTCATTATTTTTTACAGTTTTAGTATCTCTCATGCCGTAAATAGGGAGTTTTCTGTCCCCTTTGCAAGAATATAAAAACAGGATTACCGCCAGAACAAATGTGTAACGAAACGTCAAATGGTATTTCATATAAATAGATTGTTAAGACAAAGGTACATTACTATGAAAATAAAGTGTAACGTAGCTGTAAATATTTATTAGTTTTGCCCCAAGAATTTGTAACACTTAATGAGAAAGAGATATAATGCTGCCATAACAGCTTTAGGGGGATATGTACCGGACACGATTTTAACTAACCACGACCTTGAAAAGATGGTGGATACGAATAATGACTGGATTATTTCGAGAACTGGTATAGAAGAAAGACGGATCCTGAATGACGATTCGCAGGCGACGTCCGATTTAGCTGCTATGGCGGTTAAAAGGCTGCTCGAAGACAGCAACATCAGCCCTGATGAAATTGAATGTGTTATTGTGGCAACAGCAACGCCTGATTACATTATGGTTTCTACCGCAAGTATTGTCTGTGAGAAAGCAGGATTGAAAAATGCCTGGGGAGTAGATTCCAATGCAGCATGCAGTGGCTTTTTGTATGCACTTACGCTCGGTGCCAGCCTTGTAGAAAGTAACCGCTATAAAAATGTAATTGTTATAGGTGCCGATGCAAATAGTTCAATTGTCAACTATGAAGACAGAAATACCTGTATTCTTTTTGGTGATGGCGCCGGGGCAGTGTTACTGGAACAGACAGAAGAAGAGGAAGGACTTGTAGATAATGTTTTCAGAACTGATGGTGTAGGCAAAGAACACCTCATAGTTACTGCTGGTGGCTCATTGCATCCCTCATCTGTAGAAACTCTCGATCAGAAACTAAACTATATTTCTCAGAACGGCAGGATTGTTTTCAAGGCCGCCATTGAAGGAATGACCCAGACCTGTAATGAGGTAATGGAGAGGAACAATATGACAGCAAAGGATGTTGACTGGCTGATCCCTCATCAGGCCAACCTGAGGATTATCAAGGCAGTGGGCGAAAAATTAGGCCTGCAGGAAAGCCAGGTAAAGGTAAATATCCAGCGTTACGGCAATACTACTGCTGCTACAATTCCGTTATGTATGTGGGAGTTCAAAAATGACTTCAAGGAGAACGACAATATGCTGCTTACAGCTTTTGGCGCAGGTTTCTCCTGGGGTGCCACCTATTTAAAATGGGGTAAATTAAGAAAGTAAAAAGCTGATGCTCACACGTGCCATTGCCATCCTACTTCTGTTCAGTTCGGTTTCAGTAAACCTGTCGGGAATATTTGTTTTCGCAGGTTTTGAAATGAACCAGAGTTATATCGCAAAGGTGTTATGTATCAACAAAAATAAGCCTGAACTGCACTGTAATGGTAAATGTTACCTGATGAATAAACTCAAACAGGCGCAGGACAAAGAGCAGAAACAGGAACATCAGTTCCAAAAAATACAGTTACAAATGCAGGAAGCGCTTGCTGTCCTGCCCTTTAACTTCAGACAATATTCCATCGCAGCCATTAATTTCAGCATTCCCCTCAATACAGGGATGCCGGTTGCCCGCGTAAATGCTATTTTTCATCCTCCACGGTTCAGCTGATCTTCTGATTTGATTTTATGATGATACCTGCTTTTAAAGCGGGTACATGTGTCTGGCTATAACCGCCTCTCGCAATCATAATGCTATACGGCTAAAATTTAACAATACAACAAAGGATGAGACTAATCATAGCAATTTTTGCTCTGGCAACAGGAGCAGGAGCCTGCACACCTGCAGCAAATTATAAAACGGAAAGAGACGAAGTCATGAAGTTTCATGATGTGGTTATGGAAGACCATGGTAAACTAGTGGACAACCAGATGAAGCTGGATACCCTATTGAAATCACTGCCTGCACTGAAAACAAAATACCCCTCGCTGGATACAACCAGCGAGAAAGAGGTCATGAAAGAGACGCTGGAAAGACTGAATACGGCAGAACACAAGATGAACGACTGGATGCATAAGTTTGAGCCGGATGTTACAGGGAAATCTGATGCAGAGGCTGTAGCTTATTTCAAAGGGGAGAGGATTAAAATAGGCACGATAGACAGCATTTACAAAGCTGAGATCAGGTTGTCCGGGGATTACATTTCGCAATTCAGGAAATAACCATGGGAGAAAACATATCGGTACTTAAGCGCCAGATCAAGCGCAATATGTACAAATGGCACCGCATACTCGGCATCATGACCGTGATTCCTGTGATTTTCTGGACCTGCTCCGGACTGAGCCATCCGGTTATTGCCCACTGGTTTAAAGTACCGCTGGCACATGAATACATCATGCCTGAGGTGATCAACCGAGCACAGGTTACACTGTCCGTCCAGCAGGTGCTGAGCAAAAACGGTATCAATCTGTTTACAGGTTTCAGACTTGTACAGTTTGGCGGACAAACCTATTACCAGGTGAAAAACAGGAAGAATGAGATTTCCTATTTTTCCGCTGCGGACGGTAACAAGCTGCCGGATGGTGAACGGATTTACGCAGCTTATCTAGGCAGGTATTTCCTGGGTGACAGTACATCCAGAATAACCAGTATAACGCAGATAACCAGTTTTAACGGAGAGTATCAGTACGTGAACCGTCTGCTGCCGGTCTGGAAGTTAAGCTTCGGCAGAAAGGATAAAATGGATGTTTACGTTGAAACTGCTCAAAGCCGGCTGGCCAACTACAATGACAGCAACCGCAAGGTATTTCTCTGGCTATTCAGCAATTTCCACAGTTATGCCTTCATAGAAAAGATCAGCAACAATACCACCAGGTATATCATTATTCTTTTGTTTGCATCCATCGTGATATTTTCTACACTAAGCGGATTGCTGGTCTACGGCATTTTATGGAAGAAGTTCAAAAAACCTGTTGCCGGTCAGAAAATAGGTTTTCTGCGCAGGAACCACCGCAGCATCGGTATTGCAGTATCGCTGGTTACCTTAAGCTTTATCGGCTCCGGTGCTTACCATGCTACGCGCAAATTCACTCCAGATGACAGGATCAATTATGTTTTTGAACCTGAGATCAATAACAGCCAGCTCGCCTTTTCTTCCAATGATCTGCCATTGAAATGGGCTGAGGTTAGCAGTATCTCAGTAGCACGTTTCAATAACAGAACCTATTACCTGGTACGGAAACTTAAAAAAGAAGATGACAGCTGGAAAAAACAGCAGGTAGCGAAAGCAGAAACTTTCGAAGAGAAAAACAGAAAGAATACCCCTGATCTGGATTATTACGATGCCGCCACGGGTATGCTTTTGCCTGATGGTATCATGGAACACAGTTACAGCCTGGTAAAACACTTTGTAGCCCAGGGGGCAGCAGATGGCGAAGCAGCCTGCTGCGAAATGATGGCCAATGCAGCTGCAGATCAGTCGGCACCACTCATCATTTCTTCTTCAGATTACCTTACTAAATTTGACAGCGATTACGGATTTATCAACAAACGCCTGCCGGTGGTAAAACTCGCATTGAGCACACCAACACATCTTACCTATTATGTTGAACCGGCTACTGGAAGACTGGCTGCCAAAGTTCAGGACAGCGACAGGCGCGAAGGCTTAAGTTTTGCAGTTTTTCATAAATACCTGCTGGTAGATTTTGCCGGTAAGAACTTCAGGGATTTCCTTACGGCCTTTGCGGCAATGGGTGTTCTGGTAGTCAGCGTGCTGGGCTTAATCTTATTCATTAAAACGAATTAGTTGTGGGATGGAGCCGGAAAGTCCGGAATGCGTCATAAAGTGGGCAAAGCAAAATTACTGACAAAAAAAGCAGCATCCTGGAAAACAAATTACATACCTTACTGTTCTTAAATTAAATTAACAGGTTAGATCATGAAAATATTCAAAATCTTTTTACCCTTTCAGCAGATGCTGGTAGCAGTGACAGAATTATTCAATACAAAAACCAATTTATCCCACAATCTTGTGCCTGTAAGGGTGAAAGAAGCCGACCGGTTCGCAATGATGAAAGCGCGCGAGTCTGAGCGCAGATACAATCAAGGAAACAATATACTTTAAGCATACATGAAAGCTGCCCCTCAAAAAGGCAGCTTTCATTTTTATACGCACAATTTATGGCAAAAACAGTAGCGGCAAGTTTGGTAGAAATATTGGAGCAGGCCGGAGTAAAACACGTACACGGAGTTGTAGGAGACTCACTCAATGGGATTGTAGATGAGATCCGCAATTCGAAAACAATAAAATGGATTCATTACCGTCATGAAGAGGCAGCAGCCTTCGCCGCGGGGGCCGAAGCCCAGTTAACAGGACGACTTGCCGTATGTGCAGGAAGCTGCGGCCCCGGAAACATGCACCTCATCAACGGACTCTACGATGCACACCGCAGTAACGCGCCTGTACTTGCCATTGCAGCACATATTCCCAGTGAACAGATCGGGACCTCCTATTTTCAGGAAACACGCCCAGAATCGCTCTTCCGTGAATGCAGTTACTACTGCGAAACCATCGCTTCAGCCAGACAGATGCCCCGTGTGTTGCAGATTGCAATGCAGCATGCTATAGGACAGAATGGTGTAGCTGTCATCAGCTTATCAGGTGATGTGGCTATGGAAAAAATGGAAGATGAGAATCTTGAACATGCAATTTTCCTGAACAGACCGGCAGTCCGCCCTTCTGATGAAGAACTGCAGAAGCTCGCCCAGCTGATCAACCAGGCAAAAAAAGTAACCCTTTTATGCGGCGCGGGCTGTGCCGGAGCCCATGATATGCTGCTTGCTTTGGGCGACAAGATTAAATCACCTATGGTACATGCCCTTCGTGGTAAAGAACATGTACAACATGATAATCCTTACGATGTTGGCATGACTGGTCTCATCGGTATTTCCTCAGGCTACCACGCTGTAGAGGAGAGCGATCTGCTACTGATGCTGGGAACGGATTTTCCTTATAAGGAATGGTTTCCTTCAAAATCAAAGATCGTACAGCTGGATATACGCCCGGAACGTCTTGGCAGAAGATGCAGACTTGATTTGGGACTTACCGGAGATGTTAGGGAAACTGTTAAGGCGGTACTTCCCTTTTTGGAACAGGTAACTGATAGTTCGTTCCTTGAAAAATGCCAGGAGCGGTACCAGGATAACCGGAAAAACTTACTGGAACATGCCAAACCTGTTGCAGGTGTAGCGATCCACCCTGAATATCTAACGCATGTACTGAGCGAACAGGCTGCTGCCGATGCAATTTTCACAACCGATGTAGGTACGCCTACAGTATGGGCAGCGCGTTATGTAGATATGAAAACAGGAAGAAGGTTGATCGGTTCATTCAACCACGGATCTATGGCCAGTGCTATGCCACAAGCCATAGGCGCACAGTTCGCTTATCCTGACCGACAGGTAATTGCACTTTGTGGTGATGGTGGATTTGCGATGTTAATGGGTGATATCCTGACAATATTCCAATACGATCTTCCTGTCAAACTGATTGTGTACAATAACAGCTCACTGGGATTTGTAGCAATGGAAATGAAAGTAGGAGGGATGCCACCATTTGGTACCGATCTTAAAAATCCGGATTTTGCAAAAATGGCTGAAGCCATAGGCATTAAAGGGGTCAGGGTTGAAGAATCTGAGAACGTAGAAGCTGCTATTGCTGCTGCGCTGGCACATCCCGGACCAGTACTTGTGGATGTGGTTGTAAATCAGGCAGAACTGTCAATGCCGCCGAAAATAGAATTCGAGCAGGCAAAGGGATTCAGTCTGTATATGTTGCGTCAAACACTGCTTGGTGATGGAAAAGAAGTTTGGGACACACTCAGTTCAAATTTTTTAGGTAAATAGCAGTATGAATGTATTTATCACAAGAGTAATTCCGCAAGCAGGTTTAGAGCTATTGAACGCTGCCGGTTTTACGGTTAAACAATGGACTGAAAAAAGAAAACTGACTACTGAAGAACTGATTGCCGAATGCAAATGGGCGGATGCGCTGCTGAGTGCCGGACAACAGCTGGGAACTGAATTCCTGGAAGCAAGTGCCCATCTCAAAGTGATTGCACTCAATTCAGTAGGATATGATAATGTAGATATAGATACCGCTACCCGTCTAAAAATTCCTGTTGGAAATACACCCGGCGTACTGAGTGGCGCCACGGCTGATACTGCATTTTTGCTGATGATGGCTGCTGCCAGAAATGCTTTTTATATGCATAAAACCATCATCAATAGTGAGTGGGACTTCTTTGAGCCTACTGCAAACCTTGGTAAAGAACTTACCGGAGGCACACTTGGCATATTCGGACTGGGTAAAATCGGTATCGAAATGGCAAAACGCTGTGCAGGGGCCTTTGGAATGAAAATTATCTACCATAACAGGAAGCGCCACGAAGAGGCTGAGCAGGAACTGGGAGCAGCATACGTTACTTTCGAAGAACTGCTTCAGCAGAGCGATGTGATTTCTGTACATACTGCACTAACACCAGAAACTGAAGGTAAATTCAATGCTGAGGTTTTTAAACAGATGAAAAGTTCAGCGATTTTTGTAAATACCGCCAGGGGAAAGATCCATAATGAGGAAGACCTGATCAGCGCTTTGAAAAATAAAGTTATCTGGGGTGCAGGACTTGATGTGACTAATCCTGAGCCGATGCTCGCTGGCAATCCCCTGCTCAGTATGCCGAACGTTGCGGTATTGCCACACATTGGCTCTGCAACGGAAAGCACAAGGGACGCGATGGCTAAGTTAGCTGCGGAAAATATCATTGCCGGACTGAAGGGCGAAAAACTTCCATTTGCGGTTAACACGGAAATTTACGGATAGCTTATCAAAATGCGTTCTCAGGGAATATTACCGGGCTTAATGTCCGGGTTGTCTCAGCTGAGCCTGGTTCTTGAGGGATTCGATCTCATGCTGCAGACTTTTGATCTTTTGCAGGAGGCCCATGATGGCTTCGATCCCCTCGATATTAATTTGCAGCTCATAGTGGAAATGGATAAAACGTTCCATTTCCACTAACTGCTTATAGTGTATGTATTTGTTGTTTTCAATTACAGTCAGCACAATTAAGCCCGAATCCTCAAGGGCACCAATAAATGATGGCTCAACTGCGTACTTTACACAGTAATCTTCTATTGTAATTAATTCTGTTTCCATAGCAATATGAATAAAGAAACCTGCTTATTTTGAAATTTCGCGCAATTCGTTAAAAAGGGCGGTCTGTCTTTCTGTTAAGCCGGTTGGTATTTTAACAACATAAGTTACAAAAAGGTTCCCGGATTGTCCTTCTTTTTTATAAACAGGAAAACCCTTGCTTTTGAGTCTGATTTTCGTGCCATTCTGAGTTCCGGGAGCTACCTTCAGTTTCACCTTGCCATCCAGCGTATCTACTGTTACGTCACCGCCCAGCACCGCCGTATACAGATCTATCTCCTTGTCCAGATAAAGATCGTCATTCAGCCTTTTAAACTGGGTGTCATCTGCTACAGTTATGGTCAGGAACAGATCTCCGCTCGGGCCATTGTTTGCACCAGCACCACCTTGTCCGGCAAGTTTAATCACCTGCCCGTTTGCAATACCTGCCGGGATGGTAATCCTCAGGTTTTTGCCGTTTACAGTGATTGTAGGTTTGTGTGTAGTTGCTGCTTCCCTGAAGGAGATCTTCAGTTCAGCCTGCAAGTCCTGGCCCTTAAACCTCGCGCTGTTCCTGCTTGATCTTCCGCCGCCACCGAACATCGATTCAAAGAAGTCAGAAAAATCTCCTCCTCCAAAACCACCGGATCCGCCTCCGCCGCCAAAGCCTCCGCGGCCGCCTCCGCCAAAGGGATTGCCACCGCCCTGGTTAGCCTGGCCAAACTGATCGGCATGTTTCCAGTTCTCACCGTAATCGTCAAATTTCTTCCGCTTTTCGGGATCGTTCAATACCTCATTTGCTTCATTGATCTGCTGAAACATTTTATTGGCCTCTTTATCATCCGGATTTAAATCAGGATGGTATTTACGTGCAAGTTTTCTGTATGCTTTTTTGATATCGTCCTGTGATGCTTTTTTATCAACGCCCAGGACCTTATAGTAATCAATGTATGCCATAATATTTTGATATTACTACAAATTTACGTTTTCTAACGCTAATAATAATGGCATATGGCAGATAGCACGCTGTGTATTATTATGGTTACAGAAATATCTTTATAGTTTCTATTACCTGTTTTTTATTAAATTGCTAATAGACGTTATTATCTGCATTAATTACTACCTATGGTTACACGAACTACTCAGCTTCTCTCAATCCAGTTTTTTCTAAGAACATTGTCCTCAAATATCTAATTAGCGTAAGCTGTAACTGCCGGTCCTAAAATAAAATACATAAGACAGTTGAGACTGTTTTTGAATTAAATTTTATTTTTCTAGCTTGGCGATCTAATCAAAAAACCAAATGAAGCCCCTTTCAATAAAGGATATTGCCAAGAAGGCGAATGTATCCATTACCACAGTTTCTTTCATATTGAATGGCAAAGCAGAGAAAATGCGCATTAGCCAGGATATGATTACAAAGGTGGAAACCATCATCAAAGAGTTAGGCTTCAGGCCAAACCAGGTGGCAAGAAGTCTCCGCACGGGAAATACAAAAACCATTGGCTTAATCGTTGAAGATATTTCCAATCCCTTTTTTGCTTCTATTGCCAGAATGATAGAAGACAAAGCATATAAACACGGTTATAAAATCATATATTCCAGTACTGAAAATAATATTGACAAGGCAAAAGGCCTCATCAGGATGTTTAAAGCCAGACAGGTAGACGGGTATATCATTGCTCCTATGCTGGGTATGGAAGACGATATCCGCGGACTGCTCAAAGACCGCACGCCGGTAGTTGTGTTTGACCGTCATTTACCCGGCCTTGAAGTAAGCACCGTACTTGTGAATAATGTGGAAGGTACTTCCATGGCTACCGAATCATTGATTAAACAAGGCAAAAAGAATATTGCCTTCGTAACTGTAGATGTGGAAGCCGATGAAATCAAAGACCGCTATACAGGATATGTAAAAGCATTGAAAGCCCATAAAATCAAGGTTGACGATAAAATCTGCAAACTTATTCCTTTTGCCAATACTGCTGAAGAAACCACTGCTGAGCTGCTGACTTTCTTTACAGAAAATCCACAGGTAGATGCGGTACTTTTCGCGACTAACTATCTGGCAGTAAGAGGGCTTTTCGCCTTTAAGGAAATGAACAAGCAGATCAGTGAGGACTTTAAGGTAATTGCTTACGATGACCATGATATCTTTAAGCTGCATTCACCTTCTATCAGTGCGGTGTATCAGCCTATTGAAGATATTGCTGATCAGGTGATTTCACTGATCCTGAAAGGGCTCTCTACTATTGATACTTTTGAAGAGCCTGAACTTAGACAAGTTGTGCTTTCTTCTACACTGATAGAAAGATAACTGAATATCAGTTTTTTCCCTGCTTTAAATAAAAAAAAACACCTTTTATATCCTGTTAAGGATGCAAAAGGTGTTTTTTTATGCAGGATAAAATAATCGCCGGGGTAGAGCAGACTAAGCCTGCAGATCTTCCATCAAAGTTTTAATCTTTTGTCCCAATGCAGCATCAGCTTCTTTGAACTGCGCTTTATCAGCCAATGGCCCGTTTACACTGCAATAGAATTTAATCTTAGGTTCGGTACCTGACGGACGTGCAGAAATGATACTTCCATCTTCGGTAATGAATTGCAGTACATCAGATTTAGGGAAATCCAGATTGGTCTTTTCGCCAGTACCAAGATCAGTTTCAACACCCAGTTCGTAATCCTTCAGCAGGCTCACTTTAGATCCGCCCAAAGTTACAGGTGGGTTGTTTCTGAATTTCTCCATCATGGCTTTGATCTCTTCAGCACCTGTTTTTCCTTTTTTAGTAAGGGATACCAGTTCTTCTTTATACAAGCCATATTCTACATACATGTCCAGCAATGCATCATATAAGCTGCTGCCTTTGTCTTTGTAGAATGCAGTCATTTCAGCGATGAAAGCGCAGGAGATGATCGCATCTTTATCCCTTACCAGTTCACCGATCAGGTATCCGTAACTTTCTTCACCACCACCAATAAAAGTTTTCTTGCCTTGCAGGCTGGTGATCAGCTGACCGATAAATTTAAAGCCTGTCAGCGTATTATAATACGTAACATTTTTGGCTTTCGCGATTTGCTCGATCAGGTTAGAGGTAACGATTGTTTTCACAATATACTGGTCGCCATCAAGCTTGCCTTTTTCTTCCCAGGCTGTCAGCAGGTAATTGATGAGTAAACTTCCGGTCTGGTTACCATTCAGTAATACAAACTCGCCGTCGTTGTTTTTCACTGCAATACCAACCCTGTCAGCATCCGGATCCGTTGCCAGTACCAGGTCGGCATCAATTTCCTGTGCCAGTTTCATGGCCAGTGTCAATGCTTCTTTTTCTTCAGGGTTAGGATAAACAACTGTTGGGAAGTTGCCATCCGGTGTGCTTTGTTCTTTTACCAAAGTCAGGTTAGTAAATCCAAACTGCTCCAGTGCTTTAGGTACAAGCGTAATTCCAGTTCCGTGGATAGGAGAGTAAACTATTTTAAGGTCTTTCTGACGTGCGATTGCTTCCGGAGACACTGAAAGTTCAGTAATCTTATCCAGGTAAAGCTGATCTATTTCTTCGCCTATCAGTTCAACATTGCTGTCTACGCGGTCGAAATTCACTTCATCAATACTTTTAATATTGGCTACTTCTTCCATTACAAGTACATCGTCCGGAGAAGTGAACTGGCCACCATCTGCACCATATGCCTTGTAGCCATTGTATTCTTTAGGATTGTGTGAAGCCGTTAACATCACACCGCTGCGGCATCCCAGTTCCCTGATGGCAAATGACAGTTCAGGAGTTGGGCGTAAAGCAGAGAAAAAGTAAACATGGATCCCGTTTGCTGAGAACACATCTGCCGTGATTTTAGCAAAGTAATCTGAGTTGTTTCTGCTGTCGTGTGCAATAGCAACTTTCACCTGTTCGCCCGGATACTTTTTCAGCAGGTAATTGCTGAGTCCCTGGGTTGCAGTACCGATAGTATATTTGTTGATGCGGTTTGAGCCTGCACCCATAATACCGCGCAGACCACCGGTTCCAAATTCAAGACTTCTATAGAAAGAGTCTGTCAGCTCTGTGGCTGCTTCTGTATCTACTAATTTTTGGATTTCGTTTTTTGTGTCCTGGTCGTAATTGCCGTTAAGCCATTCATTAATGGTGTTTTGTGTAGCTGCTTCTAGTTGCATGTTTTCAATTAATTAGTAGATATATTGGTTGCTTAACAAAAAATAGGGGGCATCTGTTTGGCCTGTCCTGAAATTCGTTTTTTGAATCCAAATTTTATTTTGTTTATATCGTGTTTATTTGGCGCGTTTTGTTAATTTCACGCCCCAGTACAATTATATACCAAAAAAACTGAATTAAAAATACCTGTATCAAATTAAATAATACAGGAATGTAATTTTCAGTTAGAAAATTAAATTTAAATAAGAAAATGAAGATTTTAAAGTTTGGCGGAACTTCTGTCGGAAGCCCTGAGCGCATGACGAAGTTGCTGGATATCATTAATCCGGCGGAAGAGCAGATTGTAGTTTTATCAGCGGTGTCTGGTACAACGAATAGTTTAGTGGAAATTTCAGGCAAACTTTTAAAGGAAGATAAACAGGAGGCGTTAACCTTGATTAACGCATTGAGAGCAAAATATAATGACTTTGTGGCTGAATTGCTTCCGGCGGAAGAATTTCGTGCACAGGGACAAGAGGTTGTGGATTACCATTTTCAGTTTTTAGCGGCACTTGCCAATGATATGTTTACTCCTGTAGAGGAGAAAGTTGTACTGGCAGAAGGGGAACTGCTTTCTACTACTTTATACCATATCTATCTGAAATCTATCGGGGTGCCATCAGTATTGCTGCCAGCCCTGGATTTTATGAAGATCGATGAGGACAATGAACCTGATATTCCTTTTGCAACGGCAAATCTCAAGCCGCTGCTGGACAAACATGCAGGCAACAAACTGTTCATCACCCAGGGTTTCATCTGCAGAAACAGTTTTGGTGAGGTTGATAACCTTCGCCGTGGCGGAAGTGATTATACTGCATCATTAATAGGTGCAGCGATTTTAGCTGAAGAAGTACAGATCTGGACGGATATCGACGGCATGCACAACAATGATCCCCGGATTGTAAAAGGTACAAAGCCAATTTCTCACCTGTCATTTGATGAGGCCGCAGAGCTTGCTTATTTCGGAGCCAAAATCCTTCATCCGCAATCGGTATTCCCGGCAGCAAAATATAAAATTCCGGTTCGCTTGTTGAACACGATGGAACCCTCTGCCGCAGGAACCCTAATTTCTACAGAGAGTGAAAAAGGAAAGATCAAGTCTATTGCTGCCAAGGACGGCATTACAGCGATCAAGATCCAGTCGAGCCGCATGTTACTGGCCTACGGTTTCCTGCGTCGTATTTTCGAGATCTTTGAGCGTTATAAAACGCCGATCGATATGATCACTACCTCTGAAGTGGCTGTTTCATTAACGATTGATTTTACAGACAACCTGGATCAGATCATGGAGGAACTGCGTGACTTCGGTTCTGTAGAGATTGACAGGGATCAGTCGATCGTTTGTGTGGTTGGTGATTTTGGATCGGAAAAACATGGCTTTGCATCCAGGGTACTGGATTCAATCAAGCACATTCCGGTCAGGATGATCTCTTACGGGGGCAGCAGCTACAATATATCACTGCTGATCAATACAGATGACAAAACTGAAGCATTAAGAAGCCTGCATAACCGTATTTTTGAATAATTACCTCTTTTTGAGGTAAACAAGGATAGCTATAACGATAAACATCAGTGCGATAGAAAGTCTTACTCTTCTGTCGTACTCCTTACGGCTGATTTTCTGACGCTGTAAATCGAAATAGTTGCCCATGTAAATTAATACCATTCCAACAAGACAAAATACTATAAGATATTTAAACATTATGTTTTCTAACAAAGATATAACGCAATTTGCAGAATTAGAAACGCCTTTCTACTATTATGATCTGGCTTTGTTACAACAAACGCTTGATTCATGTGCTGAGGCGGCTAAGACCTATGGTTTTCATGTGCATTATGCGATGAAAGCAAATTTTAATGACAGACTGCTGGAAAAGATCAAAGCGACTGGCTTTGGTGCAGACTGTGTGAGTGGCAACGAAGTTAAGAAGGCGATTGAACGTGGTTTTGACCGTAACCAGATTGTATTTGCAGGAGTAGGAAAATCTGACAGGGAGATCAATGAAGCCCTTGATGCAGATATTTTCTGCTTTAATGTAGAGTCTGTTCAGGAACTTGAAGTGATCAGTGAACTGGCAGGCAGGAAAAATAAGGTAGCTAAAGTGGCTATCCGTATCAATCCGAATGTGGATGCGTATACACACCATAATATTACTACCGGTCTGGATGAGAATAAATTCGGCGTTAATTCCTGGGATCTTCCTGCCTGTGCAGAAGCTTTAAATAAATCTTCCTTCCTCGAGTTTGTGGGTATCCATTTTCATATCGGGTCACAGATCACCAACCTGGATGTATATAAAAGCCTTTGCGTAAAGGTGAATGAGTTTGCTACATGGTTTGAGGACCGTGGTTTCGTGGTTCGCATCCTCAATGTGGGCGGTGGTTTAGGTATTGATTATCATAACCCGGAGCAGCAGATTCCTGATTTCAGCGCTTACTTTAAGATCTTTAATGATTTCCTGGAGAAAAGGGCAAATCAGGAAGTGCATTTTGAACTGGGCAGGGCCTTGGTGGGTCAGTGTTCATCACTCATCAGCAAGGTGCTGTATGTGAAAAATGGCAAGAAAAAGAATTTTATAATTCTGGATGCTGGTATGACTGAACTGATGCGTCCGGCATTGTACCAGGCTTATCACCAGATTGAGAATATATCAAAACAGTCAGCTGCTACCGCTGTGAAGTACGATGTGGTAGGACCGATCTGTGAGAGCACGGATTGTTTCGGTAAGGAAGTTTTATTACAGGAAACAGAGCGTGGCGATCTGGTTGCGATCAGAAGTACCGGTGCATATGGAGAAGTGATGAGCTCGCATTATAACCTCAGGGAAAATGTTAGAGTGACTTTTGGAGCATAAAAAAAAGAGGCCCATCAGCCTCTTTTTTTTAACTTTTCTTTCCAGTGACGAATATCACTACTCCTGCGAGCAAAACTATGCCTCCGGCGTATGGTGGCCAGTTCACTGATTTTTCTTTATCAGCAGATACCTGAATGGGGCCTGCATCAATAATTTTTTCTTTTTTGGTATAGGTAAAGCCGGTCCATATCAACAGGATGGCACCCAATACGATTAAAACTAATCCAATACTTTTGTTCATGGTTTGTTTGGTTAAGCGCTCTGAGGTTAATTCCTCTTTGATGAGTTTATTCTTCCTCGAAGAAATCGCCTAAACCACCAAGGTAATGTTCTGTAATTCCTGAGGTGAAATCATCATAGTCCTCGTCAGGGATATTGGTCTGGACGAATTCCAGTGAAGTACCTTTTTTATCAGGGTGCAGTTTAATCGTTACGATCGATGGTTCATTCTCTTCTCCGAAGTACCATTGTTGTACAATTCTTTTGCCAAAGTCAAATTCTATGTTTTTTCCCACGATATCCCCGTCCCAGAAAGAGAATTCAGTGCCTGGCTCTTCTGTAAATTCCACATCGGCACCGGTCCATAGCTGGATGCTTTGGGCTTTGGTCATTGCCAGATAAACTTCTTCGGGAGGGGCAGGGAGTGAGTAGTATTTTTTAAAGGTTTTCATTTTAATTTTTTTGTAAAGGTAATTGTTTATTTGAACGCGTTTAAGCCAGTTACATCCATTCCCGTTATCAGCAGATGGATGTCGTGTGTTCCTTCGTAGGTCACTACAGATTCCAGGTTCATCATATGGCGCATGATAGAATATTCACCTGTAATACCCATTCCACCAAGCATCTGCCTTGCATTTCTGGCTACATCCAGTGCTACTTCCACACTGTTTCTTTTTGCCATGGAGATCTGCTCGGCGGTAGCCCGGTTCTCAGTTTTCAGTACACCCAGGCGCCACACCAGCAACTGTGCCTTGGTAATTTCAGTAATCATTTCAGCGAGTTTCTTTTGCTGCAGCTGAAAACCTCCAATCGGTTTACCAAACTGAATGCGTTCTTTCGCATATCTCAATGCTGTATCATAACAGTCCATTGCAGCGCCCAGAGCTCCCCAGGCAATGCCATAACGCGCCTGGTTCAGGCATCCCAGGGGGCCTTTCAAGCCAGAAATTTCGGGGAATATATTTTCTTTTGGTATTCTAACGTTATCAAAAACCAGTTCACCTGTTGCAGAAGCGCGCAGGCTCCATTTGTTGTGGGTTTCAGGTGTAGTAAATCCTTGCATTCCACGTTCTGCTACCAGTCCCCTGATTTTACCTGCTTCATCTTTAGCCCACACAACAGCGATATCAGCGAAAGGGGCATTGGAGATCCACATTTTTGCACCATTCAGCAAATAATGGTCACCGTTGTCTTTGATGTTTGTAGTCATTCCGCCAGGATTAGAACCATGGTCGGGCTCAGTCAGTCCAAAGCAGCCCATCATTTCTCCGGCAGCAAGTTTCGGCAGGTATTTGCGGCGCTGTTCTTCAGAACCATAGGTGTAAATCGGATACATCACCAGCGATCCCTGTACTGAGGCTGTAGAGCGTATACCAGAGTCACCCCGTTCCAGTTCCTGCATTAGTATTCCATAGGCTATATAATCCAGTCCGGCACCCCCGTATTCTACTGGGATGGTAGGGCCAAATGCACCAATTTCAGCAAGTCCTTTGATTAAGTGTTGGGGGAATTCCGCCTTTTGCGCATAATCTTCAATTACAGGACTCAGTTCCTTCTTTACCCAATCGCGCGCCGAAGATCTGATCAGTTTATGCTCTTCAGATAATAAATCGTCAATCAGGTAATAATCAGGTGCCTCGTAAAGGTCTTTCTTTCCGGATTTGCTCATGGTATCTGTATATTTGGCGGAGCAGGATATATTTTAGCATTACTCTGCGTTGATTCAAAGGTAATAATTTCACAGAAGGGCTGGTGAAAACCAATCAAAAATTTAATTTTGCTGCACAGACCAAATCCTATGTTTATACAAACCGTTGCATTAAATGATGTTAAGTGTTTTGCCTTTCACGGGTATTACCCCGAGGAGCAGCTTACCGGCACAGAATTCCTGGTCAGTGTAGCTGTTACTTTTGTTCCTGCCGGCGGTGATACCGAAGATCTGGGCCGTACGGTAAACTATGAAGTGCTGAACACCATTATCCGCGAAGAGATGGGCAACACTAAAAAAATGCTCGAATCTGTGGTTAAGCTGATTCTTAACAGGGTGATATCTGCTTATCCTTTTGTACAAACAGCTGTGGCAGGCATTAAGAAGATGCATCCGCCAATGCCCGGTGAGATCAATCATTCCTTTGTTCAATTGTCTTATACCTCAGAAAAAAAATATTAGCAGATTTCGGAGAACTATAGCCTCAACCGGCAAAATCAAGCACATATGTCAACTACCTCTTATACTAAAATAACACCTGAGATCCTGGAGCTGCTTGCTGCTGCTGTCGGAGCCGAAAATGTATTTACTGATCAGCATATCCTGACCGACTATAGTCACGATGAAACTGAGGATCTCCGTTACTATCCTGAAGCAGTGGTAAAGCCGGCAGATACTGACGCAGTTTCCGCTTTGCTGAAGCTCTGTAATGAGAAACATGTACCAGTTACCCCGAGAGGGGGAGGCACAGGCTTAAGCGGTGCTGCATTGCCTGTTTTTGGTGGTGTATTGTTATCGATGGAACGTTTCAAATCGATCCTGTCAATTGATACTGAGAATTTACAGGCCACTGTGGAGCCGGGAGTAATTACAGAAGAATTTATCAACGCTGTGGGTGAAAAAGGGCTTTTGTATCCGGTAGATCCATCCAGCAAAGGATCCTGTTTTATTGGCGGAAATGTAGCTCACGGCTCTGGCGGGCCGAGGGTGGTAAAGTATGGTACCATCAGGGAGTACATCTTAAATCTTGAAGTTGTCCTGCCAACGGGCGAGGTGATCTGGACGGGGGCAAATACTTTAAAATACGCTTCCGGATATAACCTTACACAGCTGATGATCGGTTCAGAAGGCACACTGGGTGTGGTTACTAAAATCGTGACTAAACTGATACCTAAATCTGAATTCAGTGTCCTGATGCTGGGTTCTTTTCCTGAAAATGAAGCCGCCTGCGCAGCTGTTTCTGCGATATTCAGGGCTGGGATCATTCCTTCTGCCCTGGAATTTATGGAACGTAAAGGTGTGGAATGGGTGGTGCATTTCAACGATATCAAATTTGATCTGAAAGATGGCATCAATGCTTTTCTGATGATTGAGTTTGATGGCAATGATATGGATACCATTTTTAAGGATTGCGAGAAGGTGAATACAGTGCTCGAAGAGTTTGGATGTACGGATGTGCTTTTTGCAGATACTGCCCAGCAGAAAGAAGAGTTGTGGAAGATGCGCAGAACAATGGCCGAATCGGTGAAATCCAACTCCGTTTACAAGGAGGAAGATACCGTAGTGCCGCGTGCTGCTTTACCAAAGCTCATCAATGGTATTAAAGAGATTGGTTCACGTTATGGTTTTGAAAGCGTTTGTTACGGGCATGCTGGCGACGGAAACCTGCATATCAACATTATCAAAGCGGGTATGAGCGATGACGACTGGAAAAATAAACTGAAGGACGGAATTGCTGAACTTTTCCGGTTAACCGCTGATCTTGGCGGCACAATTTCCGGCGAACATGGTATCGGCCTGGTGCAAAAGGAATTTATGCCGATTAAATACAGTGAGATCCATCTGAATTTAATGAGAAGTATCAAACTGGTTTTTGATCCAAACAGTATTTTGAATCCCGGGAAGATATTTTAAAAAAAGAAGGGCAAACCTTGCGGAATGCCCTTCGAACCTTAAAAAAATACAACCAATTATGAAACTTTAATTTCTTTGCTTTCAGGCTGAACATCTACCTTTTTACCAAGGGTGATTGTTAAGATTCCGTTTAAGTATTCAGCTGCAATTTTCTCAGCATCTACACTTTCAGGAAGAACGAACGACCTTGCAAATGATAAATAATCAAATTCTTTTCTGCTGTAGTTTTTCTTTGGAGCTGCATCATCAGCTTTTTTCTCAGCCCATACTGATAGGTTGTCTTTTTTCAGATTAATTTGGAAATCAGCTTTTTCCAGGCCTGGTGCTGCCAGTTCAATCGCGTACTCACTTTCAGATTCGACGATATTTACTCCCGGAACTTTGTTGATGGAATAGTTTTTATTTAGCGCGTCACTGAACAAAGAATCAAATACATTGTTAAAGTAAGGTGCTGTGTTTCTGGTGCGGTTGTTAAATTTTACTAGTGTCATGGTTATATTCTCCTTTAGTTTTTAATTTTTAAATTATTTTATAACCAGTATTCAACTCCTATACCAACCCAAATATTCTATGATTTTTAAGACATTATGGCGTTCTAAACCAAAATCAACCGACAAAAAGTCAGTTGAGCCTGCAAATTTCGACAGTTTTAAGTATAAAACCTCCATTGAAACCCGCTTTGCAGATTTTGATATGATGGGCCATGTGAATAATGCGGTATACTTTACCTATATGGAAATCGCCAGAACAAAGTATTGGAAACAGGCAATCTCATGGGACTGGGAAAAGACGGGAGTGGTGATTGCCCAGGCATCACTTGATTACATCCTTCCTGTGTTTTTGAAAGACAGGATCACTATGTACGTACGTACTTCAAGGATTGGTACCACCAGCTTTGATCTGGAATATACATTGGTGAAGGAAGTAAATGGTAAGGAAGAAATCTGTACCAAAGGTAAAACAGTATGTGTAGCGTTTGACTATGCGGCCAAAGCCCCGGCGCCCATACCAGCAGCCGAGAAGAGCAAAATGCTTACTTTCGAACAGCTATAAGCACTTAGCACTATAGGTTGTTTCGCTGATTTCTTCGTAGTTTTGTTGATGATTTTGCAAAAATCATAACCAGATATCCAAACCTGAAGAAATGAAGAAAAATAAATTTTCCTGCCTTAGCGTTGTTTGTATACTGATGGCTTTATATTCCGGCGGAACAGCTCAAGCTCAAGTTGAAAGAGTTGTAACCTTTATTCATCCGGCGGTGCTAAATACTGCGGCCTCCTTAGATTTTATCAGGACTGAGGCTGGCAATAGTGCCTCCAGTCGCTTTGCCGACTATAACAATACAGTACTGGCTTATATCAACAGCAATCCTTTGCCCGGCAGCTTCCCCGCGGTGGTGCATGCACAGGCAAATTTTAATACGCCAACTGAAGCACGGTTGAAGGGAGATGCAATCCTGGCTTATGCAATCGCATTGCGCTGGGCCCGAACCGGAGATGCTAAATATGCTGTGCAGGCAAGGAATATACTTGACGGCTGGGCCAGCCATTTCCAAAGCTTCGATGTAATTAATCAGCCTAACGGCTCGCCTACAGAGTTCCGGCAGACTTATCTCGAAGCGGCATGGGCAGCACCGGGTTTTGTAGCTGCTGCAGAAATTATCCGTTACTACACTATTAAAGGTCAGGGGGCGGGATGGCCTTCGGCGCAGCAATCGCAGTTTGAAAGCTTCCTCAATAACCTGATGAATAATTACATCAATCATATTCCAGAAGTGGGCTTCAACAACAACTGGGATGTATCTGCCGGTTATGCAAAAATGGCCATCGGCGTTTATTTAAACAGCCAGACCGTATACCAGAACGGTGTGGATATCATCAAGGCTGTTCTTCCGCTGGTCATCACCGCAGATGGAACTGTAGTTGAGCTTTGCAGCAGGGGAGACTGTCACCATTTTCAATATAGCCTTACAGGCCTTTCCTACGCAGCAGAGATTGCCCGTATTCAGGGAGATAACTCTATTTACACTGCCAATTCAAACCGGCTCAGCGCAGGGTATGATTACATGAGAAGGGCTTACAATAACCAGATCACCTGCAAAATCTGTTCGGGTGCGGCTATTTATCCCGGTGTGGAAGTAGCTAACAGATATTACCATACCACTAACACGCAAAGCTTGAGGAATACTGCGCCACCATATGGTATTCCGGATATCTGTTTCCTGGGCTTTACAACTTATACGCATTACAATGTGCCGTATTAAAAAAGGGAGCTCGTTATCAAACGGACTCCCTCTCGGATTTATAGGTTAGGCATTTCTAGGTGTAACCCAGAATTTTAAGTACCTGTTTACTGTTCTGTTCTTCTCCGAAAACCTCAAAGTTAAATGTCTCATCGCGGTTTCTGCGAATAATTACATGTTTAGGACTTGGCAACAAGCAATGGTGAATTCCACCGTAACCGCTTAGTACTTCCTGATATGCACCTGTATTAAAGAAACCCAGATATTGCACTTTACGGGTCTTTGGCATAAACACAGAGTTCATATGCGCTTCCTGGTTGTAATAATCCTGTCCGTCACAGGTTATCCCTCCAAGGTTGACCCTTTCATATTCTGCATCCCAGTTATTGATTGGCAGCAGGATGTATTTTTGGTTCAATGCCCAAACATCCGGCAGGTTGGTGATGAATGAACCATCCAGCATCAGCCATTTTTCACGGTCGTTCTGTTGTTTACGTCCTAATACCTTGTACAGGATACCAGATGCTTCTGCAACTGTATATTTACCAAATTCCGTAATGATATCCGGTTCTACCACATCGTGCTCAGCACAGATTTCCTTGATACGTTTAACGATCTCGTTAACCATGTACTCATAGTCGAAATCGAATACCAGTGAATCTTTGAAAGGCATACCGCCACCAATATCCAAAGTATCCAGTTCTGGATTGATCTTTTTGAATTTGCAGTACAGCGTTACGTATTTCTCCAGCTCGTTCCAGTAATATGGGGAATCCGTGATACCAGAATTGATAAAGAAGTGCAGTAATTTAACCCTGAAATTTGGATTGGCAGAGATCTTATTGTTATAGAAATCGATTACATCTTCCATACGTACACCTAAACGGGAAGTATAAAATTGTGAATCAGGTTGTTCCTCGGCGGCGATCCGGATACCCAGGTTGCAGGGTGTATCCATTTCTACCTCATCATCAAAAAGGTTAAATTCCTCTTTGTTGTCCAGTACCGGAATAATATTCTTGTAACCGTCATGCAGCATATCAATGATATACTGTTTATACTGGTAGGTTTTAAAACCATTGCAGATTACGGTGATATCCTTTGTAAGGGAACCTTTTTTCTCTAGAGCCTCAATCATTGGCATGTCAAAGGCCGAAGAAGTTTCAAGGTGAATGCCATTTTTTAAAGCTTCTTCAACGATATGTTTGAAGTGGGAGCTTTTTGTGCAATAGCAATACTTGTAATCACCGCGGTAGTTATTCTTGATGATGGCTGTTTGAAACAGCAGTTTTGCCTGCTGGATCTTTTTGCTGATCATCGGAAGATAAGTGAAACGTAATGGCGTACCATAGGTTTCAATCATTTCCATAAGGTTGAGGTCTTGAAAATACAATTCGTCATCTATAACGCTGTAGCCTTCCTGCGGAAAGCCAACACTTAGATCAAGAAATTCGGAGTAACTCTGCATTTATGGTAAAATATTTTTTGCAAAAATGTAATTTTAAATTGAGAAACAGCTTTAATAAATCAAAATACTGTCACGTACAGGTAGTATTTATTTTTTTTCAAGGTGGATCTCTGCCAGCATGCACCTGGCGCTTCCCCCGCCATTTTTTTCGATGGTGTAGAGAGGCGAATGGATGATTCTGTTGTAGGTTTCCAGTTTTTGTATCTGACTGGTATTCAGTGATAAATAAGCTTGTTCGGACATCAGCAAAAGTTTTTCTCCATCAGTGTTCTGTACCTGCAGCATGTTTCCTGCAAAATGGTTCATCTGATTCAGGCTGATTTCAATAATCGCGTGTCCGTTGCTGCTCAATTGTTGTACTACCATTTCCTTTTCTGCCTGATAGGGAATAGCCTCAAGGCAGATCACTGCGAAGCGGTCGGCAATGCACATCATCACATTGGTATGGTAAACTGGGAAGCCCTCAGTATCTGTTGCATGGAAGGTCACAGCCTGATAACCTGAGCGTGAGCAGAAATCTGCCAGTACCTTTTCATCAGTTCTTACAGAAAGACATGCATATGCAATTTTGTTTACCCGGTCCAACACCATCGATCCCGTGCCTTCCAGATAAATGAGCTGATCTTCATGGAAAGATATGTCAGTTACTTTTCCGATCCTGAATTCATCATTGAGCTTAAAAATGATATCGTCACGGCGTTCCAGTCTGCGGTTTTCAGAAAACATCGGGTACAGGAAAACCTGTGCACCCTCATGAAAAGAGATCCAGTTATTGGGAAAGATGGAATCCGGTGTTGCAGGTTCAAGTGTATCATCGATTACAGTCACATCTATTTTGTTGGTCCTTAACAGGCCCACAAAACAATCGAATTCTTTCAATGCCTCAGCCTGTACGTTTCCCTCCGCAGAAGCCTGCTGAAATTTATTGTTTTCTGCCGTTTGTTCATTGAATTTGAAGTCCACCGGGCGGATCATCAATAATTGATTGGTTGTTTGCATTTTCTCTTGTATCAGGTTACAATTCATCTCTCAGCAGCGGCAGGCTCATGCAGTGGAAGCCACCTCTTGCTCTGGAAAGTTCTGCCGAAGGCATCAGTATCAGCGTATCGGCAATATCGTCTGCAGTAGTTTGACCGCTTTCCAGTTCCTGGATGAGGTCTTTCACATGAACAACATTAAAACCGTTGCTTTTAAAAGCTTCAATTGTTTTGTCATTACGGTCGTATCCCAGCACCACACCTTCCTTAATAGCCAGAAGGTTGCATGAATCTGTCCATTGCTCACGTGCATCATAAGGGAAAGTGCCATTGCCGCTGTAAATGAACTGTGTTTCTCCGGTACTGCCCAGTTCGTTCTTACTGATATCATTCAGCAAAGCTTCTATGCTATTAAATGTAACCGGTTTCTCCTGATTTTTGCTGAACTGGATAATCTCCGTTACATCTTTTGTATCTGATTCAATCAGGTAATTGATCGGCTCTGCAGGAGCACTTACCTGGTTTCCGGAGATGGATCTCAGCAGGGTCCATACATTACGCTTTACCTGTGTGAATACCGTGTCGATATGCATAAAGTCCCGTTTATTAGGGATCTTCACCACTGTCACTTTGTTTACTACATTATTATCAAACAGCAATTTAATCGCTTCATTTGCCCCATAGGCAGAAGTCCTTTCGCTGCAGCCGATCAGCACGTGGTTATCACTCACCATCATTACATCGCCACCTTCCAGGGTAGTACGGTGTTCTTCTTCCTCGCCCGGGCGGAGGAAGTGTTGTGCGGCATCCGGAATTTCCAGGATATGATCGTTGTAAGCAGCAAAGAGGGGATGGTTAAAAAAGATATAACGCATCAGTAGAGTTTCCCTGCTCCGGGCTTTCTTTGCCGGTTTATTCAGCAGGATATGGCTGTTGATGGTAATCCCCACATCTCTTGTAAAGATCAGGTTGGGGATAGGGGCAAAGATCATCAGGTCATCGTCCATGCTACCGGAGATAAAGATCTTTGCCAGTTCCGCAGGATCAGTATCAATCAGTTGTAACTGCAACTTATAAGTGCATCCTTCAATAGCACATACAGATGCGGTCAGTTTTTTCTTTATCGGGGGATCTTTCAGGATATCTGAAAGCAGGTTTTGTATTTCTATCACAGCCAGGGAGCCGTGGAAGTCGGGATGATCGGGTTTAAAGAATTTCCTGTTTGCTTCTTCGCTGTCAATTTCAGCAAGTTTACCCTTGATTTTTGCAGGATCAAGAAAGTACATCAGGAGTTTCACATAGTAATCGTATTCGTCTTTGCGGATGGTATCAAGGTGTACGATATCTTCGAAAAGCCAGTCCTGCGCCTTTGAAGGAACAACTTTCCCCAAACCACTGTCCGGACTGTGGATCAGCAGCTTGCGCAGCCGGCCAATTTCCGTACTTACTTTTACTTTGAAATTTTCTTTATATTCGGTCATACTCAGTTTATGGTTGAGCAAAGCTATCCAATATTTTTTTAAAATATAATATTCGCTCATTATTGCTTATTTGGTTATTTTTGGCCATGGATTTTATTATTACGGAAGTAGTGAAAGGCCTCAAGCAACTCTATAATCAAGATGTTGAAGAGAGCCTGATCAGTATACAGGATACGCGTAAAGAGTTTGAGGGGCAGGCAACTATAGTAGTTTTTCCATTTGTACGTTTCTCTAAGAAATCGCCGGAGCAGACTGCAAACGATCTCGGTGAATACCTTGTTGCCAATCTGGAAGTAGTTACTGCTTTCAATGTTGTAAAAGGCTTCTTAAATCTGAGCATTACCAATTCATACTGGATGGAACTGTTCCAATCAGAGCTGCTTACACCTGATTTTGGCCAGATCCCCTCCAATGGTAAAAAGGTAATGGTAGAATATTCTTCGCCAAATACCAATAAACCGCTTCACCTGGGCCACGTGAGGAATAACTTATTGGGCTATTCGGTGTCTGAGTTACTGAAAGCCAATGGTTCTGAAGTATATAAAGTAAACCTTGTTAATGACAGGGGTATACATATCTGTAAGTCAATGCTGGCCTGGCAGAAATGGGGGAATGAAGAAACTCCCGAAAGTTCTGGTCTCAAAGGCGATCACCTGGTTGGTAAATACTATGTGATTTTTGATAAGGAATACAAAAAGGAGATTGAGGCGCTTAAGCTTACGGGACAAACCGAAGACGAAGCCAAGAAAAATGCACCGTTAATCAGGGAAGCACAGGCAATGTTACTGGCCTGGGAAAATGGCGATGAAGCAGTTATTTCACTCTGGAGAACAATGAACGGCTGGGTTTACGAGGGCTTTGCAGTGACCTATAAAAACCTGGGTGTAGATTTCGATAAGTATTACTATGAAAGTAATACCTACTTATTAGGAAAGGATACTGTTGATGAAGGTCTTGAAAAGGGTGTCTTCTTTAAAAAAGAAGATGGCTCTGTGTGGATTGACCTCACTGATGACGGTTTAGATCAGAAGCTTGTATTAAGGGCCGACGGTACTTCTGTATATATAACTCAGGATTTGGGTACTGCACAAATGAAATATGATGATTTCTCTATGGATGAGTCTATTTATGTTGTGGGTAACGAACAGGATTATCATTTTAAGGTTCTGTTCCTTATTCTTGATAAGCTCGGTAAAAGCTGGGCCAAAGGTTTGTATCATTTATCTTATGGAATGGTAGATCTGCCGAGTGGCAAGATGAAATCACGCGAGGGTACGGTAGTTGACGCTGATGACCTGATCGCTGAGATGGTTGCTACCGCAAAGCAGAAGACTGAAGCTTTGGGTAAAGTTGATAACTTCAGTGAGGAAGAGAAAGAAAGTTTGTATTATAAGATAGGTATGGGCGCGCTGAAGTATTTCCTGTTGAAGGTTGAACCTAAGAAGCGTTTGTTATTTGATCCTGCTGAGTCGATTGATTTTCAGGGAAATACTGGTCCTTTTATTCAGTATACCCATGCGAGGATTAAATCTCTGTTGAGCAAAGCTGGCTTTACTGCTGGAGTAAAAGTGGATAATCTTCTGGATTTATCTGCTACTGAACTGGAGATGATTATCTTATTGGCGAAATATCCTTCGGAGATTGCTGCTGCTGCCAGGACTTTTAGTCCCGCGAGTTTGGCCAATTATATTTATGAGGTGGCTAAGATGTTTAATAAATTTTACCATGAGATTCCGCCTATTGTGAAGGAGGAAGATGAGCAGATGAAACAACACAGGTTGAATTTGAGCTGGGTTACTGCGAATGTGCTGAAAGAGGGAATGCGGATTTTGGGTATCGAAGTTCCTGAAAGGATGTAATTACACAGGGTAAAAAAAGCTCCTTTGTCTTCGATGCTGCCTGCCGCTGAATTACGGCAGAAGGCATCGAAGACAAAGGAGCTTTTTTTTTATCCACAGGGTTTGTACAAACTGGGCGGTTAGCCTGGCATGGAGCATAGCCTGACTAGGTGTATAGCTTGGCGAGGCGTATAGCGTGGTAAGAGCATAGCTTGGCAAGGCGTGTAGCTTGGCGAGGCGTATAGCGTGGTAAGAACATAGCTTTGCAGGGCGTATAGGGCAATTAGCCTTTGTCAACGCCCGCAGTAGTTTCTACACTGCCTTTTCTTCTGAAACTTGGGAACTTCATCGGGCTTTTAGTTGGCCTTTCATCGCCGAACAGAACACCCCATTGTTTGAACATTTCTGTTCTGTCGAAGATCACTTTAAGTACTGCGATTATTGGCATGGAGAGAAACATACCTGATACGCCTGCTATGCTTCCGCCAACGATAACGCCTAAGATTGACATCAGGGCATTTATCTTTACTTTAGATCCTACTATTCTTGGCATCAGAATATTGTTATCCAGAAACTGAACGCCGGCAATTACAGCAAGTACGGTAACTACGGGCCCTAGGGTTGTAGAAGCAGTTAAGGTGAGCATTACGCCAATAATATTTCCAAGTAATGCTCCTACGTATGGTATTAAATTGAGGATTGCGAATATTACTCCTATAAGTAAAGCATGTTTGATCCCCAGAAGCAATAATATTCCACCCAGCAGGACAGTCATGTAAGTCACCTGGATTAATAAACCCACCAGGTAGCTCTTAATGATCGTTTCTGTTTCATAGATTGCATCTTTCACTTTAGGATGGTCGTCTGTCTTGAACCACATGAATGTGAACCTTAGCAGAATATCTTTATAAAAAAGGATAAGGTAAATATATATGGGCAGCAAGCCTACAAAGACAAATACAGAGCTTAGCGTTACTGCGGCACCACTTGCCATTCCACCGGCCATAGCCAGCAGGTCATTACTTTTTTTATTTATAAAATCCAGTTGTTCTTTTGTGGAGTAATGGCTTACCTTGCTCACCCAGCTACTCAGGGCCTGCAGGTGTTTGGAAACATTGGCCTTGATTTGCGGGAAATCCTTCACCAGGCTACCGACCTGAGCAGAGAAAAACCATACAATCAGTCCTACAAATATGAATACAATCAGAATAGGCAGCACAATTGCCACTGCTTCCGGTAGTTTAATTTTTCTTAGCCAGCGGTAAATAGGGAGCAGCATTATGCTGATAAAGAAAGCCATAATTACGGGCATGATAATGTCGCTTCCGATCACCATCACGGTGCCAACAAGTAGTAAACCCAGTAATTCTAAAGACCTTTTAACGGTTAATGGCAATTCCTTCATTTTGTAATTCTAATGTTATTGTATTAAGTTTCCATATTTAACTATGCAAAGCATGCAAATGTTTGGGTAGATTTGCACATTCTTACACATATACACATTATCATGATCACAGATGAAACAATAGTAGCCTTGTCAACTCCGCCCGGATCGGGTGCCATAGGAGTGATCCGCCTATCCGGAAAAGATGCTATTACCATCACCAATTCTGTTTTCAGCGGCAAAGATCTGCTGGCACAACCTACACATACCCTGCATTTTGGATTGATCAAGGATGGGGATATTGTGATAGACGAAGTGGTTGTGAGTTTGTTTGTAGGGCCTAAGTCGTACACCAAAGAAAACGTGGTTGAAATCTCCTGCCATGGTTCAAATTATATCATTCATCAGATTATCAATCTGCTGATCAAAAAAGGGGCTTCCGCTGCGAAACCCGGAGAATTTACATTAAGAGCTTTCCTGAATGGGGCAATGGACCTTTCGCAGGCCGAAGCTGTTGCGGATCTGATCTCTTCAGATTCTCAGGCAGCGCATAGTGTGGCGATGAACCAGCTGCGCGGAGGATTTAGCACGGAGCTTAATGTTTTACGAGAGCAGCTGATTCACTTTGCTTCGATGATTGAGCTGGAACTTGACTTCTCTGAGGAGGATGTTGAGTTTGCTAATAGGGACCAATTGCAGGAACTGATCAACAAGATCACTATTGTATTGAATAAATTGATCCGTTCTTTTGAACTGGGAAATGTTATCAAAGAAGGGATCAATACTGTAATTGCGGGACGTCCAAATGCAGGTAAATCTACATTGCTTAATGCTTTGCTGAATGAAGACCGTGCGATTGTAAGTGAGATCGCTGGAACCACAAGAGATACGATAGAGGAAGTTTTGAATATCAACGGTATCAACTTCCGTTTAATTGATACGGCGGGCATACGCGAAGCTACAGATACGATTGAAGCAATAGGAGTGGAGAAAACCATGCAGAAGATCAGTCACGCTGCGGTTCTTGTTTATCTGTTTGATGTGGTAAATATGACTGCCCGCGAAATCCATGAGGATATCAATAGTTTATACAGACCGGGGTTTGTATTTGTTGCCGTTGCCAACAAAATGGATTTAACTTATACTGACAGGATCAAAGAACTTGATCTTCCTTTAGATATCCAGTTTGTTTCGATCTCTGCGAAGGAGAATATTGGCATCGAAAGCCTGAAAGAATTGCTTTATGATGCTGTAGTAGGGGATAAGCTTTCTGAAAGCCATACACTTGTCACGAATATCAGGCATGTGGAAGCTTTAAGGAGAACCCAGGAATCGCTTCACAGCGTTTCTGAAGGTTTGATTAATCCTGTAACTTCAGATTTTTTAGCTACGGATATTAAGCAGGCGCTGTATTATCTTGGCGAAATCACCGGGAAAGTCACTACGGATGACTTGCTGGAGAATATCTTTAGCAAATTCTGTATTGGGAAGTAGTTATCAACTCATCTTAAACTTTCAATATATTATGGTTGGTGGTTACGCAACGAACTTACATGGATATCAACGTTTCACTAGTGATTTAAATATATGGATCAAAGACTCCTTGGAAAACCGACAGCAATTACGGAAGGCATTTACAGACTGTGATATGGGTGATTACCCTATGCTTGAGTACATGCAATATATACCGGGCTGGGTTCCATAGATAGCTCGAAGGCTTTCTTTGTTTGATTATGCCTCTGCAGTAATATACTTGCTCGCAATTAAAAGGAAAAGCGTCCGATCTGCTTTTGCTTCTTCATAATTTGTTTTAAGCAGGCTTGCTATCTGTTTATCTTTCAACTTCACAGCAGCCATTTGCAGGATTTGAAATGATGACATCTCAACACTTTCTATGTTTTGCAGGTAGAAAAGTATAGAAAGGTCTCTGAGTTCCATATCCTTTCCCTGTTCCTGAATGGCAGTAAATGCATCTTCAACTAAACCTTTAAGCCCCCTGGTATTGCAGTCCGAATAGTTGGAATCAAGGATCCCGTAAATGAGCTCCATTCTGGATATTTCCTGCTCAACATGCTTGATGGTCTCAATAAGAGCTGCCCTTAAATCTCTAAAATGAGCAAGTTCCAGCAGCTGAGGTAATCTGGTGATCAAATGTACTTTGGCACAATAAATCTTATCTAAATGCCCAATGAAAAATGCTTTCAGCTTATCTTCATTGAAACTCATATTCTGGACCTCAGACCGGTTCTTTTCGCTCATTGTAATGTATTAGTTTATCATTTCAAATACTTTGCTAACTAAGCCGTCGATGTCGAATGGTTTGGCGATATGCCCATCCGCTCCGCATCTGCTGGCAATATGATCGAGATTTGATTCAGCTGACAGAAGCAATACCGGCAGGTCGTTTGTAAGTGTCAGAGCTTTAAGTTCTTCACAAAGTTGCGCCCCGGTTTTTTCAAACCCTCTTATGCGGACATCCAACAGTATCAGATCTGGATGAAGCAATCCGATTTCATTTGCAGACATACCGTTCTGACTGGAAATTATGTCATATCCCTCATCCTGGAAAACAATGTCGAGTATATCCAGAATATCCGGGTCATCCTCTATAATCAATATACGTTTGGCCATTTCGATAATAGAATTGAGGTTTTGGATTTTGCAACAATCGTCAGGTCCTGATTGTTTCGATTGGAAGAATATATATATGAGGATTAGGAAACAAATTTCATAACCATGATTCTCCAAGCTTCAAAATACTGATGTGCGTGATCTTCGTCATTATTTGAGGTGATCAGAAACACGAGTTGCACCATTTCAATGGTTCATCTTTGGGTAGTCAACAATGCAGCCGGACCGGTTGATCAACGACTCCCTCAATGAACAAACTTTTTATCTTTTTAGTCCCCGCACTCTTATGTACTTTGATTATCAAAGGACAAGAGGTAACGCCGCTACCTGATTCTACACAAAAGGTGAAGATAACCATTAAGGGTCTTTTTCAAGCCCGGTATGTTTTCAGCGCAAATAAAAATGTAGATCTGAATGGTCTTCATCATACAGATGGTAAGGCGATTTACAATGATTTTGATCTTAAACGGGTACGGCTTCAGTTTGCGTCAAAAATATCTGACCGTACAGAGGTAAATCTCCTGTTGAATCTGGCAGACTTCAAAAGTGACCCGGCCAATAAAGTATTGGAGAATGCTTTTATCACTTACCGCCTAAACCAGTACTTCCACTTTAAAATGGGTCAGTTTCGACCAGCCTTCGGTCTTGAGAACATGTACCCGGTTGACGTCATTAAATCACTGGACTATTCTAATCAATACACTGCTTTTGGAAACAATGGATGGCAAAGCTTTCAGATAGGAGCGAGTGTGTTTGGTGATTTTAAAGGTGCTGTACCTATAAAATATGAGGTTTCTGTTGTGAATGGAAACAATAGGAATAAAGCCATGGATAATGATAATGGCAAACATTTTTCAAGCAGGGTTGAGTTTGGCCTGGTACAGAAATTAAATATCAAATTGGGCTTAAATGGTGGTTTGGGATTAGTCTCAGGGAGTCAGGTCTACGCTGCAGGAGTTGATATATCTGGTGTTATACCCATCTGTGAAAAATGGTCTCTCGAAGTAGAAACGGAAGCTAAACAAGGGAATAACCATACCTTTTACTATGGCCTGGATACGGCGAAGCGGGTAGGGGAAGTAAGTGGCTATCAGATGCGTGGTTTTTACCTTCTGCCAAACCTGCGTTATGCGATCAATTACCACCGCCTTAGTTCATTAGAGTTCTCCTGCCGCTACGAGAACTTTGATAACGATTTCAGACACACTAAAAATCCCAGGAGAACATTTACACCTATGCTCAGTGCAGAGTTCCTGAAATCTTACAATGCCCGTATCCAGTTCGGAATTAATATCGACAGGTACAAAAGGAATGTGAGTGGAACAACTCAATATAACAATGAACAATTCGTCATTCAGGTACAATCACGTTTATAACCTCCTTAAAAATATGAAAACCACTCCAGAACTGGCCGCTGTAAAAGTGACCACGCCCAAAGAAATTCAATTGATACCGCTGCTGATCACCGTGGCTATAGGGCTGATCATTTGGTTTATTCCAGCTCCGGCAGGGGTTAAACCAGAAGCCTGGCATTTACTGGCAATCTTTTTAGCCACAATCATCGGTATAATCCTCAAAGCCGCAAGTATGGGTACGCTGTGTATGATGGCTATCGCATTGGTTGCGCTTACAGGCGTACTCGCCCCCGGAAATCCAGCCAAGTCTATTACACTCGCCCTGCGCAGCTTTGGCGACAAAGTAATCTGGCTGATTGGTATCAGTTTCTTTATCGCACGTGGCTTCATTAAAACCGGCCTTGGGAGTAGGATTGCTTATATTTTTATTAAATTTTTTGGTAAAAGTTCATTGGGTTTAGCCTATAGCCTTGGAGCTGCGGATCTGATTTTAGCTCCGGCTATACCAAGCAATACAGCAAGGGGAGGTGGAATTATCTACCCCATCATGAAATCCATGTCGATGAGTTTGGGCTCTATGCCGGATAAACCGGAAACGCACCGCAAAGTGGGCTCATATTTAACATTGAATAGTTATTACATGAACCTGATTGCTTCTGCAATGTTTTTAACCGGGACGGCCAGTAACCCAATGTGTCAGAAATTTGCTGCTGATCTCGGAATCCATATCAGCTGGATGTCCTGGTTTTATGCGGCAATAGTTCCCGGCCTCGCCTCTATGATTATTATACCATATCTCTTGTATAAAATATTTCCTCCTGAACTGAAGAAAACAACAGAAGCACCCGCAATGGCCATTGAAAAGCTAAAAGAGATGGGCAGTGTAACCAAAAACGAATGGTTAATGCTGATGGCTTTTGTGATTCTGCTGGTACTCTGGATAACAGGAGATCTGTTTAAAATAGACGCTACTACCACCGCTTTCATAGGTTTAACGATCCTGTTGCTAACACAGGTACTTACCTGGGAAGATATTAAATCAGAGAAAGGGGCATGGGATACTATTGTGTGGTTTGCTACGCTGGTGATGATGGCAGGGTCATTAAATGAACTGGGCTTTATTCCATGGTTTGGAAAACTGATCCAGCTACAGCTGTTGGGCTTATCCTGGTCAATCGCCTTTCCAATCATCGTCACTGTTTACTTCTTAAGCCATTACCTTTTTGCCAGTGCCACTGCACACGTAGCAGCCATGTATGCAGCATTATTAGCGGTGGGTGTAGCGATGGGAGTACCACCACTATTACTTGCTCTAATGCTTGGTTTTACGGGCTCACTCTATGGAACAATAACCCATTATGCACATGGACCGGCGCCAGTTTATTTTGGCAGCGGGTACGTAGATGTTAAAAAATGGTGGATCATGGGGCTTATTGTCGGAGTTGCTTTATTAGTGATATGGATGGGCCTTGGTGGCATGTGGTGGAAAGTAACCGGAGTTTATTAAACTATAAAAAATTGAAAATGAAATTGACCCTATCCACAAGTACCCTGTCACGCAAGAACCTGATGGCTTTAACTGGCCTGTTCCTCTGCTTCTTTTTGGTTATCCATCTATTGGGGAACCTGCAATTATTATTGCCCGCAGACCGCGCAGAGGGGAGCTTTAACCATTATTCCCATCTGTTGTCTGGTAATATTTTTATCAAGATGGTGTCTTATGTTTTATACCTGTCACTGATTGCACACGCTGTAGATGCTCTGGTGATATCAATCAAGAACAGAAAGACCGCCGGAAAATATGCTTACGACGACCGCAAACATACCAGTAAATGGTATTCAAGAAATATGGGGATCCTGGGTTCCATTCTTCTCATATTTCTGGTAACGCACTTTGCCGACTTCTGGTACGTGTATAAATTCGGTGTTACAGCGCTTGACAAGGAAGGGAATAAAAATCTATACGTTATCGTTGTCCATGCTTTTAAATCATGGTGGTATGTATTGTTCTACGTTTGCTCAATGTTTGCGTTGGGGTTTCACTTACTGCATGGCTTTAAAAGCGCAGTAAGAACACTGGGTTTATATCATCCCCGTTATGCAGCTTATGTTCAAACGATAGGCACTATATACAGCTATACTGTAACTATCGGTTTTTCAATCATCCCTATCTATGTTTACTTTACTCAATCAGGAATATGATACTAGATGCTAAAATTCCAGAAGGTCCACTGGCAGATAAATGGAGCCAATATAAAGCACATGCCAAATTGGTCAATCCTGCAAATCGTAAGAAGCTTCCGGTAATTATTGTAGGCACAGGGCTTTCTGGCGCTTCGGCAGCGGCTTCATTAGCTGAGCAGGGCTATCCGGTAATGTCTTTTTGCTTTCAGGATTCTGCCCGCAGGGCCCATTCTGTTGCTGCACAAGGGGGCGTTAATGCGGCTAAGAACTATCAGAATGATGGCGATTCTGTGTTCCGGATGTTCTATGATACTTTAAAAGGTGGTGATTTTAGGGCAAGGGAAGCTAATGTATACCGGCTTGCAGAATGTTCACTAAACCTGATTGATCAGGCGGTGGCCCAGGGTGTCCCCTTTGCAAGGGAGTACGGAGGTTATCTGAGTAACCGCTCTTTTGGCGGGGTACAGGTAAGCCGTACTTTTTACGCCCGTGGACAAACCGGACAACAATTGTTATTGGGGGCTTATCAATCATTAATGCGGCAGGTTGCCTTAGGCACGGTTATCTTGCATAGCCGTCATGAAATGCTGGATTTAGTGGTAATTGATGGCAAAGCCAAAGGTATCCTTGCCCGTAATTTAGATACGGGTGAGATAGAAAGGTTTGCTGCAGAAGCGGTGGTGATTGCTACCGGGGGCTTCGGTAAAATTTACTACTTGTCTACATTAGCGATGGGATGCAATGGCTCTGCGATATGGCGTGCACATAAGAGAGGCGCACTAATGGCTTGTCCAAGCTGGACACAGATCCACCCCACATCTTTACCACAGGCGGGCGACTACCAATCTAAGTTAACACTGATGTCTGAGTCTTTGCGTAATGATGGCCGGATCTGGGTTCCTAAACTGGAAAAAGAACAGCGTCCGGCAAATGATATTCCAGAAGAGGAACGCGATTACTATCTGGAAAGACGGTATCCTTCATTCGGTAATCTGGCCCCGCGGGATATTTCTTCAAGGGCGGCTAAGGAAAGGATTGACGCTGGTTTTGGAGTAGGTGCACAACACAATGCCGTGTACCTTGATTTTTCTAAGCCGATTAAGGAACAAGGACTGGAAAAAATCAAAGAAAAGTATGGTAACCTGTTTTCGATGTATAAAAAGATCACAGGAGATGATGCTTATTCGGCACCGATGAAGATCTCACCTGCTGCCCATTTCTCTATGGGAGGGCTTTGGGTTAATTATGAACTGATGACTACCATCCCTGGTCTTTTTGCAGTTGGAGAAGCAAACTTTGCTGATCATGGCGCTAACAGGTTAGGTGCAAACTCATTACTGCAAGCCTGTGTTGACGGTTATTTTATTCTGCCTTACACATTGGCGAATTACCTGTCCGGAGAATTGAAAGGCGAGAAGGCGACGGTAAAACATCCGCAATTCGATATCGTAGAGAAGGAGGTAAGGTCAGAGTTGGAACACCTCATTTCAATCAAAGGAACAAAAACTGCCGACTTTTTCCATAAAGAGCTGGGAAAATTGCTTTATGATAAATGTGGACTATCACGTTCAGCAGAAGGATTAACAGCAGCAATAAAGGGCATACAAACGCTGCGTCAGCAATTCCATCTGCAACTAATTGTACCAGGCACGGAAGCAGAGATCAATGCTGAGCTGGAAAAAGCAGGCCGCGTAGCCGATTACCTGGAAATTGCTGAATTGATGTGCAATGATGCCCTCAGCCGTGAAGAATCTTGTGGCGCCCACTTTAGAGAAGAATATCAAACTGCCGATGGCGAGGCACTGAGGGACGACGAGAAGTACTGTTATGTTTCTGCCTGGGAATGGGCAGGGAAAGATGCCCAGCCTGTGTTACATCCCGAACCACTGGTTTTTGAATTCATTAAATTATCTGTAAGAAGCTATACCTAGAAAACATGAAGATTAAGCTAAAAATATGGCGTCAGAAAGATGCACAGACTAAAGGAAAACTGGTAGACTACGATCTGGATCAGGTTGACCAGCATATGTCATTTCTTGAAATGATGGATACACTCAATGAGCAGTTGATTCTCAAAGGTGACATGCCGGTAGAATTTGATCACGATTGTCGTGAAGGAATCTGTGGTACCTGTGGCGTGATGATCAATGGCCAGGCGCATGGCCCGGTACCTGGCGTAACGGCTTGTCAGTTACACATGCGTGAGTTCGAGGATGGTGCTACGATCTATGTGGAGCCTTTCAGGGCAAAGGCCTTTGCTGTTAAGCGTGATTTGAAAGTTGACCGCTCTTCATTCGACCGTATTATTCAAGCCGGTGGTTTTATCAGTGCCAATACAGGTCAGCCTGTAGAAGCAAATTCCCTATTGATCACTCATGAAGATGCTGAGTCGGCCTTTGATTCAGCCGCCTGTATTGGCTGCGGGGCCTGCGTAGCCAGCTGTAAAAATTCTAGTGCAGCACTCTTCACTTCAGCAAAGATTGCTCACCTTGCTAAAATGCCGCAAGGTGAAAAGGAGGCTGCCAAAAGGGTTTTAAGCATGGTAGCGAAAATGGATGAAGAAGGATTTGGACATTGTAGCAATACTGAAGCTTGTGAGGCTAAATGTCCGCAAGGAATCTCGGTACTGAATATTGCCAGAATGAATTGGGAGTATACTAAGGCAAGCGTATTAAGAGATTAGTGCATTTCTAGTTATTGCATTCTTCCATTTAATCCGGGCACCCGAAAACTCAGCCTGAAAACCCTGAATAGTCAGTCCGAATTCGAGCGCCGCAAAGCAAATACATGCCCATCTATATTAAGGAACTGGAGTGTGTAAATGAATTACTCACAGTACGTATAAGAATCCATAAAGAGGAACCGGAATATGTATACCTGAAGATAGCAGAAACTGCGCTGCTGGTCACTTGCAGTATGGATACTGATGAATACAATTTGAGCCGCAGTGCTTACTTTGCGCTGCTTACAATGATTGGATCCCTTGAGACATTTGATTTTAAATACCATTACTGGCCTGGCTTCTTTGATGCAGCAACAGGGGCATTCAAATTTATGGTGATTACGAAAATGCAGGGGAGGGTGGTGTTCTATTTAAAAGCGAGATAACATGGTTTTTATAAACCACAATCTTTTAATTTGTTTCCATGGCTGGGGGCTAATGACGAAGATAAAACAACTTTTCATTTATGACGAAGGTCAGCACGAGAGATTGATCATAATCAGCCCTTCAAAAAGGTGTAGTATTTGTTTTTGTACAAATCAGCTTTTCAAATCCAGAACTTGCCTTCCTGACTTATAATCTTAATTTTGAAAGAAATTAAAATATAGGCATGAGAACATTGGTGATGGGGGATATCCATGGTGCATATAAAGCGTTAAAACAATGTCTCCTTAAATCAGAATTTGATTATGAAAACGACCTGTTGATACAGCTTGGTGATGTAGTTGATAAGTATCCGCAATCTTATGAATGCGTAGAGGAATTATTAAAGATTAAACACCTCATTGCTTTAAAAGGCAATCATGACGATTGGTTTTATGATTTTGCGAAAACTGAGTTTCATCCTTATTTCTGGAATCATGGAGGTATGGCTACACTTTCATCTTATTTAGATCATGCGGGAAAAAGCGGGCGACTGTTCCCCTCAGCAAGCGGATATAAGAGTGCATTGGTATCCGGTGATATACCTGCCACACACATTGCTTTCTTTACCAATCAACAGTCCTATTATGTTGATGAGGAAAAAAGGTGCTTTGTGCACGCCGGGTTCAATGCTGAAAAACCTTTCCCTGCACAGCGAACAGAGGACTTTTATTGGGACAGAAGTTTATGGGAAAATGCAATGTACTACAAGGAAAATGGCGGGCAATTTTTTATAAAAGCGGATTTTATGGAGATTTATATAGGCCATACTCCCACTACAAAGTGGAATACAGATCAACCTTTGACTGCCTTCAACATCCATAACCTGGATACAGGCGCAGGAGATTCAGGCCGTTTGACAATTATGGATATTGATACAAAATATTACTGGCAGTCTGATTTTACCTACGATCTGTATAAGTAAGATGGTCTCTGCAACATTATATATACAGACCCATGAACCCACTACCGCATAGATAATTAATTATGATGATCAGCAGTTGTTCTACAAAAATGTCAAATATGGTGAAAGGTACGGCCGGCTTGGGATTGAGAATGTCTTTATTAACATTTTAAAGCAGGGAAGGAGTTATTATTTGCCATATTAATGAAAAGCTATTTGCCCGCCGGATTTAGCCCACTCGTCAAGGCCGCCAAGCAGGGGCCTGATGCGTTTTAAGCCAGACTTGCGCAATTTGTCAGCATATTTAGCTGCTGTGAGTTCGTTTGGGCAGGAACAATAGACTATAATTTCATCATAGGCAGAATAGAGGCTGGCGATCTCAGTCAAATTGATATCAGTGATAGGTACTGAGCCGGGGATAAATCCGTTTCTGATCCGCTGATCATCGGGGCGTGCATCAAGGATTATATAACCTGAACTGTCCTGTATCAACCCGAGCAGATCAGCAACCGTTACCCGGTCAGATTTGAATTTCCTGATGAGACGGTACCGCTGAAACCATTTCACAAGCAGGTAAATGCCGAAAGCAAGAAACACGATAATTAGACCAAACTTACCAAATTCAGCTAGCGTGGCAATTAAGCTGCTAATTTCATGGCGGAATAAAAAGCCTAATCCAACTGCCGTTGTGCTGTAAAATACCGCTCCAATAAAAGAGAAAATTATAAATGAAGTTATCGGCATTGCATAAACACCTGCTACTACCGGGGCCAATGTGGAAAGTCCCGGAACGAACTTTAAAATGGTCAATGCCGGAGGGCCATACCGGGTAAAGATATCAGCGCTGCTCTTAACGCAGGAATCTGGAGATAGCGAAATTCTGCACAACTTACCAAGAACACTGGAGCCTATTCTTTTACCAGCAAAGTATAAAAAAATGTCACCAATCAAAGAGCCAGTGCTTGCTATTAGTATGAGCGCTATAATATCAAATGCACTAACAGGAGTGACAGCTGCTGTCACAATGAGGATGGCAAATGCGGGAAGGGGCAGGCCGGCGCTCTGGAATAATGTAATCAGAAAAATTATCCAAAGCCCGTAGGCATGTACCAGCTCAATTAGTGTATTCATAGATTAAAGCGGATTCACTCTAAAAGTAAAGATCTTCAGGATCAGTTTATTTCTAAAGTTAAAATTTTACGCTGGTATGCTAATGTGATATTACCTTTAATTGATTTAAGCAATCTTATCAATATTTCCAGAGCTGGTTTATTCGGGCTAATTTAGAATTATCTTCTGATTTATACTGGCAAAGTTGCTGACAGGAATAGCTCATAGCCTGTCAGCAACTTTCTTATCATTAAATAGCTTACAGGTTCATGCCGCCAGTAAGCTCAATGCGCTGGCCATTGATCCATTGTGCATCGCTGCTGCAAAGAAAAGCTACTACGCCACCTACATCATCAGGTATACCTACACGACCTAATGCGGTGTTCCCCATAACAAAGCTGCGTATTTCAGGTGTATCTTCCATTGCTCCTCCGCCAAAGATGGCGCCTGGTGCAACAACGTTAGCAGAAATACCACGAACGCCCAGTTCAAGTGCCAAGGCCCTTGTGTAAACATCTATCGCCCCCTTCATCATTGCATAGGCAGACACGCCGGGAAAACTCACCCTTGATACAGCCGAAGAAATATTGACGATACGGCCGCCATCATGGAAGTGGTTTAATGCTTTTTGTGTGAGGAAATAAACTCCTTTCAGATGGATGTTCATCATTTCATCAAACTGGGCCTCGGTTGTATCCGTGATAGCCGCGTTGAGACTGGTGCCTGCGTTATTGATGAGGAAATCAATACGGTCAGTATTAAAGGTGTTTTTTAAGTGCTGGCTGACTTGCGAAAAAAAGTGGTCAAAGCTGCTACTGTCAGTAGTGTCGAGCGAAAGTGCTACTGCTTTTCGGCCAAGCGCTGTAATTGCAGCTACTGTTTTCTCGGCTTCTTCTTTATTGCTGTTATAGGTAAGCAGGATATCCACGCCTTTTTGCGCGAGTTTGATTGAGATGTCCCTACCTATTCCACGGCTGCCGCCGGTTACCAATGCGATTTTTTGAGTTGTCATTGTACTTATTTTTAAATGATTTATAACAGTACAAAATTCAACCAAAGCCGGCATTGCCGGTTTGTCGGGAACAATCAGATTTATGTATAATTCAAAGATTTTGTATTGTTCCGGAATGCACCCGGTGAGAGCGAGGACTGGCTCTTGAAAAAGTGTGCAAAGTGTGAGAAGTCTGAAAAGCCAAGGCTGTCCGCAATTTCTGCAATGGTCCAGTCAGTATGGCCCAATAGCGCTTTGGCTTCCTGCAGGATTCTTCCTGTGATAAGCTCTGTGGTGGTTAATCCTGTTGTATCTTTTAATGATTTGTTGAGGTGATTCACATGAACGGCCAGCTGATCGGCAAACTGTTTTGCAGTGCGCAAAACGATTTTCTGTTGTGGGCTTTCCAGGGGATATTGTTTTTCCAGCAATTCAAGAAATAGTGAGGTCATTCTGGCAGAGGCACTATGGCCGGTGTGCAGGGTTGTTTTGGACTGCAATTTCTGCCCAAGGTGAATCAGTTCCAGGGTATACGCCCTCAGAAGATCGTATTTATAAGCGTAGTCAGAGTAAATCTCGCTGTTCATCTGCTGGAAGATTGCTTCCACTCTTGGCAGATCTGCATCTGATAAGCTGAAGATAGGTACATCTGTAGATTTAAAGATTGGGAGATCATCAAGTGTTAGCCCAGTCTTACTTGGATGAAGAAATTCGGCTGTGAATACGCAGAACAGTCCAGTCTGACTGCCTATTGGTGACCAATAGAAGGGACTTCTAGGCGTAGTAAAAATCAGAGTGGGCCGCGTTATTTTTACCGTACGGTCCGGGTACTCCGCTATAGATTGACCGGTTAAAAAACTTATTTTATAGAAGGCACGACAAGCGTATGGAACTGGCGGCTGTTCGCGTTTTGGCTGGGTGATATCCGACAGGTTGAATACATTGAAATGGCCAACTTCCTGTTGTATTTCAGCCGGTAAAAGCGCAGTTAGATCAGATGTCGAGCCGCTGGAAAGTCGTAAACATAATTCTTCAAAATACGTCGTGTCCATATCTTTTATTTGTGAAAATCAAATATACTTTATTTCTTTATTTCATGAAACAATATGACGTTTTACCAATCTTTTCAATAATATAAATAAGCTTTGCCGGTGCCCTGACCTGCTCTCCAATCGCTTAGCTCAGTTACTTAAGGAAATACGTTTCTCTCTTGCCGCCAGACCAACATATCTCAGACTATTTAAAATTCAAAAAATGAATAAACTTGTATGGGTACTGGCAATAGCAGGCGCCGGATTTGCAGAGCAGGAATTTGCTTTTTACTTTTACCAATAGGATTCAAATGATGCAAACTACGTAGTTAGATGATTCCTTTAGAAACAGTGAGGCTTCAGCCAGGCTTTTTGAAGATTTGGTATTTAAGCGTCTGGATAGCCTTGACGAGAAAATTTAAATGTAATTTTGTTCCACCTACATATGAATAAACTAGACCAGGCATTCAGCCTATTTGACAATTATAATCGAAAATCACCAGAACAATTGCTAATCAATGGTGTCACGATATCTGCGGAATACTTTTACGCCCTCAAATTGCATGAATGGGTAATTAAACTTGACCCGAATGCAAGTGAGCCACTGCAGCTTGCTTCACGTTGTCAACATATTGGACGATGGGAAATAAAGCGGGCATCCTATCCCGATGGTAGAATAGGTTATTTAACCTGGCGTAGTGATCTTTCGAAATTCCATGCAGATACCGCGTCATCCATATTGCGATCAATCGGGTACGATGAACAGATCATTGAAAATATGCGTGAAATTGTGCTCAAAAAACACTTGAAGACTGAACCTGATGTGCAAACCATCGAAGATGCCCTATGTCTTGTTTTTCTGGAGTTCCAGTTTGATGATCTGATTGTGAAACATCCCGCGGAAAAAATCATTGGCATATTGCAAAAGACCTGGAAGAAGATGAGTGTACGCGGGAAAGAATGGGCTTTAAAATTGACATACAGCGCAGTTGGGGCCGAGCTGATTTCTAAGGCCCTGAGTTAAATAGCAATCCGAAAGTGTCCTGCTAACCGTTTCAATTTTTAAAGACAAAATCATTTAGATGCTTTGTCACGGGCTAATTTATTTCTCTTATCCCTTTTCTAAAATGGTGATAATACTCGCCTGACTTTTGAGAAGCTGATCTTTCAAATCAATGATAGAGTTTTTTTCTTTGATTAAAGCTTTTAGCATTTCTATCTCAGCTTTTGCATCAAGCAGGGATTGCGACGTCAATTTTTTAGAGAGGTTGGTGTTTTCGAAGTACTGGAAAAAATTGAAGTTGAGTACTTCACACACCTTTAATAAAAGGTCTGTGTCAATTGATGTTTCTTTCAGGATGGTTTGTAACCGGTTTTTACCTATACCTAATGAATCAGCGAGCGCAGCTGCTGATAAATTTTTACGCTTCATCTCCCGCCAGATCATTAGTCCAATATTAACGCTCATGGGTTGACATTTATTTATGATGCTGAAATTATAGAAAGTTAAGGATCCAAAATACTTTATTTAGTAATGATATCTGGTTTAATTCTGTATAAGTGGTTCTGAGATAGTTTGCCTACACCATTTTAAAGAAGCATACAAACAGGCAATAGCCACTGTTATAGTTCTTGTGTAAACTGATTATTAAAGCTAAATTAACCTGCAGCAAATCACAAGCAAAATGGAAGAAAGCAGATCAGCGAACGCAGTGCCTCAACGTAGAAAATTTATTCTTGATCTTGCAAAGATCTCTGGTATTACCCTTCTTTTGAATATTCCATTTTTAGGCAGGGCAAGCAATATACTTACCCTAGAAGAAGAGGTAACTGCAGGAGAAATAATAGACTTGTTTATCAGCAAGGTGGGAGCTGGTGCTTTTCCAAAAACTGTGGATACCCTAAAATCGGGCAGTAGAGGGATGAAAGTTACCGGAATAGTGACTACCATGTTCGCTACCATTGATGTAATCAGAAAAGCCATTGCACTGAACGCCAACTTCATTATCGCTCATGAACCAACTTTCTATAATCATCTGGATGAAACAGCATGGCTGGCTAATGATGACGTTTATCAATTCAAGGCCGAACTCCTCAAGAAACATATGATAACAGTATGGCGGAACCATGATTATATCCATACGCTTAAACCTGACGGTGTAGGTGCCGGCTTATTGAAACAACTAAACTGGGCATCCTATTTTGACCAGAAAACGGGTACGCTAAACATTCCTGCCATCCCTTTGAGCGGCTTAATAGAGTTCCTGAAAACCAAACTGAACATCAGTAAAGTAAGATACATTGGTGATCTCAAACAAGACTGTAAAAAGGTGCTTTTTCTTCCGGGTGCAGCGGGAGGAACCACGCAGATCAGTATGCTAAGCAAATTGAAACCGGACGTACTGATTTGCGGTGAGATCCAGGAATGGGAAACTGCGGAATACATCAGGGATGCAAGGGCCAAAGGCGACCAGGTTTCACTGGTGGTATTGGGCCATGTTGCAAGTGAAGAAGCAGGATCGGAGTTTATGGCAGGATGGTTAAGGACAAACTTCCCGGACTTAAAAACCACGCATGTCCCTTCGACGAACTCTTTGTCCTTTTACTAAATATCTGGAGGTTATGAAAAGATTTCAATTCAGTACCTTATCAGCTTGAAGGCGCATTAGCCTGAATACCATTTACATAAAGTTGATAAGGGTTAGGTAGTGTATCGAATAAGTTTTATACGATGAACTATAGCAAACCAACAAGTTGCCTGCGTACACGGCTGAGAGATTGCGCCCTGATACCAAGATAGGAGGCTATATCAGACAGCGCCACCTGCGTAGCAATATCCTTTTGTTTTGTTAAAAACAATTTGTACTTGTCTAAAGCATCCCTGCCCGCATAAATGTTTTTTATTGTTACCATATGTGCCATTGATAGCTGAGCGATCTCATCTATCAAACCGCGTAAATAAGGAATCTCTTCATAAAGTGCCATCAGATCATCCATTCCAATAGTTAAAATCTGACTGTCAGTCGCAGCCTGAAGTCCCTGCTGGGCAGGAATATTGCCATACATACTGTATAGAAACGTCATAAATTGCGGCGATTCCATAAAATAATAAACAATGTCTTTCTCAGTTACATGAGGTATAGTAATTTTTAATACTCCCTCATTAATAAAATATAAGTGTCGTGCTACCGTTCCGGCTTTGATCAGCCAGTCCCCGTTCCTGACCTGTTTTACCTGAAATTTATCGGCAATTTTTACCTGATCTGAAGTGCTGATAAATCGGTTCTCCAGCAAATTAGCTATAAGTCTTTCTTTCATGTCCAATCTCAACCTGACTGTATTTAACTACAGCCATTAATTAACCTAGGTTCAGCCCAGCGAGGCTGATCCCTTACTATGTTTGTTACATTATAAATTATTAAAATAATTCATCATGATTCCATCTTATTGGCTGTTTGGTTCCAAACAGCGTATCCTGCAAAGCGGCAGTGTAACAGCAGATCACTATGATTTGATCGAAGGTACCTTTCCACCCGCCGCCGAAACTCCTTTACATAAACATGCAAATTACAGCGAAACCATTGTTGTTTTGGAAGGAGAAGTTTCTGTTTATATACCAGGCCAGCATGTAGTGCTGAAAGCTGGTGAAACACACTTTATTCCAAAAAATGTACCGCACACAATTGCAAATCATTCTTCCATAGCACCATTTAAAGCGCTTGCTATAGCTGCGCCAAGCGGTTTTGCAGAGTTAATTTTGAATTTAGGTATTCCATCTGACGGCGGAGATGAGCCACCGAAGCAAGAGCATGATATGCAAATGGTCATGGAGGAAATGACCCGTATTGGAGACACGATTCTGGGTCCTCCCGGAGCACGACCATAGTTCTTTTCCGCACTGTTTTCAAGTACAAATGTAAGGGATCATCTGTATCCCCTGCATTTGTACTAAAGCGATGATTTACCTCCAGCCCAAACCAGGTGCAACATGCTCTAAAATCGAAGATAGAACATGTACATTGTAATCAACACCCAAAGTATTTGGTACTGTTAAAAGAATTGTATCTGCTTCCTGTAAAGCTTCATCTTCTGCAAGTTCTTTGATCAGTTTATCTGGCTCTGCAGCATAACTTCTTCCAAAGATCGCACGTTTGTCGCTCTCAATATATCCAATCTTGTCAGACTGCCCGGCTTCACGGCCAAATAAATACCTGTCCTGATCGTTAACCAGCGCAAAAATAGAACGGCTAACGGAAACTCTTGGCTCGCGTGCATGCCCTGCTTTCTTCCAGGCTTCTTTATACAACCTGATTTGTTCAGCCTGCTGTACATGGAAAGGTTTACCACTTTCATCAAATTTAAGCGTAGAACTTTGTAGGTGCATGCCATTTTCAGCAGCCCATACAGCTGTAGCGTTTGAAGCAGCTCCCCACCAGATCCGTTCACGCAAACCTTCAGAATATGGTTCTAAACGCAATAACCCCGGAGGGTTAGGGAACATCGGATAGGGGTTAGGCTCGGCAAAACCTTCACCGCTCAGCTTATCCAGAAACTCCATTGTTTTACGGCGTCCCATGTCCGCATCTGTCTCTCCCTCTGCAGGATGGTAGCCGAAATTTCGCCAGCCTTCAATAACCTGTTCGGGTGATCCGCGGCTCAAACCCAATTGTAAGCGGCCGCCTGAAATTAAATCAGCCGAGCCGGCATCCTCTACCATATATAATGGGTTTTCGTACCGCATATCAATAACGCCGGTACCGATTTCGATCTTACTTGTTTTGGCACCGATAGCCGATAGTAAAGGGAAAGGTGAAGCCAGCTGAGCAGCAAAATGGTGTACCCGGTAGTACGCGCCGTCTATGCCAATCTCTTCTGCAGCAACAGCCAGATCTATTGACTGAAGCAGGGTGTCACTCGCTGTGCGGGCCTGATATCCCGGATGATCAGCCCAATGTCCGAAGGATAAAAATCCTATTTTCTTCATAAATGCCGTGATAAATTATTAGCGTAAAAGTAGTAATCACAGCGAAAGAATTTGTGCGGAGAAAGTCATATTCAAGCTTGGGGAAATGCGATTCCCTTTACAAGAGGAAGTAAACCCACAGGAATTTTGTTAATTCTAAATTGATTTATTTCTGAATATTGCTATATATTGCATAAGCAATTTTAACCAGGTATAGCGTGATGAAGGGATTTGGCATTTTTTTAATGTTGATAGGTTTCTCGGTTTACGGGCAAGTCCCATCGGGCCGCACTATGCATTATACGCAAAAAGATGGCCTTTCGTTCAATATCATCAATAGCATTGTGCAGGATAACCAGGGTTTTATCTGGTTTGCTACGGGTAATGGACTAAATCGTTTTGATGGCATAAACTTCCGCACATTCAAATCAGACCCGCAAGATTCATCCGGCATACCCGGCAACTATATCCAAAAAATCTTTAAAGACCGGGAGGGGACTTTCTGGATCTCATCCCGCAAAGGCCTCTATAGTTTTGATCTGAAAACTGAAAAATTCAGTATTCACGCTGTGGTACCAGGGGCACAGCGGGCAGACGTAACCTGGATATCAGAAGGTAAGCAGGGCAAACTCTGGATTGCCACCAGTGCGAATGGCTTCAGTGCCTTTGATAAAGCCAGGGGGCATTTTGTGAACTATACTACTAAAAACCTCAAAGGTCTCCCCAGCAATGATATATTGAGCATTGAGCAGGACTCCTCCGGAAACCTCTGGGTGGGTACTATGGACTCAGGACTATGTGTATTCAGAATTCGGAACGGGCAGGTGGCTGAGAGGATACTTACAGAAAACAAAGGCCCCGGCAACAGCCGCGTCAACAGAATTTATCAGGATCATCTGAAGAACATGTGGATAGCTACAACTAAGGGCCTGTGGTTTTACAGCTACCGAAAAAGTAGTTTCTTTAAGATCAATGCAGCGCGTTTTCAGCATCGCAGCAATGTTTTCCTGTCACTGATTGAAGACAAGAATCACCAGCTGTATGTTGGTCTGCAGGATGGTGGCCTGTATCATATTGATATGGATAGGTTTGCAATTGCGGAGCCAGGGAATTTTGTATTTGACCAGGTAGAGAATGAGAAAGGATATAACATAACCCCAAGATCTGTACAGGAGCTGTTCCTGGACCGCGATAAAAACCTGTGGCTGGGCACTTATGGCGACGGATTGTTTATGGTGAGCAGAAATGCAGCCAAGTTCCGGTTGTTCCGGAAAAAGATAAGCGATAACAGTGGTGAAAGTGATGTACGCTTTTATGGCATGTGCAGCGATGCGAAGGGAAACCTGTGGCTGGGAACAGATGGGGATGGGATTTACAAGACGCGCCGTGATGGTACCGTGCTCAAACACTATCGCGCAACCGGTACTGCAGGCAGCCTTACTGATAATGCAATACTATCTGCATACAAAGACTCAAAGGGCAACCTCTGGTTTGGCACTTATGCCAGCGGTTTACTTTTATATAATCCGGAAAGTGATGGATTTATCAGCTTTAAGCATGATGCTGTAAATCCATCGTCCATACCCTGCAATGATGTGCGCGTGATCCGTGAAGATCGTCATCACAATATCTGGATAGGGACTAATGGTGGGGGATTAAGCAAACTGGATGCTGAGCACAAAACATTTAGAAGCTATAATACCGCGAACAGCGGTATGACATCAAATGATGTGCGCGCGATTGAAACCGATGATAGAGATAACCTTTGGCTGGGAACTTACGGCGGCGGACTGGATTATTTGGTAACAGCACTGGATAGGATTTATCCCTTTATGCATAACGAGAGCGACAGAATTAACCTGAGCGGCAAAATTATCTATGCGCTGTATATGGATCAGCAGAAGCGCCTGTGGATAGGATCGGAAGGAGAAGGTTTACTGGTTTGTTATCCCGATAAAAAGACGGTGCGGCGACTGAGCGAGAAGGACGGACTGGCAGACAACACAATTTACGCAATCCTGGAAGAAAGCGCCGGTAAGATATGGGTAACCACTAATGACGGCATTTCGAAGGTAGATTTCGGCAGTCATAAAATATACAATTTTAACAGCAGTGATGGTCTGCAGGGTAAACAGTTCAACGCTGGATCGGCCATTGTTGCCGATGATGGAAACCTGATGTGTTTTGGTGGCACAGAGGGATGGAACCTCTTTCATCCGAAGGAAATTAAGCCCAGCACATACAAACCGCAGGTCAGGATCACTGGTCTGCAGTTATACGGACGCGAAGAAAATGACAAAGGTGACCTGAAGCATATCAGCCAGTACCGCGAGATTACGTTGCAGGCAAACCAATCGGTATTCTCCATACAATATGTAGCGCTCAACTTTGTGTATCCCAGGGACGCACAGTATGCTTATAAAATGGAAGGTCTGGACAATGACTGGAACTATGTAAAATCACAGCGTTCGGCCACGTACCGCTATCTGCAGCCCGGCAGGTATACTTTTAAAGTAAAGACTACAAACGAAGATGATGTATGGCAGGAGGTGTATGCATCAATCGACATCCTGATATTACCGCCATGGTACAAGAGTTGGTGGGCATATACAGTATATGTTGCTGTAGCTGCTATGATTATTTACCTGATCATCCATTATAAAGCGAAACAGACACAGCTGCGGTATAGAATCAAAATTGCAAATCTGGAAGCACAACAGGAAAGAGAGCTGCACGAAAACAGGATTTCGTTCTTTACCAATATTTCGCATGAATTCCGCAGTCCGCTGACCCTTATCGTGAACCCTGTACGGGAGATGATTGAGGAGCAGAAAACTACGGGAAACCTGGAAAACCTGACCATCGTATACCGCAACGCGAAAAGGCTCCTGAGTCTGGTAGACCAGCTGCTGCTCTTTGGGAAAGCAGATACGGCTGCTGACAGGCTTAACATTGCGGGGATTAACCTGATCAGCCTGTGTGAAGAAGTATTCCTGTGTTTTACCTACCTGGCTGCCCGGAAAGGCATTACTTATGTTTTTACAGAGAGTTTTGAGGAGGCCGAAATTTATGGAGACCGCGAAAAGATAGAGATTGCGCTATTTAACCTGATTTCCAATGCGTTGCGGCATACGCCGGAAGGAGGGAAGGTAACACTGGATATTGCTGAAGATGATACTGGCGTAACTCTGCGTGTGATTGATACAGGAACAGGTATTCCTGCGGAGATCGGCAACAGGGTATTCGACCGTTTTTATAAAGTACCTGATCAGAAAAGCTCAAGAACTGGATTTGGCATCGGCCTGTTCCTGGTCAAAAAATTCGTAGAGAGCCACTTTGGTAAAGTGAGTTTTGAGAGTATGCCGGGCGAAGGCACTACCTTTGAGATCAGACTGCTGAAGGGTAAATCGCACTTTGCCGACTACCAGATCCATGACGACCAGCGGGAATGTTCGCTGATCCTGGATGAGCTGAACGGTTTTGATGAAGATATGGCAGCTGATGAGGAACTGAGTTCAGCCATAATAGCTGATACAGGTAGGCATGCGATAGCCGAAGGTCTTTCTGCTGAGACACTGACAATGCTGATCATTGACGACAATGAGGATATCAGACATTATATGGAGAAAATCTTCAGGAACAGATTTGAACTCCTGACTGCACCAAATGGGGAGGAAGGACTACAGATGATTAACCGGTACCTGCCGGATGTGATCATCTGTGATGTACTGATGGAGAGCCTGAACGGTATCGAACTCTGCCGCCTGGTGAAAGCTGATCCGGCACTCAACCATATCCCGCTGATCCTGCTGACAGCCAGTACCTCCTCAGAAATCCGGCTGCGCGGAATAGAATGCGGTGCTGATGATTACATCAGTAAACCCTTTGATAAAGAACTGCTGGTGGCCAGGGTAGAAGGATTGCTGAAAAGCAGGAACAACCTGCAGACCTACTTTTACAACAAAATCACCCTGAAGTCGGCCAATATGAAAATCTCAGCGGAGTATAAAGACTTCCTGGACCGATGTATAGAGATCGTGGAGAAACACATCACTGATCCAAACTTCGGAATCAGCACGCTGGCCGATGAGATAGGCATGAGCCGTTCCAATCTCTACACCAAGATCAAATCCATTTCAGGCCAGTCGGCCAACAGTTTCATCCGCTTTATCCGCCTGAGAAAAGCAGCGGAGATATTTATCAACACAGACCTGACCATTCAGGAAACGATCCTGAAGATCGGGATCAGGGACAACCGTTATTTCAGGGAGCAGTTTTTTAAACTTTTTAACATCAACCCCTCAGATTACATTAAAAAATACAGGAAGACATTTAGCAGCAGGTATACAGTCAATAAATCACTGTTAACCGCAAAACAGTCTAAATAGCCGGTTTTTTGTTCAAATCTCCCTGCTTTTTTGGGAGTTTACCCCTCACGCTGTAGCTGAAATATATCGACTTTAGTGTCGTTTATCACTGTTCCAAAAAGGAGCAGTAATGCCAGACCAACAAACCAAATATTGTCGTATGAAACGAAAACTACAAAAAAACCTTTCCGGGTGCACATGACGGCTGGCTATTACCCAGGCCCAGAAAAATCTAAATGTGTCCACCTAAAAACTTTTATCATGTATACAAAATCTGCTCTCCAAAGGAGTATGCTAACGATGACAGGAATGTTTATTTTCCTGCTCATTTCTTCCGCCGCTTATGCACAGCAGGTACTGCGCGGAAAAGTAACAGACAATAATAATCAGCCTTTACCCGGTGTAAGTGTACGCCTGAAAAATGCAACTACAGGCACCAGTACCGATGGACAGGGAAACTTCCAGATCAGCATTCCGGATAACAACGCGGTACTGCAGTTTACTTCTGTGGGTTACACCACGCAGGAAGTGCCCCTGAGAGGCCGTACTACCCTAAACATTGCGCTGGTCAGCAACGATCAGGCACTGAGCGAAATTGTGGTAGTGGGTTACGGTACCCAGAAGAAGGAGACCGTTACTGGATCCATTTCGCAGGTGAAAGGTGCCGACCTCGTGAAAAGCCCGCAGCCAAACCTTTCCAATTCACTGGCCGGAAGATTCTCGGGCGTGGTCATCAATAACCGCGGTGGTGAGCCGGGAGCTGACGGATCTGATATCAGGATCCGCGGACTGGCAACTACCGGGAGCAATGCGGTACTGGTAGTGGTAGACGGGGTTCCCGGACAGATCGGCGGACTGGAACGTTTAGACCCAAATGATATCGAAAGCGTTTCGGTACTGAAAGATGCTTCTGCAGCAATATATGGTAACCGTGCAGCAAACGGGGTAATCCTGGTAACCACCAAAAAAGGGAAGTCGGGAAAGCCACAAATCAGTTATTCATTTAACCAGGGCTTTAGCTCACCTACACGGCTACCGGAATTAGCAGATGCTGCAACTTACGCGCAAATCATGAATGAGATCAACTACGATTCCAACCCTGCAGGCGGCCTCAACCAATCCTACACTACAGACCAGATCCAAAAGTTCAGAGATGGCTCTGACCCGCTGAATTACCCTAATACGGACTGGGCTAAAACAGTATTGAAAAGTGTCGCCACACAGCAACAGCATAGCCTGTCAGTAAATGGAGGAACGGATGACGTGAAATATTACATGTCCCTGGGAACCATCAGTCAGTCCAGCCTCTTTAAAAACGGCGCCACCAAATACAACCAGTATAACTTCAGGACCAACCTGGAGGCCAATATCAGCAAGCGCTTGAAAGTGGGCTTGTCGCTCTCAGGAAGGGAAGAGGACCGTAAGTATCCGATAACCTCTGCCGCGGATCTCTTCCGTTCGCTATACCGGTCTAAACCTATCATCGCAGCATATTATCCAAACGGTTTGCCTACCACGGGAATCGAGAATTCCAATCCGGCTGTGCTGCCTACCGATCTGAATGGAACACTTAATGACCCTAATCAGGTATTGAACGCGATCCTTCGCGGTAGCTACCAGATCCCGGGAATTGAAGGTCTGTCTGTAGATGGCTTCTTTTCTGCCGATAAATCCAATGAATTCAGGAAGAGCTTTAACAAACCCTATGTACTTTACAATTATGTAGCATCTACAGGTGTCTACAATCCTAATATCGTTGGCGGAAGTAACTCGAAAGCCACACTGATAGAATCGCAGCGCCGGGAATCACTGTTGACATCCAACCTCAAACTCAACTATGCACGCAGATTTGGCAAGCATGACATCAACACTTTTGTAGGCTATGAGCAAAGCAAGAACAATCTTGAATACTTTGATGCACAGCGCTTCAACTACCTTTCTACGCAACTGCCAGAACTATCGCAGGGAGGAACGGCTGCTACAGATTTCCTGAACTCAGGTTACAGCAGCAACTATACCCGCCGCAGTATTATCAGCAGGCTGGCTTACAGCTATGATGAGAAGTATCTCTTTGAAGGTCAGCTGCGCCGCGATGGCTCTTCCATCTTCGCGGCAGGTAAACAATGGGGTACTTTCCCTTCAGTTTCTGCAGGGTGGCGGATCAGTAAGGAGGACTGGTTTAACAACAGCATACACTTTTTTGACGACCTGAAACTACGGGCGTCCTATGGATCTCTCGGTAACGATAACGTAAATGGTTTCCAGTATTATGATAACTATACGCTGGTAGGTAATGGCTTTGTGGCTCAGTCGCCAGGTGGCGTACCAACAATCCAGCCGGGCGTGGCTTTATCCAAACTGGCTAATCCGGGGATCACCTGGGAGGTTGCTAAAAAGCTTGATATCGGTATCAATGCTACTTTCCTGAAAAACTTTTCGTTCGAAGCGATCTATTTTGAGCAAAAACGTTCAAGCATCCTGTCCGCAAGAAACGCCTCGCTGCCAGGTTCATCAGGTATTGTGAATCCATACAATGATGGCTCTTCAACATATAACCCGCTGGTGCCTTCGGAGAATATTGGTAAGGTAAACAGCAAGGGTTTGGAGGGTACGTTAGGCTATAACCACACCGGCACTGAATGGAGATGGGGAGTCTCGGGTAATATTACCTATGCGAAAAGCAAGATTGTGTTTATTGACGAAGCTGCGGGTACCCTCGGATACCAGCGCCAGACCGGTTTGCCGCTTGGTACTTACCTGCTGTACAATAACATTGGTCTGTTCCGTACACAAGCCGACCTTGATGCGTATCCGCATGTGACGGGTGCAAAAGTGGGCGACCTGAAATATGAAGATATCAATGGCGACGGGACAATTAACGCAGATGATATGACCAGAACCAAATACGGTAATGTGCCGCAGATTACCTATGGCTTTAATTTCAATGTATCCTATCACAACTTTGACCTGTCAGTTCTTTTTGCAGGGCAGGCAAAAGTGGTTCAGTACGTATTGCCGGAATCAGGTACTGTGGGTAACTTCTACAGCAGCTGGGCTGACAACAGATTTAGCCCGACGAATACCAGCGGAACCTACCCCCGTGTAACCGAAAGAGCTTCAAACGCAATTAGCGGCGGGCAGTACAGAAATGATTTCTGGCTCAATAATGCAGCTTTTCTGCGGCTGAAAAACGTGGAGCTGGCCTATAACCTGAAGGCAGATTTTCTTTCCAAAATCAAGGTATCAGGCGTAAGGGTTTTTGCCAGTGCTTTTAACCTGTTTACCATCACAAAAGTGAAGGACTACGATCCGGAGGGCAGCAGTGAAAGCGGGCAGTTTTACCCGCAGCAGCGGATAATCAATTTAGGCGCAAACGTGAAATTTTAAGGAGAACTAAAATGAAAAACAATTATAAATCAGCTGTTTTTGTGATGATCAGTTGTCTGATGGTACTGAACGCATGTAAGAAAGACTATCTGGAAACTACCGCAACAGATAGGATCCCAACCAATACACTTACTACAGACACGGCAGTGTTTGAAGCTTATGTAACCAATGAATACATCGGTACGAGGCTGCAGGATAAAGAAGCCGATGGCAGTAATCCTGGTTTTGGGCGCGGTTTTGAGTACAGTATGGTGAGTTCGATGACCGACGAATCGGTTTACAATAACGACGATAATACCTGGCTGATCCAGCGCGGGCAGATGGCCCCTGAAAACCTGGGCGCTATGGGCGTCTTCTGGGCAAGGAGTTACCGCAGTATCCGCGAATGTAATTATGCACTGAGTGTACTGCAAACAATTACAATGAGTGCCGGCCATAAGAATATGATTGAGGGTGAACTGCGCTTTATCAGGGCTTTCCGCTATCTGGATCTGATCCGCAATTACGGACGTGTAGTGCTGGTGGGCGACAAGGTACTGGGCCTGACGGACAACTTACAGGACCCTTCATTGTACAAACGTGAGACCATCAAGGCAGGTATCGACTATGCTGCAGCAGAATTTGCAGCGGCCGCAACTAAACTTCCGCTAAGCAATAGCGGTACGTGGGTGCTCGGCCGCGCTACCAGAGGTGCTGCACTGGCACTGCGGGGACGCTTGATGTTATATGCTGCAAGTCCGCTTTATGCTTCGGGCTCCTGGGCAGATGCAGCGGCAGCATCACAGCAGGTGATTGCGCTAAACCTCTATGGAATTTATCAGGGAGGCTATGGCAATATGTTCCTGATCAATGAAACCAATGAGGCTATCTTTGAACGTCTGTTTACGAAAAATGCAAACCATACCCACCTGGAAATTGCCAACGGACCCAATGGGTACGGGGGCTGGGCTGGAAATACACCTATGCAGAATCTGGTAGATGTATATCAGATGACCAATGGTTTGCCGGCTAACAGTACAAATCCTTTATACAACGCTGCAACACCATATGCCAACCGTGATCCCCGCTTTGCAGCTACGATTCTTTATAACGGTGCAGCTTACCGTGGCCGGAATATAGAAACATTTATCCCGGGTGGTTTGGATAGTAAAGACGGACAGGACAACTGGAATACCACAAAAACAGGATATTACCTGAAGAAATTTATGAATGACGCCTATCCTTTGCAAAACCCATGGGGCTTTGCGGGTTTCCAGCCATGGATCTATATCCGCTATGCGGAAGTGCTGCTCAATTACGCTGAAGCCAGCAACGAAGCTTATGGCCCGCAGGGCATAGGAGCAGGCGCAACCATGACTGCTGTACAGGCAGTGAATATGATAAGAGCCAGACAAGGTGTGAATATGCCGGCGCTTCCTGCAGGAATCAACCAAACAGATATGCGGACCGCAATCCGCTATGAGCGCCAGGTGGAACTCGCTTTTGAGGAGCACCGCTTCTATGATGTACGCAGGTGGAAGATTGCAGAACTTACTGAAAATCAAGCTGCAATGGGTGTAGTCATTACCAAAAATGCTGATGGTTCATTTACGTATACACCCAAGGTTGCATTGGATGGACGTAAGTTTGAAACAAAGCACTACTGGCTGCCTATACCACGTACTGAAATTTTATCATCAAACAATCAGCTGGAGCAAAATCCGGGATACTAAAGAATCAACTGCTACCTATGAAAAATATTTATTTACTGTTATTCCTTTTCTGCTGTTTTTGCCCCTCGCCGGCGGATGCGCAGGATGCCGAACAAAACATCCTGTTTAACAGCGGATGGAAATTTATGAAAGGAGATGCTGCAGGAGCGGAGCGCCCCGCTTACAACGACCAAAACTGGAGAGCTGTCAGCCTGCCCCACGACTGGAGTATTGAAGGTCCGTTTGATGAAAAATGGGCCAGCAGTACCGGCTATCTGCCCGGAGGAATTGCCTGGTACCGTAAAACCTTTACGCTGAAACCAGCTGCTCCAGGCGAAAAAACATTCATCTACTTTGATGGCGTTTACAAAAACAGCGAGGTCTGGATCAATGGGCATTACCTGGGCAAGAGGCCAAACGGATATGTCTCTTTTCAGTATGAACTGAGCAAATACCTGAATAAGACGGGTTCCAATACCCTTGCGGTAAAGGTTGACCATACGAAGTTTGCCGATTCGCGGTGGTATCCGGGTTCGGGAATCTATCGGAATGTATATCTGATTGTAAAAAATCCGGTCTACATTCCTACCTGGGGCATTGCTTTCAGTACACCGCAGGTGACTACAGAAAAAGTTTCAGCTGCGCTTGCAGTAGATATTACAAACAGTTCTTCGCAACCAGCAGTCATTGTGGTAAAGAGTTCTCTTGTTGACAAGCAGGGCAAGGTAGCGGCAAGTGCTTCAGAACAGTTAAAACTGGGAGCATCTTCAAGGGGTGTAGCGCAGCTAAGCTTTGCTGTCTTGCAGCCAGAATTGTGGTCGGTTGATGATCCTTCATTGTATCAGCTTAAAGTTTCACTGGTACTTAACGGGAAAACCGTTGATCAGCAGCAACAGCAGGTAGGCTTAAGAGAGATCAGATACACCGCCAATGAAGGTTTCTTCCTCAATGGGAAAAATATGAAGATGAAGGGCGTGTGTATCCATCATGATGCCGGTGCTTTAGGCGCTGCGGTGCCAGCCGGTGTATGGGCATGGCGCCTGCGTAAACTGAAGGCTGCAGGTGTGAATGCGATCAGGATGAGCCACTATCCGCATCAGGATTACCTGTACAAGCTTTGCGATCAGATGGGATTTCTGGTGATGGACGAGGCTTTTGACGAATGGGAATATGGAAAAAACAAATGGGTAGCGGGCTGGAACAAAGGTAAACCCACCCGCGATGGCTACAATGAATATTTCAAGGAATGGGCGGAGAGCGACCTGAAAGATGTAGTGCTCCGCAACCGCAACCATCCATCGATTGTGATGTGGAGCATCGGCAATGAAATCGACTACCCAAATGATCCTTATTCGCATGAGGTATTGAACACAGGACGCAACCCACAGATCTATGGCAGGGGATACTCTGCTGCAAGTCCGCCGGCAAGTGAAATGGGGCCTATAGCCCGCAGACTGGTCAAGGTAGTAAAGGACAATGATACTACACGACCGGTAACCGCGGCCCTGGCAGGCGTAGTGATGTCTAACCTGACTGATTATCCCGGATTACTGGATCTGGTAGGGTATAACTACCAGGAGTACCGGTATGCAGAAGACCACAAGCAGTATCCGGACCGGATTATCTATGGAAGTGAGAATGGCAAAGGCCGCAAGGAATGGCTGGCAGTTGACAGCAACAAGTATATCTTCGGGCAATTCCTGTGGACCGGCTTTGATTTTGTAGGTGAGGCCCATGGATGGCCGTTGAGAAGCAGCGGCGCAGGTTTGCTGGATATGGCTGGCTTCCCTAAAAACGATTTTTATTTACGCCAGGCACTCTGGACTACAAAACCAATGGCTTACCTCATGGTTTCAAAAAGCAATGAAGATGATGAGATCCGCTTTATATGGAATTCTGCACCAAGCTGGAACTGGAAGGAAGCTGAGCAGCTTAAGGTTTTGGGAATTACAAATACGGAGGAAGCAGAGCTCTTCCTCAACGGGAAATCGCTGGGCAGGAAGAAGGCTGGCAATAGCGGGACGCCACTGTTCTGGAACCTGAATTACCAACCGGGAGAACTCACAATGAAAGGTTACGCCGGCGGGCGCGAAGTAGTGTCTTATCAACTCACAACCTCTGCTGAAGCTAAACAAATTACTGCCACCCTCGACAGGGAAAGATTCGCCGGGGATGTTCAGGAAGTAGCGATGATTGAACTTTCCCTGAAAGACAAGGACGGAAACCTGGTATATGCTGCAGACAATCCGGTCGAGGTTAAGGTAGAGGGCCCAGCAAAGTTGCTGGGCCTGGAAAGTGGCGATCTGGCCAGTCATGAAAGTTACCAGTCAAATGTCAGGAAAGCCTATCACGGAAAATTACTGGCCTATATACAGACTAACGCAAAAGCAGGAACAGTAAAAGTAACGATCATCCCGCAGGGGATGGCTTCAAAAACTATAACTTATACACTGAAATAGGTAGGCTAAAAGTTAAAGCCCTCCCTGTTTCTTTTAATGATAGCTTCTTCGGTTCTTGGAATGAGTATATCCAGTGCAAAATCTACAACGCCTGCCTGTATATCTTCAATAAAAGGACGGAAGCTATCATTGTATTCATGAAATGCCGCTTCAAAATTACCATCGCATTTCTCAAAAGCATCAGCGAGGGCAGCCGCTCCATCAATAGCCAGCGATCCGCCTCGTCCCGCGGCCGGTGAGGCACAATATCCTGCATCGCCCACCAAAGCAACACGCCCTTTACTCCAGGAAGGCATTTTCATCTGGCAGAGCTTATCAAAGTAAAAAGCTGTTGATTGCTTAATTTCTTCAATCAGTTCCGGCGTACGCCAGCCTGTTCCTTCAAACTGTTCGAATATCATGTTGCGTTGCTGCTGTTCATTGCGGTAATCGTAAGGGATTTCCAGTTCTGAATAATAGGCAAGACAAATATCGGTTTTGCCATTGTAAGCGTTCAGCATTACCGTTTTGCCCGGTTCGCTGTACATTTGATTTGTGTTCTCCGGGATAAGCAGTTTGTTTACTATCGAAATTGAAAAGTAGGTATTCAGGAAGTGGGAAAACTCTTTTTCCTCACCGAACCAAAGTTTTCTTACCACAGAATGGATACCATCGCAGCCAAATACCAGATCAAAAATAGCAGAGGGGGTGTTTTTAAATGTCACTTCAATTCGATCTGCGGTTTCCGCTAAACTGCTAATGGTCTCGCTGAAAATGAATTCTACATCGTCCTTTACCGCTTCATTCATCAAATCCAGTAAAACATCTCTTTCGATCTCATATTCTTCCTGGCCGCGACTATCGTGTTGTTGCTGAATGTGGTTCAGCCGCTCGGTTTCATCCTCTGCATTTTTAAATTCCATTGTTTCCATTGTAATCCTGTTAGCCGCAATCTGCTCAAACAAACCCATGCGTTTAACAATGTCAATTGTGTTTTCCATGATATTCACTGGCGTTCCACCCTTTTTTAGCTGTCCGGAAATCTCCACAATGGTAACCTTGTAACCCAATTTATTCATCCAGTATGCTGTGGATAAACCCGCGAAACTTGCTCCTGAAATAAGTACTTTTTTTTGACCTGCTGTTTCCATTTCTATAATAAAATTATTCAGATCAAAGGAACCGCGTAATCACTCAGTCCTGTAGGTCATAACAAGGTAAGAGTTGGACTAATCGAGGTTTTTCTGACGGAAGCTTAATGGAGATTTGCCGGCAAGTTTAGAAAACAATCTGGAAAAGTAAGGGTAGTCATCGTAGCCTAATTTGGCAGCAATTTCTTTGAGGGACAGGTCAGAGTGATAAAGTAATCGCTTTGCTTCCAGTACTACACGCTGCTGGATATGATAAGACACGGGATGCCCGGTTGTATTTTTCACACATTCATTGAGGTATGGAAGAGATAGGTTCAGTTTTTCTGCATAGGCTGCAGGGCGTTTAAGTATAGAAAACTGGCTTGCCAGGGTTTCCCTAAAACTTTTTGTCACAGATTCCGCCCTTGAAATTTTGTCAGCTGAGGTAGCTTTATCCAGGTACATCGAGATGATCAAACCTGCAAGAGAATTGATGTTGTCTTTCAGCAGGAATTGGTAAAACTGGTCTTTTTTGCGGTTTGTAAGTTTTAAACCCAATAATGCGATGTCTGACAATAAAGAATGTTTATCCCGGTCTAAGCGCATCGGGCTGGCGGGTGTTATATCATCCAGTAGTTTGAGGTACTGAGGGTTAATATTGTCGTTTTCGGCGGCCCACACAAATGCTGTTACATTTTCAAAACTAATAATCCTGTGTACCTGATCAGGATGCATATGAATTACGGATGGAGCTTCAATTTCAAACACTTGAAAGTCGATCTCAATGGATACCTTCCCCTTTTCGACAAGGAAGAAGGAATGCCGGTCGTGCCGCTCCGGTTGTTCCCAATCGCCAAGATCAGGCAGATTCTCAAATGAAACTGTTTCGATGCTGATGCCGGTGTTAAAGTCGTCACCAAATTTATTGACAGGTATTGAACCGCTGTTTTTCCGCATCTTCATATCAGTATGCAGGTAAAGATATGGTTTTGAACTATACCTGGCATCAGTAAAGAGCTTTGCGTTGGCATAAAATATATCATTTATAATTTTTATTCTTTACTTTTGGCCTGGATGAAAAACATTGCTTTACTATTCAGTCTATTTTTCTTATACCTGGCACTCATGCCCTGCCAGGATAAAGAAGATGCATCTGTAAGTGAAGTTTATACCTCTGTTCAGAAAGATCAATCTGCCCATAACCAAAAGGAGCAGGAAAGTTGCCCTCCCTTTTGTTCCTGCTATTGCTGCTCAACAGTAAGGCATTTAGCATCATCGGTAGCCCTGCCCGTTTATTCAAAAACTGTAACACGTCAATATCCTGACTATGCAATTTCATCAGTGAAGGAACAGCCTATCAAGATCTGGCAGCCTCCGCAGATAGCATAAGTTTCTTTCTATTTTAATTGTGCATTTCCCCTGATCAGGTTGGATATGCTTTATCTATTTTTTCAGAAATTTTATGTTAGACGCCATTATACGGTATAGTATCCGTAATAAACTGGTGATCGGCTTTTTCACTCTTGCACTGATAGTGTGGGGAGTTTGGAGCACGACACAAATTGCCCTGGATGCTTTGCCGGATATCACCAATAACCAGGTCCAGGTAATTACTAAAGCGCCAACTTTAGCTGCACAGGAAGTTGAACAGTTCATCACTTATCCGGTAGAACGCTCCCTGTCAAACCTGCCAGATATCACTGAAATGCGTTCGATGTCCAGATTTGGACTCAGCGTAATTACCATCGTATTTAAAGAATCGGTTGATGTTTACTTCGCAAGGCAACTGATCGCAGAAAAACTTAATGAAGTTCAGGAAGAAATTCCGAAGGGGACGGGCAGGCCGGAAATGGCTCCTGTCACTACCGGACTCGGGGAGATTTATCAGTATATTCTCCATCCTAAAAAAGGAAGTGAAAAGAAATATACTGCTATGGATCTGAGAACAATGCAGGACTGGATTGTTACCCGCCAGCTGTATGGTATTACTGGTGTCGCAGAAGTGACTGCTTTTGGCGGCGTAACTAAACAATTTGAAGTTGCACTGGATCCTGACAAGCTAAAAGCAATGGATGTGACCATTCCTGAAGTTTTTACAGCTTTAGAAAAAAATAATCAGAATACTGGTGGTGCGTATATTGATAAAAAGCCGAATGCTTACTTTATCAGAGGAGTAGGTTTGATGTCAGGCATCCCGGATATTGAAAATACGATCATTAAAAGGCAGGCCAATGGGCTGCCTGTTCTGGTAAAGAATGTGGCCAAGATTCATCTGGGGTCACCGCCACGTTATGGCGCAATGACCTATAACGGTGAAAAGGAAGTAGTTGGAGGAATTGTATTGATGACCAAAGGAGCCAATAGTGCTGAGGTGGTAGCGCTCGTGAAAGAGCGGATGAAACTTGTACAGAAATCCCTTCCCGGCGATGTTATTATAGAGCCTTTTCTGGACCGTACCAATCTTATCAAAAGAGCAATCAGCACAGTAGAACGAAACTTAACTGAAGGTGCGCTAATCGTGATCTTTGTTTTGGTGCTGTTTCTTGGAAACTGGCGTGCAGGATTGATTGTAGCCTCAGCGATACCTTTATCCCTGCTTTTTGCACTTTCGCTAATGAACCTGTTTGGTGTTTCTGCCAATCTGATGTCGTTGGGAGCTATTGATTTTGGGCTCATTGTGGATGGCGCTGTTATTATTGTTGAGGCAACGATGCATCATCTGGTGCAAAGAAAAACTACAGGCCGTTTTACGCAGGAGGAAATGGACGATGAAGTTTTTCTGTCCGCATCCCGTATACGCAGCAGTGCTGCCTTTGGGGAAATCATCATTTTAGTGGTATATATCCCTATACTGACACTGACGGGTACTGAGGGAAAGATGTTCAGGCCTATGGCGCAGACAGTAGCCTTTGCGATTTTAGGTGCGCTGATATTATCATTAACCTACATTCCAATGGTATCCGCCCTGTTTCTTTCTAAAAATGCTGAACAAAAAAAGACTTTCTCTGACCGGATGGTTGGCTTTCTCCAGCGTAAATATGAGCCTGTGTTAAAGGCCGCAATACGTTTTAAATATCAGGTGGTTGCCCTGGCTGTGATTCTCCTCGTCCTCAGTGCCTATGTTTTCTCTCAAATGGGAGGAGAGTTTATCCCTCAGCTGGAGGAGGGTGACTATGCTATTGAATTCGTATTGCCGCAGGGAACATCTTTATCACAAACCACTGAAACAATCATGCAGGCCGAAAGGATGTTACGTAAGTATCCTGAAGTGAAAATGGTAGTGGGTAAAACGGGAAGTGCTGACGTAGCAACTGACCCGATGCCGCCTGAAGCCTCTGATTTGATAGTGATCCTCAAGGATAAATCAGAATGGCCGGACGGTAAAGGCTTTTATGAACTGGCGGATGATATGCAAGGAACACTTGCAGACATTCCGGGTGTTATTGCCGAACCAAGCCAGCCTATTCAAATGCGTTTTAATGAGCTGATGACTGGAGTGAAACAGGATGTAGCGGTGAAAATCTTTGGAGAAAACCTGGATACACTGAACCTGCTGGCAGCGAAAGTGGCACAGGCCATTAAACCGGTTGAGGGTGTAACACAACCGCAGGTTGAGCGGGTGAGTGGTCTGCCTCAAATTACCATAAAGTATGACCGTGCAAGGATGGCTAATTATGGTTTAAACATAGAAGATGTCAACCAGGTGATCAGCACCGCCTTCGCAGGCAACAGCACAGGTGCGATCTATGAAAATGAACGGAGATTCGATCTGGTAGTCAGGCTTGATTCTGCACACCGAAGCAACATAGATAATGTAAGTGAGCTGTTTATTCCCACACCTGATGGAAATCAGATACCCCTGTCCCAGGTCGCCACTATAGCTTATGAAACCGGCCCCGCGCAGATCAGCAGGGAAAATGCGAGAAGGCGCATAGTGGTGAGCTTTAATGTCAATGGAAGAGATGTAGAAAGTGTGGTGAAGGAAGTACAGACAAAACTCAATGTTAAGGTACCGCTGCCAACCGGGTACTATTATACTTATGGTGGTACTTTTGAGAATTTGCGTCAGGCAAGCCGACGGTTGATGATTGCAGTCCCTGCCGCATTGCTGCTCATTTTCATGCTATTGTATATCACATTCAAATCAATTAAACAGGCCTTGCTCATCTTCACCGCAATACCTATGTCTGCTATAGGCGGTATATTGGCTCTTTTGCTGAGAGGAATGCCTTTCAGTATATCGGCAGGAGTTGGTTTTATTGCCTTGTTTGGTGTAGCGGTTTTGAATGGAATTGTGCTAATAGGAACGTTTAACCAGTTAGCGAAAGAGGGAGTGGAAGACATCCTCCAACGCGTTTACCAGGGCACAAAAGACAGACTACGGCCTGTGTTAATGACTGCAACAGTGGCCTCGCTGGGATTTCTTCCAATGGCGGTGTCTACCAGTGCAGGGGCAGAAGTTCAAAAGCCACTGGCTACCGTTGTAATCGGAGGGTTGCTGACCGCCACGTTACTCACTTTGGTAGTGTTGCCATTGCTCTATCTTATTTTCTCGAAAAATAAACCTTTAGGAACTGCAAAACCAGCTCTGCTTGGAGTATTCCTGCTGGGCATTTGTTTACCATCTTCTGCACAGACGATACCTCCCTCAAAACGCGTTGTACTGAGTCAGGCATATGAAATAGGCATTCAGAATAATCTCCAGCTGCGGTCTTCAGAGATTAAGATCAGTCAGCAAAAAGAGCTGGAGAAAACTTCATTTGCACTACCTAAAACAGGTGTTTTTGTAGAGAATGAAGATCTTAATCCAGAGGATCGGAAAGGCATATTGAAAATTGGTGTGTCACAAAGCCTGGATTGGCCTGGATTGTACAGTGCCCGTAAAGGATTGCTGGAACAAAAAACACGTGCCGCAGAATATTCCAGGCAGGCATATGGGCTGGAACTCAGGAAAAACATTGCTGCTGCTTATTACAGGTTATGGTATCACCAAAGCAAACAGCGTCTGTGGCAAAGGATGGATAGTATTTATGGAACGCTGGCTAAAGCAGCTGTACTGCGGGTAAAAACGGGCGAAAATGCCGGTCTGGACAGCATCGCTGCCCAGGCGCGGGCTAAAGAAACTAAAGTTCAGCTCCGTATGATCCTCAAAGATATTCATACTGAGCAGGAGGCAATGAAACGTTTGTTGAATACAGATCTGAGTTTATTGCCGGACAGTTTGCCGCTGCAAAAAGTTATGCTTAATGGAACCGGGTTTGAAAACAATGGGCATCCGCTGTTAAAAATCCAGCAGCAAAATGTAAGCATTGCAGGCGCAGAAGCAAAACTGGTTGGACAAAACCAAATGCCATCCTTTGAAGGTCGCTTCTTTTCTCAGCGGTTATACGGGATCAGCCCGGCTTTCTCAGGTTTCTCTGTGTCAGTAGGCATTCCCCTTTTTGGTCGTGGACAGTACAAGCATAATTACAAAGCCGCACAGCTGGAACAAAATTACCAGCAAACCATACTTGCTGATCAGCAACTTGCGTTTAGCACATCCTACCGTCAGGAACTCGAAAAACTGGATAAAAACAGTGACCTGTTAGATTATTATACAACTACGGGATTAAAACAGGCAGATGCCATTATCAAAGCGGCAAATCTGGCCTACCGGTCAGGAGAGATTGGCTTTGCCGAACTGTCGCAATACCTGGCGCAAGCTATAGATATTCAGAGAAATTATCTTGATGTACTGAACGAATTTAACCAGTCTGCTATTCAATTGAATTATTACACCACTACCAAATAAGATTTGCCATGAATAAAATTTTTAGGCCCCTGATATATTTAATGATCATTACCATCCTTGGCTCAGCTACCTCTTGTAAACAGGCCGCACCAAAGGAGGAAGCAGAGGAAGGGGAAACTGCTGCTCCTGTGACCAACGACGTTAGCCTCAGCACGAATCAGATCAAAACCGCCGGTATTGAATTTGGTATTATCGAGATGAAGAACCTTGCAACGGCGATTAAAGCCAACGGATTACTGTCGGTACCCAATCAGAATAAGGCACTGGTGACCTCAGTATCAAGTGGTACAATCCGGACACTAACTGTTCAACCAGGGAATTACGTTAAAAAAGGACAGGTTATTGCAACTATTTTAAACCCACAGATTGCTCAATTACAGCAGGAACTGCAAACCACCCAGGCACAGTTAAACCTTGCGAGGCAGGAGAATGTAAGACAGAAGGAACTGGTTGCCGGTAATGCAGCACCATTAAAAAACCTGCAGAAAGCAGAAGCCGAACTGGCAGCATTAACGGCGACCTACAAATCTCAGCAAATACAGCTGACTGCATTAGGCATTTCATTCAGCGCTGCCAGCCGTGGCCAGATTGTTACCAGTATATCTGTCCTTGCCCCGATAAGCGGAACTATCAGTGAAGTATCGGCGCAGATAGGTTCCAATGTAGATGCCTCAACACCCATTGCACAGATTGTCAACAATTCACAGTTACACCTGGACCTCTTTGTGTTTGAAAAAGACCTTCCAAAGGTGAAAGCTGGACAGCTTATCCACTTTACCCTAACAAATAGCGCAGGAAAGGAGTATGATGCAAAAATATATTCCATCGGCACTGCCTTTGCCAATCAAAGCAAAACTATTCCTGTACATGCTGTAGTGATGGGTAATAAGGCAGGTTTGATTGAAGGAATGAACATCACCGCAATTATAAGTATTGGCAATGCAGTTTTACCTGCTGTACCAACTGAGGCAATAGTAAGTAATGGCGGCCGGGATTATATCTTCCGCATTAAGAAAAAGGATACTAAGGAGACTGTTTTTGAGCGTATTGCTGTTGCAAAAGGTGTTTCTGATGTTGGGTTTACAGAGATCACCCCGGTAGTGGATCTGAAACCGGGATCAGCAATTGTGATCAGGAAAACGTTTTTTGTTCTGGCTAAAATGGTAAATACAGGTGATGAGGATTGATCTGACCATTAGGGGCAACGCGTTCTGAACAATATCATTTAATTATCTTTTTTTTTCAAACATTCATTCCTCTGTCTAAAAATTTCTAATATGTGCCCCGTCCGGGAAAAGGACTACATCAAATACAACAAATGATATCACAGTTAAGCAGGATTCTCTTCTCTACCCGCACCATGGGTGCCTTATTATTATTTTACGCGTTCTCCATGGCGCTGGCTACTTTTGTTGAAAATGATTATGGAACTGCGGTTGCCAAAGCGCTGATATACAATTGCTGGTGGTTTGAGCTGGTGATGTTTTTCCTGATACTGAATTTTATTGGTAATATTAAAAGATACCAGCTGATATCATTTAAGAAACTCCCGCTGCTTGTATTTCATTTGGCGTTTATCATTATTTTCATTGGCGGCTACGTTACCCGTTACATCAGTTTTGAAGGCTCCATGCATATCCGCGAAGGACAGGCAAGTAACGATGTGGTTTCTGATGCAACTTTTTTTAAAATCCAGATTGGTCAGGACCAGCAGGCCCTGGCCTACGACGATAAGCCGGCAATACTCATTTCCAACCGCATACCCTCGTATCTTAAGCCCTTCAAAAAAACGTTTTTATCTAAATATGATTATAAGGGGCAGATAGTCAGGGTGCAGGTAGTAGACTTTTATGCCCGTGCACAAGACTCCCTGGTGCTAAATCCTGCAGGCAAACAAATACTGCATCTGGTGGTACTTGAAAATGGTAAACGTGTCAATAAATATATACAGTCTGGCAGTGTCCAGCTGATACAGAACCTGATTATAAGCTACAACAAGGAAACTCCGGGAGCAATAAATATCGCCGACGGTATAGGAAATTATCATATCTCTTCGCCTTATGAAGGCAACTACATGATCATGGCGACGCAGGAGAGAAAAGTGGTTACGGCAGATAACAAGCCACAGGATTTCCACCTGAGAAGTCTTTATACTTATGGAAATCTTGCCTTTGTTGTTCCTGAACCTGCTCGTGCAGGTAATATTATTTATTACGAAGGCGACAAACGTACACATGAGCATGACCTTGATCTGGTTAAAGTAGAGGTGACAACACCTTCCGCTATTGATACCGTATCTTTTTATGGTGGAAAAGGAATGACGAATTTTCAGTTTCAGGGTGAGGTTGGAGGTTTGCCTATTGCAATGGCTTACGGTTCAAAAATCTATAAAGCTCCGTTTAACCTGAAGCTGGTTGACTTTAAAATGGAAAAGTATCCGGGCAGCGCCAGCCCTGCAGCTTATTCTTCCGACATCATGATCTATGATGGTCACAATGAGCGTCCGTACAAGATTTTCATGAACCACGTGCTGGACGAGGATGGCTACCGGTTCTTTCAGTCGAGCTTTGACCAGGATGAGCTGGGCACGGTGCTGTCAGTGAATCACGATTATTGGGGAACTCATATTACTTATCTGGGTTATACTTTGCTCTTTGCAGGGTTGTTCATCACTCTTTTCTGGAAAGGAACTCATTTTTCGAAGTTGAATGAGCAACTGAAAACCATTTCAAGATCGAAAACATTAGTGCTGCTGCTGGTGTTTTTGCCTGGTGCTGCGGCATTCAGTCAGGAAATTGATATGCATGGGAAAGATGGTACAACTACTGTTGCACCAGACCATAACCACGTAGCCGATATGGAGCGCATGCTCGCGGGACAGGCTGTAGATGGGGCGGCTTTTGCTGCTTCGGTTCATACCGACCGCAATCATGCTGATAGCTTTGGACGTTTGCTGGTACAGAATATCGATGGCCGTATCGAACCGGTAAATACCATGGCGCTGGAAATCCTGCGCAAACTCTATCAGAAGGATAAATTCTACACCCTAAACGCCAATCAGTTTTTCCTCTCGGTTTCTACACTTCCTTTCGATTGGGTGAATGTTCCGCTTATTAAAGTTGGCAGCAAGGGTGGGCCTGGCTTGCTTACTGCCGTAAAGGCCAATGAGCAGGGCTATACCACGATGGTTAACCTGCTTAGTTTAAGTCAGGATGGTAGTATCGATTTCCGTTTAAAAGCCGATTATCTCAAAGCCTTCGCTAAAAAAGCATCTGACCAGGATGGTTATGATAAAGATGTGATCGAACTGAATGATAAACTTCAGGTCATGCAGCAATTACTCAACGGACAGTACCTGCGGGTTTTTCCAGTTGCAGGTGATGCGAATAATACCTGGATAGCAGCACCGGCTGCAACAGCAGGAAATGCTTCAGCTCCTGGCAATCCGGCAACGATTTATTTGATGAGCATTTATAAGGCCACGCAATCCGGAAACTGGAGCATTGCCGATCAGAAACTGGAAACACTGAAAAAGCTGCAGTTTGAAATTGGTAAAGCAGTTGTTCCCTCGCTGACCAGGATTGATATGGAGGTTCGTTACAATTCCTGGAATATCTTTCTGAACCTGATGATTACCTACGCGTTATTGGGTACAGTAATCCTTGCCCTGGCATTTGGTTCTTTATTCAAATATTCCAAAGCACTGCGCAGGACTATCAATTTTGTACTGGTACTTATCAGTGTCGCTGCCCTTTTGCAGATGTTCGGGCTTGCAGTGCGCTGGTATATTTCTGGTCACGAGCCATGGAGTAATGGCTATGAGGCTGTTATGTTTATCAGCTGGATAGGAGTGATGTCTGGATTGTTATTGTACAGAAACAGTAATGCCTTTATCCCGGCTGCAGGTTGTCTGATTGCTGTGATCCTGATGGGGTTTGCGCATGGAGGTTCCCAGATGAACCCTCAGATTACCCCACTGGTGCCGGTGCTGAAATCTTATTGGCTGATGGTGCACGTTGCTATTATAACCTCGAGTTATGGATTTTTTGGCTTAAGCGCTTTACTGGGAACAGTAGTATTGCTGCTTTATATCATTGACCACAAGAAAATCAGTGCCAAAGTAAAATCCTCTGTGGTAGAACTGACTATTGTAAATGAGATGTCGCTTACTGTAGGCATATTCTTACTTACTGTAGGTACGTTTCTGGGTGGTATCTGGGCCAATGAAAGCTGGGGACGTTACTGGAGCTGGGACCCTAAGGAGACCTGGGCTTTTATCTCAGTGATAGTTTATGCATTCGTATTACATGTGAGGCTGATCCCTAATCTGCGGAGTAAATATCTTTTCAATCTTTTATCACTGCTTGCCTTTTCGGTAATAATAATGACCTACTTTGGTGTAAACTATTACCTGACCGGGCTCCATTCTTATGCGCAGGGAGATCCTGTCCCAATTCCGGCATGGGTTTATGTCACGTTAGCGCTGGTTGCTCTATTGGCTATAGTTTCGTACCGGCGGTATAAGCTGCGGTCTTTAAAGTAAATCCTGGTTATACGAGGGTATTGGACTTTACCCTAAGATGGTTTTGCGCTTGTTTAAGAAACTCATCGGGTGTCTGCCCGGTTTGTTTTTTAAAAAACCTGCTGAAATATGGACGGTCTGAAAACCCAAGTCCATAGGAGATCTGCTTAATGGTATGTTCGCTGTGGATGATCAGCCTTTTTGCTTCTAATATAATCCGGTCATGAATGATTTGGGTGCCGGTTTTATGCAGCTTTTCCTTCAGTATCTGGTTGAGCCTTTTTGAGCTGACATCCAGTTTGCCGGCATAGAAATCGATGTTCCGAACCATCAGGTAATTACTTTCGAGCAGCATCAGAAACTCATACACTCTCTTTTGATGGATATCATGGCCGGTAAATTCCTCCTCTTTTACTTTAATCAGTTTGAGCAGAAAGACTTTGAGGAATGCTTTCACTATTTTGATATCCGAATTTTCTTTGAGGTATTCCTTTGTCAGTAGGTGATAGATGCCATTTAAATCTTCAGATGCATCTTTATCGAGCCTCAGACAGGAAAATTCGCCCTGCACATTAAAGATTTTGAAGATATCCAGCAAAAATTCTTTATCACCTTCTTCCAGAATTTCCCTTTTAAAGGACAGCAGCTCTCCGTTTTTTCCGGCCTTGTTGAGCTGATGAACCCTGTAGGGCGGTATCAGATAAATCCAGTCACCTCTCATTTCAAAGCTTTCAGATTTTACGTCGTGTAAAGGATCTTCATTTTTTAACCAGACGATTTCAAAGAAATCTTTTCTGCCGGGATCATTCAGATAACTGGGAGGGCACTGACTCAGATTTCTCATAAATATCATTGCACTTTCAAGCTGGGTCTCTGGTATGGCAGTTGGTGTCATTCGCTAAAGGTAATCAATAAAAATACTTCGGATAGCCTGCAGGCTTTAATCGTTCAGCAGGACAATCTTGCCAGTATGGCTGCCTTCTTCGAGAGAACGGTGTGCATCTGCAGCCTGATCCAGCGGAAATGTTTTGTAAATCACAGGTTTAAACTTCCCGGCCTCCATCAGCGGCCAGACCTTTTCGCGGATAGCAGCCGTTAGATTCTTTTTAAAAGCATAATCCCTGCTTCGAAGTGTGCTTCCGGTTACCGTCAGTCTCTTCAGCATCAACTTGCTGATATCCAAGGGAACCTTATTTCCAGCAACTGAATTGATATAGACCAGCCGGCCGTCGGGACGAAGAATACTGATGTTTTTTTCAAAATAATCACCTCCGATCATATCCAGAATTACATCGACGCCTTCTTTTTTTAACAGCTGTTCAAAATCGGAAGTTTTATAATTGACATAGCCATCTGCCCCAAGGTTAACACACAGTCTTCCTTTTTCTTCAGAACCAACGGTTACAAGTACTTTGGTATTAAATAATTTTCCGAGCTGGATAGCTGTGATGCCTATACCACTGTTTCCACCATGGATTAGCAATGTTTCACCAGCAACCAACCTGCCTCTTTCAAATACGTTTGACCAGACGGTAAATACTGCCTCAGGGAGACTGGCAGCTTCGGCAAAACTAAAATTAGAGGGTACAGGCAGGCATTGCCCCTCTTTGACTGCTACATATTCTGCATATCCTCCTCCTGCAATTAACGCGCAGACCTGATCACCTTTTTTCCAGAGCGTTACCGCATTGCCACAATTCTCAACGATTCCTGCTACTTCCATTCCCAGTATATCCTGGGGAGCTCCTGCAGGTGCAGGATAATTTCCCTGGCGCTGGGCAACATCTGCACGGTTTAAACCAGCTGCTTTAACATTGATAAGGATTTCATCTGCTGCGAGCTCTGGTGTAGGAAGTTGTTGCAGTTTTAATACATCTGCTGTACCGGGTGCGGTAATGGTGATGGCATTCATGATGGTCTGGTAATAACGTGAATAAGGTATTGTTTAAACAACAAAGGCTTGAGTTAGTTTTGGTTTGCGATAATCAGCCTGTTTAAAGAAAAATAAAATATTCTTTTGAATCTGATTTATATGTATGTTTGTGATATCAATATGATATCATTTAAATAGTATTTCTCATGAAAGCGGAAAAAATTGTTAACCCTTTAAATGGCTATGTAGCTGTAGTTTTTATCCTGGTATCTGCCATAATGATTGGCTATGGTGCGCTAAGCCAAAATCCCTTTTTGATCATTGCATTTATTCCTGTTGCCATTATTCTGGTGAAGGGCCTGACCATTGTAAGCCCGAATAGTTCGAAAGTACTACTCCTGTTCGGAAATTATGCCGGGACAATTAAGTCAAATGGTTTGTTCTGGATCAATCCTTTATACGCCAGATTTACTTACTCCCTGCGGGCAAGGAATTTTGAAAGTGAAAAGATTAAGGTGAATGATAAAATGGGGAACCCGATTCTGATCAGTGTGATCCTGGTATGGAGGGTGAAAGATACCTTTAAATGCGCTTTTGAAGTAGACGACTATAGTAAATTTATACAAATACAAACGGACTCTGCAGTGAGAAAACTTGCAGGCTCTTTTCCTTACGATCATTTCGAAGATGAAACTGCAACCATCACCCTGAGCACAAATTTTGTGGATGTAAACATTGCCCTTGAAAAAGAACTGATGGAAAGACTCGAAATAGCGGGGATTGAAGTGGTGGAGTCAAGAATTGGCTATCTGGCTTACGCTCCTGAAATTGCGCACTCCATGTTGAGGAGGCAGCAGGCTTCTGCTGTTGTTGCTGCCCGTCATAAAATCGTTGAAGGGGCTGTAGGCATGGTAGAAAGTGCATTAAAGATGCTCGCTGATAAAGATATCATTACCTTTGATGAAGACAGAAAAGCAGCTATGGTGAGCAATCTTATGGTAGTGCTCTGCGGCGACAGCGAAACCAAACCAGTAATCAATACCGGTACATTAAACCAATAACAATGGCGGATAAAAAATCATTTGCTTTAAGAATTGATTCAGAGATGATGAAGGCGATAGAAAAGTGGGCGGCTGATGAATTTCGTAGTGTAAATGGTCAGATTGAATGGATGCTCAACAATAGTCTTAAACAAGCGAAAAGGCTGAAAAACAAACCAGAAGAAAAGAAGCCGTAAAAGGCCTCTTTTCTAACTTTTATCTACCTGGCTTGCGGAAGTTTCATTGTAACGCGCACCGGTGTCAGGATACTTAGCCAGTAAGTCTTCCACATTTTTTGTGTCTGCATCTGTGAGGCTGATGTCTACACTGCCGGCATTTTCTTCGAGATACCTGCGTTTTTTGGTTCCGGGAATAGGTATGATATGGTCTCCCTGGGCCAATACCCATGCAAGTGCAAGCTGCGCTGGTGTGCAGCCTTTTTGTTTTGCCAGCTCAGCAAAGCCAGCTGCCAGTTTTGTGTTATTGTCCTGATGTTCCTGCTGATAGCGTGGCAAACCTTTACGGAAGTCGTTATCTGCTAAATTGTTCAAATCAAGCGTATTTGTTACTAATCCCCTCGCCAAAGGGCTGAACGGTACAAAGCTAATTCCTAGTTCTTTGCAGAGCGGAATAACGCTGCTCTCAGGATCTCGCGTTAACAGCGAGTACTCACTTTGCAGTGCGCTGACAGGATGAACCGCATGAGCCTTGCGAATAGAGTTGGCAGAAGCTTCCGAAAGGCCGAGAAACCTGACTTTGCCCTCGGTAACCAATTCTGCCATGGCACCAACCATCTCTTCAACCGGGACATTCGGATCAATACGGTGCGCATAATAAAGGTCGATCACTTCTACTTTAAGCCTTTTCAGACTTGCTTCAACCGCGGTCTTCATATAAGCCGGAGAACCATTAAATGACATGCCTTTGCCATCAGGATTAGCAGTAAATCCAAATTTGGTAGCGATAAATATTTTGTCACGATTTTCGCTAAGCACTCTGGAAATGAGTTCTTCATTTTTACCCGAGCCGTATACGTCGGCTGTATCCCAGAAATTTATGCCCAGATCGAGCGCTTTATGTAAGGTTGCTATAGACTCTGTGTCGTCTGGCGTGCCATAAGCATGGCTCATGCTCATACAGCCTAGACCAATTGCTGAAAGTTGTACACCTGTTGTTCCTAACGTTCTGTTTTTCATTCCCATAAAACAATGTTTAGCACAATAAGTTTTATTGGGAATGCTGCCAAAATAAATACAGCTACAGATCCGGAGTTATACGAATTTCCACATTGATCCCAAGCTGCAGGATCGGGCAGCATTTCACAATTTCGACGGCCTCTTCATAACTTTCAGCCCTTATGGCAATCATCCCGCCGATCGATTCTTTTACTTCTTTGTACGGGCCGCTGGTTACAACATTATCTTTAAATACTATCCTGCCTTTTGAATCAAGCCGTCTGATTGGCCTGGCCAGTTTGCCGCCGGATTCCAGTTCGCTGTACCAATCCTGCCAGGGTTTTAAAAAGTTTGCTATCTGTTCTGCTGTGGGCTGGACTTCTTCTGTATGATAGTCTCTGCGAAAGACCAATATGAATTCTCTCATGATGTTTATTTTATAAAGCATCAGCCAATGCAAATGCCATATTTTCAATTTGCTGATAGTCAGCATACTGATTTGCAGAGGCTGCTTTTCGCTGCTACGATATTTCGCTGCAAGATATCCTGACAAACGAAATAAGAAGAATGGCTTCCGTTGAATATCGTGCCTGCAATAACAAATAGCGAAATGCAGCGTGCTTTATATTTCATAAACTAACATCATATATCTGATTTTTAGTTGCTTATGTGTGTGGCATGTAGCTTGCCTGTCAACAGTACCAAAGACAATAAGAACAAATGATAAAAAAAATATCTGAACGATGAAAACGGCCAGCATAGAAATTAAAAATCCGGGTCCGGAAAAGCGCATTATCAGATTTTAATAGCCTGAAATTATCTCTTAATCATGAACGAAGCTGAAGTAAAATACCCTTCAGGAATATTTTTAGCCTGCAGGGAAGACCAGCAGCAGGTTTTGGAACAGGTTGTGCCTGAGCATCTGCTGATATATATCTATCAGGGAACAATGAATATCACTACCGCTGAAGGAAGTTTCAGGGTAAATAGTGGAGAATGTGTCCTTTTGGGGCGGAATCAGTTGGG
>NZ_JBEVDX010000016.1:0-18750 GCF_040513095.1 Pedobacter sp. | reverse complement strand
ATTTCTGCTAAAGATTTGGCAATAACGTCTTTGAAATAGACAGTTTTGTTACGCAATTCGTCATTGCTTAAAGCCGAAAGCTTAGCATATTCTTCATTTATTTTGATGACAAGTGGTTGGATTGCCTTAATATCTCTATCCGATTTGCTTCCAAAAACTTTCGTTAAAAATCCTAACATTGTTTTTATCTGTGTTTATTTATTTAAAAATCATGATTTTACAACAACCAAGCCATATCAGCCGATAAGTCACTTTGTCAGTTGCCGGGGGATAAAAATACAAAATATCTTGTATAAAGCTCAGACAGTATTGCTTTATTTGGTCTGACAAGTACAAATTGTCATCCTGCTGTAAGGATTAAATCAAAAGATACATTCTATTTTTTGGGCAAAGCCCTTATCTTTGCCGCTATGAATATCTTATTATTAGGTTCCGGCGGCAGAGAAAGTGCTTTCGCCTGGAAGATGAGCCAGTCTGAGTTATGTTCCAAACTATTTATCGCACCGGGCAACGGTGGAACAGGAGCATATGGCAAAAACGTAAATCTGAATCCAAATGATTTTGAGGCCATCAAAAAGTTTGTTTTAACTGAAGGCATTACCCTGGTGGTGGTTGGCCCCGAAGAACCTTTGGTTAATGGTATTCATGACTACTTTATTGCCGATGAGCAGCTTTCTAAAATCCCTGTGATCGGTCCCAAGAAAGAAGGTGCAATTTTAGAAGGCAGCAAAGACTTCTCAAAAGAATTTATGGCACGCCATGGTATCCCTACTCCGGGATCAAAATCTTTCACCAATGAAACACTGGCGGAAGGCCTGGCCTATCTGGAAAACCACAGCTTGCCTGTAGTACTGAAGGCTGACGGACTTGCAGCAGGCAAAGGTGTTGTAATCTGCGAAAGCAACGCTGATGCACAGGAAGAGTTAAAGCTGATGCTGGGTGGTAAATTTGGCAATGCCGGGTCCCTTGTAGTTATTGAAGAATACCTGACAGGCATTGAGCTATCTGTATTTGTGTTAACTGACGGAGACAATTACCTGATCCTGCCGGAGGCGAAGGACTATAAAAAGATCGGTCAGGGAGATTCAGGATTAAACACAGGTGGTATGGGTTCAGTTTCCCCAGTGCCCTTTGCAGATCAGAAATTCCTGGACGATGTAGAACAATCGATTATCATTCCTACAATTGAAGGATTGAAAAAAGACAATATAGATTATACCGGTTTTATCTTCTTTGGCCTGTTCAAAGTGGGCGATAAACCGATGATCATTGAATATAACTGCCGTATGGGCGACCCGGAAACGGAAAGTGTTTTGCCAAGAATTGAGAATGACCTGGTAGAGCTGTTCATCGCCACTTCGCAGAAACGCCTGAAGGACGTACAGCTGAAGATCAGTGAGAAAAGTGCTGCTACAGTAATGATTGTTGCAGGTGGCTATCCCGGAGACTACGAAAAAGGAAAAGCGATAACAGGTATTGATAACCTGCGCAAATCCCGGGCTTTCCATGCAGGTACAACGCTTGAAGGCGGAGTCATCAAAAGCAATGGTGGTCGTGTATTGGCTGTAACAAGTTTGCAGGATGACATGTTCGATGCTTTGCAATCAGCCACTGCTGATGCTGCAAGGGTTTATTTTGACGGAAAGTATTTTAGAGAAGATATCGGGTTTGACCTTATGTAATCAAACAACTTAATAAACGAAGGTCCTGATTGTAATATTTCAGGGCCATTTTTTTTGCCTTACATTTCTTAAATTGTTAGTTTTAAAACAATCGACTTAACCGGACTCATAGATAAATACAATCGTTAAGCATCAGCGAGCTTTTGGATCATGAAAAGTTCAATCACGTTTCCATTGTACACCAATCTACAAGAACAGAGGGTTCTACGTTGACGGAAGTGGAAACACAGGTTTTGATTAATCAAGGACTGACCCCAAAGGAAAACCTCTTCACGACAGCCTGATGGTGCTTAATTCTTCTTTTCAACCAGCTCTGTACGTATATCGTTCGTATTTGGTTATAGATAAAACTATTGTCCGTCTATAGTTAAGCTATATACAAACTATACCATGTCTACCCCATAACAACTACAACTCTACCACAATTCTACCTAAAGGGTAAACATATGGTAGAGTTGTGGTTGATTTGCACTTTACATGGGGTAGACATGGTATAGTCCGAGTATAGTTCGTATATAGTAAAACAATAGTCTTACTACGACCAGTATACGAACAAAGTACGATCAGTATATAATCAGGGACATAGCTTTACAATAACTTCTGATAAGTACGCCACCAGAGGTCCGGCATCTCGCCATTCACCGCTACAGTATAGTCCTCATAGCGACATGGCACCAAGTGATAACGCTCGTTTTTAGACACTCCCGAAGGATAAGGCACCTGCATCCACCAGCGGTCAGATTTCTTGCTCTTCACAAAAAGCATCTCTCCCGAACCATCTTTCAGACTGGCACGGTAAATCAGATATTGCGATTTGGGATTCAGGGGAAAATCCTTTTTCCTGTTATAAAAACCATCCACAAAATACCACACCATCTGTGCCAAAAGCATAGCTGTCTGGCTGCTGTTATCAAAAGCCGGGTTAAATTCATAAAAACCTACAGAAGTAAGCTTATCATTTAATCCTGCATAGTGCGCAATCTTGCAGGCCTGCTCACCATAAAAGCCATTCGGAGTTGCATTGCCATTTGCCGGTGCATCCGAAGACCGGATAGCAGACATATCAAAACTCACCATATTTGCGTTTCTCATCACCGGCTCCACAGAGCTGATCTCCGTAAGGAATTCTCCCAGACGGTGCACATCAAAGTACAGCTTGTCCATCACCTTCAGGCTCTCCTGGTTTACAAAATAGGTTTGGAAACCAACATTGCTGAAGTTAAACAGGTAATTGGGCTGGTGTAAAAATATTTTATTGAGATAGCTGTTCGACTGTGTAGCAATACTTCCTTCATCGTAATCATCCTCTTCAAGATCGAACTTATTGTCAACCACCACCAGGTCTACTTTCTGTTCCAGGCTTTCGTAAGCCATATATTGCGCATACGTCAGATCCTGACCTCCACCGATGATCACCGGAATAATGTTGAGTTTGATCAGCTCTGCAACAACTGTTTTCAGCGCTATATAAGTATCCGAAATGTTTTCACCTGGTTTGATATTTCCGAGATCAATGATCCTGCTGTCAAAAGCCCCTTCATTCAGTAAGTAAAAATGCTCCCTGAAGTAATCCGGTCCCAAAGAACAGCCGTTGTTATTCACTGCAGCACGGTCGTCCTTAACGCCAAAAATAGCAATATCATATTCATCATCTCTGATTTCAGGAAATTTCTCTGTATAAAAACGCGCCTTTAATCCCAGCTGACTGGTATAAAATCCCTGTTTAGGAGTGAATTTTTCGGGAATTAAGGGAGAGAAAAAATCGGATAATGACATATTTGATATAATGTATGCTGTCAAATATCTATTTTTGAGACCACATATTAATGAACATCCTAAAAATAATGACATGATTTTAGTTACCGGCGCCACAGGTTTTTTAGGATCAGAGCTGATTGTTCAGCTCACGCGGCAGGGGAAAAAAATACGTGCACTCAAACGGCAAAACTCCGTTATTCCCGAAATTCTGAAGGGTAATTTGCTGGTGGAATGGGTCCTAACAGAAATTAATGATCTGGCCTCACTTGATGATGCTTTTGAGGATATCACTCAGGTATATCACTGCGCGGCGCTTGTATCTTTCAACCCGAAAGACAAAGCACAGCTACTAAAAATCAATATTGAAGGAACCAGTAACATTGCTAACCTTTGCGTAAATTATGGCGCAAGACTTCTCCATGTCAGTTCTATAGCTGCCCTCGGCGAAGCTAAAAAAGGAAAGCAGATTACGGAAGACGATTACTGGGAGTACGACTCTAAAGTACATTCTTATGCGATCTCCAAGTATGAAGGTGAAATGGAAGTCTGGCGCAGCATAGCTGAAGGTCTTGATGCTGTAATCGTTAATCCTGCGGTCATCATTGGTGCAAATGCAGGTTATACCGGCAGTGGTGCGATCTTCAAACTGGTAAAGGAAGGACTAAAATATTACACCGGCGGCGCTACAGGTATTGTAGATGTGAGTGATGTGGCAAAATGCATGATAGCACTGATGGAGAGCCCGGTAACTGCTGAGAGATTTACGATCTCAGCAGAGAATTATCATTATAAACAGTTTTTTTCGGAAATTGCCGCCGGTTTTGGGGTCAAAGCACCGGCTAAAGAAGCAACACCATGGATGCTTGGTCTGGCCTGGCGCGCATTAAAAGTTATCTCTCTGGTGACAGGAAAAGCACCGGGACTAACCAGCGATGCGGCACGCAGCAGTATGAACATTAGCCTTTACAGCAACGAAAAAATCATAAAAACTACAGGTATTACCTTTAAGCCCCTGCATGAAAGCATCAAGGAAGTGTGTGCAGGTTTAATTAAAAACTAAGATGAAGCAGAAGAACATTTACATTATTGATTTCGACAGTACCTTTACACAAGTGGAAGCCCTGGATGAGCTTGCCCGGATTTCCCTCAGCAAACACCCGGATAAGGAAGCGATCTTCAAAAAAATCGAAGATCTTACCAACCTGGCAATGGAAGGCAAACTGTCATTCAGTGAAAGTCTTGCCCAGCGCGTAAAACTGCTGGAAGCTTCTGAAGATCACCTGAAACAACTGATTACAAGGTTAAAAAAGAAAGTTTCGAGCTCTTTTTCCCGCAATGCGGCATTCTTTAAAAAACATGCTGATCAGGTATTAATTGTTTCGGGCGGTTTTAAGGAGTTTATCACGCCCGTAGTAAGCCAGTACCACATCAAAAAAGAAAATATTTACGCCAATACATTTGTAACCACAGGTGATGGCCAGATTATAGATTATGACCATGCCAACCCATTAAGTGAGGAAGGTGGCAAGGTAAAACTGATGCAGCAGCTGAACCTGGAGGGCGACCTCTATGGAATTGGCGACGGATATTCGGATTTCCAGCTTCGGGAGAGCGGCATGATCAAGAAGTTCTATGCCTTCACAGAAAATATTTCCAGGGATAGCATCGTCAGCAGAGCAGACCATGTTACACCAAGTTTCGATGAATTCCTCTATGTGAACAACCTGCCAAGGGCGATTTCGTATCCCAGGAACAGGATCTTATGCCTGATTATCGGGGAGGTGCCTGCGGAAAGTATCGCGCTGCTAAAAAAGGATGGTTTTTCTATCCGTCATAAATCCACTTTCGAGGATAAATACGTAAAAGATGTACATATGGTACTGATGGCGGATGGCGAAAAAATGGACCCGGAAAAACTAAAGCTTGCTGTGAAGTTAAAAACTGTGGGATACCTGGGTAACGCCAGGAATTACCTGGATTTGCAAACGTGTACAGACATGGGCATCGTGATTTTTGAGGATCCTAAGCATAACCCGAGGAATACCAACTTTATCCCTAAAAGGATGATGGACTTTATGAATACTGGTACTACTTACCTGAGCAGTAATTTCCCTAACCTGCAATTGCCAAGGTTCAACCAGAGTCACCGTTTAATCCACGTACACCATAATGTACCGGGAATCATGGCGCAGATCAATACTGTATTTGCTAACCACAGCATCAACATTGTGGGCCAGTTCCTGATGACCAATGCAACGATCGGATATGCGATCACGGATATCAATGCAGAATACGATAAAGATGTTTTTAAAGCCTTAAAGAAGATTGACCAAACCATAAAATTCAGAGTACTCTATTAGCACTACCATGGAACTTACCCCTGAAATAAAAGATAAGCTGGATAAACTTCAGGAAAAGTATGCCGCAATGGGACAGGATATGGCGGCTTACCTGGATGGCCTATTGTATGCAGATTTCCTCACGTACTGGGATTATATTCACCTGGATACGCTGCTGAGCCTGCAAAGTCCCAAAACACCATTTCCTGATGAAGAAATCTTCATCATGTACCACCAGATCACTGAGCTTTATTTTAAGCTTAGCCTGCATGAGTGCAAACAGATAGCCGAACATCCGGCACTGACCGCTGAGTTTTTTACAAACCGCGTAAAGCGGATCAATGCGTATTTTAATGCGCTGGTCAGTTCATTTGAGGTGATGGTAAACGGCATGGAAAAAGAGCAGTTCCTCAAATTCCGCATGTCGCTTTTACCGGCAAGCGGATTTCAGTCGGGCCAGTACAGGATGATTGAGATCTGTGCCACAGACTTTACAAGGCTCGTTGACAAAAGCCGTCGTGAAGAACTTGCGAATGCAACGGCCGAAGAAAAATTTGAACATATCTACTGGAAATTTGGTGCAACGGAACTGGCGAGCGGCAAGCAAACGCTTACGCTGAAGCAGTTTATCGCTAAATACGCCGATCAGTTCCTGCAGTTGATCAAAGAAAGAGAACATACAAATTTCGCTGCGTTGTACCACCGTTTGCGTTGCGAAGGACAGGATGTAACGCTACTCGCAGAAGAACTGAGGAAACTCGATCTGTTTGTCAATGTAGAGTGGCCGCTCTCGCACTACAAATCTGCGGTAAGGTACCTGGAGAGGGATCCTGTGGATATTGCCGCAACAGGGGGAACCAACTGGCAGAAGTATCTGCCTCCGCGTTTTCAGAAAAGAATTTTCTATCCTTTCTTATGGACAGAAACCCAGGTAGAAGAATGGGGTAAGTCGTGGGTACTTAGTGTCTTAAAAACACTGCATACTTAAAAAATAAACTGGTTCAGGAAATTTTTTTTTCTTAATTTTGAACCAAACTAATACCGAGGACCGTGATAGAGACATTGACAATAAAAACCACAAAAACTGCGCATTCCAGACTGGCCGAAATGGATAAAACCGATCTGCCCTTTGGAAAGTATTTTACCGACCATATGTTTGTTGCCGATTATATTGATGGGGAATGGACCAACTTTGAGATTGTGCCATATGGCCCGATTCCAATGAGCCCGGCAATTTCTGCTCTTCATTACGGACAGACAATTTTTGAGGGAATGAAGGCTTATAAACAAGCTGACGGCAGTGTGAGCGTCTTCAGGGCTGACAAAAACCTGGCGCGGCTGAACAAATCGGCCGAAAGGATGTCAATGGCTACCCTACCTGAAGAAATCTTTATGCAGGGCCTTGCCGCACTGATCGATATCGACAGGGCATGGGTGCCGGATATTGAAAACTATTCTCTATACATCAGGCCTACGATGTTTGCTTCAGATCCTTTTCTGGGTGTGAGACCATCGTTAACATATAAGTTCATTATCCTGATGAGCCCAAGTGCTCCATACTACAGCAAGCCACTGAAGGTTAAAATTGAAACAAAATATACCCGTTCTGTAGACGGAGGGGTTGGCGCTGCAAAAACCGGGGGTAATTACTCTGCGGCGATGCTGCCAACTACGAAAGCCCTGGAAGAAGGATTTGACCAGTTGATCTGGACGGATGCAAAGGAGCACAGATTTGTCGAAGAATCCGGTGCAGCTAACTTAATGTTTGTTGTAGACGGAAAAATTCTGACTCCTGAAGTTCGCGAGACAATCCTTGATGGTATTACCAGAGATACGGTAATCCAGCTGGCGAAAAGCATGGGATATGAAGTAGAGGAAAGAAGGGTTGAGATTAAGGAAGTACTGGAATATGCAGAAAGCGGAAGATTAACAGAAGCCTTCGCAGTAGGTACTGCTGCTACAGTAACGCAAATCTATGAAATGAATTATGAGGGTAAAGCTTATCCATTAACGGATCCTGCTACGCGTAATATTTCTGCAGGCATTGCTAAAAAACTGAACGAGATCCGTAATGGTGTTGCTGCCGATGAATTTGGCTGGAACTGGATCGTATAAAATAACAACAAAACATTTAATGCTACAAGGCGCCCCTAACAGGCGCCTTTAATTTTATAATATGAAGCTATATCTACTATCTGCCACCTTCATTGCTTTCCTTTCAGCTGTTGCTCTTGATGCCAGCGCACAGCAAAAATTAACATTTCAGCAAACACAGGGAACGGTACCCTCTCTCACTAAACCCCAGGCCGTAATATCTGGCTGGAGCGATGACAGCCACTATATCGAAACAGATCCCAAAACACGTCAGATGTACGCTGTGGACATCCGTTCAGGCGAACGCAGTTCGTATAGTCCCCCACCAAAAAGCAATGTGGAGGTGATGGTGAAAGATAAGGATGTGTACATTCAGTATGGAAAAGATGAACCAACGAAATTAACGAAAGATACAGCAGAGGAAAAGAACCCTAGCCTGTCGCCCGACGGAAAATATGTTGCGTTTACGCGGAACAGCGATCTCTATGCTGTAGAGGTTGCCACGGGAAAGGAAATAAGATATACCATGGATGCCACTGATGTGATCTATAATGGGTATTCTTCATGGGTATACTTCGAAGAGATTCTGGGCAGGCCCACAAAGTATAAGGCTTTCTGGTGGGCTCCCGACAGTAAACACCTGGCTTTTATGCGTTTCGATGATACCAAAGTGCCAATGTTTCCGATCAATGGAGCTACCGGGCAACATGGTTACACCGAAAAAACACGGTATCCGAAGGCTGGTGATCCTAATCCCGAAGTGAAAATAGGATTTGTACCTACTGCCGGCGGAGCTATAGTATGGGCTGATTTCAATGAAAAGGACGACCAGTATTTTGGTACGCCATACTGGAGCTTTGATGGCAGCAGCATGATGGTGCAATGGATGAACCGCGGGCAGGATAACCTGAAGTTTTATGCGGTTAAACCAGAAACCGGCGCTAAAAAGGAGATCTATGACGAGAAACAGTCTTCATGGGTGGACCTGGATTATGATGGCCGTATTACCTACCTGGAAGATAAAAAGCACTATATCCTGAAAAGTGACAAAACCGGATGGGCACATTATTACCTGTATACTCTTGATGGAAAACTGCTGAATCCCCTGACAAGCGGAAAATGGCAGGTGACGAACCTTGTGTATGTGGACGAAAAGAACAAGGTAATCTATTTTACAGCACGCAAGGAAGCTTCTACACGTACAGATTTATACAGGGTAAACTATAATGGTAAGGATTTCAAACGCCTGACGTTTGGTGAATACAGCCACCAGGTGAAGATATCTCCTTCAGGAAAGTATTTCATTACTACTTATTCTAACGTGAGTACACCTTCAAAACAAACTTTGCTGGATAATACGGGCAAGGTGGTTAAGGAGATTTCTGATAGTAAATCAGCAGATTTTGAAACTTATGCTATTGGTAAAACTGAAATGATCACTATTCCCACAGATGACGGCTATAACCTGCCGGCTGTGATCACTTACCCTGTAAATTTTGATCAGAGTAAAACTTATCCTGTGATCTTCAGTATGTACGGCGGCCCGGATGCGGGTACAGTAACCAACACCTGGAAAGGCACAGCGCCGCAGTGGTGGGCTAACGAAGGCATTATCCAGATCGCGGTAGATCACCGTGCTTCAGGCCAGTTTGGCAAGGAAGGAGTGGCACTTATGCACAGGAACCTGGGCAAATGGGAGATGAAGGATTATATCACCGCTGCAAAATGGCTGAAAGCGAAACCCTGGGTAAACAATAAGAAATTACTGATTACAGGGCACAGTTATGGAGGATACATGACTACGATGGCGCTGACCTATGGAGCTGACTACTTTGATTACGGATATGCAGGTGCCCCGGTTACCAGCTGGGAGCTATACGATTCTGCCTATACGGAAAGATTTATGGATACGCCGAAAGAGAATCCTGAAGGATATAAAAATGCTTCTGTACTGACGTACGTAGATAAGTATAAAGGTTTGCTGCGGGTAATGCATGCTGATATGGATGACAATGTACATATGCAGAATACGATCCAGTTCATCAATAAAATGGAAGATGCGAATAAACATTTTGAGCTGATGATTTATCCAGGAGGCAGACATGGCTGGTCTGCAACTGTTAAAGGGAAGCATGATTTTACTGAGCGTGTAAGGTTTTACTATCAGAATTTACTGGAGAAACCTGTACCGGAAGAGTTGTTTAAGTAAGTTTTACCATGGCTGATTGTGATAACAGTGTTGCACAATCAGCCGTCTTACTTCCTTCCCCTGGCATCATGCCTTCTCTGCCGGTTCTCCCTGCGCACTTCCCTGTCCGCTTTCATCTTCTCAAACTCTGCGATCTTCGCAGCTATTTCAGCTTCTTTTTTCGGGGTTAGCCCAACAGTATACTTAATTCCCTGAAAAAGGGACTGCCAGATAAAGCTGAAAAAGGAATTGGTGGGGTCCCGCTGGAAATCGATCGGCGCCGTAATGAACTGCCCGGTTTTATTTGGATTGGCAGGATTGATCACCAGAGCATTGGCCAGCATCGAGATCAGTCCCTGTTTTACCAGCCTGTTTTTTCCCTCTACTTTTTTCAGCAGGCCAATCGACAGGTCATCGTAGGCAAAAGCCAGGTTTCCTTTTGCCTGTTTTTCATCGGCAATCACATTAAAAGTCAGTTTCTTTACCTCACCGCTTTTCACCTGCACAAGTCCCAGTGGCTTGGTAATCTTGTTCAGTACAGAACCTTTCATATTGGTAAGCTCTCCGTTGTAGGCAAATGCTCCGTTTTTCGCATTCAGGTCGAATTTAAAGTTGACATGCAGCTTCCCCTGCCCCATCATATAGCTGTCCAGGCTCGCCAGCATAAAAGGGTTCTTTTGTTTAACCCTCGTCTCATTGGTTACATTTGAAATAGTACCGGAAGTATTTTCAAAGGAAATCTTTCCTTTTTGCCTTGTATACCGGTCAAACAGCGCATAGCTGAAGTCAACATTATTCAGGTGAAGTTTTTTTACCGACAATTGCCCCTTTACTGTCTGTAAAAGCTGATGAGGAAACTTGCCCATCCTTACTACGCCACGTGAAGGAAGTTCATTATTGTTAAATACGTTGACAAAGCCATTATCTATCGTCATATCGTTTGCAGACAATTGCAGTTTTTTCACATAGAGAGGGAGGTCGATTCCTGTCAGACGGATATCCGTCATCTGAATATTAAAACGGTCTTTTGCATACCCGGCAGCAGGCCCGAAGTCCATTTCAGTATACCTCGGCGTAAGGCTGAACCTGTTGATATGCAATAAACCCGTAGAAGCTCTAAATGACAACGCATTGATCCGCATATGATACAGACTGTCAGGCGTAGCAAAATCGTAATCATTCAGATTGATCAGTACATCTTTCAAGAGGTAAAACCTGGAAGGATCAGTTGCGGAATGAGGATCGATCAGCCAGTCTTTGAACGTGATATTCAGGTTATCCAGTGAATCTGACTCAGGTACCGCGAGGTTTTTGTTTACGTACTTGAAACTGATATCCTTCAGATCGATACTTTTCACACTGACCTTTTTGAGGAATTTGGAGATATAGGCATATGGCGATCTGTATGGCCGTGCGGGACGGTTTTCATTAAATTCGAACTGTTTATTGATCATCACCACGCTGGGATGCTCAAACAGCAGCTGGTCAACCTCAAGCTTTTTATCCCTGAACAGGCGTAAAGGATGAAAGTTCCAGATAGTCAGTTTTTTTAGTCTTACCTCATAAATATTATTTGGCGCATGTTTAAGGCGCACCAGTTTGTTGTATATATTGGTATCCGGCAGAATATGCACATCCAGAATAGAAGCGTTGCCCAGCAGATAATTTGAGTTTACAGTACTGAATTCTATACGGTACAGGCTATCTGTGGCATGAAGCACCAGGTCTTTCAGTTCTTTGGTCACAATCGGTCTTCGCTTTGAACTGAGGTACCATGATGCAGCATCGGCAGTCATGAACAGCACAAATACGATTCCGGCGATCCATTTCAGTATAGTAAATGTCTTTCGCGACGTCTTAATCATGCAGTACCGGTAATATGATTTTACAATATACGTTTTTTCTTAAATCAGCCTGCACCTAATTCTTTTCCTTTCCGGCTTTTTTTTCAGCTCTTTTTTCCTGTCTTTTCTCTTTGCGTTCCCTGAGTTTTTCTACCACTACCCTGCGTCCTTCTTCAGGCGTTTTCATCGGAACGATACCCAGGCCGACCGTTTCGCGCATGCCTATAAACACACTTTTCCACAACAAATTGAAGAATGATGCCCCCGGCGGCCTGTCAAACACTATATCCGCGGTGCGAACAGGTTTTCCTTTTGAAGGGTTCTCATCTTTCACGATCAGTGTATTTGCCAGGAAGGAGAGCAATCCTTTCTTTTTCGCTGGTTTTCCGTCTTCGCCTTCCTTTAACAGTTCTATCTTCAGGTTATTGTAATACATATGCATCGTACCACGTGAGCCTTTCGCATTGGCCTTTACATCAAAATCAATTTTCTGGATCTGGCCGCTTTCAATTGTCACCAGTCCTAATGCTTTAGACAGAGGATTGAGCTTTACCATATCCATTTTACCTATATTTCCTTTGAAAGTGAAGGCTGCATTTTTGGCCAGGAGGTCGAAGTTGATGCGTATATGAAGCTGTGCCGCCCTGATCATATATGCATCCAGTTCTGCTACGGCGTATCTGTTTTTGGAGAGTGATGTAGAATCGTTCGTCACATTGTAGATATTTCCTGTCAGGCGGTCGATGTGAACGGTCCCTTTCTCCTGAGAAATAGGATTGTATTCTGTGTAGGCAACATTTACCCCGCGGAGCTGAAGGGTATCTACAGTGGTTTCAACAGGCAACCTTTTTAGCGCCATATGCGGGAAATTGCCGGATTTATCACCATGACCGGGAGGCATTTCCCTGTTCATGAAAACTTTGGCATTCCCGTTTTTGATACGCAGTGCTTTGGCCTGTAAGATACCCCTGATATTCAGCCTGTAGAAATTCACTCCCCTAAAGTCGATCTGGTCAAATGCCAGGTTATACCGGTCCTTCTGGGTTTTTAGCATTTTGCTGAACTGAATTTCGGGATACATGGGGATCATTTTGAAGCCTTTGACATGAACTGTTTTTCCTATGGCTGACCCCGTGATGGTATCTACTTTCATAGTGTACATCTTATCCTTTGACAGGGAACTATATCCCGTCATTTCAAAAGATATGTCTTTTGTATAGTAAAATCTTGTGGTATCAGATTTAGAATGCTCATCAAGCAGCAGGTCTTTAACATGCACATTTAAATGTTTCACTGAGTTCAGTAACTGACCTGTTGCCCCGCTGACATAGTCGAAATCTGCATCTTCAATCTTAATCCCTTTGATGTGCACAGATTTCAGTATTTTGGAAATCCGTTCATACAAACTACGCCTGTCTTTTACCGGCGTAGGCTTTTTATAGACCTTATTATAGATCATATTGATTGAAGGGTGTTTAAGAATGATGTCATTCATCTCTATCTTTTTCCTGAAATAAATCGTAAGAATTGATATTCTGCGAAGCTGCAGTTTCTCCAGCTTTACCTGAAATAAATGGGTTGGCGCAGTACCCGATTTTTTTCTTGCGTTGAAAACAGCTGTGTCAGGAGCAAGTAAAATACTGTCAACCGTAACACTGCCTGTAAGCAGGTTTAAATGTATATCCTTAAAGTTCAGGGAATACATATGCTCAGAGCCATTATACACCACATCCTTAATTTTCTGCGTCAGTACCGGTTTCCAGCGGATGCTGAAATAGATAGAAATACTAGCTACAATAGCAATCAGGACGATAATTATTCCGGCAATCCATTTCCATATTTTACTTGTTCCTGAGTTCCTGCTCATGCTAGTTTGGGTTTCTGTTATTGCATACAAGCACCATGCCCACAATGTTTGGAGCGGATATTTAAATTCTGCCAATTTGTCATTTGTGAATAAAATTTTATATTTTTGTACCCCAGTAACAGGATTACAATTTATGATTGATTTACAGCTAACAGACAAGACACACGATGAAGCGCGCCAGGGTGAAGCCCTGATCATGGAAGCACCTAAGGTGCTCAATGCCAGAAAGCTATATATTGAGAGTTATGGTTGTCAGATGAATTTTGCCGACAGTGAAATCGTTGCTTCTATCCTGCTTGACCAGGGTTTTGAGACGACGGGCGACTATCACGAGGCGGATGCAATATTTATTAATACCTGCTCTATCCGGGAGAACGCAGAACAGCGCGTGCGTAACCGTTTATCGCAGTTTGGTATAGAAAAACGCAGAAACCCCAAGCTGATTGTTGGCGTACTGGGCTGCATGGCAGAGCGTTTAAAATCCAAATTTTTAGAAGAAGAGAAACTCGTTGATATGGTTGTTGGACCGGATGCTTACCGCGATCTGCCACAACTGATCGAGCAGGTAGGAGAAGGCCAGAAAGCGATCAATGTATTGCTATCGAGGGAGGAAACCTACGCTGATATCAGTCCTGTCCGCTTAAACGGAAATGGCATCACTGCATTTATTTCTATCATGCGGGGTTGTGATAACATGTGTTCTTTCTGCGTTGTTCCTTTTACAAGGGGGCGCGAACGCAGCAGGGATCCGTATTCTATCCTTGCAGAAGCACAGGATTTATTTGACCGCGGTTATAAAGAAGTAACACTATTGGGTCAGAACGTAGATTCTTACAAATGGAAAGGTGCGGATGAAGCTTCAGAAACGATGGTCAACTTTGCCCAGTTACTGGAAAAAGTAGCCCTGATCAGTCCTGATCTGAGGATCCGCTTTTCTACTTCGCATCCAAAAGATATCACCGACGAGGTTTTATATACTATCAAAAGATACGATAACATCTGCAATAATATCCATCTGCCGGTGCAGTCTGGCAGCAGCAGGATATTGGATATCATGAACCGTACCTATACGCGTGAGTGGTATATCAACAGGATTGATGCCATCAGGAGCATTATTCCGGATTGTGCGATCTCTACAGATGTCATCGCAGGTTTCTGCACAGAAACTGAGGAAGAGCACCAGGAAACATTAAGCATGATGGACTACGTGGGTTATGATTTCGCTTTCTGCTTCAGCTATTCAGAAAGACCGGGCACACTTGCCGCAAGAAAATTTGAAGATGATATTCCTGAAGATGTGAAAAAACGCCGTTTGCAGGAAATTCTTTTAAAACAGCAGGTTACTTCATTGCAAAGGCTGCAGGCTTCAGTAGGCAAAACCGTGAGGATCCTTGTTGAAGGTTTCTCTAAAAAGTCTGACAAGGACTTGTGCGGAAGAAATGATCAGAATGCCATGATCGTATTCCCGGCTGCAGAGAATGTTGTTCCGGGTCAATATGTGAATGTTGTTATTGAACGTTGTACTTCTGCAACACTATTAGGCAGAATTGCCAGTTAAGTAGAATATTTTAAACAAATTCAATTTATTTTGGACGTACAGGATATTAAAAATCGATTTGGCATTATTGGTGGCTCCCCACTTTTAAACCGTGCAATTGATATTGCGAGGCAGGTAGCCCCAACCGATATGTCAGTTTTAATTACTGGTGAAAGTGGTAGCGGAAAGGAAGTGTTTTCGCATATTATCCACCAGATGAGTACACGCAAACACGGCGCTTTTATTGCCGTTAACTGTGGTGCCATACCAGAAGGAACAATCGACTCAGAATTATTTGGTCACGAAAAAGGCTCATTTACCGGTGCCCACGAAGCACGTAAAGGATATTTTGAAGTGGCAAACGGAGGAACAATCTTCCTGGATGAAGTAGCAGAACTGCCTTTGGGCACACAGGCGCGCCTTTTACGTATTTTGGAAAGTGGCGAGTATCTGCGCGTAGGTTCATCCAAAGTGCAAAAGACGGATGTCCGTATCGTAGCAGCTACAAACGTTGATGTATACAACAGGGTAAAATCGGGCAAATTCCGTGAGGATTTGTATTACCGTTTAAACACTGTGCCTTTGCGCATCCCTGCATTACACGAGAGAAAAGAAGATATATTTTTGCTCTTCAGAAAGTTTTCTGCCGATTTCAGTGATAAATACCGCAGTCCGGGGATTCACCTTGAACCTGATGCAATACAGATGCTGAGCAATTACAGCTGGCCTGGTAATGTCCGTCAGTTGAAGAATATAGCAGAGCAGGTATGTGTGCTTGAAAAAGAACGCAATGTAACGGCCGCTGCTTTGCTGAACTATATCCCCAATGAAAGCGGCAGTAATCTGCCAATGGCGATCAACGGGAATAACAGCAAGGAAGATTTCTCTGAACGTGATATTCTGTACAAGGTTCTTTTTGATATGAAAAAGGACATGATGGACCTGAAGAAGCTTGTGGCAGAGATCATTCAGAGCGGCGGGAATACTTCGCACATCGTAGCAGATAACCCTCATTACATCAACCAGCTTTATCAGGAGATTGATCAGACCGGCAATAACGATTCGACGCTAACGATCAAGAAACCATCGCAGAATGCACCGGTAGACTATAACTACACGCATGAGGCCGAAGAAGTGGAGGAGTCACTTTCACTGATCGACAAGGAATCTGACCTGATCAAAAAGGCATTGAAAAAACACAAGGGCAAACGTAAGTTCGCAGCGCAGGAGCTGGGCATCTCTGAACGTACGTTATACAGGAAAATTAAAGAACTGAATTTAAATTAAGAGATGAAGAGAATATATTTATTGCTGTTACTGCCTCTCTTGGCACTTGTAAATTCTTGTTCGGTGAAGCTGAACGGTGCTTCTATCCCTAAAGATATGAAAACGGTAACGGTATTGTTTTTTGAAAACAATGCCCCTCTCGTTGTACCAACCCTTAGCCAGGATTTCACCGAGGCACTTAAGAACCGTATCCGTACGCAGACCAGTCTGAACATTGTGACTTCAGACGCACATGCTGTATTTGAAGGCAGGATTACCGGTTATGACATCAGACCTGTTGCCCTGCAGAACAACAACCAGCCTAGTGCTGCCGCAAACAGGCTTACAATTAAGGTAAGTGTAAAATACACCAACAACCTGGAGCCAAAATCAAGCTTCGAAGAATCTTTCGAAAGGTATAAGGATTTCCCGGTAGGAACAACAACTTTTGATATTGCTCAGATCCAGTTAATTAAAGATATTAACGTCATGCTCATTGAAGATATTTTCAACCGGGCCTTTGCACAATGGTGAGAAAATTGAATTTCAATCATTAACTTAGCAACGTGGAGCTGGACAAAAACATAGAACAAGAACTTGCCGGATTACTTGCGGATCCTGAAAAGGTATCATTGCAGCATGCGGCTATGTTAAATGATTTGTTACAGGAATACCCTTACTATCAGCCGCTGCACCTGCTGCTTGCAAAAGCTAACCAGGAAGCAGAACAAAATAATGCACTGGCCAGAGCTGCACTTTACACCAACGGATATGCCCTGCACCGCTTTCTCTTTGAGAAAAAGGAGAGCAAAACTGATTTCCGGCTAAATGAGGTTCCTGCTGCTATTGGCGAAGATCTTCCGGTAGTAACGGATGAGCAGGAAACATTTGAAGAGATCTCTGAGTCTTTTACCGTTGAGCCCTATGAGGGTGTTGCCGTTGCACAGCCAGAGCCTATTGAAGCAGATGCCGAAGAAGAGTTTTTATTATCTCAGATAGCAGACGAACAGGAAACTTTTGAGGAGATCTCGGAGCCTTTTTCATTTGTTAGGTCAGAGACTTCCGTGATAGCTGCCGAAAACATTCTGGCAAGAGACGAACAGGAAACGTTCGAAGAAATATCAGAACCTTCGCAGTTCCAGATTATTCCCCCGCCAACTGAGCAGGACATTCCTGCAGAAGATACATCTGCCGCAGCGGAAGAAAATGTTTTTGAAGAAATTGGGGAGCTGGACTATGATGCTTACCGCCCTTTCAGAAATTCTGTTCAGGCCGATGATTCATCAAAACAGGAAGAACCATCCAGTCCATTTTATACAGTTACACCTCAGGTGAGGATTGAAACACCTGAAGATGGCTTAAACGAAGATGAGAACAATGCGGACTTTGATTCAAGTGATTCACCAGAGGATGAGCAGCATACAGAACAGGTTGAGCTGGAAAAACTGGAACAAGCTGAGACCGGGCAAATAGCACCAGCTGAACCTGAAGCGCAGAAAAACACACTGGAAGATGACTTCGTTTTTGAAAGCATTGTATCCACAGATTTCTTTGCCTTTGAGAATAACTTCAGCGCAGTAGAAGAAGTACAGCCTGATAAACCTGAAGTTGCCGCCCCTCCGGTTATTGAAGAACATGATGAAGCTGCGGCAGCTGAAGTAGAAAACAGCAGGGTAAGCAATTACAATGACGATAAGCTGCCCTATACATTTTTATGGTGGCTGGCTAAAACGCGTAAAGAACATCAGAGTACTTTCCAGCCATATGTAACGGCTAAAAAACCCGGCTCACAGGAATTGCAGCAACAATACGTGGAACACATTTTTCACCTACAGAGTCACCTTACCGGAACCGAACTGCTGGACAATGAAGAAGAAGCCAAGCCGGCAAGCAAAGATTCCCAGATAATCGATAGTTTTATCAAAAACGATCCGCAGATCCATGCGCCCAATGCAGAGCAGATCGACAATGAGAATAAGGCGAAGAAAAGTGCAGAAGATCAGAATGACCTGGTTTCTGAAACCCTTGCCGGAATTTACATTGAACAGATGCTTTATGACAAGGCGATAGATACTTATGAAAAATTAAGTTTGAAGTTTCCGGAAAAAAGCCGTTACTTTGCCGACCTTATCCAATCTATAGAAAAGAAAATTTAACCATTTAACATACTATGCT